>JBEBSS010000087.1:0-3109 GCA_040394175.1 Leucobacter soli | reverse complement strand
GCGCGCTTCCTTCACACGGAAGAGGTCATCGGTTCGAGTCCGGTATCGCCCACCACGAAGACCCCCGGTCAGGCCGGGGGTCTTTTTGAGTTCTGATCGGGCTTCCGGTGGCCTCGACGGAATACCCCTGACGCTCGGGTAGCCTCTTGTGCGTCGGGGTGTCCCGCTGGAAAGCGGAGGCTTCGTTCCGCACATCCTAAGCCGCGTGCTCGGCAAGGTCTCCGAGATCACGCGGCCGCAGCTTGCGGGAATGCAGTCGCGCCCAGTCGCCTCTCGGCTCGTCGCACGGGCGAACGATGTGCGAGAGGTGGCCATCGCCGCGCTCCGGCCGACAGCAGATCGATCGGCTCTGTGTCGAGGAGCAGCCGAAGGATCACGGGAGCGGGGCAGTCAGGATGCGGAACCTTCCGCGCCTCGCCTGATTCCGTTGTCTTGACCTTCGAGCGTTCAGATTGATTCCTGATGGCCTGGTGTGGGGGCCTGGGTAAGGGTATTGCGTGCGCCTATCGGGAGAGGCGGGCGTCGGTTCAGCGTGGAGCGTTCGTGATCTGATGCATCCAGCCCCGAGTGTCCTTGACGCGCCCATGCTGCAGGTCGACCAGTGCGCGGCGCAGTCTCGCAGTTACCGGCCCCGCTTTCCCAGTGGGGCTTGTGTTGATTTCTCCGTCGCTCCACACCAATCGTCCCACAGGGCTGATGACGGCGGCGGTTCCGCAGGCGAAGACCTCGGTGATGCGTCCGGAGGTTGCGCCGTCTTTCCATTCTTGGATCGTGAACGGCCGCTCGATGACTTCGTGGCCGAGGTCAGTGGCCATGTCGATCAAGGACTCCTTGGTGATTCCTTCCAGGATGGACTCTGAAGCGGGAGTGACGAGCCGCCCGTCGTCGTAAGCGAAAAACAGGTTCATGCCGCCAAGCTCCTCGACGTACTGGTGCTCGTTCGCGTCGAGGAACACCACCTGGTCGCAGCCATGCTCGGCGGCCTCGGCGAGCGGAAGGAGCGAGCCCGCGTAGTTGCCGCCGCACTTGGCCTTCCCGGTGCCGCCTGACGCGGCACGCGTGTGGTGCTCGGCGAGCCAGAGCGATACCGGTTTCAGCTCCCCGTCGAAGTATCCGCCGACTGGTGAGGCGATGACCGCGTAGGTCGCGCGAAGCGCGGATCGGACACCGAGGAAGGCTTCTGCGCCGAACATGAACGGTCGCACATAGAGCGACTTTTCACGACCGCCCGGCACCCAGGCCGCGTCGATGGAGACGAGTGCGTCGACGGAGTCGACGAACCAGTCGATGGGGAGTTCGGGCAGCATCAGGCGGGCGGCGGAGCGCTGGAAGCGGAGCGCGTTCTGCTCGGGACGGAATGACCAGACCGATCCGTCGTCGTGACGGTAGACCTTCATGCCTTCGAAGATCTCCTGTGCGTAGTGCAGGACGGCCGATGCCGGGTCCAGAAGCAACGGGCCGTAGGGCACGATGCGTTCGTCGTGCCATCCGGCGTCGGGAGTCCAGTCGGCAAGGATCATGTGGTCGGTGAAGTGCTGCCCGAATCCGGGAGCGGCGAGGGTCGCTTCGCGGCGTGCCGTTTCGACCGGTTTCCCGTTGCGTTCGGTCTTCGGGTGGAAGGGTCGCGTGGTGTTTTCTTCTCTGGTCATCTCCGTGCTTCTTTCAGTAGGTGAAACGGTGTCGTTCTCGTCCCGTGTCCTGTTCGGAGCAGGAACCCGCGGTCAGCGGCGGCCGGGGACCCCATGGCAAGACCCGCGCCGCTGAGCAGCTGGCTGGCGGCTCCCACGATCAGCGTCCAGCGCTGCACCTGGGCCTGCCAGTCCTTTCGGGGCTCGTGAAGATCGGGCCGTCGTGCATCGGGCTGTTCATTCCGGGGTACCTGAAATCCTTGTCTCGTACGCATCAGGGAGGGCCGTCCCTGCCTTGATTGCTGTGCTGCCTCCAGTGTGATGTCATAGGTCTATGCAGTTCAACCATGACAATATGATCGGGGCGAACCTTGCCGAGGAACTCATCAACCTCGACGCCGACAACCAGTGGACGCCAAGCACGGTCGCGACAGTCTTCGACAAATACCTCGTTCGCTTCGACACGCTCGATGCTGAACTCGCGGGACTGCGCCAGTGGACTCGACGACTCAGGGAAGCCTTCGCCATCACCGAGACGGTTGCACGGTGCGAGGTGATCAATGAACTTCTCGCTATCGGTGCCGGTCAGGTCCATCTCTCGATCCACGACGATTTCCCTCCGCACCTCCATTTCGTCCAAGACGACCAGAGCCTGACCGCACGAGTGCAGGCAGCGACGATCGGCGGGATCGCGATCTTCGCCGTCGAAGCCCATGCCGAGCGCATGGGTATCTGCGCGCGCCCCGGCTGCGAACGCGCCTACGTCGACACCAGCCGTGCCGGTCGTCGCGCCTACTGCTCTCCTGTCTGCGGGAACACCCACGCCGTCCACCGCTACCGCGAGCGCAAGGCAACCGCGCAGACGGAGGCCTGACTGTTCATCTCCGGAGCTCTCGCCCTTCGCCCTGGATCGACAAGTCTCGCTCTCTTGCGGCTGCCTCTGCGGGATCCCGCACGGAGCCGAGTTGCTCGTGCATCGGGGCTCCGTGCCCGCACGTCCGCTCCCCCGCAAGGGGGATCCCACGCTCCGCGAAGTTCAATAGCCTGGATGCATGGGTAAGAAGGAGAGCGCCGGCCTCGCGATCGGCCTCTCGATCGGGACGGCAGTGGGGATCGCGATCGGCATTGCGAATGACAACATTCCCCTGTGGCTTGCCATGGGGCTCTCGCTGGGTCTCGTCTTCGGGATCTCCTACGACGAACAGCAGAAGAAGAGAGCAAGGATCGAGCAACCGCGAATCCTCGACGGTGTGAGCTACACCATTCTCAGACGGCCTCACCCGCTCCCAGGGCAGCGTCACCACTGCTGGGTGGGAGACAACGGCGCCGAGATCGAACTGACGGAGCAGGAAGCCAGCACTCTCGAACTCGACTAGCGGTTGGAGCGCGGCCAACTTCGGCCCGGCAGGCCGAAGCCTCAGCGCACGGATCGCCTCAGACGTCCGGGGTCGAATCCGGAGTCGTATGCGAATCCGCGCCCC
>JBEBSS010000086.1:0-4315 GCA_040394175.1 Leucobacter soli | reverse complement strand
CTGCAGATCGGCTTCGGCGCGGGACTTGTCTACGGCGCGCAGGTCGTAGAACTGCCGTAAGGCACCCTGACTCAGTAAACTCGATCAAGTCACCACTACCAAGGAGAACAATATGGCATTCAGCAACGACGAGATTCTGGCCGGCCTTGCCGAGCTCATCAACGACGAGACCGGCATCGCTCCCGACGCCGTCGCTCTCGACAAGTCGTTCACCGATGACCTGGACATCGACTCGATCTCGATGATGACCATCGTTGTCAACGCAGAAGAGAAGTTCGACGTCAAGATTCCCGACGAAGAGGTCAAGAACCTCAAGACCGTCGGCGATGCTGTGAGCTTCATCGCGGGCGCACAAGCCTAACATCGGCGCCGAGCAGCTTTTCGGGGGTGGGTATCGAATTGCCCACCCCCGAAGCAGCTCACCTACTCTTTTCCCAAGTACCCACTCCCAGTTCGTATACGGAGCAAGATCATGAGCAAGAAGATCGTTGTCACTGGCATCGGCGCGTCATCCCCCATCGGCGGCACCGCCGCAGAAAGCTGGGATTCGCTGCTAGCCGGTGAGTCGGGTGTGCGCACGCTCGAATACGACTGGGTAGAGAAGTACGATCTCGCGGTGACCTTCGCGGGTCAGGCACGCGTGAAACCATCGGATGTACTTGCACGTCCCGTGGCGAAGCGTTTGGATCCGTCGAGCCAGTTCGCGCTGGTCGCTGCAATGGAGGCATTTGCGGACGCGGGATCTCCCGCTGTCGCATCCGAACGCCTCGGCGTCGATTGGGCAACCGGCATCGGGGGCGTCTGGTCGCTGCTCGACGCCTGGGATACCCTCCGCGAGAAGGGGGCGCGGCGCGTGATGCCGTTGACCGTCCCCATGCTGATGCCGAACGCTCCCTCCGCGGCCGTGTCGATGCACTTCGAGGCTCGAGCCTACGCGCGCACCGTCGCTTCCGCGTGTGCATCGAGCACCGAGTCGATCGTCAGCGCGTACGAGCACCTGCAGGCGGGACTGGCAGACGTCGTCATCGCCGGTGGATCCGAAGCCGCGATTCACCCGATCACGCTCACCGCGTTCAACTCGATGCAGGCACTGTCCAAGCGCAACGACTCCCCCGCAACGGCATCGCGACCGTACAGCGTGGACCGCGATGGCTTCGTCATGGGCGAGGGAGCTGCCGCGCTCGTGCTCGAAACCGAAGAGCACGCCCTTGCACGCGGCGCGAAGATCTACGCGGAGATCGCCGGTGGCGGCGTGACCGCGGACTCGTACCACATCACCGCCAACGATCCCGAGGGACATGGCGCCATCCGGGCCATCTCCCTCGCCCTCGAGCAGGCAGGCGCCACCGCCGATGACATCACGCACATCAACGCTCATGCGACCTCGACTCCGGTCGGCGACCCCAACGAATACACCGCTCTCGAGAAGGTCTTCGGTGAGCGCGTGAAGCAGATCCCCGTGTCCGCCACGAAAGCTGCAACCGGCCATCTTCTCGGAGGAACCGGCGCCCTCGAGGCGATGTTCACGATTCTTGCCGTGAAGAACCGAGTCGCTCCCCCCACGATCAACCTCGTCGATCAGGATCCGGCCACTCCGCTCTCCGTGTCTGTCGAGCCGCAGCAGCTCGGCGAAGGCCCGCAGCTCGCGATCTCGAACTCGTTTGGGTTCGGGGGGCATAACGCCGTACTCGCGGTCCGCTCGTACGACTGACACACTCTCAACGCCCCCACAGAAGCCAGGAGGCCTCTGCGGCGTAGCCGCGAACAACGCGATGCGTTGTTCCCCAACGGCTGGCCGGGGCATAACGCCGTACTCGCGGTCCGCTCGTACGACTGACACACTCTCAACGCCCCCACAGAAGCCAGGAGGCCTCTGCGGCGTAGCCGCGAACAACGCGATGCGTTGTTCCCCAACGGCTGGCCGGGGCATAACGCCGTACTCGCGGTCCGCTCGTACGACTGAAACAGGAGCCTATCCTGGTGCGCCTCGCGCCACGATCCCCGCCGTCCTGCTCAGCCCGCGCTGAGGCGCGGAAGCTCGAAGATCGTCGCGTCGCCCACCTCGGCAGCGCGGAACGGCTCCAGTTCGCGATCCCACGCCTCACCCAGCGCTCCGCTCAAGATCCTGATGAGTGCAGCGGCATCTCCCGCGGCATCATCGATGGCGCTGCGGACCGCACCCTCGGTCAGCACTCCGTTGCCCGCAGCGTCCACCTGCATACGGAAGATCCCGAGCTCGGGAGTGTGCATCCACCGACCCCCGTCTCCGCACGCGCTTTGATCCTCGGTGATTTCGAATCGCAACTGCTGCCAGCCAAAGAGCGAAGAGGCGACTTCGGCGGCGGTGCCAGCGGCTCCGCGCCAGCTTGCGACGGTGCGCATCATGCTGGGCATGAGTGGCTGCGGCTCCCAGTCGAGTTTGACCACTTTGCCGATCTGGCGGGCCAGCGCCCACTCGACGTGAGGAACCAGGGCCTTCGGGCAGGAGTGCACAAAAAGCACCCCCGTTGCGAACGACGATTCCAGATGCGCAGACGCGGTTGCTAACGACATCACTTGCTCCCTTCGGTTCGAAACGTCTTCCCCAACGTCGAACTGTCGACAGCAATGTGTCGCCATGAGTCTTTCACGTTTGCACGAGATCGGCAAACAGGCCCTGCTCAGGTAGATTTGAGGGGTGAAACCGTTCCTCCTCATCACGACGCGCGACGACGAACGCATTGCCTCCGAGGAGCACGCTTCCTACTGCACGCTCACCGGTCTTCTCCCGGAAGACCTGGCCTGGGTTCGCATCGATCAGGAACCTCTCGGCGATCTCGACCTCAACGGCTATTCCGGCATCATCCTCGCCGGAAGCCCGTTTACCGTCAGCGAACCCGAGGAGACCAAGTCGGAGAACGAGCGGCGGGTGGAGCGCGACCTCGCGGGGTTGCTCGACCAGGTGCTCGACCAGGACTTCCCGTTTCTCGGGATCTGCTACGGGATCGGCACGATCGGCACTCATCAGGGTGCGCGCGTCGATCGCACCTACGGCGAGAACACGCAGGCGACGAGGATCAGCCTCACCCCGGACGGGCTTCGCGACCCTCTGATGCGCGAACTGCCCGCAGAGTTCGACGCGTTCGTGGGACACAAGGAAGCGATCAGCGAGGTTCCTGCCCACCTCACCGTGCTCGCCAGCTCCCCCACATGCCCAGTGCAGGCGTTTCGGGTGGGGCGCAACGTGTATGCCACCCAGTTCCATCCCGAACTCGATGGGGCGGCGATGACCTCTCGGATTCACGCCTACGTCGACCACGGCTACTTCGACCCGGGCGAGGTCGACGCGCTGATCGAACGCGTGCAGCGAGCCGATGTGCGCGCTTCTCAGATGGTGCTGTCGCGTTTCACGGAGCAGTACCTGCGATGAGTTCGAATGCAATCACCGTGCAACGAGGCGGAATCGAGATCGCTCCGCGCGTAGCTGCGCTCTGGAATGAGCTCTTCGCACATCACCTCTCGATCGGTGCCGCCGGGATCGCCACGATTCCGGCGGAGCAGAGCTGGCCGTTGCGCCTCGCGCACTACCGCAGACTGTTCGACGAGCAGGTTCGTGCATCGCTGTGGCTCGCCACACGTGAAGATCGCCCAGTCGGGTATGCCGTGAGTTACACGTGCGACTTCGAAGGCCTGCCTGCAGTGGTCCTGGAGACGCTCAGCGTCGATCCTGCTGAACGAGGATCAGGCATCGGCAGCCTCCTGATGGACGCGGTGGATGACGAGGCGGCCGCCGAGGGTGCCCAGATCGAGATCGTCGACGTCATGGCCGACAACCCGCATGCCCGCCGCCTCTATCTGCGTCGTGGCTACGCCGAGCATTCGGAGAGCTGGCTGCGGTCTGTCGCGCCGCAACACGGAGTCTCACTCGACCTCATTCGGGTCCCCGAGCTTCGGGCCCACGCGGATCGGCTCGGCGTGCAGGCCGAGTTCTCCCCCGGGCCCGATGACACCTGGGTGTCGGCCGATGCGATCGTCGAGTTCGAGATGCGCTCTGGGCTCAAGCGCGCATCGACCCTTTCGGATGAGTCATTCGCTGCGTTGTTGGCGGAATTCGCGGCTGGCGGGTACTGGACGGTTCGTATGGACCTTCCGAGCGGCGATTCGGCGGACGATGCCCGCTCGCTCCTGGCCCGGCATGGCTTTCGTCTCAGCACCGAGCGCCTCCTCCGGCGGCCATGATCGTCGCTGACACTGCCACGGGGCAACGCCGATCTCCAGTAAGCTGGAACAGTTGCGCAAGGGGCGTTAGCTCAGTCGGTTAGAGCACTGGACTCAT
>JBEBSS010000085.1:0-4339 GCA_040394175.1 Leucobacter soli | reverse complement strand
AACCACCGAGCCCGAGGCGGGCTCGGGACATACGGCGCGCAACGCGTTGCGTTGCTCTCAGCGCCTTCGTCCTATGCTGGTTTGGTGACCGACACTCCGATCCCTGCCGCGAAGCGACGAATATATCGGAGGCGACGCCTCGCCGCGGGCGCGGTCGCGGTGCTCGCCCTGCTTGGCGGGTACTGCGCGGTCATCGCAGGCACGCCGCTCCCCGCACTCGAGGCGACGCTCTCGATCGAGGCCGAGACCCCGTTCGACGCGGACGGCGCCCTGGCCCAGGCCGCGGTCGACGCGCAAGTGCTCCCCTCCGCAGCCGGATGGCTGCACGACGAGCCGGTCTGGTCGAACGACGAGAGCAGCTACCGGATCGCGAGCATCACGAAGCTCATCACCGTACTGGTCGGGCTCGAAGCGGCGCCCGTCGAACCTGGTACCGACGGCCCCACCTACACGCTGACAGAGGCGGATGCCGCACTGGTCGACGAGGTGCTGGCGCAGGACGGCACCTTCGCCCCGGCCCCTGTCGGCCTCGAACTGTCCACCCGGCAGGTGCTCGATCTCGTCCTCGTGCCGTCTGCCAACAACTACGCGATCTCCTACGCCAGGTGGATCTTCGGCAGCGACGAGGCGTTCATCTCCGCGGCGACCGACTGGCTCTCCCGCCATGGCCTCTCGACCGTGTACATCGAAGAAGCCTCTGGCCTCTCGGACAACAATGTGGCGAGCGCCGCCGACATCGTCCGCCTGGCACGCATCGCACTGGCAGATCCGCTGGTCGCCTCCATCGTCTCGCAATCGGTGATCGAGATTCCCGGCCTCGGTGAGATCACGACCACGAACCGACTCCTCGGCGATGCCGGAGTGATCGGCGTGAAGACGGGTACGACCTTCCCGAACGGCTACAGCCTTGTGGCGGCGAAGCACGAGGACATCCTCGGGCGCGACCTCGTCGCGATCGCCGTGACGCTGGATCGCCCCGACAGCGATGCGCGGGCAGAAGACACTCGAACCGTCCTCGCAGCAATGGCGACCACCGGGCAGCCCGTGCAGCTCGCCGAGCAGGGAGCGAGGATCGGCACCGTCATCACCTGGACGGGAGAAGAAGTGCCGCTGCTCTCGGCCGACGACCTCAACTCGGTGCTCGTGCCGGGCGAGCGCGCGACGCGCAGCGCAGAACTGGGTACGATCGGTGCGAGCCCTTCGGGTGCCGAAGTCGGTGAGATCAGGTCGAGTTCCCCGACCGGCGAGGCATCGACCGCAATCGTGACCGGCGCTGCGATCGCCGAACCGGACTTCCTCTGGCGGTTCTCGCACCCCCGCGACGTGTTCGGACGCTAAGTCGCGCCTGCCCGGGGAGAATCCACGCGGGCTCCCCTGCAGGCAGTGCGTCGATCCGGCCGCCCCGCGCCTCAGCCGATGCGCTCGGCAACCACGCGCCGCGCCGCCTCGAGGGTGAGCTCGATGGAGCGCACGTCGATGCGTTCGTCATGCGCGTGGATCCGCTCCCGGTATCGCTCGTAGGTCCAGTCCTCCGAGAGCAGCCCGAAGCCGTAAGCGGGGATCCCGATCATGCGGAAGAGCCTCGCGTCCGAACCTCCGGCAGCCATGATAGGCACCACCCGAGAGCCGTCGGTCGCGCTGACGGCCCGGCGCACCGCGTGGAAGAGCGGATTGTCCGCGGGCGATGCCGTCGCGGGCCAACCTTTCAAGTGACGAATCTCGACCCCGCCGGCCTGGTCTCCGAGCATCTCGATCAGCAGACGATCGACCTGCTCATCGGTGGTGCCCGGAAGCGTGCGGATATCCAGGTCGATGTGCGCCTCGTCGGGGATCACGTTGTGACTTCTCCCCGAACGCAGCACCGTCGGGGAGATGGTGATGCGGGACACAGCGTGCGCGTACCCTGCGATTCCACCCAGTTCGGGAAGCGCCGTGTCGATGCGCACTGGGTCGAGCAGCCGTTCGGCGAGTTCCTGATCCTCGATCCGAGCCTCGATGAACGGACGCCAGAGTTCCCCGAGCTCGATCGCCGGCTCGACCTGGGCAAGCCGCTGCAGCACCCGACCCGCGCGCACGACAGCGCTCTTCGCTCCGTACGGGATCGAGGCGTGCCCGGGCGTACCGCGCACGACGAGCCGTCGGCCCGCCGATCCTTTCTCCGAGATATCGATCGCGACGTGACCGCCCAGCCGCATCCCGCCGGTCTCGCTGAGCGCCTCGGTCACCCGAACTGCGTCCGGGTGCTCGCGCAGCAGCCATTTGAGCCCGTACTCGCCGCCCGCCTCCTCGTCGGCAACCGCGAGAAGCACGAGATCGCCGCGCGGCGGGGCATCCGAGAGCGCGACCTCACGCACGATCGCCGCGAAGGCGGCGGTGAGATACAGCATGTCCACCGTGCCTCGGCCCCAGACCTCTCCGTCGACCAGATCGCCTCCGAACGGGTCGCGACTCCATCGCTCAGGGTTCGCAGGCACTACGTCGAGGTGACCGAGGAGACCCAGCATCGGGGCCGTCGGGTCCGATCCCCTGACCCGCGCAATGAGCGACGCGCGGCCGGGCGCGGCCTCGAGCACCTGCGTCTCAAGGCGACCCGTATCGATCGCCTCGGCAAGGAACCGCTGGAGCACCCGGACGCCGCGCACCTCCTGCCCCGATGACTCGGTCCCATCGTTCACGCATGCCGCACGAACCAGGTCGCGCAGCAGCTCGACGGTATCGTCGAGCTGCACATTCTTCGGAGTGGGCATCGGAGTATCGGGCACACCCACAGGCTACCGCTCCCGTGCCCGCGGGCGTGGCACGAACCGAGGAGGAGCGATTCACGTGATGGGCGTCGGTGGAGCGTGCTCTCAGTCGGAACCCGATAGCGTTGCGGGAGGCCAACGAGAGGGATCATCATGTCGCCGCGCGCCCTGTTCCGCACTTTCGCCACCGCGGAGGCCATCACCTGGGCCGGTTTGATCACCGCGCTGATCCTGCGTGCTGCAGATGTGACGAATGCCGTACCGATCGCGGGCGGCATCCACGGGTTCGTGTTCCTGTCGTACTGCGTCGTGACCGTGTTCACCTGGGTGAATCAGCGCTGGGGCGCCGGCACCGGCATACTCGGCCTGGCGCTGTCGATCGTCCCCTTCGCCACTGTTCCGTTCGAACTGGTGCTCGATCGAACGGGCAAGCTGGCAGGGGACTGGCGCTTGAAGCCCGGAGGCGATGCCCCGAAGGGATTCGTCGAGCAGATGCAGGCATGGGTGCTCCGACGCCCGCTCCTCGCAATCGGGCTGGCGATCCTCGCCGTCATCGCGGTGTTCGTGGTGCTGCTCTGGCTCGGGCCGCCTGTCCCGAAAGCGTAGACCCTTCGGGCTGTCTGGCGCTCGGCGCTTGCGGAGCTCGGCAGCCTGATGAATCTGATGTCGAGATCGCGCAAGGAGCGCCTGGTGATGACGCCTGTCGCGGCGGCGCTGGCGATCCTCGCCCTGCTCGTCGCCCTGTAGCCATGAGGGCGCTCCGCCCGAGTGATCACCTCGAATCTCCGACCGAGGGGGGATCCGCCGGTCCGCTCATCCGACATACGCTGAGGTCGTGGGTGAGGAATCGGACGGGCAAGACCCCGGCTGCGCGCCGGAAGCGTATCGAGTTGTGCGCGAGACGGCAAGCCCCTTCTCGCGCCGCATCCCAGCGGAGATACTGAAACACCTGATTCGACGAGGAGCACGAAGAGGAGCACGATGATGAGTACCAGCACACCGGAACATTTCGGCGATGGTCATGAGAGTCGTACGGCCCCGGCCGCGCACGGCCTCGCCAACGGGTACGAGCCCGTCTCGGCCGCACGCGTGACAGAAGCATTCGACAGAAGCGAGGAGGCTTCACTCGAGGATACGAGGCCGCTCCCGCGCTATCGGCCCGACCGACTGATCTAGGCCGCACTGCCGTCGCACGACGGGCCGGCAGCGGTCGCGCAGACGCACGGACACCCCCGGGCCCGCACTGGGCACCGGGGGTGTCTGATGTCATGCCGAACCGACTACTTGCCGAAGATGTCCTTGGCGGTGTCCTTGGCCTTCTCGGCCGCGCTCTTCATGTCGCCCTTCGCCTGATCCATCTTGCCTTCAGCAACGAGCTTCTCATTGTCCGTGACGTGGCCAGCGGCTTCCTTCGCCTTGCCCTTCAGCTTGTCCATTCCCGCTTCCATCTTGTCCGATGCGCCCATGGTGGCCTCCTTGATCGTGTGATGTATTCCCACGGTCTCAGGTCTCACCGCATCCCGACAGGGGGTTGCGCGATCGGATCCCTTGACGATAGTGCGCGCGGGATCCTGGCTGCGATGGGGGCACCGGTC
>JBEBSS010000084.1:0-5033 GCA_040394175.1 Leucobacter soli | reverse complement strand
GCGATCGGGTGGATCGAGCTCGTCGAGTTGTTGATGTACGAGATCGAGCCGGTGGGCGGCACCGCCTGCAGGTTCTGGTTGTAGATGCCGTGCTCCTGCACGCTCGCCTTCAGTTCGAGCCAGTCCGACTGGGTCGGGATCTCGACGCCCGCGTCCGAGAAGATGCTGCGCACACGATCGGTCTCGGGAGCCCACTCGCGATCGGTGTACTTGTCGAAGAACTCGCCCGAAGCGTACTTCGAGTCGGCGAAGCCGTCGAAGACCTCTCCGCGTTCGATCGCGATCTTGTTCGACGCGCGCAGCGCATGGAACAGCACCGTGTAGAAGTAGATGTTCGTGAAGTCGAGGCCCTCTTCGCTGCCGTAGTGCACGCGTTCACGAGCAAGGTAGCCGTGCAGGTTCATCTGGCCGAGACCGATCGCGTGCGACTTGTCGTTACCGTCCTCGATCGAGCGGACCGAGGTGATGTGGCTCATGTCGCTCACCGCAGTCAGTGCGCGGATCGCCAGCTCGACGCTCGAGCCGAAGTTGTCGCCGTCCATTGCCGCGGCGATGTTCATCGAGCCGAGGTTGCAGGAGATGTCCTTGCCGATCTGGTTGTAGCTCAGATCCTCGTTGTAGCTGGTGGGGGTGTTCACCTGCAGGATCTCACTGCACAGGTTCGACATGTTGATGCGACCCTTGATCGGGTTCTCGCGGTTCACCGTGTCCTCGAACACGATGTACGGGTAGCCCGATTCGAACTGCAGTTCCGCGATGGTCTGGAAGAAGTGCCGAGCACTGATCTTGGTCTTCTTGATGCGCGCATCGTTGACCATCTCGTAATACTTCTCGCTCACGGCGATGTCGCCGAAGGGAACGCCGTAGACGCGCTCCACGTCGTAGGGCGAGAAGAGGTACATGTCCTCGTTCTTCTTCGCGAGTTCGAAGGTGATGTCAGGCACGACGACGCCGAGCGAGAGCGTCTTGATGCGAATCTTCTCATCGGCGTTCTCACGCTTGGTATCGAGGAACTTCATGATGTCGGGGTGGTGCGCACTCAGGTACACGGCGCCCGCGCCCTGACGAGCTCCGAGCTGATTCGCGTAGCTGAAGCTGTCTTCGAGCAGCTTCATCACGGGGATGATGCCCGACGACTGGTTCTCGATCTTCTTGATCGGAGCACCCGACTCACGAATGTTGGAGAGCGAGAGGGCCACGCCGCCACCGCGCTTCGAGAGCTGCAGCGAGGAGTTGATCCCGCGCGAGATCGATTCCATGTTGTCCTCGATGCGAAGCAGGAAGCACGAGACCAATTCGCCGCGCTGCGCCTTGCCGAGGTTCAAGAAGGTCGGCGTCGCAGGCTGGAAGCGACCCGAGATGATCTCGCGAACGTAGCCGCGCGCAAGCTCCTCATCGCCCTGCGCCAGGCCGAGTGCGACCATGACCACGCGATCCTCGAAACGTTCGAGATAGCGCTTGCCGTCGAACGTCTTCAGCGCGTACGAGGTGAAGAACTTGAAGGCGCCCAGGAACGTCGGGAAGCGGAACTTCATCGCGTACGCTTCATCGGTCAGCTTCTCGACGAACTCGATCGAGTACTGATCGACCAGTTCCTTCTCGTAGTAGTCGTTGTCGATGAGGAAGCGCATGCGCTCCTCGAAGTTGTGGAAGAAGACCGTGTTCTGGTTGACGTGCTGCAGGAAGTACTGGCGCGCCGCCTCGCGGTCCTTGTCGAACTGGATCAGGCCGTTCGCGTCGTACAGGTTCAGCATCGCGTTCAGCGAGTGGTAGTCCATGTCGCTGACCTTCGAAGAAGCGTGCTCGGGCTCCATCACTGCGGTGTTTGCTGCTGAGTCCAAAACTTTTCCAATCCTTCTCTGACGGCGTTGACGTCATCCGGTGTTCCAAAGAGTTCGAAGCGATACAGGTAAGGCACCCGCAGCTTCTTGGCGATGATCTCGCCCGCGAGCCCGAAAGCTTCGCCGAAATTCGTATTTCCCGCTGCGATGACTCCGCGGCAGAGTGTTCGGTTGTGCTCGTCGTTGAGGAACCGGATCACCTGCTTCGGCACTGCTCGCGTGTCGGGACCCCCGCCATACGTCGGCACGATCAGCACGTACGGCTCGTCGACGACCAGCGGCTCGTCCTTCGCATAGAGCGGGATCCGCCGCGCAGGAAGACCCAGCTTCTCGACGAAGCGATCGGTGTTGCCCGAAACGCTTGAGAAGTAGACCAGGGCCGACATCTCACGCCTCTCTCCTGCCTCCCCGCACCCGGAGCGCGCCGTCGGTGCGGATCGCGTGAAATCAATGCTCGATTTCACCGATCCCACGCACCTCAGTCGGAGAGACGATCGGCGAGCGCCGAGATCTTGTCGGGACGGAAACCCGACCAGTGCTCGTCATCGGTCACAACGACGGGCGCCTGCAGGTAGCCGAGCTCCTTGACGGTCTCAAGCGCTGCCGGATCCTCGGAAAGATCGATGATGTCGTACTCGATGCCCTTGCTATCAAGAGCTCGGTAGGTTGCATTGCACTGCACGCACGACGGTTTGGTGTACACGGTAGTTGCCATGCTCACGCCCTTTCTCCAAAAACCATTCTACCTCGCCCGAGGCACTACATCTAGTGAACCACACGAAGACCGACCACAACATGATGTAGTTACACCAATGTAGTTTTGCACCGGGTTTCCACCGAAAAAGTTGCTCACCTGGGGAGAGCGGGTGGCGGGATTCCGCGCGTCTCGACAAGTTATCCACAGGTCGCTCCGGTGGAAAAGATTTTTGCTCACACCCCCGACTCGGCGTGTCGCGAGACCCCGCCGAAACGAGGTGTTCGAAGCGCGATCCTCGCGGTCAACACCGATGCTGAAACTCATGCGCACAGGCTAGCTGCGACCACCGACACGAACCTCCGGAGCACCCCCGAGGGACCTGCCCGAACCACCGCATCGCCACCGCAGCACGAGCCCATAGCGAGCGAAGACAGCAGCTACACGTGGTGATACGGCCGACCGCCGGAGATCTCCTGCGCACGATACAGCTGTTCAGCGAGGATCAACCGAACCAGCTGATGCGGGAAGACCAGCTTCGACAGGCTCCACACGAGATCCGCCCGCCGCCGCACCCGATCATCGACCCCATACGCACCGCCGATCACCACGGCGACCTGACGGGACGAATCAAATGCGCCCCGCAGCCGACTCGCCAGCTCAGGCGAATCGAGGTTCAGGCCGCGCTCATCGAGCAGCACCACGTAGGCGTCACGATCCAGCTTCGACAGGATGCGATCCGACTCCTCGGAACGAGCGGCCTCGCCCTCGCGCGCAGAATGCGGCAGCAACTGCCACGACGCATCGAACGGCTTGCGCAGCCGCTGCTCATAGCGCGCGATACCGTCGGAGACCCAGGTCTCATGCTTCTTACCTACGGCGAGGATCCTCACGCTCACCCGCACACCCCCACCCGATGCCGAGACGGCACCGGCGCTGGCCTCGCAGCGGCGGCCAGAACCCTGACCACCACCTCAGTCCACCCTCACCGTGGCGAGATAGTCGGCGATCCGGCCGATGGCCTCGCTCAGCACCGGCACCGTCGGCAACGAGACGAAACGCAGATGGTCGGGAGTCGGCAAGTTGAAACCGCGGCCATTCGTCACCATCACCTGCGTCGCCCGCAGCAGCTCGATCACGAAGTGCTGGTCGTCGTGGATCGGGTAACGCTCGGGATCGAGCCTCGGGAAGAGATACATCGCACCGCCGGGGAGCACGCAACTCACTCCGGGAATCGCGGTCAGCAGGGCGTGCGCGGTGTCCCGCTGCTCGCGCAGTCTCCCGCCGGGAGCGCACAGCTCGTCGATGCCCGACCAGTTCGACGTCGACGAGAGTGCGACCGGGATCGCATGCTGACCGGGCACATTCGCGCACATCCGCATGTTCGCGAGCAAGGTCAACCCCTCGAGAAAATCGGCGGCCATCGCGCGATTGCCCGAGGCAAGCACCCAGCCCGACCGGTAGCCCGCCACCCGCTGCACCTTCGACAGCCCGCTGAACGTGAGGCACAGCGTCTCGGTCGCATGCAGCGCCGCATACTCGTGCGTCGCCTCGCCGTAGAGGATGTGGTCGTAGATCTCATCGGCCATGAGCACGAGTCCGTGCCGCTCCGCGAGCGCCGCGAATCCACGCACCAGCTCCGCCGAGTAGACCGCGCCCGTCGGGTTGTTCGGATTGATCAGGACAATGCCCGTCGTGCGCTCGTTGATCAGAGATTCGATCGCGTCGAGATCCGGCATCCAACCGTTCTGCTCGTCGCACGGATAGTGCACGGCCTTCCCGCCCTGCAGCGTGACCTGCGCGGTCCAGAGCGGGTAGTCGGGAGACGGGACGAGGATCTCATCGCCCGGGCTCACGAGCGCCTGCAAGACGAGAGAGATCAGCTCGCTCACGCCGTTCCCGATCAGGACGTCCTCGGGCCCGATCTGCGCGATCCCGATCTCCGTGTAGTGACGCGCCACCGCTTCGCGGGCCGGCAGGATCCCTCGGGAGTCGCTGTATCCCTGCGCCTCGGGCAACGCACGACGCAGGGCCTCGACGATCTCGGGCGGAGCCTCGAACCCGAAGGGGGCCGGATTGCCGATGTTCAGCTTGAGGATCTGGTGACCCGCCCGCTCCAGCCGTTCGGCCTCCTGCAAGATGGGGCCACGCACGTCGTATCGGACTCCAGCGAGCTTGCTCGATTGTGTTATCTGGCGCACGGAAAAAGACTACCCCTGCGCGGACGCGCCTGCGTGCCGCCGCGGTGTGCGCGCACCCTCGCCCCCTGCTCCTTGCTCCTTGCTCCTTGCTCCCGCAGCCATCACCGGCTCAGCACGGCCCGGCCAGTTCGGTCCAGCCCAGTTCGGTCCAGCCCGGTGCGGTCCAGCCCACTTCGGCCCATCCCAGTTCGGTCCAGCCCACTTCGGCCCGAACCAAACCAAACCATTGCCGAAACCTGTCACGAAAGTGCACCCGCACACCGCTCGCGACACTCCCGTGACAAGTGACGGGGGTTA
>JBEBSS010000083.1:0-6034 GCA_040394175.1 Leucobacter soli | reverse complement strand
ACCCGTGCTGCCGCCGTGAAAGGGCGGTGTCCTAGGCCGCTAAACGATGGGGCCTTTGGCACTTTCGCGCCGTGGGCTACCGAGATGTAAGCTTACGATGAATTGTCGGGGCTATGCAAATCGACGCGCAAATAAGTTTGAATCTGCCAGAAAATCCGCGGAATGATGCCGATCCCTGGAGCCGTGTTCGGCGCGTCGCGACGGGCTGGAAACTCCGCCTCAATAGCCGCCGAGCGCTCGTTGCACCCGTTGCAACGAGATGTTCTCGTGCAGCATCACTCCCTGGTCGGTGCGCTGTTCGAAGTGGAACCCGAGCTTGCCCTGGATCAGCATGCCGATCAGATAGGGCTCGCTGGGATTCCAGAGCACCCATGTGGGTTGACCCTTCGAATTGTTCCCTAAGAACGTGACCTCGATCTCGCGGTTGCCAACGCGCTGGACCGAGGGAACCATTGCGCGCGTCGACAGCGTCACATTGCCCGACTGCTGCACCTCACTCATGCATCGATCCTAGCCAATAGGATGCCCGAGTGCACCGGGAAGAAGTCACAAGTCGCCTTCCGATCTCACGCGGAGGCGAAAAAGCCGACCGCGATCTTCGCGAGGCCGTGCAGATCGTCGACGTGCGCGAGTTCCCGCGCCGAATGCATGGACAGCAGCGGTACGCCCGCATCGACGGTGCGCATGCCGAGCCTGGTCGCCGTCAGCGGTCCGATCGTTGAGCCGCACGGCACTCCGTTGTTCGACACGAAGACCTGCGATTCGACACCGGCGTATTCACAGCATCGCTGCCACAGCGCCGCACCGTGGGCATCTGTCGCATAGCGCTGATTCGCGTTGACTTTCAGCATCGGGCCGCCACCTGCAATCGGATGCACGTTGGGATCGTGCTTCTCCGAATAGTTCGGATGCACCGAATGCCCCGCGTCGGCAGAGAGGCACCAGGAGGCGGACATCGCCCGCGCCGCGTCTTCCTCGGAGGCCTGGAGCCCCGCACGGAGCCGCACGATGACGTCCTCCAGCAGGGACCCGCTCGCCCCCGAGCGAGTCTGCGATCCGAGCTCTTCGTGATCGAATGCGGCGAGCATGGCGATGGATCCCTCCGCCACTTCTCCCGAGACGATCGCAACGAGTCCGGCATACATCGAGCTCAGGTTGTCGAGCCTCGGCGATGCCAGCAGTTCACGGTCCGCTCCGAGGCGCCCGCCCGCCTGCGTGTCCACGAGCCGCACATCCGCGCCGACGATGTCCGCGGCGGCGAGTCCCGCCGACTCGGCGAGCAGGTCGCCCACGGATGCCTCGCCCATGCCGATGATCGGCTGCAGGTGCCTCTGGCGATCCACCGTGATTGCACCGCCCGATTCACGATCGAGGTGAATCGCGAGCATCGGCACGCGGGCTACAGCCTCGGTCCGAACCAGGTGCTCGCTTCCGTCCGCAGCGACCACTCGACCGGCGATCGCCAGGTCGCGGTCGAACCAGGTGGTGAGCAGCGGTCCCCCGTAGACTTCGACGCCCACCTGCGCCCACCCCTGTGAGGAGAAGTCGGGCTGCGGCTTCAGCACGAGGCCCGGAGAGTCGGTGTGGCAGCCGAAGACGCGCACCGGACTCTGGGCAGTGAGGGCCGATCCTGCGCGCCAGGCGATGATCGCCCCGTCGCGGCGCGTGAATGCGCAGCCGCCGGATTCCAGCGCGGCCCAGGCGTCCGCTTCTTCGACCTCGGCGAATCCCGCGTCAAGCAGCACTCTGGCCGCTGCTTCCGCCGCATGGTAGGAGGTGGGTGCGGCCGAAACGAAGTCCACGAATCCGCTGAGGTAGTCGTCGCGGACGGTGAGCTGGGAAGAAAGCGAAGCGGGCATGCCTCCATCAAAGCACGGGCGACGAGGATCAGCCCCCAGGCTCGTCGCCCCAGTCCGCTCTTCGCGAATCGGCCACCGTCCGGCCGCTCGCGAGTCACCGGGATGCCGTCCGCATGGGCGGAAAGGCAGCGACCCCGCCAGGAATGCACCTGACGGGGTCGCTGGAGGGAGAGCGTCAGTCCCGGACCGGCGGTTCGAACGCGGTCGCGAACTCGGCGAGCAGGCGCGCCCCGAACCCGGTCGAGCCGGTGGATCGCCACAGGTCGTCGCTCTCGGCCTGCATGGTGCCGGCGATGTCGAGATGGCCCCACGGCAGCCCGTCGACGAACTCGTTCAGGAAGAGCGCGGCGAGGATCACTCCGCCGTACTGCCCCCCGATGTTCGAGAGGTCGGCGACATCGCTCTTCAGCTGCTCGCGGTAACGATGATCGAGCGGCATGCGCCAGGTGTTCTCGTCGGTGCTGTCAGCGGCGGCCTGCAGCTGTTCGGCGACCTGGTCGTTGTTCGCGAGCATCGCGGCGGTGCGAGTGCCGAGCGCCATCATCGCAGCGCCGGTGAGGGTGGCGATATCGACGATCGCGTCGGGCCGGTGCGACTCTTCGGTGGCGAGCACGAGGCCGTCGGCCATGACGAGACGCCCCTCGGCGTCGGTGTTCTTCACTTCGACCGTCGTTCCGCCGCGAATGGTCAGCACATCGCCGAGTTTCGTAGCGCTTCCGGAGGGCATGTTGTCGGTGCACATGAGCCAGCCGGTGACGATGCTCGTCGCGCCGAGCTCGCGCAGGGAAGTCATCGAGGAGAAGACGGCGCCCGCACCCATCATGTCGAGCTTCATGGCGGCGTGCATGGCGTTCGAGGGCTTCAGGCTGATCCCACCCGAGTCGTACATGATGCCCTTGCCGATGAGCGCGAGGTGCGCGGTCTCGTCGGTCGCGCCCTCCGGCGTGTACCGGATCTTGATCATGCGCGGCTCTTCGGTGCTGCCTGCGTTGACGCCCAGCAGTCCGCCGCAACCGAGATCGATCAGCTGCTGACGATCGAACACCTCGACCTCGAGGCCGAACTGCGGCGCGAGCCGCTCGATGATCTGCGCGAACTTGACGGCGCTGAGGTGACGCGGCGGGGTGTTGCCGAGATCGCGGGCGAGGCTTGCGGTGCGGGCGAGGATCAATCCGCGCTCCACACCGACCTCAGCCGCATCGGCAGTGTTCGCCGCGTCGCCGCCGAGAACCAGAGTCAGCCGTTCGAGCTGCACCGTCTTCGGCTCCGCCTTCAACGCGTCGTATCGGTAGCGAGCGAGCACCGCGCCCTCGGTGGCGGCCTGCGCAGCGAGCCCAGGCGCCACACCCTCGGCCTCGGAGTCCTCCGCGACGACCTCGCTCAGGTCGACCGCGATCCATGCCACCTCGCGGGCAGCTCGTGTGAACGATGCGACCGCGTCACGAAGCTTCGCCTCGCTCGTGATGCCCGAACCGATTCCGACGAGCACCTGCAACGGAGTACCGGGCAGGACGAGCGTCTGTCCGGGCTTGCCGAGGAAGCCCGCAGCGGCGAGCGCGTCGCGATCAAGCGATTCGGCGATGGCGCCGGGCAGCTCGCCCTCGGCGGTCACGAACACGGCGACGGCACCCGCACCCTCGGTATCGGCGCTCACGGAGACCGCCACCTCCCGGTCGAGCGACGGCACTGGATTGAAGTCTGGAGAGATCACAACAGTCATGCCGCCAAGCCTACTCGCGGGCGGGCGCACGTCGAGGGCCAGGCATCCTGCCACCCAGCGGAGGTACCGAGCGCTCGCGAGCGTTCGACGGCACCCTCGCCTGGCGGTCGCCTCAGTCGACCGCCAGCGCCGCGACGGGCGAGACCCTGACGGCACGCCGAGCGGGCGCCACCGCGGCTCCGAGAGCGAGCACGGTACCGAACACCACGACTCCCGCGAGGATCGGCCACGGCAGGGTCGGCGGCATCAGTCCCGCCTGAGATCCCACCAGCGATTGCGCAGCGACCCAGCCGTAGAACGTGCCGAGCACGAGCCCGAAGCCGAGCGCCGAGAGCGTCATCTGCACGCTCTCTGCCATCACCATGCTGCGCACCTGGTTTCCCGTGAAACCGAGCGCTCGCAGAAGACCGAGCTCCCGAGTGCGCTGCAGCACGCCGAGCGAGAGCGTGTTCACCATACCGACCGCGGCGATCACCGCAGAGAAGCCCACCAGCCCCGTGAATATCCCGGTCGTGACAGCCAAGGTCTCCGAAAGCTGCGACCGCATCTCGGCGTCCTGCTCGAAGACCGTCAGCGTCATCTGCTCGTAGCTCGCGAGCGCCACCGCGAACATGGTGACGAGCGTCACCCCGATCACCAGTCCGATCGTGGCGCGGGCGCTGCGCTCGGGGAAGCGCACGGCGTTCGCCGCCGCGAGCCGGCCGGCCGGGCCGTTGCCGAGCGCGCGGCCGGCGAGACGCAGCAGTGACGGCATCACGAGATGCGCCCCGATCGCGAGACCGGTGAAGGAGAGCACACCACCGACGAAAGCGATCGGCAGCGCTAGCGGAGTCACGAGCCCGGCGATGACGCCGAGCGCCAGAAGCGCAAGCCCGAGAATCATCAGCACCATCGCCCAGACGGTTCGACCGCTGCGATGCGTCGCCTCCTCGGGGCGCCGCTCGACCGCCGCTCCCGTGGCCTCGATGGGCGAGACCCGCCCCACCCGGCGGGAGCCCGACCACGCAGCGATCCAGGTCGTCAGTGCGACGACGACAACCGCGACGAGCGCGAGCGGGCTGAACACCGAGTAGTTCTCACGCTCGGGCAGCCAGCCAAGCCCTGGCCCGAACCCCACCACGGCCACGATCAGTGCCTCCGCAAGCGCGAATCCGATCAGCGCACCGACTATCCCCATCACCAGCCCCTCGCCCGCAACCCGTGCGCGCACCCGGGCAGAGGTCGCGCCGATGAGCCGGTACAGCGCAATCGTGCGCGTACGCCCGGCGATGATCGTCGAGAAGGTATTCGCCGTCACGACCGAACCGACATACAGGGCGATCACGATGAAGATGAACGCCACGATCATCAGCATGACCCTGAACGTGCCCGATTCCTCGACGAGTTCCGGATCCATGGCCGTGACCATGACATCGACCCCGAGCACCAAGGCACCCGCAAAGAACGAACTGAGTATCGCCACGATCACCGTCGCCGCATGCTCGCGCACATTCGACCGCCTGCTCATGCGCCCACGCATTCGAGGTTCAGCATCGTCCCCGAAATCTCCGCCGCGCTCATCGCACCCCGATCCGCGACGATACGGCCATCCGCGAGGAAGAGGATCCGGTCGGCATGGCTGGCCGCGATCGGATCGTGGGTCACCATCGCAATGCTCTGACCCGACTCCTCCACCGCGGACCGCAGCAGGCCGAGCACCTCCCGCCCCGTACGCGAGTCGAGCGCCCCGGTCGGCTCGTCGGCGAAGATCACATCCGGTTGCGTGGCGAGCGCGCGGGCAATCGCCACACGCTGCTGCTGCCCGCCGGAGAGCTCGTGCGGCCGGTGACGCTGCCTCCCCTCAAGCCCCAGAAGCGAGATCAGCCGGTCGATGCGCGCCTGATCCTCGACGCTCGGCCCCCTCCCGTCAAGCTCGAACGGGAGCCGAAGATTCCCCATGATGTCCAACGTCGGCACGAGGTTGAACGCCTGGAAGACAAAGCCGATCCTCCTCCTCCGAAGCCGAGTCAGCGCCGCATCACCCAGTCTCGTGATCTCGTCATCACCCAGCCACACCCGACCCTCGCTCGGACTGTCGAGACCCGCCATCACGTGCATCAGCGTGGACTTCCCCGATCCCGACGGACCCATGATCGCGGTGAACTCGCCTCGGCGCAGTCCCATCGAGACATCGCTCAGCGCAGTGACACGATGCGCTCCATCGCCGTAATAGCGGCTGAGATGTTCGACATGCGCGACGGTCTGCGGAGAATTCGATATCTGTTCCATGCTCCCCAAGCTAGATTCGAACAGGACCGACTCGGATCGGCCAAAAGTACCGGCTCCGTGGCGCTTTGGTGCCGGATACGACACGACGCAACACCGCGCTCCCTGCCGCCCCGCCCCGTGCTCCGCACGTCACTGCTCGCAGAGACGCGAGCAGCGGCAACGGCGCGCAAGGCGTTGCCTTGCGTGA
>JBEBSS010000082.1:0-6173 GCA_040394175.1 Leucobacter soli | reverse complement strand
GTTCGCGACGAGTGGTAGCGGCGGTACTGCGTCGCCTCGTCCGACTGACTAGACTGCAGCTATGGCAGGTCGAGCGAGCGCGGGGGAGATGCGCCGGCACGTCGACGCCGGAGGTGTCTCTGCGAAGCCACTCGATTGCGCGGGAAGCTAGGATAAGGGCGGAATGCCAGGTCGAATTCGCGTACAAGATATCGAAGAGGTCAAGCGGCGCACGAACCTCGCCGATCTGGTCGGCGAGCATGTGGCTCTGAAGAGCGGCGGAATCGATTCGATGAAGGGCTTGTGCCCGTTCCACGACGAACGCAGCCCGAGTTTCCACGTCCGTCCGAGTCTCGGGTACTATCACTGCTTCGGATGCGGGGAGTCCGGCGACGCCATCAGCTTTCTGCAGCGCATGGACCATCTCACGTTCACGGAGGCGGTGGAGCGCCTGGCTGCACGTCTGCACTACGTCCTCACATACGAGGAGGGCAATGAGCGTCGGGACGACGGTCCGAACCGTGCGCGTCTGTTTGCCGCGCATCAGGCGGCGAGCGCCTTCTACCTCGATCAGCTCCGTGGTGCGGAGGCTCAGTCGGCACGCGAGTTTCTGGAGCAGCGCGGGTTCGACGAGGCTGCGTGCGCAAAATTCGGAGTCGGATACGCCCCGAAGGGGTGGGACAGCTTGACGAAGCATCTGACCGGGTTGGGGTACACGCCGAAAGAGCTGGCGCAGGCCGGTCTGGTGAGCGAGGGGCAGCGAGGGGTGTACGACCGGTTCCGGGGTCGTATCGTCTGGCCGATTCGTGACACGAGCGGACAGACGGTCGGTTTCGGCGCCCGGAAGCTCTACGAGGACGACAACGGGCCGAAGTATCTCAATACTCCGGAGACTCCGATCTATCACAAGTCGCGCGTGCTCTACGGGCTGGACCTCGCGAAACGAGCGATCTCGAAGGGTAAGCGGGTCGTGGTGGTGGAGGGCTACACCGACGTGATGGCCTGTCATCTTGCGGGTGAGGAAGCTGCGGTGGCTACTTGCGGGACGGCGTTTGGCAAGGATCATATCTCTGTGCTGCGTCGCGTGATGGGTGACGATTCTGCTGCCGAGGTGATCTTCACCTTTGACCCGGATGAGGCAGGGCAGAAGGCGGCGTTGCGGGCTTTCAGCGACGAGAAGCTCTTCAGCGCGCAGACGTACGTCGCCGTGGCGCCCGACGGCCTCGATCCGGCGGATCTTCGGCTGCATCAGGGTGATGAGGCGGTGCGCGAGTTGTTCACTCGGAAGGTGCCGTTGTTCGAGTTCGCTCTGAGGCAGGCGATCTCACGGTTCAACTTGAACTCCGTTGAGGGGCGTGTCTCGGCGCTGCGGGCTTCGGCTCCGATCGTCGCCGAACTCAAAGATCGCGCGTTGCAGCCGGGGTATACGCGCGAGCTCGCGCGCATGCTCGGACTGGAGTTGGCCGAGGTGCAGCGCGCGGTTCGCGCCTCTGGCGGGAGTTCGCGTCGCCGTCCCGGCCAGGATCCTCGTGCCGGATCCGCCCCCTACGAATCGCAGCAGTTGCCTGACGGTCCACCGCGGCCGCGCGCATCGCTCGCTGCGTTGCCGGCGACTCCCGGCGTGAGATTGGAGCGCGACGCCTTGATGGCGATGCTGCAGCAGCCGGAAGCGGTCGGTCCCGACCTGATGGCGCAGGCGGTCACGGCCGAGGTCACCGACCCCGCGCTCAAGGTGGTGCGCGATGCGATCGGTGCCACGATGACGACGATGGGTGAGCCCGGATGGTTCGAACGCGTGCTTTCCGAGGCTCCCGAGCCGTATCGCGAGTTGATCCGAGAACTCGCCTTCGCACCGATGCCGCAGAATCGTCCCGAACTATTGCCGGCGTACTCACGCGACGTGATCGCATCGCTGCTCGACCGCGATCTGCTCTCTCTGAAATCCGAGCTCGTTGCCCGCATGCAGCGCATCGGGGACCCGGCCGATCCGGGATCGAGAAGAATTCAGGAGCAACTGGCCGCCCTGGAATCGGCGCGCCGAAGCTTGCGCGCCGAATAGTGGGTGCCTCCGCGCTACGCTGAAGTACCCGGTATTTCACAGGAGGAAGCCTGCATGATCGAGCCAGTCAGAGATGCTGACCCAGCGGTCTCAGTGTCCGATCTTTCGCTCATGTACCCGGCGCACAGCGGCGCGAAGGCATTCAACGCCGTGGACGGGTTGAGTTTCGAGCTCGGTCGTGGGCATGTCCTCGCTCTGCTCGGAGAGAGCGGATCCGGCAAGTCGACCGTCGCGAGGTTTCTCGCGGGCCGCGGCAATGAGGCGGGAGAGAAGCATGCTCGCATCCGGGTCAACGGCGGAGACGCCCAAGTGCTCGGCACGCCGATGCGCAAGCTCGGACGTCGGGCGACGACTCGGCTGACGGCGCACGTCGGCTTCCTCGCGCAAGACGCGGGAGCGACCCTCACTCCCGAACTCAACGTGGGCGACATCCTGTTGCAGCCGATCAGCGAGCGGACGAAACACTTCGACCGCGAACAGCTCGGGCGCGAGATCGCGGAGATGATGGACATCGTCTCGCTGCCGCTCAGCAAGCTCAAGGAGTACCCGTACGAGCTATCCAAGGGGCAGCGGCAGCGCATCGCGGTGATGCGGTCGCTCATGCTCGCGCCGTCGCTTCTGGTCGCCGACGAGCCGACGCTCGGAGTCGACGCGAACAACCGGCCGCGCATCGTCGAATTGCTCAAGTGGTTCCGCGAGCGGACCGGGGCGAGCATGATCCTCGTGAGCCATGACATCGGAATGCTCGAGGCGCTCGTGCACGATGTGCTGGTCCTCCAGCAGGGAAGCCTGGTGGGTGCGGGCGATATCAATGAGATCTTCCGTCAGGCCGATCACGCATACGTGCAGCGGCTCGCGACGGCGCTGCGTGCTACCGCGTACGACGAAGTCGCAGAAGAATGACCTTCCTCGGCGCGTCCGATTTGCGCGGACTTTCGACCGCTTGATAAGATGGTCGTCGTTGCCTCGGCAATGATCCCCTGTAGCTCAGTTGGCAGAGCGCTTGACTGTTAATCAGGATGTCGCTGGTTCGAGCCCAGCCGGGGGAGCGGAACCCTCACTCGCGTGAGGGTTTTCGTGAATGATGAGATTCGTCTCAATCGCTCACGGGGATGTAGCTCAATGGTAGAGCCTCAGTCTTCCAAACTGATTACGCGGGTTCGATTCCCGTCATCCCCTCCACTTCGAACACCTTTGGTGTTTCTCGTTCCGGAGCTTCCGGGACTTTTGAGCACCCGTAGCTGGCTGCGCCAGCGGCGTGCGCGGGCAAAGCGATGCTTTGCTTTGGACGCGCGGCCGGGGTTCGATTCCCGTCATCCCCTCCACTTCAGAGGGTCGCGGGAACGCCGTAGCCCGAGACGAACGCGCGTGCCGCTGCGGCGGCGAGCCGATCGCGCTCTGATCCGCTTGCAGGATCGTCGGGTGCGAAGAGCGCGCGATCCTGCGCCACCGCGAGCGCGAGATAGGCGAAGTGCGCCGCCGCGAGACGGCGATCCTCGCTCGCAAGCACACCAGAGTCGAAGTAGGGCTCGAGACGGCTCGCGACGAGATCGATGCCCCGGGAGGGACCCTGTGCGTAGTAGCCGGCGGCGAGGTCGGGGAACTGCTCTGCCTCGGAGATGAGCAGGCGCCGCAGCGCGATCACCTGCGGTTGCAGCACGGCATCGAGATAGGCGCGCGCCACCCGGGCGAGCATTGCCTCGAGCTGCGGGGCGCTGGTGGGCCGCTCGTCGCCGAAGGCGGCTCCCACTGCGCTCGACACGCTCGCCGCGTTCTCGCTCGCGCCGGCGACGATCGCGCGGAAGAGATGCTCCTTGTCGTTGAACTGCGTGTACACGGTCTGCTTGGATACCCCGGCACGCGTCGCGATCTCCTCCATGCTGGTTCCCCGGAAGCCCTGGCGGAGGAAAAGGGAGGTTGCGGCGGCAAGGATCGCAGCACGCTTACGCGCGCTGCGGCCCACACCTGCCTGGTCTTCTTGACCGGTGACCGTTGCTTCTGCGAGTCGCTTGTCCATGATCCTCATAGTACTGGACAGTCCAGTTTGGTTCTCATATGATTACCGCAGAACACACCCCGATCGCAGGTCAGGAGCCCACACATGTTCGACATCTTCGCGGTACACGTCTCCTGGCTCGGCGTATTGCTCGGCGCGATCGCGATGTTCGTGCTCGGGGGTATCTGGTTTACGGTCCTCTTCGGCAGGGCCTACCGGGAGGCACTCGGTGTTCCCGATGCCCCGGAAGGGGAGACAGCGTCCGCGCCAGGACTCGGAAAGGCGCTCGTCGGCCAATTCATCGCCGGGCTCGCGATCGCGACGGCGCTCGCCTTTCTCGTGGGAAACACCTCCGTCGCTCAGGGCGCGATGACTGGTCTGGTGGGCGGTGTGCTCGTGGCCGCCGCACTCGTGCAGCTCTACCAGTTCGAGGGAAGAAGCCTGCGACATCTGCTGATCAACACCGGCTATGCACTCCTCGGCATCACCGTGATCGGGGCGATCCTCGGCGCGTTTCAAGCAGCGTAGCGCCGCTGCGCACTCTGCGCATAGTGCTCGCCGGTTTCCGCTAGACTTGCATGGTTGTTGCCTACGGGGCGTAGCTCAGCTTGGCTAGAGCGCCCGCTTTGGGAGCGGGAGGTCGCAGGTTCAAATCCTGTCGCCCCGACACGGGCCGTTGGCTCGCAACACTGAGTACGACTGCACCACAGAGACATTGAGAGGCCAAATTGCCGAAGACAAACGTAGAGAAGCTGAGCCCCACCCGGGTCAAGCTCTCGGTCGACATCACGATCGATGATCTCGAGCCCTACCTGAAGCAGGCTTACAAGACGATCTCCGAGCAGGTTTCGATCCCCGGGTTCCGCAAGGGACATGTTCCGGCCCCGATCATCGACCAGCGCGTCGGCCGTCAGGCCGTCATCGAGCAGGCGGTCAACGACTCGCTCGACGCGTTCTTCCAGGCAGCGCTCGCCGAGACCGAGACCCAGCCGATGGGCCGTCCCAGCGCCGATGTCGCGAAGTGGCTGGACCTGAAGGACGCGAAGAGCGAAATGACTCTCGTCTTCGAGGTCGAGGCTCGTCCCGAGTTCAAGCTTCCGAAGTACGACGGCCTGAAGATCGAGGTCGACAACGCCGAAATCGGCGAGGACGCAGTCGAGCAGGAGCTCACCAAGCTGCGCGAGCGCTTCGGCAATCTGAACACGGTCGACCGCCCCGCCAAGACCGGTGATTTCGTTGAGCTCGACCTCGTCGCTCGCATCGACGGCAACGACGTCGATCAGGCGAACGGCGTCTCCTACGAGGTGGGCGCGGGCAACATGCTCGTCGGCCTCGACGAAGCAATCGAGACGCTCACCGCAGGCGAGAGCACCACCTTCACCTCGCAGCTGCTCGGCGGCGAGTACGAGGGCCAGGACGCAGAGGTCGAGGTCTCGATCACCGCTGTCAAGGAGCGCGAGCTCGCTGCAGCAGACGACGACTTCGCCCAGCTCGCCAGCGAGTTCGACACGATCGCGGAACTGCGGGACAGCCTCGCCGAGCAGGCGGCTCAAGCAGCGGTGTTCGCTCAGGGCCGCCAGGCGCGCGACATCTTCACCGATACGCTCATCGAGAAGGCTGGGATCCCGGTCAGTGAAGAGCTCGTCGAAGAAGAAGTGCATCGCCACCTCGAGGGCGAGGGACGGCTCGAGGACGACGAGCACCGCGCAGAGGTCCGAGAGTCCACTGAGAAGCAGCTCGCTCTGCAGCTGCTTCTTGACGCAATCGTCGAGGCCGAGAGCATCACTCCGACGCAGAACGAGCTGTCGCAGTACATCTTCCAGTCGGCTCAGCAGTACGGAATGGATCCGTCGCAGTTCCTCCAGGCGATCAGCCAGGGCAACCAGATGGGCATGATCCTCGGCGAGGTGACGCGCAACAAGGCCCTCGCGGTAGCGCTCTCGAAGGCCAAGGTCGTCGACAAGAACGGCAAGGCCGTTGATCTCAGTGAGTTCACCGCGGTTGATGATGAAGACATCGCCGAGGTCGTGAACGAGGCCGAGGAGATCGTCGAGGAGGCTGCCGAGGCCGAGGCAAAGCCCGCGGCGAAGAAGGCTCCTGCGAAGAAGCCCGCAGCGAAGAAGGCCGACGCCGCTGATG
>JBEBSS010000081.1:0-6779 GCA_040394175.1 Leucobacter soli | reverse complement strand
GGCCCCCGGGGGGGGGGGCCCGGCCTATTTACCGCCCGGCCCCCCGCCCCTGTTCGTTGCTGATGGCCGGGTGGCCCGCGCTTGCCCCTGCGGATGAACCCCAGCAGAGGCGCGTCGGTCGTTAGAGTTGCTGAATACGCACTGTGTTGCCCGCCGGATCCCTGAACGCGAAGTCTCGGTTGCCCCAGTCCTGGTCCATGGGCTCCTGGAGGATGTCGACGCCCGAGGCCTCGACCCGTTCGAAGAGCTCCTGCAGTTCATCGGTGGCGAAGACGACGGAAGCATACGACCCCTTCGCGATGAGCTCGTTGATCACCCTGCGCTCTTCGTCGGTGAGGCCGGGATCGACTGCGGGAGGTGTCAGCACGATCGAGGTGTCGGGTTGATTCGCGGGCCCGACGGTGAGCCAACGCATGTCGCCGTATCCGACGTCTTTGCGGAGCTCGAATCCGAGGGTGTCCCGGTAGAAGGCCAGCGAGGCCTCGGCGTCGGTGTGCGGAAGGAATGTGACGTGAATGTTGATCTTCATGTCTGCCAGGCTAATCGCGGTCGGCCGAGGGAACTTCTCGATTCCTGACCGGTTTTGTGGCGCGCATCGTGATGATGCCGGGCAATCCGTCGAGCGGCGGGTGTCCCTCGCGTCGGTACCTGCCAGGGGGCATTCCCACCAGTTCCGTGAATCGGGTGGTGAAGGTTCCGAGGGATCCGTAGCCGACAGCGAAACACACCTCGGTGACCGTGAGATCTCCTCGACGGAGCAGTGTCATCGCGCGTTCGATGCGTCGGGTCATGAGGTAGCTGTAGGGCGATTCGCCGAATGCTTCTCTGAACTCGCGGCTGAGATGGCCGGCCGAGACCCCGACGCTGCTGGCGAGTTGATCGACATCGAGGGGCTCGGAATACTCTCGGTCGATTCGATCTCGAACGCGGCGCAGAAGCCGGAGGTTCTTCAACCGCTGCGCTTCTCGTGGATCCATGGCTCCGACCCTAGTGCGTGGGTTGCGCGTGCCGCAGCGTTCGGGCGGGGGATCTGCGTTCCGCAGCGCCGAGGATCGATCCCGCGTTGACAATGAGCCGGGTCATTGCGCCTCGCGCTCGGGCCGGAGTCCTGGAATGAGAACGGGGCCGGGGCGACATTGCGTCACCCCGGCCCCGTCGGTCCTCAGCGATCCGAGGTTCAGCGCGTGATCTCGTCGAAGCGGCGACCCTCAGCCTTGGAGGGCAGCAGCATGAAGACGAGCATGATGAGTCCACCGGCGTAGGGAATCAGGCTCAGGAAGTAGAGCGGGCCGGCGAAGTTGCCGTCGTGCAGTCGGCGCCATGCGATTGCGATCGACGGAACCAGCAGCGCGAGTCCGATGAGCATCAGCAGTCCGAGGCCCGCGAAGAGCAGGAACAGGCCGAAGCCGTTCGGACCCGAGTTGTACGAGTAGCTGGCCGATGCTCCGACGACTGCGGCGCCAGCGATGTAGAGGATCATCGGGACCAGCTCGATGAGCAGGATGAAGAGTGCGATCCACCAGTACTCGCTGCGCGACGCGCGCCCGCTGAAGCTTGCGTACTGCTTGAAGAAGCGCTTCACGGCCTGCCCGAAGGATGCGCCGTAGAGCGGGCGGGTGAGATCGTCCGGATCAACGGCGCCGTCGAACGGACCACCGGGGCCGGGTACCGTGCCGAGCGGAGCGGCGGGGAACACCGCGGCTGCGCCGTAGGCGGCGGCGCCGTAGACGGGCTGACCGTACTGCGGGGCTCCGGGCTGGCCGTATTGGGGCGCTGCGGGCTGACCGTACTGCGGGGCTCCGGGCTGGCCGTACTGCGGGGCTGCGGGCTGGCCGTATTGGGGCGCTGCGGGCTGACCGTACTGCGGGGCCTGCGGCGGCTGGGGAGCCGCGAACTGCGGCGGCTGCGGTGCCTGAGGTGCCCCGAACTGCGGCGGCTGCGGTGCCTGCGGGGGAGCGAAGTGCGGCGGCTGCGGCGCGTAGTTCGGCTGCTGCGGCGCGGAAGGAGCGGGCACACTCGGCGGAGCGAACTGGGGTGCTGCGGGCTGCTGCGGGGGTGCGAACTGCGGGGGCTGCGGTGCGGCAGGCGGCTGGGGAGCCGCGGGCTGCTCAGGCGTGGGCTGCTGCTCTGGCGTCGGGTCGATGGGGGGCTGGCTCATGAGGTTCTTCTTCTGTCATTCGGTTTGGACCGCATCCGGAAGATGCATGCACTTTCGAGGGTATCGCTCCCGCGAAGATTGCACGCAGATATCTCGGGGAATTGTGTGAATGTTGGCTCGGCGGCCGTGGGGCAGGGCGGTAGGCTTGAGATATGTCGAACCCCCGGGCGGCCAAGGTCGCAGAGCGAATCCAGCAGATCATCGCGCGTCGGCTCGAGAAGGGCCTGCGCGATCCGCGCTTGGGTTTTGTGACGATCACCGACGTTCGCGTGACGGGTGATCTTCAGCACGCGAGCGTGTTCTACACGGTCTACGGGACCGAGGAAGAGCTTGCCGATACGGCCGCCGCGTTGCGCGCCGCGACCGGCATGATGCGGAGCGAGGTCGGCAAACAGCTCGGCACCAGGCTGACTCCGGTGCTCGAATTCATTCACGACGAGTTGCCCGACAGCGCCCAGCACCTGAGCGAGCTGCTTGCGGAAGCGAAGCGTCGCGACGACGAAGCCCAGGCGCTGGCGGTGAATGCGAAGTACGCGGGCGACGAGGATCCGTACTCGAAGCCTCGGGACCTCGATGCAGCCGACGCCGATGACGATGATCTCGACGAGATCGAAGACGGCGAGTTCGACGATACCGACGAGCTCGAAGACTTCGAGGACGAGGACGAGGACGGCCTGGACGAGGAAGAGCTCGACGACGACGAGCGTCGCGACTGAACGCTCCGGCGCTCTGCCGCCCCGTTAGGGCAGGCTGACGAGCCCTTCCTTCTCGATGAGCAGCCCATCTGCGACGAGCGAGTCGTAAGCGCGCTGCGGTTGTTCGCTGTCCGAGGCGCCGTCGGCTGCTGCGGCGAGTGCTTCTGCGGCTGGGATCGGAGCGGAAGCATTTCTGAGGAGCGCCATGATGCGACCGCGAGCCTGCCGATCGCTCCCGGTGAATGCAGCCTGCCGGCGAACCTTCGGGGCGTTGTCGGGAAAGCCCGATCCTCGCCATTCGCACCGGGAAGCGACCGGGCAGGTGGCGCAGAGAGGTGCACGAGCCGTGCACACGATCGCCCCGAGTTCCATCGCCGCGGCGTTGAACAGTCGCGCCCGGACGGGGTCCACCGGAAGTAGCGCCTCCATGTCGTCGAGGTCGGATGGTTTCGGCTGTCCGGCCGCGGCCCGACCGTGCACGAGACGCGCGATGACTCTCCGGGTGTTCGTGTCGACGACGGGGTGGCGGTCCGCGTAGGCGAAGCTGGCGACGGCTCGCGCGGTGTAGGGGCCGATCCCCGTGAGCGAGAGCAGCGCGTCGACGTCGCGCGGAACCCGGTCCCCGTACTTCGCGGCCAGCTGCACGGCTGCACGGTGCAGCCACAGAGCGCGACGAGGGTAGCCGAGCCGGCCCCAGGCGCGCACTGCCTCGCCCGGAGCCTCCGCTGCGAGATCCGATGGCCTCGGCCAGCGCTCCATCCAGGCTTCGAAGAGGGGGATCACTCGAGCGGCCTGCGTTTGCTGCAGCATGAACTCGGAGACGAGGATCGCCCACGGGTCGACGTCCTCGGCCGCGTGTCCTCGCCACGGCAACTCGCGTGCCTCCCGCTCGAACCAGTCGATCACTGCGGTGGCGATCGCCTCCGCCTGAACCCCGTCCAACTGTGCCACCCGCCCAGTGTATTCGGCGTGCCACCGAGTGCGCGCCGGTAGGGTGGTGGGGTGAACACTGCACCGAACGGTATTCTGCTGGTCGACAAAGCCGAGGGCTGGACGAGTCACGACGTCGTTGCGAAGGCCCGACGGGCACTGGGCACCCGCAAGGTGGGTCACGCGGGCACGCTCGACCCCATGGCGACAGGACTCCTGATGCTCGGGGCCGGGCCCGCTACGCGATTGCTCACGCATCTGGTCGGGCTCGACAAGACCTATGAGGCGACGATCAGGCTCGGCGTCTCGACGGTGTCCGATGATCGCGAGGGAGACATCCTCGATATCGCGGATGCGTCGGCGGTGCGCGCACTGGAGCGGGACTCGGTTGCGCTGCGCGCGGCCGTGAGCGGCCTCACCGGGCCGATCGAACAGGCGCCGAGCGCGGTCAGCGCGATCAAAGTCGACGGCAAGCGCGCGTACGATCGCGTGCGGGCGGGCGAGCAGGTCGAGCTGAAGAAACGACCGGTGACGGTGCATTCCTTCGAGATCGAAGAGCCGCGACTGGTGGCGGCGGTCGGGCTCTCAGGAGGAGAGCTCCCCGTCGAGGTGATCGATGTCGATGTGACGGTGAGCTGTTCGTCCGGCACATATGTGCGCGCGCTGGCCCGAGATCTGGGCGAGGCACTGGGAGTGGGCGGTCACCTCATTGCGCTGCGGCGCACTGAGGTGGGCCCGTTCTCCGTTTCGGATGCGGTGCCGAATGCGCGGCTCGCGGACGCTGCGATCCCTGCCGACGCCCTGCTCGCTCCGGCTCTGGTCGCGTCGCGGCTGTTTCCGGTTCTCGCGCTCGACGATGCGCAGGAGGTTGATCTCGGGCATGGCAAGCGTCTCGAGCTGCGTGCGGGGCAGCTGCTGAGCGACGGCTCGGATCGCGCCGGACTCGCTGCCGCGATCGCTCCGAGCGGCAGGCTCGTGGGCCTCGTGGAAGTGAAGAACGGTCGTACGCGCGTGGTCACGAACTTTCCGACTGCAGAGGGACGCGCAGGAGCAGACGCATGATCGCCTGGTTCGCTTTCACGCAGATGACGGTCGCGCTGGTCGCCGGGATCCTCTGCCTGGTCGAGTATGTCCGGAAGCGCACTCCGAACGACTATACGCTCGGGGCCACTGCCCTCGTTGGCGTGCTGCTCGTCGTGCAGATCGTGGTGGCGATCGTCGCCCCGATGCTCGGCAATTTCGCCGTCGGCGATCCGCTTGAGTTCTGGATGTATCTCATCGTCGCCACGCTGCTTCCGTTCGGTGCCGCATTCTGGGCGCTGGTCGACCGCCGCCGCAGCGCACATCTGGTGCTGATGGTCGTGAATCTCGCCGTGGCGGTCATGGTCTATCGAATGCTGGTCATCTGGCATCCGGGTGCCTAGGAACGACACCTAGCCGACGTCGAGGATCGAGAAGCGTCGGGCATCGAGAAGGCGTGCTCGCTGGTGTCTTCGCCGAGCGGAAGGTCAGGATCCCGGTTCCGTGAGAGGGCACGGAACCCGAGGGTTCGAACCGAGGGTAAGCTTGTGCCCGTGCCGAACACAGAGAGCCCCGAGAAGGCATCCGCAGGACCTCGTACTGCTGGACTCGGTCGTGTCCTGATCACGGTGTACTTGATTCTTGCGCTCGCCGCTTCGCTACGTGCGGTCTACCAGCTCATCTCGAAGTTCGACGAGGCGCCGCTCGCATACAGTCTCTCGCTGCTCAGCGGGCTCGTCTACGTCCTTGCGACGCTCGCGCTCCTCAAGCGCGATCAGGGCTCGGTCTGGCGCACTGTCGCGTGGTGCGCGCTCGTCTTCGAGCTGGCCGGGGTGTTGATCGTCGGCACCTTGAGCCTGGTGCTGCCCGGCTGGTTCGCCCATGACTCGGTATGGTCGTATTTCGGGAGCGGTTACCTGTTCGTGCCGTTGGTCCTTCCCGTGCTGGGGATGATCTGGCTCCGCCGAGATACCGCGCAGCAGCAGCCGATCGAGATTCACGACGAGAACGAGAGCCTCTACTGATGCGGGTGTTCAGTTCACTCGGTGAGGTCACTGCGGACTCGTTCGCGAACGGCACGGCTATCGCGATCGGAAAGTTCGATGGCGTCCATCTCGGGCATCGTGCTCTGCTCGACCGGGTGGCGGGAGTGGCCGAGGCAGAGGGGCTCGATCCGCTGGTGTTCACCTTCGCGAACAACCCGTTGAGTCTGCTGCGGCCAGAGGCGTGTCCGGAATCCATTATGAGCCGTGCGCAGCGGCTCGATGCGCTGGAGGCAGCCGGGGTCGCCGCCTGCGTCATGGTCCCCTTCGATGCGGATCTGGCGGAGGTGCCCGCCGAGGAGTTCGTCGAACGCTTTCTCGTCGCGAGACTGCGCGTGAAGTACATCTGCGTCGGTGCCGACTTTCGTTTCGGTGCTGGCGGGCTGGGCGATTCTGCGCTGTTGCAGTCGATGGGTCCCCGGCTGGGGTTCGAGGTGGAGATCATCGAGAGCGTCGAGGATCCACTGCTCGGCCGGGTGTCCTCGTCACGGGTGCGTGAGGCGATCCTGCAGGGCGACGTGGCGACCGCTGCTCGAATGCTGGGCCGCGAAGCCGCGATTCGGGGCGAGGTGGTGCACGGTGATGCTCGTGGCAGGGAGCTCGGATTCCCGACCGCGAATGTCGGGGGCGAGGTTGAGGGCCTGCGTCCGGCCGACGGGGTGTACGCCGGTTGGGCCGTCGTCGAGGGAGAAATACACAAGGCAGCGATCTCGGTCGGGGCGAATGTGACGTTCGATCCGGAGGGGGAGCCGCGCGTCGAGGCCTTTCTGCTCGATTTCACGGGCGATCTGTACGGGAAGGGGATCGAGTTGCGCTTCGTCGAGCGGCTTCGCGGGATGGCGGCGTTCCCGAGTGTCGAGATCCTGCTCGCACGGATGCAGGAGGATGTGCGCGAGACGCGCACGATCTTGCGCTAGCGGCAATCCGGGGCGA
>JBEBSS010000080.1:0-7252 GCA_040394175.1 Leucobacter soli | reverse complement strand
CCCGAGACACGGTTCACGGTGATGATCGAGCCGACCTCGACCTTCTCCTGACGGCCGCTTGTGCGCACTACTGCGAAAACCACTTGTCTACCTTTTTCCTATGAAACGTTCTGATGCTGCCAGCGGATAGTCCGCCGAAACCGATGAGCGCATTGACTACCACTGCGCGCTAGACCGCTCAAAAATGAGCGGCACCAACGGTCAACTTTACCCCATCCGACCAAACCGGTCAAATAGCGGCGCGCCGTGTCTATTGATCCCCAGACGGCGGCGTTGTGGCCGCACCGGCGATGTCGCCGGTCTCGGCCAAGATCGTCGAGGTACTGACCCTCCGGCTGGTGCGCCGCCTGGTTCCGGCTTCAGGGGCCGGAGGGAGCGCGTCCAGCACGGAACCGAGCAGATCCTCTGCGCTCGGGCGAACAGTCGCCTGAGTCTTCGGCTCCCTTGCAGGAGCCTCCTCGCGGGGAGCACGGGTCTCCCGCGCAGCACGATCCTCGCGGGGAGCCCGATCCTCCCGGGCCGCACGCGAACCGCGCTGCGAACGCGACGCCCTCGAATTCTCGGACCTCTGCGATACCTTCGGCTCGCTCGACTCCGCGGCTTCGGGCTGATCGGCCGTGCCGGGAATCGTCGATGCCGCGATCTTGGCCATCGCGCTTCGCGACTCGTCCGTAATCGCATGCGTCTGGGTCGACTGCACCTGCTGCTGCGAACCGCTCTTCCGCTTGCCGCGTGACGAGGAGTTGTCGCTGCGGTGGCGATGAATCGGTTCGTGGTGCACGATGATGCCGCGTCCTGCACAGGTGTCGCACGGCTCGCTGAACGCTTCGAGCAGGCCGAGTCCCAGCTTCTTACGAGTCATCTGCACGAGACCGAGAGACGTGACTTCCGCGACCTGATGCTTCGTGCGATCGCGGCTGAGGCATTCGACGAGGCGACGCAGCACGAGATCACGGTTCGATTCGAGCACCATGTCGATGAAGTCGATCACGATGATGCCACCGATATCGCGAAGGCGAAGCTGGCGAACGATCTCCTCGGCGGCCTCGAGGTTGTTCTTCGTGACGGTCTCTTCGAGGTTGCCGCCCGAACCCACGAACTTTCCGGTGTTCACATCGACGACGGTCATTGCCTCGGTGCGATCGATCACCAGCGAACCGCCAGATGGCAGCCACACCTTGCGATCCAACGCCTTGACGATCTGCTCGCTGATGCGGTACTCATCGAAGATGTCCCGCGAGTGCTCGTAGCGCGAGACGCGCTCAAGCAGTTCTGGAGCGACCTGAGCGAGGTAGTCCTCGATCACGCGATAGGTGTCGTCTCCCTGGATGATGAGCTTGTGGAAGTCCTCGTTGAAGACATCTCGAACGATCTTGATGAGCATGTCGGGCTCGGAATGCAGCAGCACCGGGCCACCGCCCTTCGCCACCCGCTGCTGGATCGAATCCCACTGACGGGTCAGACGTTGCACGTCGCCCGTCACCTGCTCCTCGGTAGCGCCCTCTGCGGCAGTACGTACGATCACGCCGGCGCCGCTGGGCAGCACCTCTTTCAAGATCTTCTTGAGCCGCGCGCGTTCGGTGTCGGGGAGCTTGCGAGAGATGCCGTTCATCGCTCCGCCTGGCACGTAGACCAGGAAGCGGCCGGGGAGGGAGATCTGACTCGTCAGGCGCGCTCCCTTGTGTCCTACCGGGTCCTTGGTGACCTGGACGAGAACCTGATCACCCGGCTTCAGGACGTTCTCGATCTTGCGCGCCGAGGAGGCACCCTCGAACTCGCTCCAATCGACCTCACCGGAGTAGAGCACCGCGTTGCGGCCCCGTCCGATGTCTACGAATGCCGCCTCCATGCTGGGCAGCACGTTCTGGACGCGACCCAGGTAGACATTGCCGATCAGCGAACTCTCGCTCGATCGCGCGACGTAGTGCTCCACGAGCACCTTGTCTTCGAGCACGCCGATCTGAATCCGGTCCGCGGTCGTGCGAACGATCATCTCGCGATCGACCGACTCACGACGAGCAAGGAACTCGCTCTCCGTGATGACCAGCCGACGACGCCGACCGGTCTCGCGGCCATCACGACGACGCTGCTTCTTCGCCTCCAGTCGCGTTGAGCCCTTGACTCGTTGCGGCTCTGTGATCTGAGGAGCCTGCTTGGGTTCGCGCCGAGGAGACTCGTCCTCGGCCTGCGAGTCAGAACCGCCTCGACGATTGCGATTACGACGACGCTGCGAACCGGTTTCCCGCTCGTCCTCTTCATCCCGGACGTCGAAGCCTTCGCGCTGCGCATCGCGGGGGTCGCGTCCTCGGGAGAACTGGCGATCGAGCATGTCGTCGAGCTGTCGCAGTTCGCTTCGGCGCTGACGCGGCTGCACCGGCGGCACATCCGGAGCAAGGAAGATGAGGCGGGCGGTGGCGCGGAACCGCTCTTCGGGCGTCATCTCCGAAAGCGGGAGCACCAGTTGCGGCGCCTCCGGCTTCGGGGACGCCTCGCCTGTGGAAGCATCCGCGGGCGCAACCTCCGCGGCTTCCGCGCTCACCTCGGCTGTTCCAGCGCGAGCATCGGCGGGCTCGGGCGCATCGATCGCCCCCGCTTCCGCGCCGGCCTCGGGTGTGCCGACGGCAACTGGGGCGGCTTCGGGGGCGTTCTCCGGAACCACGATGTCATTCACTGCCAAGGCTGCAGACGCATCTTCCGGGGTGGTGCTATTGATCTCTGAATTGGGTTCATTCACCATTGCTGGTGCACTCCTCTCGCCGTGCGTTTCGCCCGGCGAACTCTTTTGTGCGGCATTCCGTCGCAAACTCTGTATTGCGCGAGGCGGCTGCCCCGCACCCGATCACCTGCTGATCGGAAGCCACAACTTGCGTGGCTGAAAGACTGTCGTGCCGGGCGTCCAGTGGGCGCGAGGCAACGAATTCCATTATGCCACGACCCGACAGAGAATTCGCAGCGGCCGCCACTAACATGACGAGTATGACATCAGTTCTGCCCAACAGATCGCGCAGTTTCGCGTTTGCCATCTTCAATATCGTGGCTGGTGCGATCGGCTGGTTCGCCTCGTTCGAGCTCCTCACCGAGTACGTCAAGACGCTGAAGAATCCAGAGTACGTGCCGAACTGCTCAGTCAGCATTCTCGTCACCTGCGGCCCCAACATGGACAGCTGGCAGGGCTCCATCTTCGGCTTCAGCAACACCATCATCGGTGTCGCAGCGTTCGCGGCCCCGATTGCCGTCGGCGTGGCACTGCTCGCCGGAGCCCGCTTCGCTCCGTGGTTCTGGTGGCTCTACGAGGCCGGCCTGCTCTTCGGTTTCGGACTGATCCTCTGGCTGGCCTCCCAGAGCGTCTTCTCCCTGGGGACCCTGTGCCCTTGGTGCATGGTCGTCTGGACCGTCATGATCCCCCTGTGGTGGATCGGAGCGCTCCGCCCCCACGCAGTCGGTGACGTGCCGCACCGCGAGCGCGTCCAGCGCGTGTTCGCCGGACTCTACTCCTGGTCCTGGGTCCTGATCCTCGTCTGCTACCTGCTCATCGCCATGGTGGCGCAGATTCAACTCGACTGGTTCGCTGAATTCCGTCGGATGTGAGTCGCGGCTCGCGGCTCACGCGTCGGCAGAGCGGATCCTCTCCCAGAGCTCGTCGGCCTGTTCCAACGTGTGCTCTTCGCTCCCTCCGGTATCGATGATGACATCTGCCACGGCACGACGAGCCTCGTCACTCGCTTGGTTGGAGATGCGACGAGCAGCCTCCTCTGCAGTCATTCCACGGAGTTCGACCATGCGCTGCGTCCGGACCGATGCCGGCGCTTCTGCAATCACCACGAGGTCCCAGGGAAGGCGCACGCCGGCTTCGACCAGCAGCGGCACGTCGTAGACGACCACTGCATCCGGGTCAGCCGCCTCGGCAGCATCGAGCCGCTGCTGCGCCAGTCGGCGGACCTCCGGATGCACGATCCCGTTCAGCGCCGACAGCGCCTCAGGATCCTCGAAGACGAGTCGACCGAGGGCGGCGCGGTCCAGCGAGCCATCCGGATCGATCACTCCGCTCCCAAAGCGCTCTTCGATCAGTCGGAGCCCGGGGCTTCCGGGCGCGACCGCTTCGCGGGCGAGCAGATCCGCGTCCACATGCACCGCGCCGTGATCGGCAAGTCTCCGCGCGATCGTCGACTTCCCAGACGCGATCCCACCGCTCAAGGCCACAAGTTTCATACCACCCACTTAACCAGAAACCCTCCGAATGCCGCATTCCGTCTCAGGCGGGTCCCGCGCGCCGAAGACGAACGACCACGCGTAAGCCTCCTTCGACACGAGCACTCAAGTGCAGCTCGCCGAAGTGCGCACGGACGATACTCTGCACGATCGCGAGCCCAAGCCCGGCACCGACCTGATCGCCCCTGATCCGGTCGGTACCCCGGCGAAAGGGTTCAGCGGCGGACGCCAGCAGCGCATCGCTCACGCGCTCACCGCTGTTCTCAACGACCACGTACGCCCACCGGGCATCGGTCAGGGTGGTCAGACGCACGAATCCTCCGGCGGAGAGATTGTGCACGATCGCGTTGTGCAGAAGATTCGTGACCATCTGCTGGAGCAGCGAGGACGAGCCGCACGTCACCGCCGCTCCGCTCTCGAGGATCACCTCGAGGGCAGCGCGCTCGGCCAGTGACAGCAGCGTTTCAACCGACTGCTCGGCCGCGAGCGACAGGTCGACACGTTCGGAGACGAAGCCGCCGGATTCGGCTCGGCTGAGCATCAGCAACGCCTCGGTGAGCTCGATGGCCCGGGTGTTCACCGTTCGCAAGCGCGGAATCAGCTCGGCGAGCTCGGCGTCGGGATCGTTCTCCGCGACTTCGAGGACCGCCTGCGTCACCGCCAGAGGGGTCCGCAACTCGTGCGACGCATTCGCCGCGAACCTCCGCTGCTCGTCGACGTGAGCTTCCAGCCTTTCGAGCATCGCGTCGAAGCTGTCGGCAAGTTCTCGAAACTCATCTGTTCGGCCGCCCAGTTCGATGCGATGTGACAGCGATCCACGCGAAGCCGCCCTGGTCGCCGCGGTGATCCTGTCGAGTGGACTGAGCATGCGACCGGCAAGCAGCCAGCCCCCGACCGCGCCGAATGCGAACGAAGCGAGCGTCGCCCAGAGCGCAGCCGGAGTGAATGCTCTCACCAGATCGTCCCGCCCCGGAAAGTAGCCGGCGGGCGAGGCCGTCGCGTCGGCTGGGACGTAGCGCAGCAGGAAGAGCCAGACCGTGGCGAGGAGCAGGACCTCGGCGGCCACCAGAACCACCAGATAGCTGAACGTGAGCTTGACTCGCACACTGAGCCCGGGTGATCTGCGCATCCGGTCAGCCATCGCCATGACCGCTCTCGATCCGATAGCCCACTCCGGGCACGGTCTCGATCAGCCAGGGTTCGCCCAAGCGTTTGCGGAGCGTTGAGACCGTGATCCGTACCGCATTCGTGAACGGGTCGGCGTGCTCATCCCACGCCTTCTCGAGCAGTTCTTCGGCGCTGAGGACTCCGCCGCCCGCCGCGACAAGGATCTCGAGCACCGCGAACTGCTTGCGCGTCAGGGCGATGTAGCGCCCGTCACGGTATACCTCTCTCCGAAAGGGATCGACTCGGAGTCCGTTGATTTCGAACACCGGCGGCCTGCGGTGCGTCCCCCGGCGATGCAGCGCGCGCAGGCGGAGCACGAGCTCGCGCAACTCGAACGGTTTCGTGAGATAGTCGTCCGCCCCCAGTTCGAAGCCGGTTGCCTTGTCGTCGAGCCGATCTGCAGCGGTGAGCATGATCATTGGCAGGTTCTGCCCGGAAGCGATGATGTGTCGTGCAATATCGTCCCCTGAGACTCTGGGGAGATCCCGGTCGAGGATCGCGATGTCGTACTCGTTGTAGCTCAACAGCTCGAGTGCCTCGTCGCCGGCCAACGCGATGTCCGAAGCGATGGCCTCGAGCCTGAGGGCATCGCGAATGCTCTCGGCCAGGAGGGGTTCGTCTTCGACGATGAGCACGCGCATGCCACTCATCCTACGAAGCAGCGCGTATCGTCCGCATATCGAAAACGAGATACGCCCGTGCAACACCGCGGTGGCTTTGCTTGACGATATGAAACGACGCCATACCTTCCAAGCCCGATCGACCCTCGCCGGCTACCCTCCGTCGCGGAGAATTCGACTGACGCTCACGATCAGTCTGCTACTCGTGGGCGCAGCTGCGCTCGCGCTGCTCGCGGTCAACCTTCTCGGCTCCCCCTCGGAGCGACCGTTCCCGAACCTGCCTTCCGCCGCCGGAATGGCCGGCACCACGGAGCAGGACGGCAGACTCGCAGAAGGAGAGGTCACCGTGTTCGATGAAACCCATCCGGCGATTTCGAATCTGAATCCAGCGCTGCTCCATGCGCTTCAAACGGCAGCGCACGAGGCTGCGGCTGAGGACATCGTCTTCTACGTGAACAGTGGATGGCGTTCGGCGCAGCTGCAGGAGGAGATGCTGGACGACGCGGTGGACGAGTACGGATCGCGCGAGGAGGCCCTGCGCTGGGTGGCCACTCCTGAGCGTTCGGCGCATGTCTCCGGAGATGCCGTAGACATCGGGTTCTTCGATGCGAGCTACTGGCTGCGACTCAACGGAGATCGGTACGGCATCTGTCAGGTCTATGAGAACGAGCCGTGGCATTTCGAGATGCGTCCCGATGCGCAAGAGGACGGCTGCCCGGACAGCTATGCGGACCCGACCGAGGATCCTCGAATGCACGAGCACTGAACAGGTGGCCCGCGGGCCTCTCCAATGCAGAAAGCCCGGCTCCTTTCGGAACCGGGCTTTCTGCTGACGGGGCTTAGTTGCCTTCGAGCTGCTGCTTCAGCGCTGCGAGAGCAGCGTCATCGGCGAGCGTGCCTGCCGATGCAGAATCGCTCGAGAAGCTCGACGAGCCCTGGTCCTCTGCCGGAGCCTCGGCCTGTGCGACGAGTGCCTCGCCGACCTGCTTCTTGTGCGACTCCCAGCGGGCCTGAGCAGCTGCGTACTCCTGCTCCCACTGCTCGCGCTGCGACTCGAAGCCTTCCTTCCACTCCTGAGTCTCGGGATCGAATCCCTCGGGGTACTTGTACTCGCCGTTCTCGTCGTACTCAGCGGTCATACCGTAGAGCGCGGGATCGAACTCGGTACCCTCGGGATCGACACCCTCGTTGGCCTGCTTGAGGCTCAGCGAGATGCGGCGACGCTCGAGATCGATGTCGATGATCTTGACGAAGAC
>JBEBSS010000079.1:0-7435 GCA_040394175.1 Leucobacter soli | reverse complement strand
CCGCGCTAGAACGAAGCCGCGCCGAAGCTCGCGGGAGGCGAACCGGAGAGACGATCAGCGGAGACGACCAGCCTGTGGCAAGTCTCCGCGAGGGTCCCGCAGCTCAGTTCGCGAGCGCCGCTTCGATCGCTTCACGAACCGCGGGATCCTCTGGCGTTACCGCGCTGCGGAACCGCACGAGGCTTTGCGATCCTCGTCCTTCATATCCGTCAGCACCGCTGCGCAGCAGGAACTTCTCGAAGTTCCAGAGCACGGGACCGGCGAGCCCCTTGTCGTCCTTCGCGTGCTTCAGCTCCCGGAAGAGAGGATCGGCGTGCCGACCATTGACTTTGCCCTTCTCGAGCAGCGGAAAGGTCACCCCGTAGTTCAGCTTGCAGAACTCGCCGATCTCGTCGGCGGTGCCCGGCTCCTGCTTCAGAAACTGGTTGCACGGCATCCCGATCACCGTCAGGCCGCGCGACCCGAACTCCTGGTGGAGCGCCTCGAGCCCCTCGTACTGCGGCGTGAATCCGCACTTGGATGCGACGTTCACGACCAAGGCGGCACCGGGCGCGAGCTCGCCGAACCGCTTCACCGTACCGTCGAGCAGTGTTACTTCGATGTCCCTGATGCTCATGAGCTTCATTCTTGCCCAGAAAGCTGCGAGAAGTGAGAGAGGATAGGAGAATGACCATCGAATACCGTGCCCCGGCCGATCGGATCGAGATCGGCAATCGTGTCGAGGCGCTCATGCCCCGCGCAGTCGAGGAGCTCGCCGACCTCGTCTCCATTCCCTCCATCGCCGACGAACGCATCGTCGACCCCGCCGAGTGCGTACGCGCTGCGGAATGGGTGCGCGAGGCGTTCCGCGAGGAGGGCATCCCGGCTGCACTGGAGTTGACGCCCGACGGCACCTACGCGGTGATCGGCCACCGCCCCGCTCCCGCGGGAGCGCCGACCGTGCTGCTCTACTGCCACTACGACGTACAGCCCATCCTCGACGAGCACGAGTGGCTGAGCCCGCCCTTCGATCTGACAGAGCGCGATGGACGTCTCTACGGACGTGGTGCGGCGGACTGCAAGGGCAACGTGCTCGCGCACCTCACCGCGCTGCGCGCGCTGCGCAACGGGGCGCCTGCCGACGGCGCCGACACGTATCCCGTGGGACTGATCCTCGTTGCCGAGGGCTCCGAGGAGCAGGGCCGCGCGAGCCTCGACCGGTACGCCCTCGCCAATCCCGAGGTCTTCCGGAAGGCCGACGTGATCCTGATCCAGGATGCCGGCAACGCCGCGTTCGGACTGCCCACGCTCTCGGTGAGCCTCCGCGGCGCGGTCGACGTGATCGTTCGCGTGGAAGCCCTCAAGGCATCGGTGCACTCCGGCATGTTCGGCGGCGCGGCGACCGACCCGCTCGCCGCGCTGGTCCGTATGCTGGCGACGCTGCGCGACGAGCACGGCAACACCAGCGTCCCGGGGATCCGCGCCGACCAAGTGTGGGAGGGGCTGCAGTATGACGAGGAGGAGTACCGCACCGATGCCGGCCTGCTCGAGGGTTCGCAACGGCTCGGCTCGGGAACCGTCAGCGATCAGCTCTGCGCAAGACCCGTCATCACGATCCTCGGCATCGACGCCCCTCCGGTCGTCGGCGCCGTGGCCGCAGTTCAGGCGAAGGCCGCGGCGAAGCTCAATCTCCGGGTGCCCCCCGGAGAGGATCCAGCGCAGATGCGCGACGCCCTGATCGCACACCTGCACGCGGTCGCTCCGTGGGGCGTGAAGGTCGAGACCGAGGCGGGCGAGCTCGGCTACCCCTTCTTCAGCGATACTTCGAGTCCATCCTTCGCGTTGCTCGAGCAGGCCCTCACCGATGCATATGACGGAGTGAGAACCGTCTCGGCGGGAGAAGGCGGCTCGATCCCGCTGACCACCACGTTGGCCGGCATCAATCCGACGGCAGACATCGTGCTGCTCGGAGTGCCCGACCCCGAGAGCCGCATCCACTCGACCAACGAGAGCGTGCACCCCGAGGAGATCCGACGCATCGCGCTCGGTGAGGCGCTGTTCCTGCATCGTCTCGGAAGCGGCGCCTGAACCCCGGCGACGGGCGCCTGCAGGCTCCCGGAACCGCCGCGCCCGGAACCGCCGACGCCCGCCTGCGAACGGCGGAGCACACCGCGGCACCTCTGAGATTCCTGAATGGAATCTGCATCGAACTTGCTTTGTAACGGAACGGTAACGCATACTAGAGGACGTTGTGCCTTTCGAGGCGACGTCAAACCCGAGGAGGACACCGAGTGCGAGCACCCGCGAAGGCTCTGGTAGTCACGCTTGTCTCACTGGTGACCCTGGCATTCGGTATCGCACCGGCCACCGCGCTGCCCGAGCAGACGGCACCGCAATTCGATGAGGTCGCGGCTGTTCAGCCCGCGACGCAGACTTCGCAGAGCTTCAGCGCTGGAGCCAACTCGATGGAGACCAAGTCGCTCGATACGCTGCTCCAGCAGAGCGAATACGGCAACGCCCCGCACAGCTACAACGTGGAGGCCGCGATCGCGCAGGCCCGCAGTGAGATCGGCACGAGCCGTCCCACCGGCTGGAGCGCTCCCGGCGAGTGCATCATGTCGGTCATCCGCTGGGTCGAGGGCGCCGGCGGGGCGAACTGGGTGGGCGGTGGCGATCCGGTCAGCAACTACACGGGCGCAACCCGCCTGACCATGGCGTACGCGCAGCCCGGCGATATCGTGCAGTACGAGAGCATCGACTACCCGACCTCCTGGGTCTCGGGCGTGCACACCCTGCTCGTCGTCGGAGTCAACGGCGACGGTACGTTCGATATCGTGCAGTCGAACATTCCCGGCGGCAGCGGCCTCGTCACCGAGGTGAAGGACTGGGTTCCCGCGCCTCCCTCGGGCTTCCAAGCCGTCGTCTGGCGCTTCTAGGCGTCAACCGCTTCGAGCCTCGCCGCGGCATCCCTGCAGGCACTGCCCGCAAGGCGTCGATGCCGCAACGAACAGGATCCACGTACACGCGCCTCCGCGCGCAGGCGGACGGAACGGCGCTCAGTCGGTGCCCAGCACCCGCCGGTAGACGTCGACCAGTCGGCGCGTCTGCGCACTCTGCAAGAAGGCCGAGGTCTGCGCCTCGTCGATCCGCACGCCGCCGGGCGCTGCCGCCAGCTGCTGCACCGCTTCTCCGAGACTCTGGGCAAGCGCAGCCACGCTCTCGTCGGCGGTCCGCCAGGCGGGCGTCACCGCAATGTCGTCCGCGATCGCAGGGTCGCAGAACACGGTCGGCGTGCCGAGCACCGCGGCCTCGAACGGGGTCAGCCCCTGCGTCTCGAAGCCGACAGAAGTCTGCACCAGCGCGTCGGCATCGCGAAGCGCGGCAAGAGCCTGCTCGTGGGAGACGGGGCCGACGACCCGCACCCGATCAGCGAGGCCGAGGGAGGCGATCCGCTCGTTCACCTGGTTCAGCAGCAGCCCGGACCCGTACAAACGGACATCCGCGTCGATGCCGGAGCGCCCGACCGCCTCGATGAACTCCAGCACCCGCTTCTCGCCGCTCATTCGGCCGAGCCAAACGAGAAGCGGCCGCGAACGCTCGCTTCTCGATGAGGATCTCGCGCGTTCGATCAGCGAATCGTCCACTCCGCCGCGCACGGAGTCGACCGGTTTCGCCACCCCTCTTCGTTCGAGTTGACCAGCGAAATGGCGGGATGGCGCAAGCACCGCATCCGCCTCGGCGGCCAGCTCCGCAAGATATCGCCACGCACCTCTCGCATTCGGCGAGACGGCGCCGCGCGCCCTGCCCAGCGAGAGGCCCCGCCAAGCGCGCAGCCCGAGGAAGACGACGGGCGCGAGCCCGGTGACTGCTCGCGTGCCCTGATCCACGTTGTTGTGCATCGTGAACATGAGCGGAACGCGGAGCCCGCGGGCCGCCCGGATGCCGATCATGGCACCCCAGAAATCTCCCTGCACATGCACGAGGTCCACCGGAGGCCGGCCGCGCAGCGCCGTCGCCAGTACCCGATCCGTGCGGCGGGTCGGCCAGCTGAGACCGTACTCTCGGTCGGTGGTGATCGGCCGCGACGGCAGCTCGATGTAGCTCTCCCGATCCTCGTCCGATACCCGGTACCCGCGTCGATGCAACGCCGGTGCCGCGATGCTCACCCGGTGCCCGAGGCGCTCCAGCGAGGCCCGCTGAGTGCGGATCGCGACCTGCGCGCCGCCGAGCGAGTCCGGATGCTGATCGGTGACGACGAGGATGTGCACGGCGCCTACTTCTCGGGAGTCTCGCCGCGATACAGCGCTTCGAAGGTATCCAGCGTCCGATCGAGATCATGCACCTTCACGGCGTCGAGCGAGCGCTGCTGCATCGCGAGGTACTCCTCCTCGCTCGCAGTCAGCACCTGCGTGATCCGATCGGCGAGTTCGCGATCGTTGCCCGGCTGGAAGAGGTAGCCGTTCTCACCATGGTGCACCAGATGGGGCAACGCCATGGCATCGGCGGCGAGGATCGGCAGGCCGCTCGCCATGGCCTCCATCGTGGCGATCGATTGCAGTTCGGCGATCGATGCGATGACGAAGGCGCTGGCCTCGGTGAGGTGCGCGCGGAGTGCTTCATCGCTGACGCGTCCGGTGAAGGTGACCCGGTCCGCAACGCCGAGTTCACGAGTGAGCTTTTCGAGACTCTTGCGCTGATCGCCGTCGCCGACGATCGTGAAGGTCGCATCGAGGGAGTCGTCGAGGCGGGCGAGCGCACGGAGGATGACATCGATTTCTTTCTCCAGCGTGACTCGACCGACGAATACGAGTCGGTTCGAGGTGCGCGGAGCGAGATCGGCCGTGTAGTCGGCGGCGCGGAGTCCGCAACTCACGGGAAGAACGCCGCGACGACTCGTATTGCGCTCGAGGAAGTCGGCGGCGCGGCGCGTCGGCGTGGTGACCGCGCTCGCCCGCGAGATCACCCGATCCGCGTCGTACCAGCCCCACCTGACGAAGAGACGCTTCGCTCGTTCCGGGAGCAAGGTGAAGTCGAGCACGTTCTCGGGCATCACGTGGTTCGTCGCAACCACCCGGATGCGTCGGCGCACTCCCTCGGCGGAGAAGGCCCGGCCGATGATGATGTGCGACTGAATGTGGATCACGTCGGGGGTGACGTGACGAAGGACCTGGCGGGCGTGATGCCGTGCTCGCCAGGGGAGCACGAACCGGAGCCAGTCGTGCGGCAACCAGCGCAGCGCCGGAAGCCGATGCACGGTCATCGGCTGGCCTTCGACGATCTCGATATGCGGGGGCGTGCGGCGCCAGCGCTGTCCGGGCGCGACGACATGCACCTCGTGACCGCGACGCACCATGCCGGCAGCGAGACGCTCGGCGAATCTCGCCGCACCATTGACGTCTGGCGAGAAGGTGTCGCAGGCGATCATGATGCGCAGTCGGTCGGATCGATCGGCTCGGCTCACAGATTCAGTCTTTCGGTCTGGGGTCACCGCGGATCGCGGCGGCTCAAGTCTATGCGGGACTCACTGAAGAGCGCCTTAGCGCGACAGGTTCGGCGAGCGACTGCTCGAGCTTCGCTCGAATCGCGGCGTTCGCAGCGATGCCCTGATGTGTCTGCGCTCAAGTGCTTTGCGCATTGTGCTCGTGTGCGTTGGATATTTTCACCTGTGGCGACCACGCTTGATGCGTGCCAAAGATTCACTCATCTGCTGCGGAAGAGATCGGACGCAGAGTCCGCAGTGCTCGACAGCATCGGAAGATCTCGCTCGAGGACCTTGGCCACCTCTCGGAGGTCAACTGGACGACGATCGGCAAGATCGAACGTGGCGCATCGAGCCCGACGGTGGAATCGCTCGTCCGGATCGCCGATGCGCTCGAGATCGACGCGGGCACGCTGATCAGCGGACTGACTTCGAACGACTACGGCGAGCGTCAGCATCAGATCACCGCCCGCGATCTGATCGACGCGCGGCAAGGCCAGAAGCGCTAGCCGTCGGAGTCTACGTGCTCCCTTGACCGCTCCCCCGGCGGACGAACATCGGCACCCAGCGCCAGAAGCCGATCGCGCCGAGCAGGGCGATGACTCCCATGGCGCCAGTGGCGATGCTCAGCGTCGACACCGCGGCGAGCGCGGAGAAGATCACCGGGGCCGCCGCGCCTCCGGCGTCGTTGAGCGTGCGCCAGGAGCTGAGAAATGGCGCGGGATCGTGCTGCGGCGCCACGTCGGCGCCCAGCGTCATGAGAATGCCGCTGGAGAGCCCGTTGCCGACGCCGATCACCGCCGCCAGCATGGCGAACCACATGGTCGCGTCCGGCAGGTCGTGGGTCAACGCCAGCACGGCGAAGCCTGCGCCCATCAGCAGCATCGAGGGAAGCGCGGCCCAGAGCCGTCCGAAGCGGTCCATCACCTGACCGCTCGCGTAGAAGAGCGCAAAGTCGATCGCCCCGGCGACTCCGACAACCAGCGAAATGGTGTGCGCCTCCATGCCGAGCGAGAGGCCCCAGAGCGGCAGCACGACCTGCCGGGCAGACCGGACCGCGGCGAGGGAGGCGGCGGCGACTCCCAACCGGGCCAGCACTCGCCGATGCCGCGCCATGGTGCGGAAGACGCCCTCTGACCGCAGCCCCGTCGTACCGGTGGGTTCGTCTCCCGGCAGCCGGATACTGCCGGTCACCGCCTCACCGGTATCCGCCGGCTGTTGCAGGGCGGTCGCGGTCCGGTGCTCATTGCTGCTCCGCGCGGTTTCGTTCTCGATGCTCCGCTCGGGGTCCGGGCCGAGCAGCACCAGGAGCACGCACGCCACGAGGCACACCGCAAAGCACCACGCCGCAGATGCCGCGGTGCCCGTGAGCCCGAGCAGCAGCGCCGCGATGAATGGTCCCGCGAACATGCCGAAGCGAAATGAACCGCCGAGCAGCGCGAGCGCTCTCGCCCGGAATGAGAGCGGCACTTTCGTGGTCATGAAGGAGTGCCGTGCGAGGCCGAAGGCTGCGGCGCACATGCCGATGATGAACACCGATGCGGAGAGGAGGCCGAGGCTCGGAGAGAACACCAGGCCGAGCACTCCGATGAGCGCAAGCGTGCCTGCGAATGCCATCGTCAGGCGCTCCCCGATGCGCACGACCAGCCAGCCCGCAGGAATGTTGCCGCACAGCTGACCGATGACGAGCGCCGATGCGATGAGGCCGGAGGTGGCGAGATCCGCGCCGAGCCCGGTTGCGACCACCGGAATCAATGGGATGACCGCGCCTTCGCCGAGTCCGAAGAGAACGGTGGGGCCGTAGATCATCGGTGCGAAACGAAGAAGCAGGCTTCTTGCTGAATCCACGGCGGCCTCCCTTCGTATGCACCGTACCATTTCGGTCCGGAACAGACGGACAGAAACTGCCGTCTGTCCGTCCCGGAGTGGTCAACTACTGACCGTCTGAGCGAGAGAGGGGCGCGGCGGGGGGGAGGG
>JBEBSS010000078.1:0-7811 GCA_040394175.1 Leucobacter soli | reverse complement strand
GGATCGGGGCTAGGCTAGCCACGTGCAAGAAACCACGCGACTCGCAGGCCTTATTCAGGAGCGCCTCGACGATACGATTTCGCAACATCTCACCGATCTCGCCGAACTCGGATCCGATCCCGAGCCCTTCCTCGCCGAAGCCCGAGCCTATCTGGCGGGCGGGAAGCGGATGCGCGCGCAGTTCGCGATCCTCGGGTATCGCGCCGTGCGGCAACTGGAGCTCACGGACGTGCCGACGCCCGAACTCGCGGCGATCCTCGACGCCGCATGCGCCCTCGAGCTCTTCCACGCCGCCGCACTGATCCACGACGATGTCATCGACCGCTCCGACACCCGCCGGGGTCGTCCGGCCGCCCACCGTCACTTCGAATCGCTCCATCGCGCACAGGGCTGGCGGGGTGACACCAGGCACTTCGGAGTCTCCGCAGCCGTCCTGCTCGGCGACCTGCTGCAATCCTGGGCAGACGAACTGCTGCAGCAGGCGTGCGATGCAACCGCCGATCGCGCGTCCGCCAGCGCAGCCCGCGGCCATTTCAATCGCATGCGAAGCGAAGTCGCCGTGGGCCAGTACCTCGACGTGGTCGAGGAGCAGCGCACCACCTTCGCTGCACAGCGGGAGCAGCTCGAGCGCTCCACCAAGGTGCTCGTGTACAAGTCGGCGAAGTACAGCGTCGAAGCCCCCCTGCTCATCGGCGGCGCTCTGGCCGGTGCCACCGAGGACCAGGAGCAGTCGCTCAGGGACTTCGGCTTGCCCGTCGGCGTCGCGTTCCAGCTGCGCGACGATCTGCTCGGAGTGTTCGGCGATGCCGAACAGACCGGAAAGCCCGCCGGAGACGATCTGCTCGAGGGCAAACGTACAGTGCTCGTGACGCTCGCACGCGAGTCCCTCCCCTCGACGCAACGCCTGATCTTCGATGAGCTACTCGGAGATCCCCACCTGGACGACGATCAGCTCGGCATGCTGCAATTGACGATTCGCAGTAGCGGGGCGGTGCAGAAAGTCGAGCAGATGATCACACGCAATGTCGAACGCGCCGAAGCCGCGCTCGACTTTGCTCCCCTCGACGCCGCCGTGCGCGAGCAGCTGGTCTCCCTCGCTCACCGTGCAGCGAAGCGAATCTCCTGAACTGCCCCCTAGAAGGCGAGCGACTGAGTCGCCCGGCGCACCGCGCTCTTGCGGCCGGCGATGAGGGCGGCGACGGGGCGCTCCCCCAGTTCGTCGTTCTCGTTCAGCATCCACAGGACAGCTTCGTCGTCGCTGAAGCCGGCATCGTGCAGCGCGAGCAGGGTTCCACGCAACGGACCCAGCGGCTCATCCCCGGCGACGAACTCGGCGGGGATGCGAAGCACCCCATCGATGCGAACCGCGGCAAGGTATCGATCCTCGATCAGCCGGCGCACTCTGCTCGGCGTGATCTGCCAGCGCTCCACGAGCTCCGGGACGGTCAGGTATTCAGTGTCAGACGGCAGATTTTCAGGCACGTCACACAGCCTAACGGCATACGGCGGCGCGCCGCCACGTCTGGGCATGATCCCCTGAATAGAATCGGCGCGTGAGCCCCGCCCCCGTCGATCCGCTCATCGGGCAAACGCTCGATGGGCGCTACGTCGTGCGTTCGAAGATCGCCAGGGGCGGGATGGCGATGGTGTATCTCGGCGACGATCTGCGCCTCGGTCGAAGTATCGCCATCAAGATCATGCACGCGCATCTCGCCGACGACGAGAACTTTACGAGACGCTTCGAGCAGGAGGCTCGCAGTGCCGCCGGGCTGGGCCACCCCAATGTGGTCAACGTGTTCGACCAAGGCGAGGCTGACGGCGTCCCCTACCTCGTCATGGAGTACTTGCCGGGCATCACGCTCAGGGATCTCCTCAAGCAGCAGCGGCAGCTCACCACCGAGCAGACATCCGAGATCGCAGAAGCCGTGCTGTCGGGCCTCGCGGCTGCGCACGAAGCGGGCATCGTGCACCGCGACCTCAAACCCGAGAACGTGCTGCTCGCAGACGACGGGCGCATCAAGATCGGCGATTTCGGCCTCGCGCGCGCGGTGAGCGCGAACACCACGACAGGCCAGGCGCTCCTCGGCACGATCGCCTATCTCTCGCCCGAACTCGTGACGCGCGGGATCGCCGACGAGCGGAGCGACCTCTACGCGTTCGGCATCATGCTCTTCGAGATGCTGACGGGCCGTCAGCCCTATACGGGCGAGCAGCCGATGCAGATCGCCTATCAGCACGCGCATTCCGACGTCCCGCGGCCTTCCTCGGTTGCGCCGGAGGTGCCGGAGGAGTTCGACCGGCTCGTGCAGTGGACGACCGGTCGCGACGCGGACGCTCGGCCCGATGACGCCAGGGAAGCGCTCGACTACTTGCGCGCCATCCGCGAGGGAAACGCTGCCGCAGCGACTGCCGTGCTGCCTGCGACGACGGTGTTCGGCAACATCACGCCGTCGACCGCGGTACTCAGCGACCTGGATCAGCAAAGGCTGGCCGCTCACGAGCCGCCTCGAACCGCTGACCGCCCGAACTCTGCACCGGATACCGCGGTCGAGCGAGCCCGTTCGCTCGGGCTCGCGCGAACGCGGAAAGGGCGCTGGATCGCTGCCCTCGTGGTACTGCTCGTAGCCGTAGGCGCCGGGGCGGGCTGGTGGTGGGGCCAGGGGCCCGGATCGACCGTGCCGGTGCCGTCAGTGGAGGGCATGGATCTCGGGGCCGCGCAGGAGCTGCTGGAGGGCAAGTCCTTCGTCGTCGAGCCGTTCGAGTGTGCGAGTCTGGAGATCGAAGCAGGACTCGCGGCGCGTACGGAGCCCCAGTCGGGTACACGGGTGGAGCGAGGGAGCACCGTGCGACTCTGCCAGTCGACCGGACCCGAGATGCTGCCCGTGCCCGCGCTGATCGGCATGCCCCTCGAAGACGCGCGCACCGCCATCTCGGATTCGAGGTTCGCGTTCGGCTCGGTCGTCGAGCAACAGTTCGACGGCGGCACGAAGGGTACCGTGATCCTCGCCGTCGACCCGAATGGCGAGGGCCTGGGCCAGTCCTATCCTGAACAGGGAGTCATCGATCTGATCGTCTCCGCAGGATCCGTGCCCGGTGTTGCCGGTCAAAGCGTCGAAGACGCCACCAAGGCGCTCGTCAACGCGGGGCTGATTGTCGACTCGGGCATGAATTCCGAGATGCACGACGCCGAGGTCGAGCAGGGGCGCGCCATCGACGTGGTCCTGCCGGAGGGCACGGTGCGTGTCGGCTCGAACGTCGGGCTCATCATCTCACTCGGACCTGAACTGGTCGAGGTCCCCGAGGTCAAGGACCTGCCGCTGCAGGAGGCGATGGATCTGCTCCAGTCGCTCGGACTCGACCCGACGACCAACGTGCCCGACGCGCTGCGCGGGTTCGCTGTCGCGACCGGAACCACCCCGAAGGTCGGCGAAAAGGTCAAGAAGGGCGATCAGGTGCAGGTCAAGGCGAAGATCGACCTCTAGACCCGCACCCGATCTGCCCGAAACGGGAGGTCAGGCCCGCTTGAGCTCTTCCGCGACGAGGAATGCGAGCTCCAACGACTGCATGTGGTTCAGTCGAGGATCGCACAGCGACTCGTAACGGGTCGAGAGAGTCGCCTCCTCGATGTTCTCGCTGCCACCGAGGCACTCGGTCACATCGTCGCCGGTGAGCTCGATGTGCACGCCGCCGGGGAACGTACCGGTCTCACGGTGCGACTCGAAGAAGCCGAGCAGCTCGTTCATGACGTCGTCAAAACGACGCGTCTTGTAACCGTTGGCAGTCGTGATCCCGTTGCCGTGCATCGGATCGGTGACCCAAAGCGGAGTCGCGCCTTCGTCGCGGACACCGGCCAGCAGCGGCGGCAGCACGTCTCGGATCTTCTCGGCGCCCATTCGGGTGATGAACGTCAGTCGCCCCGGCTCCCGTTCAGGGTCGAGCTTGTCGATCAGGCGCATGGCATCGTCGACCGTCGCGGTCGGACCGAGTTTCACACCGATCGGATTGCGCAGCTTCGAGAGGAACTCAACGTGGGCACCGTCGATCTCACGGGTGCGCTCGCCGATCCACAGCATGTGCCCGGAGGTGCCGTACGGGGTACCGGTGCGAGAGTCGATTCGGGCGAGCGGACGCTCGTAGTCGAGCAGAAGCGCCTCGTGGCTCACGTAGAACTCGGTCTGATTGAGCGCTGCGCTCTCGACCCCGCAGGCCTCCATGAAACGAAGCGCGCGGTCGATCTCGGCGGCCAGCGCTTCGTAGCGCTGATTCGCGGTGCTGGAGATGAAACCCTGATTCCAGGCGTGCACCTGACGCAGATCGGCGAAACCTCCCTGAGTGAACGCGCGGATCAGGTTCAGCGTCGACGCCGAGACATGGTACCCGCGCAGCAGGCGAGACGGATCGGCCGCACGCGATTCCGGTGTGAAATCGTAGCCGTTCACGATGTCGCCGCGGTAGGCCGGCAGAGTGATTCCGTCGCGGGTCTCGGTCTCGCTCGACCGCGGCTTCGCGAACTGGCCGGCCATGCGGCCGAGCTTGATGACGGGCATCGAAGCACCGTAGGTCAGCACGACCGCCATCTGCAGCAGGGTCTTGACTCGATCGCGGATCTTGTCGGCGGTGGCCGCCTCGAACGTCTCCGCGCAATCGCCGCCCTGCAGGAGGAACGCCTCGCCCCGCGCCGCGGCGGCCAATCGTTCGCGGAGTCGGTCGACCTCACCGGCGAACACGAGCGGTGGCTGGCTCGCGAGTTCAGCCGACGCCGCGCGCACTGCGTCCTTGTCAGACCAGGGCGGCTGCTGCTTCGCCGGGCGGTCGAGATAGCTGTCGAGCTCCAGCGCGCTCGTTGATACGCTCTGGGCCGCCTGCTGACTCACGTTCGCCTGCTCTCATCTGGGGACGAAAAAGATCGTTGCTGGTTGCGCAACTTCCCCAGTCTATCGGCGTTTACTTCGTGGCCGGCACCCGAGAACGTACGCTTGACGCGTACACGTCGACGTACTCCTGCTGGCTCAGGCGCTGGATCTCCACCATGATCTCGTCGGTCACGCTGCGGAGCACGAACCGGTCGGCACTCATTCCGGCGAAACGGCTGAAGTCGAGGGGCTTGCCGATGACGGTGCCGATCCTGCGCACCCGGGGGATCTTCGCACCGATCGGCATGCATTTCTCCGTGTCGATCATCACCGCCGGCACGACAGCCGCCCCCGATTCGAGAACGAGCCTGGCGACTCCGGTCCGCCCCCGATAAAGACGAGCATCGGGGCTACGGGTGCCTTCGGGATAGAGCGCAAGCACATCGCCGTGCTCGAGTACCGCGAGTCCGGTGTTCAGCGACGCCTCAGAGGCCTTGCCTCCCGAGCGATCGATCGGGATCTGCCCCACCGCCAGCATGAAGGTCTTCACGAACCAGCCCTTGAGTCCCTTCCCGGTGAAGTAGTCGCTCTTGGCGAGGAAGTGGACCCGTCGGTCGATCATCAGCGGCATGAAGAACGAGTCGATCACTGACAGGTGGTTGCCCACGATGATGACGGGGCCGCTGCCGGGCAGGTTCTCGGCGCCCACCACCCACGGCCTGAAGATGGTTTTCAGCAGCGGACCGATGACGAGGTGTTTGAGGATCCAATAGATCATTCGCTGTTCTCTTTCACTGCGCTCGGACTCGCGACTGCCGCCTCTGGGATCCCGCATCTCGCCCGCTGGACCAATGCATTGCCTTTCGACTCGAATCAGGATAGCCGATTTGTAGATACCCCACCGTGAATAGGACATCGATTCGGACGAGTGCAATAGGCTTGGACCGTAAGCCCGAGCAGCGCCGTCGGCGTATTCCCTAATTTCGTGTATCGGGTATCGAAGGAGCTACCGTGAATCTCACAGAAACCCCGATCCTCGTTCCCCAGGTCGCCACCGACAATGTGACGGACCTGCTTGAGCAGAGAGTCGCGGCCACCCCGGACCGCATTCTCTTCGCGACGCCCAACGGCGATCGCTGGAACGATATGACCGCCGCAGAGTTCCGCAGCCGCGTCGTCGCGATTGCGAAGGGCCTCGCCGTGGCCGGCGTGCAGCCGGGCGACCGCATCGGATTCATGTGCAAGACCTCGTTCGAGTGGAGCCTCATCGATTTTGCGCTCTTCTACACCGGCGCCGTGATGGTTCCGATCTACGAGACCTCCTCTGCACTGCAGATCCAGTGGATCCTCGAGGACTCCGGTGCTCGTGGACTCATCACCGAGACCGCCGAGCACGCCGCGCGCTTCGATGAGGTGCGGGCCGACATTCAGGGTATCGACCATGAGTGGCGACTCAACGACGGCGCGATCGAGACCCTCATCGCTTCCGGCGTCGAGCTCGGCGACGACGAGATCGAGCGTCGACGCAACATCGCGAACGGCGACGACATCGCCACGCTCATCTACACCTCCGGCTCGACCGGTCGCCCGAAGGGCTGCGTGCTCACGCACTCGAACTTCGTCGGTCTCTCCCGAAACTCCGCGGCCGCACTCGGCGACGTGGTGAATGAGACAGGGGCTTCGACGCTGCTCTTCGTGACGCTGGCGCACGTCTTCGCGCGTTTCATCTCGATCCTCGCGGTGCACTCCGGCGTTCGCGTCGGTCATCAGCCCGATACCACCAAGCTCCTCCCCTCGCTCGGGTCCTTCCAACCCACCTTCCTCCTCGCCGTCCCGCGCGTGTTCGAGAAGGTCTACAACTCGGCCGAGCAGACCGCGGAAGCAGGCGGCAAGGGCAAGATCTTCCGCGCCGCAGCCCAGGTAGCGGTGAAGCACAGTGAAGCGGTCATGTCCGGCGAGAAGCCCGGCCTCGGTCTGTCGATCAAGTTCAAGTTGTTCGACAAGCTCGTGTACTCGAAGCTCCGCGAAAAGATGGGCGGTCGTGTGAAGTACGCGGTCTCCGGATCCGCACCGCTGAGTCACTACCTCGGCCACTTCTACCACAGTCTCGGAATCAAGATTCTCGAGGGATACGGCCTTACCGAAACGACCGCGCCCGCGACGGTCAACCTGCCCGACAAGTTCAAGATCGGCACGGTCGGCCCTGCACTGCCGGGCCACACCATCCGCATTGCCGAGGACGGCGAGATCGAGGTCAAGGGCATCGACGTCTTCAAGGAGTACTGGAACAACCCCGAAGCGACGAAATCGGTTTTCACGGAGGACGGCTTCTTCCGGACGGGCGACCTCGGTTCGCTCGACAGCGATGGGTACCTGACCATCACCGGGCGCAAGAAGGAGATCATCGTGACCGCGGGCGGCAAGAACGTCGCGCCTGCGGGTCTCGAGGATCCGATTCGCTCGTTCACCGTGATCGGTCAGGTCGTCGCGGTCGGCGATCAGAAGCCGTTCATCTCGGCGCTGATCACGCTGGATCAGGAGATGCTGCCGACCTGGCTGAAGAACAACGGTCTCGACCCGAACATGTCGGTCGGCGAGGCGGCGAAGCACCCCGCGGTTCTTGCTGAGGTGCAACGCGCGGTCGACCATGGCAACAAGTACGTGTCGCGTGCAGAGAGCATCCGCAAGTGGGTCATCTTGCCGACCGAGTTCACCGAGGCGAGCGGGCATCTCACTCCGAAGATGAGCATCAAGCGAGACAATATCCTCCGCGACTTCGCAGGAGAAATTGCGGAGATGTACGGAGAGAACCCGGTCACCGAAGCGGTCGACACCAAGTAGTCGTCACGCAAGAGGGGGGGGGGCGCGGGGGGGGGCCCCCCCCCGGGTGGGGCGGGGTGGACCCGAGCCCCGGCCGGCGCGGGGGCGGCGCCGCCCCCCCCCGCCCCCCCGGGCGGC
>JBEBSS010000077.1:0-7876 GCA_040394175.1 Leucobacter soli | reverse complement strand
CACCAGACCGGCAGCGACCAGAGACGGTCGCTGCACACACGGCACGCGAAGCTCCACTACTCGTCTTCTGCAAGCTCAGCCTGCACCTCAGCCGAAAGATCGAAGTTCGAGAACACGTTCTGCACATCGTCGCTGTCTTCGAGCGCATCGATCAGCCGGAAGACCTTGCGAGCGGTGTCGGCGTCGATCTCGACCTTCAGATTCGGGACGAACTCGGCATCAGCGGCTTCGTAATCGATTCCCGCTTCGACGAGCGCAGTACGGACGGCAACGAGATCAGTCGCCTCGGTGACCACCTCGAAGGACTCGCCATTCGGCGTCGGGGTGACCTCCTCAGCGCCTGCGTCGAGCACAGCCATCAGCACGTCGTCCTCAGTCGTCCCCTCGGCAGGTACCGTGATGACACCCTTTCGCTCGAAGTTGTACGCGACGCTCCCCTGCTCGCCCAGGTTGCCTCCGTTGCGACTGAGCGCGGTGCGCACTTCGGCCGCTGCCCGGTTCTTGTTGTCAGTGAGACACTCGATCATGAGCGCCACCCCATTCGGGCCGTACGCTTCGTAAATGATGGTCATGTACTCGACGGCGTCGCCAGAGATCCCTGCGCCGCGCTTGATCGCGCGATCGATGTTGTCGCCGGGAACCGACTGCTTCTTCGCCTTGTGCACCGCGTCGGCAAGCGCCGGGTTGCCTTCGAGGTCGGGGCCGCCGATGCGCGCCGCGACTTCGATCACCTTGATGTACTTGGCGAACGCCTTCGCTCGACGAGAGTCGATGATGGCCTTCTTGTGCTTGGTCGTTGCCCATTTGGAGTGTCCGGACACGGGAGCTCCTCTTTCTTGAGTTCAGTCGATACGTAAGTCTAGTTCTGGGTGCGCCACACCCGCCCGTCCGGATCGAGCGCGCGGGATCAGGAGGCACGGCGCGCAAAGCGAAGCTCTGCCGTCAGCGCGTTGGCCCAGGATCAACCGGCCACGCAGCCGCAATCCTCTCTCGCACGTCGCCGAGCAACTGCGGCATCGACTTGGTCTTCGCGATGATCGGGAAGAAGTTCGCATCTGCGCGCCACCTGGGCACGACGTGCTGGTGCAGATGGGCGGCGATCCCCGCACCTGCGATCTCACCCTGATTCATGCCGATGTTGAACCCCTGACACCCCATCGCCTGCGCCAGCACACGCATCGCGGTCTGCGTGATCGCACCGATCTCGGCGACTTCTTCGACCGTCGCCTCGTCGTAGGTCGAGATATGGCGGTAAGGGCAGACCAGCAGGTGCCCGTTGTTGTAGGGATACAGGTTCAGAAGCGCATAGCAGGTTTCGCCGCGATAGACGATGAGCGCTTGCTCATCCTCGAGCGACGGAGCATGGCAGAACGGGCAGTCGTGCTCATCGGGCTGGTGCGTATCCGCGATGTAGACCATGCGATGCGGCGTCCAGAGACGCTGCATCTCGTCCGGATCCCCGACCAGCCCGCTCTCGGCGAGGCTCTCTACTCGGTCCACGCGCCAATCACCTGTTCGTGAGTCTCGATCGAACGGACGATGCGTTCGATGGCCTCATCGACGGGCACGCCGTTCATCTGCGATCCGTCGCGGAAGCGGAAGCTGACCGCGCCAGCCGCCCGGTCCTCTTCACCCGCAATCAGCTGGAACGGAACCTTGGCTTTGGTATGCGTACGGATCTTCTTCGGCATGCGATCATCGCTGTGATCGACCTCGGCGCGAACTCCCCGCGCACGCAAGCGCTCGATGACTCCGTCGAGGTAGTCGCCGTAGTGCTCGGCCACTGGAATTCCCACGACCTGGACCGGTGAGAGCCAGACCGGGAACACGCCGGCGTAGTGCTCCAGCAGAATCGCGAAGAATCGTTCGATCGATCCGAAGAGCGCTCGGTGGATCATGATGGGCCGGTGCTTCTCGCCATCCGCTCCGGTGAACTCGAGATCGAAGCGTTCGGGAAGGTTCGGATCGACCTGCACCGTCGAGAGCTGCCAGACCCGGCCGATCGCGTCCCGCGTCTTCAGATCGATCTTCGGTCCGTAGAACGCCGCCTCCCCTGGCACCTCGGTCAGCTTCAGCCCCGAGGCGAGTGCCACCTGGCGGAGCGCATCGGTCGACGAGTCCCAGAACTCGTCGGTGCCGATCCACTTGTCCTTCTCGTCATCCTTCATCGACAGTTCGAGCTCGAAGTCCGTGAGGCCGAAGTCTCGAAGCATCGAGATGATGAAATCGAGCACCTTCCCTGCTTCTTCTCGCAACTGATCTGGAGCGACGAACAAGTGCGAGTCGTCCTGGGTAAACCCGCGCACGCGAGTCAGACCGTGCAGCGCACCGGAAAGCTCGTAGCGATACACGGTTCCGTTCTCGGCCAGCCGCAGCGGGAGATCTCGATAACTGCGCGCACGCTCCTTGTAGATGAGGATGTGCATGGGGCAGTTCATGGGCTTCAGGTAATAATCGACACCCTTCTTGGTGACGTTACCGGCCTCGTCCACTTCCTCGTCGATTCGAATCGGCGGGAACATGTCGTCCTTGTAATTGACGAGATGGTTCGACTGCCAGAAGAGGTCTTCCTTCGAAATGTGCGGCGTGTACACGTAGGTGTAGCCGCCCTCGATGTGCCGCGTGCGAGCGTGCTGCTCCATCTCACCGCGGATGATCCCGCCGCGAGGATGCCACACCGACATGCCCGAACCGATCTCCTCAGGGAAGGAAAAGAGGTCGAGCTCTTTGCCGAGCTTGCGATGGTCGCGCTTCGCGGCTTCCTCGAGTCGCACCTGATACTCGCGGAGCTCATCCTTCGAAGGCCAGGCGGTGCCGTAAATGCGCTGCAGCATCGGGTTCTTCTCGCTTCCGCGCCAGTACGCACCCGAAGCGCGCGTCAGCGCCCAGCCGTTGCCGATCAGGCGAGTACTCGGGAGGTGTGGGCCCCGGCAGAGATCCTTCCAGCAGACTTCACCGGTCTTCGGGTCGACGTTGTCGTAGATCGTGAGCTCTGCTCCGCCGACCTCCACGTTCTCGTTGTCGCTCCCCTGGTCTGCGCCGCCCTTGAGCCCGATCAATTCAAGCTTGTACGGCTCGTCGGCCAACTCAGCGCGCGCTTCTTCCTCCGTGACGACGCGTCGCGAGAAACGCTGTCCCTGCTTCATGATCTTCTGCATCTCCGCAGAGATCGCCTTCAAGTCTTCCGGGGTGAACGGCGAGGCCGGATCGAAGTCGTAGTAGAAGCCGTCGGTGATCGGCGGACCGATGCCGAGCTTCGCCTCAGGGTTGATGCGCTGCACCGCCTGAGCCAGCACGTGCGCGGCGGAGTGGCGCAGAATGTTCAGGCCGTCTGCGCTGTCGATCGTGACGGGCTCGACGGCGTCGCTCTCTGTTACCTCTGCCGCAAGATCGCGCAATTCGCCGTTCACGCGCATCGCGACGATAGAACGGTCGGTGAACAGGCTGAAACCATCTGCCACGGTTCGACTCCTTATGAGCTAATAGACTCGTCAATCCTACCGGGTGAGCAGGAAGCCAAGCCTCGGTGACTTTCGACGCAGGCGGCTTGATTCGGATCGGTCACTCGTCACTAGAATCGAGCAAGCGGATGGCAACGGCGCCCTCCCGACGTCGAAGGAACGACCATGTCAGCACCCAGGCTCTTCCCCGGAATCTCAGAGCGGATCGTCCCCACCCCACGACTTCGCACCGGAGTCTTGGAGCGGGTCGGTGACGATCCCTCGACCTCTCCCGACCGAACCGTCGTACTCGTCCACGGAAACGTCTCGTCCGCGCTGTTCTGGCAGCAGACGATGCTCGACCTTCCGCAGGATCTGCGGGTAATCGCAATCGATCTGCGCGGTTTCGGGTCGAGCGAGTCGCTTCCCGTGGACGCCACTCGAGGTGTGCGCGACTTCAGCGACGACCTTGCGGCAGCCATCGAGGCGCTCGGGCTTCCCGCGGTGCATCTGGTGGGCTGGTCGATGGGCGGCGGCGTCATCCTCCAGTACGCGCTCGACCACCCAGCACTGAGCCTGACCCTGCAGGCCCCCGTATCCCCCTACGGTTTCGGTGGAACACGACGCGACGGATCCTCGCTCACTGATGACAGCGCGGGCTGCGGTGGCGGCGGCGCCAATCCGGACTTCGTGCAGCGCTTGCGCGACGGCGATATGAGCGACGAGTCGCCGACCTCACCGCGAACGGTTCTGCGGACCGGGTATGTCGCGGCGGGCTACGAGAGTGAACATGAGGACGTTTGGGTGGCGTCCATGCTCACCACCTCCACTGCACCGGGCAACTATCCCGGCGATGCGGCGTCGACCGAGAATTGGCCAGGGTTCGCTGCGGGAACCGTCGGCGTACTGAACACGATGGCACCCAAGTACTTCGATGTGTCGAGGATCGTGGACCTCAGCCAGAAGCCTCCGGTGCTCTGGGTGCACGGAGATGCGGATGCGATCGTCTCAGACGCGTCGTTCTTCGACATCAATCATCTCGGTGCGCTCGGCGTAATCCCCGGCTGGCCCGGAGATGCCGTGGCCCCTGCCCAGCAGATGGTGTCGCAGACCCGCGACGTGCTGGAAGCGTATCGCCGCGCAGGCGGCGACGTCACCGAGGTGGAGTTCGAAGGCGTGGGGCATGCGCCTCATCTCGAGCGGCCGAGGGAATTCGCGAACGTCCTGCTCGCGCGAATCGGGTATCGCAGCGAGTAGAGTCGAGGGATCGCCCACCCCTTGACGCAGGCAGACGACATTCATTCCCGGTCGCCATGCCGGGAAACGGATCATGACTTCTCATCGCACGCGCATTTTCGCAGCCTGGTCCGTCCACGCGTTTACGCTCACCGGCGTGATCTGGGCGACCCTCGCGATCCTCGCGCTGCTCTCTGACCGGCCCAAGCTGATGTGGCTCTTCCTCGGAGTTGCACTGATCGTCGACGGCATCGACGGGACCCTCGCACGGCGGGCGGACGTGCGCACCCATGCCCCGTATTTCGACGGAGTCATCCTCGACTCGGTCGTCGACTATCTCACCTGGACCTTCATCCCGGCGCTGTTCATGTATCGCGCCGGATTGCTCGGGGACGGGATCCTCGCGATCGGGCTGCTCCTGCTCATCAACGTGACCTCTATGTTCTGCTATGCGAACACCAAGATGAAGACCGACGACTACTACTTCATGGGCTTCCCGGCAGCCTGGAACGTTGTTGCACTGGCACTCTGGCTCTTCAATCCGGGCACGATGGTGACCACGATCCTCGTGGTGCTGTTCTCGATTCTCACATGGGCTCCGATCACCTTCATCCACCCGTTCCGCGTCGCACGGTTCATGATCGTCAACGTCGTCGCAACTCTCGCCTGGATCGTTTCCTCGGCAGTCCTCGTCGCGGCCCACCCTGTCGCCGATCCATTGGCCGCGGGGGTATGGACAGCCTCTGGATCGTGGTTGATCCTGCTCGGCCTCGTGCGCACGGTGACCGCGAAGCGGACTCAGCGCGCGACCGCGATCACGGACACGGGTGCTCCGGCAGAGCTCGGGACCGTCGAGACCGAGCGGTAGCGGCGGCGGAGCCGTTGCTCCTGCACGAACCGGTTCACTTCGAGAAGCACACTTCCGATGGTGAGCGCGGCGATCACGATCGGAACATACGGCGGATACGCCGTTCCGTGGAGCCAGAAATACACATAGGGGACAACAAAGGTGACGAGCGTGGTCAATGCCGCGAGCAGCCTGATCCTGCGCTTCGCGGAGAAGATCATCGCGAGCACACCCCAGGTATACGGGATCGCAGTGACCACGTCGATCATCCAGAGCACCAGCAGACTGCCGTGGAACTCTCTGACGAGGGTCACGGGAAGCACCCGCAGCGACGAGTACGCGAACACGATCAGGTAGACCGGCAGGCTCGGGTGCTGAAGCAGTCGTTCGAACCATCCTGCACGCCGCACGGGCACGGAATCCGGAATGAGGGCAAGTGCCTCCCGGCCCATCCGGTTCGTAGGCATGTCGCGCAACGCTTCGTCGAGATCGTCACGATGCGCACACTCCAGGCAGAGTCGAAGCAGACGGGTGACGTTGACTGCGTATACCGCCCGCGCAGATCCCTGCGCTCCCTCGTCGACTCGGATCGCGATCTCGCCGAGCACGTCGACGAGGCCCAGTCGCTCGGGATCGGTCTCCACCGCGACAAAAAGGATCACCATTCCCCGCGCGAGAGCGCTGCGAAGCGTAGCCAGCCTGTGTTCGGGGTCGGTCAGCTCACGAGCGGCAATCACTCGGGCGTTGCGTGGTCCGATCTCGGCAAGCCGCTGCACACCCGCGACCTGGCACACGAGTTCGGGAGAGATGGGATGCGACGCGAGCAGCGGCACGACCGAGAGCGCTTCAGGCGATACGAGCAGGGATTGCGCGCTCCGTCTCACCCAGCCCCACACCATACAGGGAAGCATATAGGAACGGCTGGCGTCTTCGACGAGGATCCGAAACACGAGCGCCCACAGAGATTCCGATGGCGACGATGCCGAATGCACTGGAGCACTACTCCCGCTCCGATCCCGTGTCTCTGTCTCTAGTCTTTGTCTCTATCTCTGGTCTCTGTCCGCGATCCGCTGCCTGGGAATGTTCGGCGAGTTCATGATCCGTTCCCTTGACGAGACTGCGGGCTCTTGAGAAGGTGGTATCCCGACTCGAAAGGAGCAACACTATGGGTTTCCTGGAAGATGCAAAAGAGACCGCCGAAGCTGCAGCGAAGAAGGTTGGTCGCGCAGTCGAAGACGGCGTAGATCGGGCGAAGGACAAGCTCGATGAGGTCAAGGCCGAAGCGAACGTGAAGAAGGCCGAGGCCGAGCGTGACGCCACCAAAGCGAAGAATGACGCGAAGGAAGACCTTCGCGACAACTAGGCCGACGCCGTGGACGCCCCCGTTGGATCCCGTTTCGGGATCGCGGGGGCGTTTCGCATTCCGGGTGACTCGAGATGCTTGAGTCACCGGCCGGGCGGGCGCTACTCGACTCCTCGCCTGCGTGCAAGGGGGTGCTCAACTCGCTTCTTGTTCGTCAGACTGGAGTTCTCTCACCGGACGATTGGAAGACGACCATGAAGCAGAACGCAAAGAAGGCGGTCCAGGCCGCCGACTGGAACCCGATGAAGATGCTCAATCAGTGGGGTGTTCGAAGCTCCCACGCGTACCTGGCCGGGCTTCTCGCATTGGGCATCGCGGTCGTGACTTCCCTGTTCATGAGCAGTGACAGCCGACGTGCGCGCGTGGGCGCGATTCTCGCCCCGACGCTCTTCGCGATCGGTTTGGGGCTGAAGGACGAGGAATGAGCCGGCGCACCGTGGTGGTCGCCTCGCCTATGCCTGGGAGTGAATGAGCAGCCCGCAAAGGCTCCCTCTCTCCCCATCCCCCCCCCCGAACAATGAGGCTTCGCGAAAGCGACGGCGATGTCAGCAATGATAAGGAGCAGATCATGGCGAAGAAACATGAGGGCGACCAGGACGAGCCCGTACTCGATGGCGCTGAAGAAACCTTCGAGGGCGACGAAGATCCCCGCAAGGGTGACGACGATCCCGCGCTGATCCGCAACCTGGAGACCCACGAACCCACGACGAACCCCTACGGGTGATCTCCGAGGAGACTGTCGCCATTCGGGCTGACCGGCGGAGTCCCGCTCGGGCGTGCTCCGTGGTCTCGTCTCTCGCCCTCCTGCGTGCTCCGGCGAGCATCCCTTGAGCACGCGCCGCACGGTGGGGTACGACTTCGACAGACGTTTCCAAACAGACACGGAAAAGCCCCGGGATTCGAAACAGAATCTCGGGGCTGATCAGGTGTGTTTCCTGTGCGCGATACTGGGATCGAACCAGTGACCTCTTCCGTGTCAGGGAAGCGCGC
>JBEBSS010000076.1:0-8320 GCA_040394175.1 Leucobacter soli | reverse complement strand
GCGTGTTCGTGCGCCTCTGACCGGGCACGCTGTGAGAAGTCGGAGCCTGGGGAGCGCAGCGTGTTGTAGCATGTCTGTAGGCCGCATCTGCGCGATACGTCCGGGCCGTCGTGAGATTCACGCTTCAGGCCGGACGCCGGAAGCGCTCAGCTCAGGCCTCGCGACTCTGTCTACGAGATTGCGCCACGCCATTCAGGAGATCCATGGCAAGCATGACCGCCACCCGCACGCCCCGTTCGAAGAACCGTCGGCGCCATACCCACAACGAGGGGATCATTCCTCTGCTGGCGCGCGCCGTGCGCGAGGTCGAAGCCTCGGCGCATCGCGGCAAGGCGAGTGCCTCGGGCCGAACGAAGTTCCATGTGATCGCGCTCCTCATGCGCGAGGAGCGCGCTCGGGTCAAGACTGACGAGAGCATCAGCGAGGCGGAGCGTGCGGAGACGCTCAAACGGCTCGACGGGGTTGCGGCGATTCTTGCCAAGGCCGCCGCGCGCGATACCTCCTTGATTACTCTGCTTGAGCCTGCGGCTCCCATCAACGAGGGCACGCGCGCGCTGAAGCGCAAGATGCTCACGCAGGCCGGCATCGAGCTGCCCGAGGCAGAGGCCGAACCTGAGGCGAAGGCGAGCTACGTACCGCCTGAGCTCGCCGAGCGCCAGGTCGAGCCCGCCGGCATCGAGGGACGCCTGCTCTCGAACCCCTTCCTCGCACCCGACCTGACTCAGCGCAAGAAGCCCACGCCCGTGGTGCGTCTCGCGAACTGGGAGCTGCTCGGCCCGCTGCTGAAGTCGTTCGAGCAGGGCGGCGGAGGCAGCGCCTGCATGCCGCTGCCCGAGGCTCCCGTGGTCGATCGCTTGGCCCCGCGCGGCCTGGAGCTCATGCCGCACCAGGCTCGCTTTCTCGAGAGCGTGCGCGATGGGCACCGCAGCTTCTTGCTCGCCGACGAGCCGGGCCTGGGCAAGACCGCGCAGTCGGTGATCGCCGCCTCGGTTGCAGATGCCTACCCGCTGCTCGTGGTGGTGCCGAACGTGGTGAAGATGAACTGGGCGCGAGAGGTGCAGCGGTGGACTCCGCAGCGCCGCGTCACCGTGATTCATGGCGACGGCGACGACATCGACGCCTTTGCAGACGTGTTCGTCGTGAACTACGACATTCTCGATCGACACCTCAGCTGGATTTCGCGCTTCGGTTTCAGAGGCATGGTCGTTGACGAGGCGCACATGATCAAGAACGTGCAATCGCAGCGCTCGCGCAACGTGCTCGCGATCGCCGATCGCATTCGCGAGCGGGTACCGGGGGGTCGTCCGCTGCTGCTCGCGCTCACCGGTACGCCGCTCATCAACGATATCGATGACTTCAGGGCGATCTGGCGCTTCCTGGGATGGACCGATGCCGAGAAGCCGGGGTCTGAACTCATGGCCAGCCTCGAATCGAACGGCTTCACCCCAGCAGACCCGCAGTTCTATCCGGCTGCTCGCGAGAGCGTCATCGGCATGGGCATTGTGCGCAGGCGCAAGATCGACGTCGCGGCAGATCTGCCGTCGAAGCGCGTGGTCGATCTGCCGGTCGAGCTTGACGATGATCTCGGTCGGGGCATTCGTGACGCCGAGAAACAGCTCACCGACCGACTCATGATTCGGTTCAACCTCATCAAGTCGGGAAAACTGGGCCGCGAGCTCAGCGACGAGGCCATCATTCGCATGGTCTGCGCGCAAGAACTCGAGGAGTCGAACTCCTCGTCGACGGGCATCAACGTGTTCACCATGGTGCGTCAGATCGGCCAGGCAAAGGCTGCGCTCGCCGCTGACTATGCCGCACAGCTCGCGCGCTCGGTCGGCAAGGTCGTGTTCTTCGCGAAGCACATCGACGTGATGGACAAGGCTGAGGCCGCGTTCGCTGAGCGCGGGCTCGGGACCGTGTCGATTCGTGGCGACCAGACGGCGACGTTCAGGCAGGAGCAGATCGACGCCTTCAACAACGACCCCGCTGTCGCGGTTGCGGTGTGTTCGCTTACCGCGGCCGGTGTCGGCGTGAACCTGCAGGCGTCGTCAGACGTGGTGCTTGCCGAGCTGAGCTGGACCGACGCGGAGCAGACGCAGGCGATCGACCGTGTGCACCGCATCGGCCAGGAGGAGCCGGTGACGGCGTGGCGCATCGTGGCGGCGCAGACGATCGATGCGAGGATCGCCGAGCTCATCGATTCGAAGGCCGGGCTCGCAGCTCGTGCACTTGACGGCGCGGCCGGCCCGCGCGAAGACGAGGATTCGGTGCAGATGCTGACGCTGATGTCGGTGCTGGAGAACGCCATCTCCCGCGAGTAGATTCGTCCCAGGTGGCCGGATTCTTTTGGTTGTTGGCAATCTCGCCAGTCGGTGGCTCGTGAGTGGGTCGCTAGCATTGAACACATGCGAATCGGTGTGCTCTGCTCTGGTGGCGACAGTCCAGGTATGAACGCTGCGATCCGTGGAGCGGTGCTTCGCGGAGTCGACGTGCACGGCTTCGAGATGATCGGCTTTGTCGACGGATGGCGAGGCTTTCACGACGGGGACTTCGTTCCGCTCGATCGACCCGCAGTGCGAGGCATCTCACCCCTGGGTGGCGTGTTCCTCGGCACCAGCCGCGTGCCCCCGTTCGAGGGAGGGCGCGGGGAAACGATCGACCTGACCGAGTTTCAGGAGCGCATGAAGTCCTACGGCCTCGACGGGTTCATGCTCATCGGCGGCAACGGGACGCAAACGGTTGCGAGCATCCTGGCGGACCACGGGGTCAACGTCGTCGGACTGCCGAAGACGATCGACAACGATCTCGCCGCCACCGACTACACCTTCGGCTTCGACACCGCCGTCTCTATCGCGGCGGAGGCGATCGACCGCCTCCGTACCACCGGCGACTCGCATCGTCGCTGCATGGTACTCGAGGTGATGGGTCGCGACGTCGGCTGGATCGCGCTGCACGCAGGCATGGCCGGCGGCGCCCAGGCCATGCTGATCCCCGAATTTCCAGAGCGCATCGAGCAGGTCTGCGAATGGGTCGCCAGCGTTCGCGATCGCGGTCGGTCCTCGCTCGTCGTCGTTGCGGAGGGGTTCAGGCTCTCGGGCGAGGAACAGGCCGTCACTCGAGCAGGACTCGACGGCTTCGGGAGACCTCGGCTCGGCGGAATCGCGGAGGTGCTCGCACCGATCATCGAGGAGCGGACCGGAATCGAGACACGCGCGACGGTGCTCGGTCACGTGCAGCGCGGAGGGTCGCCCACCGCATTCGACCGAGTGCTTGCCACACGGACCGGCATCGCCGGAGCCGATGCGGTGCTGCGTGGCGAGTGGGGCACCATGGCGGGGCTCCACGGCGACCGCATCGAGATGGTGGCGCTTCAGGAAGCGGTGGGCACGCTCAAGACGGTCCCCGAAGACCGCTACGCAGAGGTGCGACTGAACTTCGGCTGATCCCTGCTAGAGCCCGAGCTTCGCCTTCACATCGAGGAGGGACGGATTGGTCGCCGTCGTGGCGTCTGGATAGATGACCGTCGGCACCGTGCGGTTGCCCCCGTTCACCGCCTCGACGAGTTCGGGAGTACCGGGGGTCTGTTCGATGTCCACCTCGGTGTATCCGATGCCCTCGCTGTCGAGCATCTTCTTCAACCGCTTGCAGTAGCCGCACCATTCCGTCGAGAACATGGTGATCGTGCCCGGCTGTGGAACAAAATCGCTTGCGGCGGCGGTCATGGCCTACTCCTTGAAAATCGATATTCCTGCCTGAATCCTGCCTGAATCCTACTCGGGTCCACCGAAAGGTCCCCGAGCGCCCGCGGAGAACGCGGTCAACTTGACCGAACAGCGATCCACTTGCGAAAATGAATCGCGCGCAAACGCGGGGAAAACGGGCGGGGCCTAGCCGGAGAACTACGAATGCGTACGCTGACGCACACCCCAAACGAAAGAAGCCGGTGGAACTCACCCTCATCGTGTTGCTGGTCATTGTGCTGGCGCTGTTTTTCGACTTCACCAACGGGTTTCACGACACCGCAAACGCGATGGCCACCCCCATCGCGACAGGGGCGCTCAAGCCGAAGACGGCCGTGCTCCTGGCCGCGATCCTGAACCTCGTCGGAGCGTTCCTCTCGACGGAGGTGGCGAAGACCATCTCAGGTGGCCTGATCAACGAGGGCGACGGGGGAGTGCTGATCACTCCGGAGATGATCTTCGCGGGGCTCATCGGCGCTATCGTCTGGAACCTCCTCACGTGGCTGTACGGCCTCCCGTCGAGTTCCTCGCACGCCCTGTTCGGCGGGCTCATCGGGGCGGCAATCGTCGGGGCGGGCATCAACGCCATCAACGGGGGAGTCTTCCTCTCGAAGATCATCATTCCCGCACTCGCCGCTCCGCTCACCGCAGGACTCGTCGCCTTCATCGCGACGAAGATCGCCTACGGCATCACGCGTCGACACGACGGCAGGAAGGACGGGCGAGGTCGCTTCCGGTATGCGCAGATCGCCTCGTCCTCGCTCATCGCCCTGGCGCACGGCACGAACGACGCGCAGAAGACCATGGGTGTCATCACCCTGACGCTCGTCGCCGCGAACCTGCAGGATCCCGGTACCGGCCCCCATCTCTGGGTGGTGGTCGCCTGTGCATTCGCCATCGCGATCGGCACCTACTCGGGCGGCTGGCGGATCATCCGCACCCTCGGTGCGGGCTTGACCCAGGTGAAGCCTGCCCAGGGATTTGCGGCTGAGACCTCCACTGCGGCGACCATTCTGGCTTCGAGCCACCTCGGATTCGCCCTCTCGACCACGCAGGTCGCTTCGGGTTCGGTGATCGGGTCGGGTCTCGGGAGGCGAGGATCGAGCGTCCGCTGGAGGACCGCCGGACGCATCGGGCTCGGCTGGCTGTTCACCCTGCCCGCCGCGGGCGCAGTGGGGGCAGTCGCGGCGGCGATCGCGCACCTCGGCATGATCGGCATCGTCATCGACACGGTGATCGGCTTCGGCTTCATCCTTTTCATCTTCTGGCGTTCGCGCCGGAACAAGGTGGATCACACGAACGCCGTCGCCGTGCCCGACGTTGCCGAATCCGGCTATGCCGTGCGTATCGGAAGCCGCAAGGTGCGGAAGGTGTCCACCAAGACGGGCACCGTCCCGCCGCTGACCGCGGTTGCTCAGAGCGCAGTTCGCGACGACAAGGCCGCTCGCGAGGCCGAGAAGCGAGCCGCGGCCGAGCGCGAGGCGGCCGAGCGTGCCGCTCGAAAGGCTGAGAAGCTGGCCAAGAAGAAACGCCAGCAGAAAAAGAAGAACAAGCGCAAGAAGAAGAAGGGCGGCAAGTAATGATCGACTGGCTCGCATTTCTGATTGTCTTCATGACGGCGCTGGTCTCGGCCGCCGTAGTGGTTGCCCTCTACTCGCTGGGGATCCGCTTTCTCGCCACACCCGCGCCAAAAGTGCTCGGACCGGACGGCAGTCTCGAACCGGACGGTCCATCCCGCGATGACGAGGACGACGACGTCGATGACCTCGACCGCCCGCGATGGGCCACGATCGCAGCGAACGTCTGCTTCGGACTCAGCATCGTCTGCGTGCTGGTCGGCATCTACCTGATCGTGCCTGCGCTGCACGGCTGACCCATGTTGCGCAGGTGGCCACTCCCACTCGCTTCCCAGCGAAGAGAGTAGCCTGTAGGGCATGAGCGAATCGACAATTCCCACTGTCGTCCACGGACTGCGCTACAGCTTCGGTCTCGGGGTCACCCGACCGGAAAGCTGGCGGCGTGGCCAGCTCCAACGTCTGCGGGACATGCTCGTCGAGCGCGAAGCCGACTTCGAGGCGGCGCTCAAGGCCGACCTCGGCAAATCAGCGATCGAATCGCAGATCACCGAGATCGGGTTTCTGCTCGGCGAGATCGACCATACGCTCGCCCACCTCTCGAAGTGGATGCGGCCTCGACGAGTCTCGATACCTCTTGTCGTCCAACCGGCATCGGGCAAGGTGATCCTCGAACCCCTCGGGGTCGTTCTCATCATCGCCCCCTGGAACTATCCGCTGATGCTCGCGCTCTCCCCGCTCGTCGGCGCGATCGCCGCAGGCAACGGCGCAGTGGTGAAGCCCAGCGAGATCGCTCCCGCGACGAGCGCAGCGATCGCGATGCTTGTTCCCGAGTATCTCGACCGTCGGGCCATCGCCGTGGTCGAGGGCGGGGTTCCCGAGACCACTGAACTCCTCGAACAACGATTCGACCACATCTTCTACACCGGGAACGGCCGCGTCGGTCGAATCGTTGCGCACGCAGCGGCCGAGCACCTCACCCCGATCACGCTCGAACTCGGTGGCAAGTCTCCCGTCTACATCGATGACTCGGTGAATCTCTCGGAAGCCGCGAAGCGCATCGTGTGGGGCAAATTCATGAACGCGGGGCAGACCTGCGTCGCCCCCGACTACGTGATGGGCGAGCGCGACGTGCTCGCACGACTGGCACCCAAACTGGCCGATGCGATTCACGAGCTCTACGGAAGCGCCGTCCAACGAAACCCCGACTACGGCCGCATCGTGAGCGACGCGCAGTTCTCTCGTCTGATCAGCTATCTCGATGACGGCGAACTCGTGATCGGAGGCGGTCACGATGCTGCGACCCGCTTCATCGAGCCGACGGTGCTCGCGGGAGTCTCGCGAGACTCCGCTGTGATGCGCGACGAGATATTCGGCCCCATCCTGCCGCTCATCACCGTCGACGACCTCGACGACGCGCTGCGATATGTGAACGCCCACGACAAGCCCCTCGCCGCCTACGTGTTCAGCGATGACTCTGCGGTGCGCCGCCGCTGGGAGTCCGAGACCAGTTCCGGCGCCCTCACCTTCGGCGCGCCTGTGCTGCACCTCACCGTGCCCGAGCTGCCGTTCGGCGGAGTCGGCGAGAGCGGCCAGGGCGCCTACCACGGTGAGCGCTCGTTCGAAGTCTTCAGCCACTCCAAAGCGGTGATGTCGAAGCCGCTGCAGCCCGACACCCTCGCTCCGACCATCATGCCGCCGTTCAACTCCACCAAGGAGAAGATCGTGCGAAACCTTCTCGGGAAGCTGCGCTAGTCCATGACCCGCGGCATTGCGCGGTCGATGCCAGGGGCGCCCGAGACGCCGCGCTACACGTCGAATCGGGCAGGCAACTCCAGATTGCCCATCCCCGACACGCTCACGCTCGACAGACCCTGCCAGCGAGCTGCGTTCGCAAGCAACTGCTGTGCGACCTCACCCGCGCGCTTGGGCGCCTTCGGCTCCTGCCAGGCCGCCTGCACGAGCAGCTCTCGGTTGGCGCGATCAGCCTTCAGATCGATGCGCCCAGCGAGTGTGCCCCCCACCATCAGCGGGAGACAGTAGTAGCCATACTGGCGTTTCTCCTTCGGGGTGTAGATCTCAATCCGGTAGTGGAAATCGAACATGCGCTCAGCACGCGGGCGAAACCACACGACCGGATCGAACGGAGTCAACAGCGCATCGGGCGCGAGGCGAGCGGGCACTCGCGCATCGCGATGCATCCATGCAGGCAGCGGGGAACCGTTCGCGCCCAGCCAACCCTCGACCCGCACCGGAACCAGCAGACCCTCCTCCTCCAGCGCGCGGACCGCGACCCGCGCCTCGCCCGTCTTCAACCGGTGATAGTCCGCAAGATCGGCCAGGGTCGCGACGCCGAGGGAACGAGCAGCCTGCTCCACAAGCGTGCGCTGCGCCTCATCGCGGGCCACGACCCGAAGCGCCGAAGGCGGCAACGCCTCAGAAGCCAACGCATAACGTCGCTCGAATCGTTCGCGCCCGGCCGAGACCACCTCTCCGGTCGCAAAGAGCACTTCCACCGCCCGTTTCGTATCGCTCCAGTCCCACCACGGGCCCCGCTTCTCCCGAGGTTCCGTCTCGAGCTCCCGAACGAACTGCGGACCGTGCGCCGCCAGTTGCGCTCGAACCTGCTCGATCGCCGGCGCCATGCCCTCCGCGCGCTCCGCATAGCGATGCGCGAAGTCGCTCATTCGCCACGAGAAGAGCGGACGATCCTCGATCGGAATGAAAGCCGCCTCATGCGCCCAATACTCGGTGAACTCGCCACTCGACCAGAGATGCCGATCCAAGCGCTCCACCTCATACTCACCATGCCTCGAAAACACCGGCAAGTAGTGGGACCGCGCGAACACGTTGACCGAATCGATCTGCAGCACGTGCAGTCGCTCCAAAGCCGGATCGAACGGGCGGCGTTGCCTGATCCGCGTCGAAGAGGAAAACCCCTGGGCAGCGAGAGCGACGCGCCTGGCCTCAGCCAGCGAGAGAGATTGCATACTTTGCACCTTAGCT
>JBEBSS010000075.1:0-8486 GCA_040394175.1 Leucobacter soli | reverse complement strand
TTCTCGGTGACTCCTGAGCTATTTGACCACGTAGATGACGATGAACAGTGCGATCCACACGATGTCAACGAAGTGCCAGTAGTACGACACGACGACCGCGGTGGTCTCTTCCTTGACCGTGAAGTTCTTGACCGCGTAGACACGGCCGATCACGAAGAGGAACGCGAGCAGACCGAGCGACACGTGAATGCCGTGGAAGCCCGTGGTGAAGTAGAAGGCGGAGCCGTACGGGTCGCCGTTGAAGAGGATGCCTTCGGCGACGAAGTTCGCGTACTCCCAAGCCTGACCTGCGACGAAGATCGCGCCGAGGAAGAAGGTGAGGTAGAACCACTCGACCATGCCCCATTTCGACAGCGACTTCCCGGTCGCGTAGGGCTGCATGCGCTCCGCGGCGAAGACGCCAGCCTGGCAGGTGAACGACGACGCCACCAGGATGATCGTGTTGATAAGCGCGAAGGTGAAGTTGTGCTTCTCGGTCTGCTCTGCCCAGAGTTCTGGGTTCATCGCGCGGAGCGTGAAGTAGATGGCGAACAGGCCCGCAAAGAACATAAGTTCGCTGCCGAGCCACACGATCGTGCCCACGGCGACCGTATTCGGACGCTTGACCGCGGACACGGCTGACTGAGTATTCATGGTGGTTGTCGTCACCCCTCCATTATGGCTGAAAGTTTGGTGTGCATCTTTCACATTCACACGGCGTGCCGAACTAACCGCACTGCGTTTGTGCCAGCCTATCTTGTTTGCCCTCATTCCTTTTCATCAGATGAAGGCGTGGCACGCCCAGGATTGGGGGAGCAATAGACTTGAGACATGCTCGATGAACGCACCTGGCCCGTCGTCCTCACCACCCTGCTCGAGGGCCGAGATCTGAGCGTCTCCCAGGCAGACTGGGCGATGGGGGAGTTCATGACGGGACACGCGACGCCCGCGCAGATGGGCGCGTTCCTCGTTGCGCTGCAGCGCAAGGGCGTGACGGTCGATGAGATCGTCGGCTTCCGGGACGCGATCCTTGCCGAGGCGAGGGAGATCAAGCTGCCCGCCATGTCGCTCGATATCGTCGGCACCGGCGGCGACCGCTTTGGGACGGTCAACATCTCCACCATGGCCTCGATCATCGCCGCGGCGGCGGAGATTCCGGTCGTGAAGCACGGGAACAAGGCGGCGAGCAGCAAGTCCGGTTCCTCCGATGTGCTCACGGCGCTCGGCATCGATCTCTCACTCGAACCCGAGCATCTGTCGAAGAGCTTCGACGAGGTCGGTATCGCGTTCGTCCACGCCGCTCGATTCCTCCCCGGTTTCCGCCACGTCGCCCCGGTTCGAGCCGAACTCGGAATCCAGACCGTCTTCAACTATCTCGGCCCGCTCTGCAACCCGGTACGACCCGAGGCCACCGCCGCCGGTGTCGCCGATATCTCGCGAGCGCCGCTGTTCGCAGATCTCTTCCGATTCCGAGGTGCCACCGCGCTCGTCTTCCGCGGCGACGACGGACTCGACGAGCTCACGACCACGGGCCACTCCCATATCTGGGAGGTCAGCAGGGGAGCACTCACCGAGCACGACCTGGACCCGCGTGACCTCGGACTGCCTCGCGCTCGCATGGAGGACCTCATCGGCGGCACTCCGGAGGAGAACGCCGAGGTGGTTCGCCGGGTGCTCGCGGGCGAGGAAGGTCCCGTCCGAGACATCGTTCTGCTCAATGCCGCCGCGGGAATCGTGACCTACGACCTGGTGCGCGAGCCGGATTCGGTGGATCTGCCGATCCTCGATCGACTCCGGGTCGCCCTCAGCACCGCCTCAGCCGCGATCGACTCCGGAGCCGCCCTGGTAAAACTCGACGCCTGGGTCGCCTCGACCACCCGGCACGCATCCGCTCAGTAGCGAATCGCGTCAATGACGCGCACCTTCGTGGCAACGATCGCCGGCACAAGCCCCGCGAGCGCCCCCGTGAGGACCGCGGCGAGGAGTCCGATCACCGCAGCCGAGAACGGAAACGGCGGGACGTCCTGCAGGCCGAAGAACAGCGTGTTCATGATGAGCGGACTGCGCACCAGCGCGACCGCGAGCGCGATCCCCAGCACACCCGCGACCGCCGTCGCGACGACGCTCTCCATCATCACCGATGCAAAGATGCGACTCCCGCTCGCGCCGAAGCTCCGGCGGATACCGATCTCGCGGATCCGCTGCCGCATGGCGACCAGCTGAATATTGACGAGGCTCAGCCCGCCCAGAAGCAGGACGATGCTCGAGATGGCGCTCGTGATCACCTGCATCATGAGGAAGCTCTGCTCGAAATCCGGGTTGGCCCCCGAATCGGTGCGATAGACCGAGATCTGCTGCCCCGGAGGAAGCCCGGCACGCAGATCCATCGCCAGCACGGGGCCGATCTCCGAAGCACGGGATCCGGGCACCCAGACCTCGCGCGTGACGCTGACCGTCTTCGGTACTGCGCCCACTTTTTGCAGATAGTTGTCGTAAAGCATATCGATCCGGAGATCCTGATCCCAGTCGCCCATCTTCGGCACGACGCCGATGATCTGGTACGTCCCGGAGTACTCGCCGGTCATCTCGATCGTCGGATGCGAGACGAGTGGCGGGCTCCCGATCCGTTCCCAAAGCGGTTCGGAGACGACCAGCGGGGGAGCGAGGAGCTGAGCGTCCTCCGCTCGGAACCAGCGGCCCTCCTTGAGCTTCACCCGGTGGATCGCTGGGTACGCGGGATCGAACTGCCGCGAAGCAACCTGCGACACGCCCTCGGGGAGCTGCACGGGCAGCAAGACCTGCCCCTCGATGAGTCGAGTGGAGTGATCGAACCCGTAGCGTTCGTTGACCAGGTCGAAACGGGAGTCCGCGGCCGCCCAGTCAACGGGGGAGCCGTCCTCGGTCATCGTGTCGATGCGGAGCGTGGCGATCCTTCCGCCCCAGCGCTCATTGTTCTCGAGCGTCGCCTGTTTCTGCAGTTCCCCCAGCCCCACCACAGCCGTGAGCGCTGCTACCGCTACGGCGATGCCGATCAGGCTGAGGATCACCCGAAGCTTGTGCGTGCGCAGTTCTCCCCAGGCTTCGCCAAGGGTTCCCACCGTCGCCGTGGCGATCCTCGACCATGGTCCCGGCCCGCGCTGGGGCGCACCCTGCTCAGCTTTCACGGATCGGTCCTCCCAGCACGGAGAGTGCGCCGTGATCGAGCCGCAGTTGCCGTCCTGCCAACGATGCCACGTTGGGATCGTGGGTGATGGTGATGAGCGCCGCCCCGTTCTCCGTCGCCACTTCTTCGAGGAGCTCCATGACCGTAGTACCGGTCTCGATATCGAGTGCGCCAGTGGGTTCGTCCGCGAGGATCATCCGTGGCCCGCGCACGAGCGCTCGTGCAATCGCGACGCGTTGTTGCTCGCCTCCCGAGAGCTGCTCGGGCATCGAGTCGAGTCGGTGCGAGAGTCCCACCCGATCCAGCATCGTTTCGGCGAGCTGTTTTCGCTTCCAGAAGGCGGAGCCGCTCGCATACCCGAGCGGCATCATCGCGTTCTCCCGAGCGCTGAGCCCGGCGAGCAGATTGAACTGCTGAAACACATAGCCGATTCCGCTCCCACGCATTCGATCGAGCGCCGCTTTGCGCAATCGACCGGTATCCACGCCGTCGAAGACGACTGCGCCGCCCGAAGGGGAGTCGAGCAGGCCGAGAATGTTGAGCAGCGTCGTCTTTCCAGACCCGCTGCGGCCGACGACCGCCACGTGCTCGCCCGCATCAACCCGCATGTTGATATCGAAGAGGATCTCGAGACGGCTGCCATCGGGCAGTTCGACGTGCTTCGAGACTTCTCGTACCTCGATCAGGCTCACCAGCTCGTGCCCGTCTCGCAGACCTCCTCGCCAGGAGCGACCTCGTAGCAGAACTCCTGGACGGGTGCGGCGAGGCCGGGAACGAACTGCCTGATCTGATCACCCGAGGAGAGGCCGGAAAGCACCTCGACACGCGTGCCATCACTCACTCCGAGCTCCACTTTGGTCTCGGTGGTCTCGCCCTCGGCGTTCACGAGCCAGACGACCCCGGTACCCGCGCCACCCTTCACTGCAGTCGTGGGAATGGCGAGCACTTCCTCCGCCGTGCCCACGGCGATGTTCAGCTGCGCGGGAAGACCCGGGAACACCACTTGATCGGTCGGCACGTTGCATCGCACGCTCGTGGTGCCGTCCTCTGCGACCTGTGTGGTGAGGCCGGTGCACTGGAAGGGCGCCGGCCCTCCGGAGATCGTGACTTCGCCCTCAGTCGGTGCGCTCAGCAGGCGGTAGAGCATGACCGGCTCGACCGTGGCCTGCACATGGAAGCGGTCGGGCGTGAGCTTTGCCACCTCGGTGCCTGTGGTCATCCCTTGTCCTGCAACGGCCCCGAACTGGCTCAGGCGGCCGTTCTCCGGGGCGACCACGTCGTATACCTTGCCGTCCTCCTTCAGGGTGAGGAGCGCTTGGCCTGCGGCCACCACGGCGCCGTCACCGACATGCACCGCCGTCACCGTGCCGTTCGCCGTCGCGCGGACCGTGACGTCCGCGTCTCTGGAGATACTGCCCTGCAGCGAGAGCGCGTTGACGATGGTTCCGGTCTCAACCGCCACGACGGGGTCGGTGACGCCGCCGCCCGGCACGATCGAGGCCTGTTCAGGGGAGGAGAAGAACGCGAGTTTCACGAGGGCGGCCGCGATCGCTCCGAAGACCAACACCATCAGAATGGGAAACACCCAACGTCGCCAGATCACCATGTCGCGTATCGCCTTTCGCGTGCCAACAATGGGCACTGCGCTCCAAACTATCGCGGTTTGGGAGAGGAGCAATAGTCGCGGCCGGGGAGCGTCCAGAACGGGAGCGCGTGATCCACTCCCTCGAAACTGACATAATACAGATTATCCGAACTTGCCTTCTCAGTTGGTGAACGAGTGACGAAGTGTCGCGGAACACAGATCGATGCGCCGAGCGCCCTCCGGCGCTGCGACCATCACGTCCCTGCGCGATGCGGATCGGACGCGCGCCTACGGGCACATCCTCGCGAGCGTGCGTACCGTCAGCGCGCTGGTGCCGATCAGCGCGATCTCGCCCGCGTTCAGCATGAGCGCGTCGCTGTGCATCGACGCGGCGATCGCCACCAGGACGAGCGCCCCAAGCACGAGCGCCACGCCGGAGATCGTCAGAACTGCTGACATAATTCGGTTCGCCGTGACCGCGAAGGCAGTGGAACGTTTCGAACCGCGTCGTGATCCTCGTGGCCCGATCCAGGCCGCGATCGCGAACACGAACAGTGCGAGCGCCTGCGCACCGAGCAGATCGCTGGGTCGATGCCAACCGAATTCCAACAGTTGCCAGGAAACAACTCCGAGCAGCACCGCGGCACCGAGCGTCGTCACCGCTCTCGCCCCGACGGGAAGCGCCCAGATAAGAGCGCCGAGGAGCACGGCGTACACCGTCATGTGTCCGCTCGGGAACGTGTTCGTTGCGTCGAACTCCCACAGCTGCGGTCGATCCAGCCAGCGCTCCTTGAGCACCTGCGAAGCGATGATCGCCGCCGAGCTGACGACCAGGATCGAGAGCATACGTGCAAGCCCGTGCACCCAGAGGGCGACAAGCCCGATCACGACGAGCGCGATGAGGACGTTCGTCGTAGACACCAGCCGCAGCGGGCCCTCGGGATCCGCTTCGAACGCCGAGGCATCGAGCACGCTCGCCTCGGCTCGCTGACCGAGGAAGCTCCCCACGCCGAGTACGTACGCGGCTCCCCCGACGATCAGCGCGACAAGCGCATACAGGAGCGCGCGAATACGTGGAGCCATGCGGCCGAGCCTACCGATCGAAGCTATCTATCCGCTGTGTCGGCCAGCGCGCGGGGACCGGGCATCCGCCGTCCGAACCGCCCAGAGCGCGAGCGCGGCCGCTGTCGACACGTTGAGCGAATCCACCTCGTGCTCCATGGGGATCGTCACGCAACGGGTGGCCGAAGCCAGGGCTCGACGGCTCAGGCCCTCCCCCTCAGTTCCGAACATCAACGCGAGCCTGTCAGGCAACTCCTCCGCAAAGTCGGCGAGATCCTCGGCATCGTCCCGGAGGGCGAAGGCGGCGAGTTCGAAGCCAGCATCTCGAATGAGCGGTCCCGCGTCGCGCCAGTGCGGCAGTCTCGCCCACGGGACCTGCAGCACCGCGCCCATGCTGACCCGGACCGCACGTCGATACAGCGGGTCGGCGCAGCCAGGCGTCAGCAGCACGCCATCCGCACCCAGTGCGGCGACGGAACGGAAGATCGCCCCGACGTTGGTGTGGTCTCCCAGGTCCTCCAGAACGACCACCCGTCTCGAAGTCCGCAGGAGTTCGAGCGGGTCGAGGCCGATCGGCCGATGCATGGATGCCAGTGCTCCGCGATGCATGTGAAAGCCGGTGAGGGCCTCGAGCTGATCCGACTCCCCCACGAAGACGGGAACGTCGGGGAAACGCTCCAGCAGCGGCTCGATGCGCGGCAGCCATTGCTCAAGCAGCAGGACTGCTCTCGGCCGATGCCCGACGGCCAGCGCGCGCTCGATCACCTTCGGCGACTCGGCCAGATAGAGCCCCTCGGCCGGTTCGAGCTTCCGCCGCAAGGCGACATCGGTCAGGCTCGTGAAATCCTCGAGCCCCGGCATGTCGAGTTGCTCGATGCGCTGCACCCTCACGCGTCCTCCCCCTCCGGCAGGCGCTCCCCCGCGCGCAGGAATGCGATGAGCTCTTCGGCCGCGTACTCGACGGCTTCGTAGTGCACCAGATGCCCCACCCCTGGCACGACGCGCAGGCGTGCGTCAGGGATGCGGCGGGTCAGCGCCAATTGCTCGCTGAGCGGCGTGATGTCGTCCCGGTCCCCCGCGATGACCAGCGTGGGTGTGCGGAATGCACCCGTGTACTCGGTCACCGTATGCGACACCGATGCCCGGAAAGCCTGCAGAAGCGAACGACTGTCGGAAAACTTGCTGAAATAGCGATCGTGCTGATCGTGGATCCATGCGCGCAGCGCTCGGTCTCGCGTCTTCACCATCACCTCGCTCATGAGTCTCACGATGAGCGAATGGCCGAGCAGCATGCGGGAGGGCGCTTCCGGGAGCACGTCCGCGGCTCGATAGTACGCGATCGCCAGCTGGGTCATGAGGGCCTGAGGCCCCTCGAGCGCGGGTGCGGAGATGGGGTTGATCAGCGACGTGCTGTGCGGCGAGAGTCCCTGCGAGAGCGCGTTTGCGACCACTAGGGACCCGAAGGAATGGCCGAGTATCGCGAAACCTGATTCCGGATCACGCACCTGCGCGGTGAAGGCGCAGAGCCATTCGCCGAAAAGGTCGAGGTCGTGCGCCCGCCCGGGAATCGCCGGTGACTCGCCGAATCCTGGCAGATCCGGAACGATGACGCGAAGCTCGGGTGCGAGCGCGGCGGCAGCCTTCGCCAAGCCTTCGAGTCCATGATGATCGCCCCGAAACCCGTGCACGAGCACGATCGGCGGACCATCGGGGGCACCGTACTGCCACGCGGGAGTCCGCATGCCGAGGGTTTCCACCTCGAACTTCTGGATCACGTGAGTCACCCCACGAGTCTATTGGGTCGGTGGCTGCGGATAAGGTGGAGCACGAACGAAAGGACCACTCTTGACGAATGCACTCCCCCTGTGGGCAGAGAAGCTTGCCGTGTTCGACACCGAGACCACCGGAATCGACACGTCTCAGGCTCGTGTGGTCAGCAGCACGATCGCGCTCCTCGGCGGCAACGGCGAAGTCCTTGAGCGCTACGACTGGCTGATCGACCCGGGAGTGGAGATTCCCGAGGCCGCGGCGAATGTGCACGGCATCACGACAGAGGTGGCGCGCGCGAGCGGCGTGGAGGCCTCGGTGGGGGTGTCGCAGATCATCGCTCAGCTCACGCAGATGCTCGATCGAGGAGTTCCGATCGTCGCCTACAACGCGCCCTTCGATCTGAGCCTCTTGCGCTCCGAGGCCGCGCGATACGGCATCGGCTGGCCGAGTGAGATCGCACCCGTCATCGACCCGCTGATCATCGACAAGCAGTTCGATCGCTACCGCAAGGGCAAGCGAACGCTTGAGGTCGTCGCTGCCCACTACGGCATTCCTCTCGGCCTCGCGCACGATGCGGGCGAAGACGCCATCGCTGCGGGACGAGTGATGCAGGCCCTCGCGTTGCGATACGCACACGTGCTTCCCGAAGAGCTGATGGATCTGCACCAGCAGCAGATCGGTTGGGCTGCGACTCAGGCCGCGAGCTTTCAGGAGTACATGCGGAAGACGAGGGATCCGCACTTCACCGCGGTCGGCGACTGGCCCCTGCGCTGAAGAAAATCCCCTGCACGTGCGCGGAATGCAGAAGAGGGGGGGGGGGGGCCCCCCCCCCCCGGGGGTTGGGGGGGCCGGGGGGGGGGGCGCCCCCCCGGGGATGAGGGGGTTTGTTAGAGGGCGGCGCCCCCGGGGGGGGGGAGGGGGGGGGGG
>JBEBSS010000074.1:0-8565 GCA_040394175.1 Leucobacter soli | reverse complement strand
GGGGCAGGCCGAGCCGGTCGGGCGCCCGCGTCAGCTCTGCTGTGCGTACAGCTCCGAGTAGGCGCCGCCGTATTCGAGCAGTTCCTCGTGCGTTCCCTGCTCGATGATGCGGCCCGCCGACACGACGTAGATGCGGTCGGCCTCGACCACGGTCGAGAGGCGGTGCGCGATCGCGATCGTCGTGCGCCCGCTCCGCGCGTCGTCGAGCGCCCGCTGCACGATGCGTTCGTTCACGGTGTCGAGCGCGCTCGTGGCCTCGTCGAGCACGAGCACGCGCGGGTTCTTCAACAGCACCCTCGCGATGGCGATGCGCTGCTTCTCGCCGCCGGAGAGCCGGTATCCGCGCTCGCCCACCACGGTGTCGTAGCCCTGCTCGAAGGTCATGATCGTGTCGTGGATGTTCGCGAGTCGAGCCGCCTCCTCGATCTGCGACGGGGTCGCATCGGGCAGCGCATAACGCAGATTCTCGGCGATCGTCGCGTGGAACAGGTAGGGCTCCTGCGTCACCACGCCGATGCGGTCCATGAGCGGCTCCTGCTTGAGCGTGCGCACGTCCTCTCCGCCGTAGCGGACCGCTCCCTCGCCGGCTTCGTAGAGTCGAGGGATCAGCGAGCCGATCGTGGTCTTGCCCGAACCGGATGCGCCGACGAACGCGATGAACTCGCCCGGCTCGACGGTGAAGGACACCCGGTCGAGGGTCGGCCGAGCATCGGGGGCCGCGTCGGGGTATCTGAAGGTCACGTGGTCGAACTGCACGCGACCTGCCAGCCCGGGTTCGTCGCTCGGCTCCTTTGCGTCGGGGGCGTCGAGGATCGCCGGCTGCAGGTCGAGGTATTCGAAGATGCGCGCGAAGAGCGCCCGTGAGGTCTGCAGGTCGAGCGCGACGCGCATGAGCGCCATCATGGGGAAGAGCAGTCGTGCCTGCACCGTCGTGAATGCGACGATCGTCCCTGCCGTGATGCCCGCGTCGTAGCCTTCGCCCTGCGCTTTGGCGATGAGCCACCCGGAGACGAGGTAGACGATCGCGGGCACCGCAGACATGAACACCTGCACCACTCCGAAGAAGAGCTGGCCGCTCATCGCCTGCCGCACCTGCAGTTCGATCTGGTTTCGGTTCTCGGCCGCGTACCGCTCGGTCTCCGCGCTCTGGCGCGAGTAGGTCTTCGCGAGCAGCACGCCCGAGACGGAAAGAGCCTCCTGAGTGATCGCGCTCATCTCGCTCAGCGACTCTTGGGTCTCGCCGGCGATCCTCGCGCGAATCTGCCCGACCTTGCGCTGTCCGGCGACGAGGATCGGCAGCAGCACGAGCGCGATGATCGTGAGCTGCCAGCTGAGCAGCAGCATCGCGACGAAGGCGGCGATGACGGTGACGGTGTTTCCAATCACGCTGGAGACCGTATTGGAGAGCACGCTCGCGACCCCGCCGACGTCGTTCTGCAGTCGGGATTGGATGACGCCGGTCTTGGTGCGCGTGAAGAAGCCGAGTTCCATCGACTGCAGGTGCGCGAAGAGTCGCACGCGCAGGTCGCCCATCACATGGTTGCCGACGCGAGCGGTGAATCGGGTCTGCGCGATGCCGAGCACCTGGCTGACGACGAATACGAGCAGCATCACGAGCACGAGCGAGAGCAGTACCGGGAGGTTCGGCGTCCCGTCGGCGGGGAACAGTCCGTCGTCGAAGACCCGCTGCGTGATCAGCGGAGGCAGAATGCCGAGAGCGGCAGACACGAGCACGAGCGCGATGAGCACTCCGAGCTGCGAGCGGTAGGGCCGAAACAGCTCGGCGATGCGGCGCCCCAGGTCCGTGACCTGCGGCGCCTGGCGATTCAGTTCGCGCTGCTTCTCGAAGTCGCCGCCGGAGACGCGCGATCCTCGCCCGCCACCGCCACCACCGTGCCCCATGCTCATGGACACAGCGTAGCCTCAGCTGCCGACGTTGATGCAGGTGTCCGCAAAAAGGGCCCCGGTGGGCCGACCGAGAGGCCGGCCTAGGCCTCGGTCCTGATCGGCCCGGTTCGAGCGGGTCGCGGCACGAAGAAGCATGCGATCACCGCACCGACGAGGATCACGCCCATCGGCATGAGGATCGACTGCCCCATCGCAGTCGCGAATCCTTCACGCAGCGGCTCCGGCAGCGCACCGACCTGGCCGCCTTCGGAGAACCCGCCGGCGGTCGATGCGGCCTCCCCGAACTGCGCGCTCAGGCGCGACTGCATGAGCACGGCCATTGCGGCCGAACCGAGCACGGCACCGACCTGGCGGCTCGTGTTGTAGACGCCTGACCCGGCCCCGGCGAGACGCGGAGATAGCGCGAAGGTGGTGATCGAAGCGAGCGGCCCCCACATGAAGGCGTTGCCGAGACCGAGCAGCGCGCTCGGAATGAGCAGCAGCCAGATCGGCGTTTCAGGCGACGACATGAAGAAATAGAGGAGCATTCCCGCCGCGACTCCGACGAGCCCGAGGATCGGGAGACGGCGCGGTTCGCGGCGATCGATCAGCACCCCGATCGGGCGGGCGAGCGCGATCGAGAGCACCGCCATCGGCACCATCATGAGTGCGGACTGTGTGGGGGTGAGACCCTTCACGAGTTGCAGGTAGAACATGAGCGGCAGGCTCATGCTGGTCACGGAGAAGCCGACCATCACGATGACCGCCGTGCCGACCGAGAAGTTGCGATCGCGGAAGATCTCGAGCGGAATCAGGGGTTCACCCCGCTGGACCCGCTGCCAGACAAAGAAGAGGCCCAGCACGACCGCTCCGACGATGATCAGACCCCAGACCGTGATCGGACCCCAGATCGCTCCCCAGTCGAAGCTCTCACCTTCCTGAATACCGAAGACGAGCAGGAACATCCCCAGCGCGCTGAGCACGACCCCGAGCCAGTCGAAGCGGTGCGCGTTCGTCGGCAGCACGGGCACGAAGCGCAGCGTCAGCACGAAGGCGATGACTCCGACGGGGATGTTGATGAAGAAGATCCACTCCCAGCCGAGGCCGTCGAGGAGGAATCCGCCGAGGATCGGCCCGATGAGCGTCGCCGCCCCGGCCGTCACGCCCCAGATGGCCATGGCCGATCCACGTTCCCGAGGCGGGAAGATGCGCGTGATGACGGCCATGGTCTGCGGAGTCATCATCGAGGCTCCGAGCCCCTGGAAGACGCGCGCGGTGACGAGCATCTCGATGCTCGGCGACAGCCCGCAGGCGAGGGACGAGATCGTGAAGGTCGCGAGGCCGAGCAGGTAAATGCGGCGCGGGCCGAACCGGTCGCCGAGACGCCCGGTGATGAGCAGCGGGACCGCATAGGCGAGCAGATAGGCGCTCGTCGCCCAGAGCGTCGCGGTCATGGTGGTGTCGAGCGCCCGCATGATCGAGGGGTTGGCCACCGACACGATCGTGGTGTCGATCAGAATCATGAAGAAGCCGAGGACGAGAGTCCAGAGGGCGGCCCATGGTCTGATCTGCGGGCCGGAAGAAGGTTCGATCGTGTCGGAAGTGCTCACCAGGTCAGCCTACGCGTAGGCACCGACATCCACTTGCGACATCGTGCGGCGAGGGCTGGCCGCCTGCAGGAGCGCCGGCACGAGCGGGTGCTGCTCGCGGTTGTCCGGTCCTGCCAGCACCAGTCGTCTCGCCTGGCGTTCGACGAGCGATACCATCCGGAGACCGGATGGCAGCAGACCGCGGCCGAGCGTCGGCACGATCGAGACGCCGAAGCCCTGTTTCACCATGGCGAACAGCGTGTTCATCTCACGCACCCGGTGCCGCACGGCGAAGTCGATGCCCGCCGACTCGTGCATGCGCTGCACATGCAACTCGCAGCCGCCCGTGGAGACGATGAGCCCGTCGATCGCGAGTTCCTCCAATGGGATCGCGTCGAGCTCGGCGAGGGGGTGATCGTCGCGAATGACCGCCGCGAATTCGTCGACATCGATGATCTTCGACCCCTCGGGCATCTGCGCTGGTTCGACGAGGATCGCCAGATCCACGAGTCCCCCGACCAGCCACTCGGGAATCTCGTCGTCATCTCCCTCGTACACCTCGATCCGCACACCCGGTAGCGCGATCGACCATTCCTCGAGCAGCGAGGGCATGAGTCCCTGGCATACGGTCGGCACGGTTCCGAGTCGGACCACTCCGCGCAGCGAGTCGTCGCCGCGCGCGGCGCACTCGAGCGCGTCGACTGCCGCGGCGGCGGCGCGTGCGTGTGCGAGCACGCGATGCCCGAGCGGGGTCGGGGTGAGCGGGGTCTCGCGGAGCACGAGCGGACCGCCGAGTTCCCGCTCCATGCTCGCGATCGCGTGGGAAACGGCCGATTGACTGACACGGAGATCCTCGGCCGCCTGGGTGAAGGATCCGCGATCGATCACCGCGACCAGGGCTCGCAATTGCTGAATCGTCAGAGCCATGAGCCCCCCTCATGTCTGCATGAAATACATCAACTTGCCTCATGCTCGAATGATTCTTAATCTAGGCCTCATGACATCAACGCGCAAGATCTCGAGCGTGACCCTCGCATACATCGCGCTCGCGCTCGTGTGGGGGTCGAGCTTCCTCTTCATGAAGCTCGGGCTCGAGGGGATCTCCGCCGGCCAGGTCGCGCTCTCGCGCATCGTGCTCGGCGCGCTCACGCTGATCGCGATCATGCTCGCAACGCGCCGGAAGTGGCCGCGCGAGCGCAGGATCTGGCTGCACATGATCGTGATCTCCGCGACGCTCTGCGCCATCCCGTTCACCCTCTTCGCGTGGGCCGAGACCATGGTGCCGAGCACCGTTGCAAGCATCGTCAACGCCTCGACCCCGATTATGACCCTCCTGCTCACCCCGCTCCTGCTGCCGACCGAGCGGCTCTCGCGCACGCAGGTGCTCGGCCTCTTCATCGGCATCGCGGGCGTGGTCGTGCTGGTGGGTCCGTGGCGCCTCATCATGAGCGGCGATTCGGTGTCGCTGCCCGGCATGCTCGCCTGCCTCGGCGCCACCGCCTGCTACGGCTTCGGCGGCCTGTACATGCGCCGGTTCCTGGCGGGAGTGCGCTACGACTCGATCACCATCGCCGCCATGCAGATGAGCGTGGCCTCCGTGCTGGTACTGCTCGCGGCCCCGATCACCTCGGCCACGCCGGTCACCCTCACCACCTCGGTGGTGCTCTCGATGCTCGCACTCGGGATCCTCGGCAGCGGAATCGCGTATATCTGGTACACCACGATCATTCGTTCCTGGGGGCCCGCGCGCGCCTCGACCGTGACCTATCTCACACCCGTGCTGGGCGTCACCTTCGGCGCGCTGTTCCTCGGCGAAGGGGTGCACTGGAACGAGCCGCTCGGCGGGCTGATCGTGATCGTCGGCATCGTCGCAAGCCAGGGGATGCTCGAACGATTCGTCCGGAGAGCCCCCGCTGCCCCGATCAGCGCGGCGTGAGGATCACGAGCACCGCCTCGGCCGGGCCGCCCTCCGCGGAGTAGCGATGCTGTCCCGAACTCGACCAGGCGAATGACTCGCCCGCCTCGACGAGGGTTTCGGCGCCCACCGGTCCGACGCGCAGAGCGCCCTCGATCACGGTGACGTGCTCGGTCACCTCTGGGCCATGCCCGGGGGAGGTGTGCTCCGCGTGGGCGGGGAACTCGATCCGGAACACCTCGGCCGTCCGCGCTTCGAGGTGGCGTACGGAGAGCAGGATCGTTCTCATTCCGCCCTCTGAGTTCGAACCGGAGCCGGGATCCTCGCCGAGCAGAGCGGTCAGGGGGACTTCGAGGGGCCGGCAGATCGCATAAAGGGTCTCGACCGTCGGGTTGCGGGCGCCGGACTCGATCTCGGACAGGGATCCCTTCCCGACTCCGGCTCGACGAGCCAGTTCGGACAGGCTGATGCCCCGTTCGAGGCGAAGCTGCCGGAGCCTGGAGCCCATCTTGAGCAGAGTCATCCCACCATGATACGTTCTGCATATGGAACGTTCCGTAAACAGAACGGCTCCCGGAAAGACGGGGCGGACACTCACCTGGACGCCGATCGGGGCAGGAATCATCTGCAGCCTCGTGGGCTTCACCGCCGCCTTCGCCGTGGTGCTCTCCGGGCTGCAGTCGGTCGGGGCGACCCCACTGCAAGCCGCGTCAGGACTGCTCGCGGTCACGGTGACGATGGGCGCGGCCTCGATCCTGCTCTCCTGGAGATACCGCATGCCCATCACCTCGGCATGGTCGACGCCCGGAGCCGCCCTGCTCATGAGCATGAGCGCCGTCACCGGCGGCTGGCCCGCAGCGGTCGGCGCATTCGCCACCTGCGGCGTGCTGCTCGTCGTCACCGGACTCTGGCCCGGACTCGCGCGACTGGTCCAGCGGATTCCCGTGCCGATCGCGCAAGCGATGCTCGCCGGAGTGCTGCTCCCCCTCTGCATCGCACCGGTGTCCGCGTTCGCCACAAACCCCCTGGCGGTGCTCCCCATCATCGCCACCTGGCTGATCATGATGCGCATTCGCCCCAAGTGGGCGGTCCCGTCCGCACTCGCGGTCGGCTTCATCGTGATCGTCGTGCACCTGAATCGCGCAGGAGTCGCCATCTCAGCGAGCGCGCTCGCGCCCCAGATCGAGTGGACGACACCGACCGTCTCGCTGCAAGCGCTGACCGGAATCGCGCTCCCCCTCTACATCGTGACCATGGCCTCCCAGAACATCCCGGGAATCGCCGTCATGTCGAGTCTCGGTTTCACCGTGCCCTGGAAACCGGCACTCACCCTCACCGGGATCGGCTCGATTCTCGGCGCGCCCTTCGGGGGTCATGCGATCAACCTCGCGGCGATCAGCGCGGCACTCGCGGCAGGGCCGGAAGCCGGACCCAAGGAGCATCGCTGGATCGCCGGAGTGACCGCAGGAATCACCTCCCTTCTGCTCGGGACCGCCAGCGCGGGGCTCGCGACCGCTGTGCTCGCCGCGCCCGAGGAGATCGTGCAGACCGTCGCAGGCATCGCACTGTTCGGCACCTTCGCCTCAGCCTGCGCCGGCGCGATGGCCCAACCGGAGCTGCGCCTCCCCGCCGCGGTCACCCTCGCCGTCGCCGCCTCGGGTGTGACGGCAGCAGGAGTGAGCGCGGCGTTCTGGGCGCTGGTCTCAGGAATCCTGGTGTCGCTCGCCCTCACAGCCCGTGCACGATCCTCGCACTGACACAACCAGCGAACGCAGCGTGCAGATCACGCACGCCATCCGAAACCGAGCATTCGCTTTGGCATACTGACCGAATGACGTTCACCGAGACCCAGGCCGCACCGCAGCCGGCCGTGCCGCACCCCCGAGTACGCTACGTCGGCATCGATCTCGCCCGCTTCGCGGCGATCGCCGGCATGATGGCGGCGCATCTCCTCGCCGTCATGGGGATGCTCCCCGGGGTGAGCGACCCCGACCGAGTACTCGGCGACGCCGTCAACCTCGTCTCGAACGGCGCGCCTGCCGCGCTCTTCGCCGTGCTCGGCGGAGTCAGCATCGTCTTCGCCACCCGAACGCAGATTCGGCTCAACCGCATCGGCAAAGCCGCAGCGTCAGTGGCGGTGCGCGGGGCCGTACTGATCGTGCTCGGCCTGCTGCTCGGCATGATCGACAACGCCATCGTGGTGATTCTGGCCTACTACGGGCTGGCGATGATCCTCGTCGCGCCCATCGTCGCCGTGCGAAGCTGGATCCTCGCAAGCATCGCCACCGTACTCGGACTCTTCTCTGGCTGGGTCAACAGCGGCGTGCGCCGCGCCCTCGAGACGACGGTCGAAGGCCCACACATCAACCTCGACTTCCTCGCGCAAGATCCCCTCGTCGGGCTCCGCACACTCCTCCTCACGGGCGAGTACCCCGTCGTGACCTGGACGACGTACCTCCTGGTGGGCATGCTCGTCGGCCGTGCCCTCACCTCGGCGACCGCACGCGGTACCCTCGGCCGCACGTCCGCCCGACTCGCCGCGCTCGGCGCGACGCTCTTCGTGATCGCCCAGCTCATCTCAAACCTGGTCATGGCGAACCTGAGCGCCCTCGGCATCATCACCGCAGAAAGCTCGCAAGCGGAGGCGCAAGCACAGCTCACCGCGTTCGGCGGAAGCGGGGCTCCCCCCTCTCCGCACCTGTTCTCCCAATTCCTCGCGATCGCGCACTCGGGCTCGATCATGGATCTTCTCCGCACCTTCGGCATCTCGTTCTTCGTGATCGGTGCGCTCGTGTTCCTCTTCGACCGCGAACGCACCTCCCGGGCTGCGGTCGACCCGTCGAACCCGGGCACGCTCCCCGGCCCCGGAATCGGCGCGCGGATCCTCGACGTCGTCCGCGCAACCGGAGCCGCCCCGCTCACCATCTACGCACTGCACATCGTGGTGTCGGGCATCTGCCAGCATCCGTACTTCGGACAGCAGGCACAGCTCACCTCCGCGTCCGATATCCCCTGGTGGGTGCTCGGACCCGGAGCGTTCGCGCTGCAGATCGCCGGCGCGCTCGCCATCGGAGCCGTGCTCTCGGCGACCAAACGGCGCGGACCGCTCGAAGCGGCGCTCTCGCGGATCGTCGGCTTCGTCGTGCGCTAGACACGTCGACTATTCGGCGCGGC
>JBEBSS010000073.1:0-8596 GCA_040394175.1 Leucobacter soli | reverse complement strand
GGCGCCACCGCGCCACACGCTCAGGGTGAAACGCAGCGCGTTTTGCCGCGGCAGCACGAAGGGGGCGAGGATCACCGACGCGATCCTCGCCCCCTTCGTGGCAGTGTCGGCTACTCGGAAGTTTCGAAGACGAACTCGATTTCGACCGGGGCATCGAGCGGCAGGACCGCGACTCCGACAGCCGAACGCACATGGATTCCCATATCGCCGAAGACGCGTCCCAGGAACACGGAGGCACCGTTCGCGACCGAGGGTTGACCGGTGAAGGAAGGATCCGACGCGACGAACGCGGTCACCTTGACCACCTGGGAGATCTTGTCGAGCGAACCCAGAATGCCGCGGGCCGCAGCGAGTCCGTTGAGCGCGCACTGGCGAGCGAGCTCCTCGGCCTGCTCGGGTGTCACGTCAGCGCCGACCTTGCCGGTGGCGGGAAGCTCGCCGTTGACGAAGGGCAGCTGTCCACTCGTGTACACGAGGTTTCCGCGACGTAGTGCGGGCACGTATGCGGCGACCGGAGCCGCAACCTCGGGGACTTCGTAGCCAAGTTCGCGCAGGCGATCCTCGATAACTGACATTTCAGGCCTTTCTCTTCAAATATGCGACGTTTCCGCCGGCCGGTCCCTCGATGATCTGCACGAGTTCCCAGCCCTGGGCACCCCAGTTGTTCAAGATTGCCGCCTCGTTGTGCAGCAGCAGCGGGGTCACGAAGTACTCCCACTTCGACGCCTCGGCGCCGCTTGTGTTCTCGGCCGATTCACTCATCCGGAATCCCCCTTTTCTCTGACATACGACGCACAAGACTCCGCCCACGCACGCCGGTTCGACGCGCGAAAGGGTGTCGATCACTGCGCGGGCGTGCGAAATTCTCAGCCACGTCGCATACGCTTTATCCTATGGCTTCATCGTCTTCAAAGTCGGGCAACCGCGGTGGCAACGTGCGCACCGCGAAGCCCCGCACCCCCAGTGGCGCAATCGGCGGCTTCCTCGGCGCAATCATCATGAGCGTGATCGCCGGCGTGCTGGTCACCGTTGCCGTGACCCCCGTGGTCGCGATCAGCGGCTATGCGGCGAGTTCCGCGATCAGCGTGTTCGAGAACCTTCCGGGGCATCTCGACCCGGGTCAGCTCGCCGAGCCGTCGTCCGTTCTCGCGTTGAACTCCGCAGGGGAGACGGTCAAACTCGCCGACTTCTTCGCGCAGAACCGCGAGATGGTCGGCTGGGATCAGATCTCTCAGTATGTGAAGGACGCGGCGGTCTCGACCGAGGATCCGCGGTTCTACACGCACAACGGCGTCGATGTGATGGGCCTCGGCCGTGCGGTGCTCGGCCAGTTGAAGGGCAGCGATGCGGGCGGCGCCTCGACCATCACGATGCAGTACGTGCGCAACGTGCTCGTGCAGCGCGCCGAAGCCATCATCGACGAGGACGAGCGCGAAGCCGCATACGAGGACGCGATGAAGCAGACCACCGAGCGCAAGCTGCAGGAGATCCGCTACGCCGTCAGCATCGAGAAGAAGTTCTCGAAGGACGAGATCCTGCTCGGCTACCTCAATATCGCGCTGTTCGGCAGGAATATCTACGGCATCGAGTCGGCGGCGCAGTCGTACTACGGCAAGTCCGCCGCAGACCTGTCGCTGGGAGAGGCGGCAAGCCTCATCGCGATCGTGCAGTACCCCTCGAACCTGAATCTCGGCGACCCGGAGAACATCCCGGAGAACCAGGAGCGTCGCGACTACGTTCTCAAGCGCATGCTCGATGCGAAGCGCATCACCCAGCAGCAGTTCGACGAGGCGGTCGCCACCGACGTGGTCCCGAACCTGACCTCGCGACAGTCGGGCTGCGCCGTGGCAGAGACCAACTATGGCCTCGGTCATTTCTGCGACTACGTCCAGCGCTACATCGAACTCGACCCTGCCTTCGGCAACACTCCCGAAGAGCGGCACTTCAACTTCTTGCGCGGCGGCTATCAGATCATGACGACGATCGATCTCGATATGCAGGCGCAGACGCTCGAGACCATGCGCTCCGAGATTCCGCAATTGATGGATGGCATCGATATCGGATCGGCGGCATCGAGTGTGCAAGCCGGTACCGGCAGGGTGCTCATGATGGCGCAGAATCGGCCTTTCAGCGCCGACCCCGAAGTGCTCGCGGCCAACCCCGGGTACACGAGCATCAACTACAACACCGACTACGAGTACGGTGGGTCGAGCGGCTTCCAGGTCGGTTCGACCATGAAGGTGTTCACCCTCGCCGAGTGGCTGCGGGCCGGCAATTCGGTCAACGACAGCGTCAACGGCAACGGCCGCACCGTGAACCTCAACACGTTCAAGGCGAGCTGCCTCGGCGGCGTCTACGGCGGCGGCAACTGGACGTTCAAGAACGACGCCGGCGAGACACCCGGCAGCACCACCGTGATGCAGGGCACGGCGCAGTCGTTGAACGGCGTCTTCGTGTCCATGCAGCAGAAGCTCGACCTCTGCGACACCGTGCAGCTCGCGGAGAGTCTCGGCGTGCACCGGGCGATTGAGATGCCCGAGGACAGCGGCACGTCGAACGCCGGCACTCGAAACCTGACGATCGTGCCTTCGCTCGCATTCGCCGGCACCGACGAGATCGCACCGCTGTCGATGGCAGCCGCGAACGCCGCCTTCGCGAACAATGGCGTCTACTGCTCGCCCGTGCCGATCGATTCGATCACCGACGCGGAGGGCAAGGAAGTCAGCTTCACGAAGAGCAAGTGCGCCGAAGCGATCTCCCCCGATGTCGCGGCCGGAGTGCTGTATGCACTGCAGGGCGTGGTCCGCAACGGCACCATGTCGCACGCGCAGTCGAACTCCGGGGTTCCCCACTTCGGCAAGTCGGGTACCACCGACAGCGCGGTCGACCGCTGGAACGTCGGTGGAAGCAGCACGGTGGCGACCGCGGTCTGGACCGGCAACGTGGTGGGCAAGGTCTCGCTCAACGGAACCGGCCTCGGGCGTCCCGAGCGCGCCATCTTCAATGCGGCGATGAATGCGGCGGATGCGAAGTACGGCGGAGTCGCCTTCCCGGACCCGCCGCGCACCGCCACGGAGCGCGTCATGGTGGCCGTGCCGGATGTCACGGGCAGGTCCTACGCAGAGGCGGAGCAGATCCTCACCGCCGCGGGCTTCGGCGCCGTGAACGGCGGCGAGGTCGACTCGAACGTTGCGGCTGGACTCGTGGCGAGCACGAACCCCGCGGGCGAAGCGGGGCGCGGTGCAGACATCACGATCTACATCAGCAAGGGCAACCTCAAGGTGATTCCGTCCGGGCTCGTGGGAGCGAGCGGAAGCTCTGCGCAGACGGCGCTGGTCAACGCCGGGTTCTCGAACGTCGACATCGTCTGTTCGGCCCCGGTGCCGCCGAACCCGCCGTCCAACCTCGGTACCCGAACAGTCGAGGGCGTCAGCCCCGGCGAAGGACAAGCAGCGAACCCTGCCAATCAGGTCACGCTGAACGTCAAGTGCACCCCGTGAGCAGGCTGACCCGAGGGCTGTGCATTGCAGCTCTCGGCGTCACCGCCTGGTCCACTCTGGTGGAGCCCAGGCTGTTCACGCTGCGCAGGCACACGCTGCCGGTGCTGCCGGAGGGCGCGTCTCCGCTCCGCGTGCTGCAGCTGAGCGATCTGCATCTGGCACCGTGGCAGCACCGCAAGATCGACTGGGTGCGCGGGCTCGTCGAGCTCCGCCCCGATCTGGTGGTCCTCACCGGCGATCTGATGGGTCATCGACTCGCTCGCGGACCGCTGCTGCACGCGCTGGAGTCGTTCGCCGATGCGGGCGTTCCGACCGTGTTCGTGCATGGATCGAACGACTACTTCGGCCCGATCGCAAAGAACCCGTTCGTCTATCTCAGCGCTCCGAGCAAGTCCGGCAAGCGCGCGCCTGACATCGACAACGCGGCGCTCACGCGCGGGCTGACGAATCTCGGATTCATCGACCTGAACAACAGTGCGGTTCGCCTGACACTGCGTGGCACGGCGTTCGAACTGATCGGGCTGAACGATCCGCATGTTCGCTACGATGACGTCGCCAAGCTCGATGCGGCGATCGGGGATCTCGATGCATCGGGCGCGTCGGCGGTGCGAGTCGGCGTCGTGCATGCGCCCTACCAGCACGCCCTCGGGCAGCTCCTCGACCGGGGCGCATCAACGATCCTCGCGGGCCACACGCATGGCGGCCAGGTGCGCCTGCCGGGTGTGGGCGCCCTGACGGCGAACTGCGACCTGCCGGTACGTCAGGCCCGCGGTCTCAGCGTCTGGTACGACGCCGAGCACGCGGCGTTTCTGAACGTCAGCGCGGGCCTCGGCGCATCGATCTATGCGCCGATCCGTTTCGCCTGTCGCCCCGAGGCCAGTCTGCTCACGCTCGAAGCCGAACGCTAGCGCGCGGCAGCGCCCGGACCGGTGATCTGCGTTTGCAGGCTGCTTTCCGAGGAGAGCCGGTGTGCAGCAGGCAGTGTCGACCCGTGACACGTCTTGCGGCACCACTGCGGGCCTGCGCTGCTCAGTGCTGGGCCGCTATGGGCCAGCACCGACCGATCTGGGCAGGCGCCGCGGCTCAGTCCTGCAGGCGAGCGGCGACGACCTCAGCGATTTGCACCGCGTTGAGCGCTGCCCCCTTGCGCAGGTTGTCGTTCGAGACGAAGAGCGTGAGCCCGCGGCCCTCTGGCGCGCTCTGATCCTCGCGAATACGGCCGACGAACGACGGATCGCTCCCTGCCGCTTCGAGGGGGGTCGGAACCTCGCTCAGCTGCACGCCGGGGGCCTCTGCGAGCACTTCGCGCGCACGATCCGGGGTGAGTTCGCGGGCGAATTCCGCGTTGATCGCGAGGGAGTGGCCGGTGAAGACGGGGACTCGCACGCACGTGCCGGACACGCGCAGTGCCGGAAGATCGAGGATCTTGCGGCTCTCATTGCGCAGCTTCTTCTCTTCATCGGTTTCGCCCTGGCCGTCGTCGACGATCGAGCCCGCAAGTGGGAGCACGTCGAATGCGATGGTCTTGGTGTAGACCTCGGGGGCCGGGAAGTCGATGGCGGAGCCGTCGTGCACGAGTCCCTCGATGCCGCCCTGATCGACAGCTGCGGTGATCTGCCCCGCCAGTTCGCGGGCCCCGGCGAGGCCGGACCCTGAGACGGCCTGGAAGGTGGTGATGATGAGGCGTTCGAGCCCGGCTGCGGTGTCGAGCGCCTTCAGCACGGGCATTGCGGCCATCGTGGTGCAGTTCGGGTTCGCGATGATTCCGCTGCGTGCGGCGATCACACCGTTCATGGCGTCCGGATTCACTTCGCTCACGACGAGCGGCACATTGGGATCCATTCGCCAGGCGCTGGAGTTGTCGATGACGATCGCTCCAGCGTCGGCGAACTTCTGCGCGTACTCGCGCGATGCTCCACCGCCGGCCGAGAAGAGCGCGATGTCGATGCCGCTCGGGTCTGCGCTGGCGATGTCTTCCACGGTGATCTGCTCACCGCGGAACTCGACTGTGCTTCCGGCCGAACGCGCGCTCGAGAAGAGGCGCAGCGACGCGATCGGGAAGTCGCGCTCGTCGAGCAGACGACGCATGACCGTGCCGACCTGCCCGGTGGCGCCGACGACTGCGAGATTCAACTTGGTTGCCATCGGTACTCCCCTATCGTCCGGTTCCTGCGTGCACCACGGCTTCGGTGTCTGCGTCGAGGCCGAAGGCGGTGTGCAGTACGCGCACGGCGTCCTCCATCACATCGGCACGTGTGACCACCGAGATGCGGATCTCACTGGTCGAGATCATCTCGATGTTGATTCCTGCATCGAAGAGCGCCCGGAACAGCTGGGCGGACACTCCGGAAGCATCGCGCATCCCTGCGCCGACGACCGCGACCTTCGCGATCTGATCGTCGTACTGCAGACGCGCGTACCCGATCGCTTCGCGTTCCGATTCCAGGGCCTCGACGACCTTGCGGCCCTCGCCCATGGGTACGGTGAACGAAATATCGGTGCGATGATCGGCGGAGACGTTCTGCACGATCATGTCGATGTTCGCGTTGGTCTTCGCGACGATCTCGAAGATCTGCGCAGCCTTGCCGGGCACGTCGGGGACTCCGCCCACCGTGACCTTTGCCTCGCTCTTCTCGAAGGCGATGCCTGTGATGATCGGCTCTTCCACCTTTTCTCCCTTCGGGTGGCCCTTCTTCGGGTCGTAAACGATCGTGCCCTCCTCGTTCGAGAACGAGGAGCGAACATGCAGCGCGACACCGTGCCGCCTCGCATATTCGACGGCACGAAGATGCAGCACTTTGGCGCCGGATGCGGCGAGCTCGAGCATCTCTTCCGAGGTGATCGAGTTGATCTTCCGGGCAAGCGAGACGACGCGGGGATCGGTCGTGTAGACGCCGTCCACGTCGGTGTAGATCTCGCACACGTCGGCGTGCAGCGCGGCGGCGAGCGCAACCGCGGTCGTATCGGAGCCGCCTCGGCCGAGGGTCGTGATGTCACCGGTGCCGCGGTTGAAGCCCTGGAAGCCTGCGACGATCGCGACGGCGCCCTGGTCGAGGGCTTCACGCACGCGGCGCGGGGTGACGTCGACGATCTTGGCGGCACCGTGATCGGCGGTCGTGATCATGCCTGCCTGGCTGCCGGTGAAGGAGAGCGCTTCGACGCCCATTCCCTTGATAGTCATCGCGAGCAGTGCCATGGAGATTCGCTCGCCTGCGGTGAGCAGCATGTCGAGTTCGCGGGGTGCGGGGATGGGGGTGACCTCGGCTGCGAGGTCGAGCAGCTCGTCGGTCGTATCGCCCATCGCGCTCACCGCGACGACGACGTCATTGCCCGCGCGTCGGGTCTCGACGATGCGCTTTGCGACGCGCTTGATGCTCTGGGCATCGGCAACCGAGGATCCGCCGAACTTCTGCACGATCAACGCCACGCGCGCCTCCTGGTATCAGCTCTGAATATATAAGCCAGCTTGTAGTCTATCGCGAGACCATATGCCGCTGCTGGCTGCTCCCGGCCCGGGTCGATCGGCGGGGAGTTTCAGCCCATTTTGGTGCGACCCTCGAAGGCGCGCCCGAGGGTCACCTCGTCAGCGAACTCGAGATCCCCGCCGACGGGAAGGCCCGAGGCGAGACGCGAGACCGGCACGTCGATTGCGGTGAGCAGTCGCGAGAGGTAGGCGGCTGTCGCTTCTCCTTCGAGGTTCGGGTCGGTGGCGAGGATCACCTCGCGTACTGGGTCGTCACCCAGTGCGGGGGTGAGTCGGCGCATGAGATGCGCGATGTTGAGATCGTCGGGGCCGATGCCGTCGATCGGGCTGATGGCGCCGCCGAGCACGTGGTAGAGCCCACGGAACTGTCTGGTGCGCTCGATGGCGACGACGTCCTTTGGCTCTTCGACCACGCAGATGAGTCCCTGATCACGGCGTGGATCGCGGCAGATAGCGCAGCGCTCCTGTTCGGTGATGTTGCCGCACTGGTCGCAGAAGTGCACGCGCTCGCGCACCTCGGTGAGCAGTTCCGCGAGACGCGAGACGTCAAAGGTCTGCGTCTGGAGGATGTGGAAGGCGATGCGCTGGGCCGACTTCGGTCCGATGCCCGGCAGTCTGCCGAACTCGTCGATCAGATCCTGAACGATTCCGTCGTACACTGGCGATCCTTACCTTTCGAAGCCCGCGGGCAGCGGGCGCTCTTCCACGAATCGGGCGCCGAGCACTTCGCGCACCACGGACTCGCCGTAGCGGGTGAAGCCGGGCGACTCCCTCGGCTTGGCTGGCTGCGGTGGTGCCTCTGCCTGCTTCGGCGACTCGGCATTCGCGGGTTCGGGTGCGGACTCGGCATTCGCAGGGGCCCGCCCGGGTTCGGCATCTGCGGTCGCGAGCTGCGAAAGCCCTCGGTCGGGCTCGCCCTCGGGAACGTACTCGGGCTCGCCCTCGGGGGCATACTCGTGTTCACCCTCGGGCATGTACTCGGGCTCCGGTACCGGCTCCGGGGAGTCGTCAGCGGGTGGTTCGGCGGGAGGAGCCTGGGTTGGACCCGTGGCATCAGGGATCGCAGCGGGGCGTGGCACCTCGTGTGACACGTCGCGCCGCGGAACATCGTGCTGCGGAGCCGTCTCAGCTGGTGGAGAGGGCTCCTCGGGCGATTGTTCGCCACCTTCGCGGTCCGCGAATGCCGGGCGCACTCCTTCGGGGAGGGGCTTCGGCACGTATTTGACGCTGATTCCGAGCGCACCGAGGATCGCCTCTCGCAGCGGAGCGGCCCCACTCGATTTGAACGCGCCGAGGTCGGACTTCGAGGCGAGACCAACGGTCAGCATCTCTCCGTCGAAGTCGAGCGGCTGCACTTGGCGCACCGCGTTCCAGGCGTCACGGTCGTTCTGGAGCAGCTCGTCGAGCAGGTCGGGCCAGATTTCGAGCAGATCTTCGAGCCCGAGCCCGTCGGGGCTCGTCGTGGGACCGGGATCGGCTTCATTGCCGGCACCTTCGACCGGCTCACTCGGCGATCCAGTGGAGACGCTCGACTGCTCCAGCGCGGAGTCCGGCGAGGCTGCAGCAGGCGCAGGCAGTGATGCTGCCTGCGAGGATCCCGCGGTCGGTGCGG
>JBEBSS010000072.1:0-8599 GCA_040394175.1 Leucobacter soli | reverse complement strand
TGGGCTTCGCGATTTAGCCCCGGTGGGGCTGAATGCCCAATGCCCCGCGGAGCGGCGAGGATTCGCTCTCTAGTACTCGCAATGAAACGCGGGTTTCCCACGGCTTGCTATCCGGCGCTTCGCACGCTGCCAGGCCCGACCACGCGAGCCGGGGGAAACCCGCGTTTCCGTTGCCCGCTAGGCTGATCCCACGAACTATCACGCGAGAGCCGCTCGAAACGTCGATGCCGGCTCCTTTTGTGTGACTGGCGCGCCAGCCACACCCCCCTTCCATATAGTTAAGGAAAGTACACACTGTGATCACCGTCGAGAACCTCGCAATCGATGTGGGCGCCAGGCGTCTCATGAGCGAGGTCAGTTTTCGGGTGAACCCCGGCGACAAGATCGGTCTGGTCGGGCGCAACGGCGCAGGCAAGACCACCTTGACGCGCACGCTTTCGGGGGAGTTGCAGCCGGCCGAGGGCAGGATCACGGTGAGCGGCGAACTCGGCTTCCTGCCGCAGGATCCGCGCACCGGTGACCCCGAGCAGTTGGCTCGTCACCGTATCCTCGATGCCCGCGGGCTCGGAACGTTGACGCAGCAGCTCACGAAGGCTTCGACCGACATGGCGAGCGACGACCCTGCGATCGCCGAAAAAGCGATGAGGCGTTTCGGCAACCTCACTGATCGGTTCCAGGCGTTGGGCGGCTATGCAGCCGAGGCCGAGGCCGCCTCGATCTCTCACAACCTGGGTCTGCCCGACCGGGTGCTCGACCAGCCGCTGGGCACCCTCTCGGGCGGACAGCGTCGCCGGATCGAGCTCGCTCGCATCCTGTTCAGCGATGCCGACACGATGATCCTCGACGAGCCGACGAACCACCTCGATGCCGACAGTGTCGTGTGGTTGCGGGAGTTCCTGAAGGGCTATCGCGGGGGCGTGATCGTCATCAGCCACGACGTCGAACTGGTGGGCGAGACGGTGAATCGCGTGTTCTATCTCGACGCGAACCGTCAGGTCATCGACGTGTACAACATGGGCTGGAAACTCTACCTCCGGCAACGCGCCGCCGACGAGGAGCGCCGTCGCAAGGAGCGCGCGAACGTCGAGAAGAAGGCCTCCGCGCTGAAGGATCAGGCCGCGAAGTTCGGCGCCAAAGCGTCGAAGGCGGCTGCAGCTCATCAGATGGTCGCGCGAGCCGAGCGGATGCTCGCGGGGCTCGACGACGAGCGTCAGATCGACCGGGTTGCGAAGTTGCGCTTTCCCGATCCTTCGCCGTGCGGAAAGACGCCGCTCATGGCTTCGGGCCTGTCGAAGTCCTACGGCTCGCTCGAGATCTTCGCCGGGGTAGATCTGGCGATCGACCGAGGCTCAAAGGTCGTGATCCTCGGGCTGAACGGTGCCGGCAAGACGACGCTGCTGCGCTTGCTCGCTGGGGTGGACGAACCTGATACGGGCCGGCTCGAACCCGGTCACGGTCTGAAGATCGGCTATTATGCGCAGGAGCACGAGACGCTCGACGTCAAGGCCAGCGTGCTGCAGAACATGGTGTCCGTGTCGCAGCACCTGACCGAGACGGAGGCGAGGAAGGTGCTCGGCTCATTCCTGTTCAGCGGCGACGATGTGCACAAGCCTGCCGGAGTGCTTTCCGGTGGGGAGAAGACCCGTCTCGCGCTTGCGATGCTGGTGGTGTCGAGCGCGAACGTGCTGCTGCTCGACGAGCCCACGAACAACCTTGACCCTGCCAGCCGTGCCGAGATCCTCGATGCTCTGGCGCACTTCACTGGAGCGGTCGTGCTCGTCTCCCACGACCCGGGCGCGGTCGAATCCCTGAACCCGGAGCGGGTGCTGATCATGCCGGAGGGCACCGAGGATCACTGGTCGAAGGAATACCTGGACCTGATCGAGCTGGCGTAGGCGAGAGGCCCTCAGCGGTCGTCTGTGCCGCTTTCCTCGGAGCCCGGTACAGGCGGCGTCTGGCTGGCTTGGGCCATCCGCGCGAGGGCGAAGTCGGCGCCTTCCTGTTGCATCCCGTTCTTGAAGTAGGCCACATGGCCCTTCTCGTCGAGGTCCATGCTGCTCTGGCAGATGAAGTCTCCGGCGACGCAGAAGTCCTGGATCCGGTCGGCGAAGGCCTCCAGACTGCCCGGAACTCTTGGCAGGATGCCTCCGAGGAGTTCGTCGAAGGTGCCGACGTCGTACTTCTCCTCGCCCGCGAACCGGGGGTTGCCGTACAGAACGACCGCGATGATCCGGGCCGCAGCTTCTTCGCTCAGCTCTCCGACGGTGCCGCCCACGAGGCGCCCGTCCGGCAGCGCGAGAGCGTCGCCGATGATGAGCGCTCCTTGCGAATACCCGAGCAGCACAAAGGTCTGTTCGGGACAGGCCTCCGCCTGGACATTCAGCGTGTCGAGGAGGAGACGAACCCCGTAGGTGCCCCCTTCGTTCACGTCGGTGTCGGCCGGGTAGTCGAGATCGAGCACGTGCACCTGATCGGGGAGCGCTTTCTTGATGGCGCGAGCGACCGGTGACAGGAGTTGACCCTTGTGCGGTTCGCCGGTTCCTCGCGCGGTGATCACCAGATAGGGCGTGCAGCCCAGCTCCTCGACGATGGGTTCCGGATGCAGCTCGATGTCGTACTCTTCTGCGGCAGCCGGGGGAGCGGGGGCCTCGGTGACCGCGGTCAGCGACTCGATGTTCTCTTCTGGTTCGGGAATCTGCGAACAGGAGCCGAGCGAAAGGGCCAGCGCGAGGGCGAGGAAGACTCCAGAGACGGAGGCCGTCGCACGTCGGATCGTGCGCTCGCTGGGGGGATGCTGCATTCCATCAAGCTTAGTTGCTCCTCGGAGTGCGTCCGGATCCGGCGGCCGCTATTCGCCGAGCAGCGCGTCTTCCTCCTCGGCGTCGCTGGGGCCGCGTCGGCGATTGCGCTCGGCACGCCGATCGTCCTCGCGACGGACCGATTCGCCCTCCGCGTTGAGTCCGCGGTATTCCTGACGAGCGCCGTAGGCGAGGCCGATCGTCGCGATGATGATGAAGACGTACCACTGGAGTGCATAGGAAAGGTGAGGGCCCTCGTCGCGTTCTGGCTTCGCGGCAAGGATTCCGGTCTCAGCGGCCGGCACCTCTTCCAGCAACTGGCCGTATGCGCCGGTGTAGATCGTGCCGTCGAGTCCGCTGAGCCTCGCCAACTCCTCCAGATTGATGCTCGCCACCGAACGTCCGGCCGAGCTTCGTCCAGTGATCACGGGTTCACTCGCGCGGAGGCGGGCAAAGGCCGTCGTCTCGCCTTCGGGGGGCGCCGGCAGATCGCTCGGCACTTCATCGGTACCAGAGACCGGGACCCAGCCGCGATCGATGAAGAACACTGAGCCGTCAGTGTTCTCGAACGCCTGAATCAGGTCGGAACCCACGCCGTTCGGTCCTGGACGGTTTCGCGCCAGGAAGGTATCGCCGATGTACTCGCCGCGCAATTCGACGGTTTGCCACTTGTGCGAGTCCTCGTCGAACGCTCCGGGATCGGGCACGGCCTCGCTGAGGGCAAGGGGCGGAGCGTCATAGTTGGCATCGATCCTGGCGATCTCCGCTCTCGCCTGCGCGCGGCGTTCGAACTGCCAGTTGCCGAGCCATACGCAGGCGATCGAGAAGATCACGAGCAGCGCGAAGTAACCGATCCAGTGGCGGCTTCGCAGAAAGCTCCAACCGACCTGGTACTCAGTGCTCATCCGTCCCTCTCGTCGGGCGAAGCCGTGGACATGAACTCGCTCAGCGGAAGCACCTCGAGCGGAAACGAGCGTGCCTCAAGGAAGTCTCGCAGATAGTCGCGATGCTCGCCGCAGGCAAGCCACGTCTTGCGGCGATCCTCGGTGTGAATCCTCGGATTGCGCCAGCGCAGCGCCCAGTCCGCTTCCCGCAGGCAACCCGCGCGTGAGCACTCTCGAGACGAAGCCGGCTCGCGGCCGAGCATGCCGATCACGAATCGGCTCCACCGGAATCGGTCGAGCGGCGCTCGGCGGGGGCATCCACGATGATCACCGTCCGGCTCGGCGGTGTGGCGTCGTGCTCCGGGACCTCGGGAACAGGAGGGGCATCGATTGCCCGAGGCGTGGGGACCTCATGTGCTTGACCCCCGACGTTCGACACCGCGTTGGCGATGAGCACGGCGACATAGGGGAGCACGATCGCTCCGGCGGCGACCAGGATGATCCACGGTCCCCTGACCCAGAAGAGTGAGATGACGCACGCCATGCGCAATGTCATGGTGAGGAAGTACATGCGCATTCTGTAGGCGCGATCCTTCGCAGGATTCACCCCGACTGAAGTCACCTTGTACTGGTCCGCCACGTCGATCAAGCCTACTCCCGTTGTCTCCTACTAGGCTGGGCGTCATCGGATGAAAGGATCCACATGAGCACCGCCCGCACCGTACTCGTCACCGGAGGCAATCGAGGCATCGGATACGCCATCGCCCAGCGCATGATTGCAGAAGGGCACCGCGTGGCGGTCACCGCACGCTCGGGCGAAGGGCCGGAGGGTACGCTCACGGTACGGGCCGAGATGAACGACGCGGCGTCGATCGATGCCGCGTTCACCGAGGTGGAAGCTCAGCTCGGGCCGGTGGAAGTTGTGGTTGCCAACGCCGGAATTACTCGCGACACCCTGCTCCTGCGCATGAGCGAGGAGGACTTCACGGAAGTCATCGACACGAACCTCACCGGCACCTTCCGCGTCGTGAAGCGGGCGGCAAAGGGACTGCTCAAGGCTCGCTTCGGGCGTGTGATCCTGATTTCCAGTGTGGTCGGACTCTACGGTTCGCCCGGGCAGATCAACTATTCCGCATCGAAGGCGGGGCTCGTCGGATTCGCGCGTTCGCTCACTCGAGAGCTCGGCGGTCGTGGAATCACTGCAAACGTCATCGCGCCCGGATTCATCGAGACGGACATGACCGCGGCCCTGCCCGAAGCTCAACAGAACCAGTACCTCGAGTCCATTCCCGCGGGTCGATTCGGCCAGGTTGCCGAGATCGCACACGCCGCTGCATGGCTCGCGAGCGATGAGGCAGGCTACATCTCGGGCGCCGTGATCCCGGTCGATGGCGGACTCGGTATGGGGCACTAGTCCGAGCCGTGAGCCTCGCGATTCTTCTCGCGGTGCTGGTCGTCGCGCTGGGAGCCCTTGCGCAACGCCTGTCGGGAATGGGGTTCGCGCTCGTCGCAGCCCCATTTCTGGTGCTCCTGCTCGGTCCCAGAGAGGGGGTTATCCTCGCGAATCTCGCCAGCGCAGCCGTCGCCGCCCTCGTGCTCCGCCGAGTATTCGCGCAGGTCGAGTGGCGAACCTACGCCTGGCTGGTGATTCCCGCCCTCATCGGAATCGTTCCCGGCGCGCTGCTCGCGACTCGGCTGGATCCGTCATGGTTGGAGCTCTGCATCGGCACGCTGCTCGTCGCGGCATTGCTCGTCTCGATGTTCGCGCGGCCCTCGTCCGAGGGAGCGAGCGGAACGACTCCGAAGATCGTCGCCGGCTTCTTCTCGGGACTGTCGAGTGCCGCAGCGGGAATCAGCGGCCCTCCGATCAGTGTCTATGCAATGATCTCGCGCTGGCCACAGCACGCGTTTGCGGCGACGGTGCAGCCGTTCTTCCTCACCCTCGGGGTCACGAGCGTCGTTGCCAAACTCCTGCTTGAACCGGCTGAGTGGCCCGATCTTCCGCTCTGGCTCTGGGGTGCGCTCGGAGTCTCGCTCGTCGTGGGTATCTCGATCGGGGACGTGCTCGCATCGCGGGTGCCGGTCGCTGCGGCGAGGGCGATCATGCTGGCTCTCGCGCTTCTCGGCGCGCTGGCAGTAGCCTTGCACGGACTCTCCACGCTGCTGGGGGTGTGACGAGCACGCTTCTGTGCCAGGAAATCGGGGTCGAGTCAAGGGCTTCTCAGCGAGACGACTCGCCGGATAGTGTGAGGGCATGAGTACCAATGAGAGCACCCGTTCGATTTCACGCGTCGCAGAGGACGCCCGTAGGCTCACTGCACTGTACGAAACGCCGGAGATTCTTCGCGTCGTGAACGTGTGGGACGCCGTGAGCACAAAAGTCGTCTCCGAATTGCCGGGAACCACCGCAATCGCGACCGCCGGGCACGGGATCGCCGCGAGTCATGGCTACGCCGATGGTGAGCGCATTCCTCTCGATCTCATGATCGCTGCGCTCCAGCGCATCGTCAGCGCCACGAAGCTGCCCGTTTCTGCGGATCTTGACGGCGGGTTCGGCGATCCTGGTGAAGCAGTTCGCCGCGCGATCGGAGTCGGAGTGAGCGGCGCGAACATCGAGGATCAGATGCGTCCGCTCGAGGAGTCCGCGCTCGTCATGCGGTCGGCGGTGCAGGCGGCCCAGCACGAAGGAGTGGGCTTCGTGCTCAATGCGCGAACCGATGCGCTCATCAAGGGCGGAGAGCGTTCTCGCGAAGCCGCGCTCCAAGATGCGATCGAGCGTGGCCGTGCCTACCTGGAGGCGGGAGCGCAGTGCGTTTTCGTGCCAGGGGTTATCACCGCCGAGGAAGCTCGGACGCTCGTGGAGGGAATCGGCGAACGGCGGGTGAGCGTCATCGGCCTTCCCGGCGCGATGTCGGCCGCGGAGTACGAGGCGTTGGGAGTGGCGAGGATCTCGTACGGTCCCATGCCGCAGAACGTTGCACTGACCGCGCTGAAGCATCTCGGCGAGTCGTTGCTCGGAGACGGGAAGATCCCCGAGTCGACCGAGCAGCTCAATAACTTCGAGTGACTTACGTGACGAACGCCGGATCGTCGGGAAAGCGAGGGGACACGGCGTTTCAGAGCCTGTCGAGCAGCGGGATGACCGAGGCGAGGTCGTCCTGCACGGACACGTCGGCGCGTTCGCGGACGATCGGCTTCGCGTTGTAGGCGACAGAGAGTCCCGCGATCTCCATCATCCTGAGGTCGTTCGCGCCGTCTCCGATCGCGACCGTCGCCGCAAGCGGCGTGCCCGATGCCTCGGCCCATTCGCGAAGCGTGGAGGCTTTCGCCTCGGCATCGATCACCGGCCCGACCGTGCGGCCGGTGAGTTCTCCGTCCTGGAGCTCCAGGCGGTTGGCGCGCCAGAAGTCGATACCGAGATCCTTCGCAAGAGGGTCGAGTACCTCGTGAAAGCCTCCCGACACCACACCGACGCTGCCTCCGCGAGCATGGACTGCCGCGATCAGCTCGCGAATGCCTGGGGAGAAGCGCACCTTTCCGTACGCCTCGGCGAACACGGTCTCCGGCGTCCCCGCCAGGGTGGCCACTCGCTCAGCCAAGCTCGCGGAGAAGTCGAGTTCGCCCTGCATGGCTCGCTCGGTGATCTCCGCGACCAGTTCCCTCGTACCAGCCGCCTCCGCGAGCAACTCGATCACTTCGTCCCGAATCGTGGTGGAGTCGCAATCGAGGACGACGAGCGGGCGTGTGGCACCTGAAGAAGTCATATCGACAAGGATAGGCTTATTCGCATGACGAATGTGTTGCGGTTCAGCGATGTCACCTATGTGCGGGACGGGCGGCCGATTCTCGCCGATATCAACTGGGAAGTCGATGATTCCGAGCGCTGGGTGATCCTCGGTCCGAACGGTGCGGGCAAGACCACGGTGCTTCGTCTGGCGACTGCCAACAGCTTTCCCACCTCGGGGCATGTCGACGTGCTCGGCCAGCGGCTCGGGACCTTCGACATCTGGGAACTGCGAAACCGACTCGGCTTCGCGGCCAACGCGACCGCTCGACGCATCCCAGCAGACGAGACGGTGCGAAACCTCGTGCTGACCGCCGCCTACGGGATCGAGGGGCGCTGGAACGAGCACTACGACGACATGGATGTGCGCCAGGCGGACCGGGTGCTCGCCGAGTGGCAGCTGACCGGGCTCGCGGATCACGCGTTCGGCACGCTCAGCGATGGCGAACGCAAACGCGCCATGATCGCTCGCGCGGTCATGACCGATCCGGAGATGCTGCTCCTCGACGAACCGAGCGCGAGCCTCGACCTCGGGGCGCGCGAACGCCTGCTGCAGATGCTCTCGGGTTTCGCGCAATCCCCGAGTTCGCCGGCGATGGTCATGGTGACGCACCACGTCGAAGAGATCCCGCCGGGATTCACCCATGTCCTGCTGATCAGCGACGGTCGGATCCAGGCGGCAGGCCCGATCGAATCGACGCTGACCGAGGCGTACCTGGAGGCGACCTTCGGTCTGAGCTTCGAACTCAGTCACGAGAACGGCCGTTACAACGCAGTTGCTCGAAGCTGAACCTTTTTCTGCTAAAGTAGAACCTTGGTGCACTGACAGCGAAAGCTCGTCACCTGAGTTTTTGAGCGTGTTCACGCTCCGCCCACCCGAATACCATTCAAAAGGAACATCATGAAGACCGAGATCCACCCCGAGTACAACGCCATCGTCTTCCGCGATCTGGCTTCGGGCGAGACCTTCCTCACCCGCAGCACCCTGACCAGCGAGAAGACCATCGAGGTCGACGGTGCGACCTACCCGGTCATCGACGTTGAGATCTCGAGCGCTTCGCACCCGTTCTACACCGGTAAGCAGCGCATCCTCGACTCGGCCGGTCGCGTCGAGAAGTTCAACCAGCGCTTCA
>JBEBSS010000071.1:0-8665 GCA_040394175.1 Leucobacter soli | reverse complement strand
TTGTTCGGCGCTGTGGGCGCCGTGTGCACGAGAACATCGCGACGCTTCGCCTCGCTCTTGGTTCTCGTGCATATTCAGAGATGGTAGCGGGCGAATACTAGGATGAGGTCGTGGAAGAGCAAACACCTGCAGCACGAGGCGAGGATCGTACGGTCCTCGACCACGAGCACGAACAGGTCGAGAACGCTGCCGTTGAACTCCCGCTCGGCGTACGAGTCGCGGCGGCCTGGTCTTGGCGACTGATCCTCATCGGCATCGCAGTCGCGGCCCTCGTGTGGCTGATCGCGCAAGTCGCGATCATCGTGGTTCCAGTGATCATCGCCCTCCTGCTCTCGGCACTGCTCTATCCGGTCGTGCACGCCTTCGAACGACGCAGCTGGCCGAGGTGGCTCGGAGTGCTCACCGCGATGGTGATGTTCCTCCTCGCCGTCGGCGGACTCATCTGGCTGATCGTGAGCCAGCTCCGCTCCGGATTCGGCGATGTCGCTCGCAAGTCCGCCCAGTCCTGGCACGACATCCTCCACTGGGTCGAGACCGCGTTCGGGCTGAGCGCCGAACAGGTCAACTCCTTCTTCGAGCAGATCCTGCGGACAGTGAACGACCACCAAGGACAAATCTGGAGCGGAGCGCTGAGCGTCACCGTGACCGCGGGCCAGGTCGTCGCAGGTGCTCTGCTGACGCTGTTCTCGCTGATCTTCCTGCTCATCGACGGCAAACGCATCTGGTACTGGGTGCTCGGCTTCTTCCCGAAGCGCGCGCACGCCCCCGCGGACGCCGCAGGGAAGAACGGATGGGTCTCCGTCGGCCAGTACGTTCGCGTCCAGGTGCTCGTGGCGTTCATCGACGCCGTCGGCATCGGTCTCGGCGCAGTCATCCTCGGCGTTCCCCTGCCGATCCCGATCGCGATCCTCGTATTCCTCGGATCGTTCATCCCATTCCTCGGCGCAATCAGCACCGGCGCACTCGCCGTCTTCATCGCGCTCGTCTACAACGGCCCGATCAACGCGCTGATCATGCTCGGAGTGGTGATCCTCGTCAACCAGATCGAAGGCCACGTGCTGCAGCCGCTCGTCATGGGCAGCGCCGTCAAGGTGCATCCGCTAGGCGTCGTGCTCGCGGTATCGGCGGGCGCACTGCTCGCAGGCATTCCCGGCGCGCTGTTCGCAGTGCCGCTCACGGCGGCGGCCAGCGCGATCGTGAACACGCTTGTCGAGCGAAGATGGGATCCGGACAAGGATCCGGTCGCCGAGTACCACAAGAAGTATCGAGTGCACCGCGTCGCCAGGGAACGGGTGCGCATGACCGCGCGGAAATGGCGCGGAGGAGAGAGCGAATGAGCGCACAGACAGCAGCCAGTACCGTCGACGACCTGAGCCTCGCCGATTTCGAGCGAGCCCTCGAAACCGTGCACCGGGTCACGCGGCGCACCCCTCTCGAAACCTCGCGCTACCTCGCTGAGGTCAGCGGCGCACCCAAGGTCTATCTGAAGTGCGAGAACCTGCAGCGGACCGGAGCATACAAGCTTCGCGGCGCATACAATCGGCTGCTCGGCCTCAGCCCCGAAGAGCGCGAGCGCGGTGTGGTCGCAGCATCCGCGGGCAACCACGCGCAGGGCGTCGCCTACGCGGCACGCGAACTGGGGATCAAAGCGACGATCTTCATGCCCCTCGGCGTCGCGCTGCCCAAGTTGCAGGCCACCAGGAACTACGGTGCCGACGTACGGCTCGAAGGCGACAGCTTCGAAGGCACACTCACAGCTGCGCGGCAGTTCGTGGAAGACACCGGCGCGGTCTTCATCGCACCCTTCGATCACATCTCCGTGATCGAAGGGCAAGGCACCGTCGCGCTTGAAATGTTCGATGCCGCACCCGACATCGAAACCCTGGTCGTCGCCATCGGCGGGGGCGGACTCATCTCGGGGGTGGCAGCTGCAGCCAAGCTGCGCGCGGCCCGCGACGGACGTGAACTGCGAGTGATCGGCGTGCAGTCAGCGAACACCGCCGCCTTCCAGCCATCGCTCGATGCCGGTCATCCGGTCACGATCGTGGCCAAGCCGACCATCGCCGACGGCATCGCAGTTGCGCGCCCGGGCGACCTCACCTTCGAGTTCGTGCAGAAGTACGTCGATGAGATCGTGACCGTGACCGACGACGATATCGCCCGCGCGATCGTGATGCTGCTCGAACGCACCAAGCTCGTCGTCGAGCCGGCCGGCGCCGCCGGAGTCGCCGCGATCCTCGCAGGAAAGATCGACTCATCCGGCCCGATCGCAACGATCCTCTCGGGAGGCAACATCGACCCGCTGCTCCTGCAGCGCGTGATCGGCCACGGCCTGGCCGCCTCCTCGCGCTACCTCAAGCTGCGGATCCTCCTCCCAGACATCCCGGGTCAGCTCGTGCGCACCGCATCGATCGTCGCAGGGAAGAACGCCAACGTGGTCGAAGTGCTGCACACTCGCCATGCGACAGAACTGCCGATCAGCGATGTCGAACTCGAGCTGCACATCGAAACCCGCGGGGTCGAGCACGGCCAGGAGGTCGTCGAGGCGCTTCGCGAAGCAGGCTACACGGTGCGGGTCGGGGAGCGTTACTGAACCCCCGACGCACACGACGAAGCGCCCCTCCGGACAGAGGGGCGCTTCACAAAGTCGAGTGCGCTGCGCGCTAGCCGGCGTAGGTATCGACGGCGAGGATCTTGACCTCGATCTCGTTGCCGTTCGGCGCAGCGTAGCTCGCCGAGTCGCCAACCTTGAGGCCGAGAATCGCAGTGCCGAGCGGGCTTTCGGCGCTGTAGACGTCCAAGTCGGAGCCGTCGGCGATCTCCCGGTTGCCGAGGAGGAAGCGTTCTTCATCGCCCCAGATCTCCGCGGTGATCACGGTGCCGATCTCGACGACACCGCTCGCTTCCGGCGCCTCGCCGACCACGGCGTGCTTGAGCAGCTCCTCGAGGTCGCGAATGCGGGCCTCCATCTGGCCCTGCTGGTCCTTCGCCGCGTGATAGCCGCCGTTCTCCTTGAGATCGCCTTCGTCTCGGGCGGCCTCGATGCGAGCGGCGATCTCTCGACGACCGGGACCGCTCAACTGGTCGAGCTCGCCCTTGAGCCGGTCGTAGGCGCCCTGAGTAAGCCAAGTCTGCTTCTCGGTCATGGCGTCATCTCCCTAGGTCTATATATATCTCAAGCCCCGGCGACGCCGGGGCTCAGGGAAAAAGCTTAGCAGCCGAGGTCGGATCGACAGGGAGATTGACGAGGCGATCGACCTTGGGGAAAGCTGTGAGTCGTCCCCGCTCACTGCTCGGCCGTCTGCTCCCAACAGTTGCGCACGCGGCCGGTCGTCGCAGGCGAGGTGGTGATCAGCGTCGTCGTGAAACGCCTCGTGCGATCCTCGCCCTCGGGAAGCGTCACGAGCTTCCACCCAACCGTGCCATGCGAGGTGCTGAGCGCCTCTATCGCGCAGACGATCGTGGCGTCAGCGGAAGCCGTCACCTGGGCATCGACTTCGACCGACTGCTCGTCGACGACCGAATAGTGCAGATCCTTGAACTCCAGATCGCTGCCCTGCTGCCAGCCACCGAAGAAGACGAACACGAGACCGGCAAGCACGAGGGCACCAGCCGCGATCCAGCCGAAGCGCCTGTCGAAACTGCGCTTCCTGCCCCTGCCGTAGCGTTCGTCGAGAAGCGCCTGCGATGCTGGGTCGGTCACGCGTCTTCTCTCTCCTCGCCGCACAAAACGGGTGCAGCCCAGACGACTAGACTGAACTGCGATTGCCAGCGTACCGGGTATCTCCGGGAATCACTTGAGAGGGCGTCGATGACGCTGAGGCTGATTGCGGTGCACGCTCACCCCGACGACGAGTCGAGCAAGGGCGCCGCGACATACGCGCACTACGTCGACCAGGGCGTGCAGGTGCTCGTCGTGAGTTGCACCGGCGGCGAGCGTGGGGACGTGCTCAACGAGCTCGCGGCCCGGGACCCGAAGAGCCGCCGCGATCTCGCCGGCTTGCGCCGCGGTGAGATGGCGAAGGCACGGGACATTCTCGGCTTCGAACACCGCTGGCTGGGCTATGAGGACTCCGGCCTCCCCGACGAGGGCATCGCCGTTCCGCCGGGCTGCTTCGCCGATGTGCCAGCCGAGGTGTCTGCCGAGTCGCTCGTGCGACTCGTCCGCGAATTCAAGCCCCACGTGATGATCACCTACAACGAGCGTGGAGGATACCCCCATCCCGATCACATTCGATGCCACGAGATCTCGAAGATCGCCTGGGATGTCTCCGGTGACGCCGAGGCCTATCCCGAGGCCGGCGATCCGTGGGTGATCGGCAAGCTCTACTATGAATCGATCTTCAACCCTGAGCGCATGGTGCGCGTGTACGAGACGATGCGCGAGCGCGACCCCGAATCGCCGCTGATCGCGCAGTTCGAGGGAATGATGGACCGCTTCATCGACCGACCGACCGACGTGACGACCCGTGTCGAGGTCGGCCGATACTTCGAACGCCGTGACGAGGCGCTCCGGGCGCACGCAAGTCAGGTGTCCCCAGACAGCTCGTTCTTCTTCTGGCCGAACGAGTTGCAGCGCGCTGCGTGGCCGTCGGAGGACTACCGGCTCGCCGCCTCCCGCGTCGCCACGAGCGAGTTCGAGACCGACCTGTTCCAGGGAATCACAGAGGAGAATGCATGATGTATCAGGTGCCCGCAACGCAGCTCGTCTCGCTGCTGGCAACGGCAGCCGAGAAAGAGCAGTTCGATCCGAACAAGGTGACCCCAGGGGTCGGCGGTTTCCTGGTGATCGCTGTGCTCGCGATCGCGCTTTTCTTCCTCGGCTTCGATCTGGTGCGCCGCATTCGTCGAGCGAACTATCGTGCTGAGATCCATGAGGAGCTCGCTGCCGAAATCGCCTTGGCGGCTTCGGGCGATTCCGATGCCTCCGCCGGCCCGGCTTCATCGCCGCCGAAAGGCGGCGACCCGAGCGCTGGCGGCGCTGCCGACGATACCGGTGCGACTGGCTCCGAGCCTCGTGCCGCAGACGACGAGTGACCGAAGCGTTCGATGACCGAAGCGCGTGACCCCAGCCGGGTGCTCTCCGAGGTCTTCGGATACCCGTCGTTCAGGGGCGACCAGCGGGAGATCGTCGAGCAGGTCGTCTCGGGCGGCGATGCGGTGGTGCTCATGCCCACCGGAGGCGGAAAATCGATCTGCTACCAGATCCCCGCGCTGTGCAGGGAGGGCACGGGTGTGGTGCTCTCGCCCCTCGTCGCGCTGATGCACGATCAGGTTGCCGCGCTGCAGCTCGCAGGCGTTCGAGCGGCAGCGCTGAACTCGACGATGTCGGCCGAGGACCGCCAAGCCATCGAGCAGGCCTACGTATCCGGCGATCTCGACATGCTCTACCTCGCACCGGAGCGCCTCAGCTCCCCGGGCACGATCGAACTGCTGAAGCGCGGGCGCATCGCACTCTTCGCCATAGACGAGGCCCACTGCGTCTCGCAGTGGGGGCACGACTTTCGGCCCGACTACCTGCGCCTCGGAGCGCTCGCACAAGAGTGGCCAGATGTTCCCCGGATCGCACTCACCGCGACCGCGACGCCAGAGACGCACCGTGAGATCACCGAGCGCCTGCACCTGGAGCGCGCGCGGCACTTCGTCTCCAGCTTCGATCGACCGAACATTCGGTATCGCATCGAGGGGAAGGGGCAGGTGCGGCAGCAGCTGACGCGATTCGTGCGCGACCAGCACGGCGGGGAAGCGGGTATCGTCTACGCCTTGAGCCGGCGGAAGGTCGAACAGACCGCGGCGTGGTTGCGCGAGGCAGGCGTCGATGCGGTCGCCTATCACGCGGGGCTTCCCGCAGCCGAACGGCTGGACGCCCAAACGAGGTTTCTTCGCGAGGACGGCGTCGTCGTCGTCGCGACGATCGCCTTCGGCATGGGAATCGACAAACCCGACGTGCGCTTCGTGGCACATATCGACCTTCCGAAGTCGGTAGAGGGGTACTACCAGGAGACCGGCCGCGCCGGGCGTGACGGCGACCCGGCTGAGGCCTGGATGGCATACGGTCTCGCCGACGTGGTGCAGCAGCGGCAGCTTATCGAGAGTTCCGGCGACCGCCGCGACGAGGCACCCTTCGACCCCTCCGGCGGGACGGCCGCTGCGCAGGACTACAGCGCCAAACGCAACCAGCTGGCTCATCTGAACCACATGCTGGAGCTCTGCGAGACGACCGAGTGCCGCAGACAGTATCTGCTCCGCTACTTCGGCCAGGATCTGCAAGATCCTTGCGGGAACTGCGATGTGTGCCTCGACCCGCCGAAGCTGTGGGATGCGACGATCCCCGCTCAGAAGCTCCTGTCCACCGTGCTGCGTACCTACAACGAGCGGCGCGGTCGCACCTTTGCAGCGGGCCAACACATCGATGTGCTGCGCGGGGTGGTCTCGGAGCGCGTCACCCAGTTGAAACTCGATGAACTCTCGACCTGGGGCATCGGCGCCGATCTCTCCGTTGCGCAGTGGCGAGGCGTCGTCCGGCATCTGCTCGCGACCGGCGTGCTCGAGAGCCAGGGCGAGTGGGGCGTGCTCGCACCGACCGAGGCGGCCAAGTCGGTGCTCCGAGGTGCGCAGCAGGTGCTGATGCGGGAAGAGGTCGTGGCGGCAGGGCGATCCTCATCGAACAAGAAGAACGTTGCGGACTTGAGCGAGGAGCAGCAGGAGATCTTCGAGCGGCTCCGTCAATGGCGTCTCGCCGAGGCCCGCGAGCAGGGCGTGCCACCGTACGTGGTGTTCGGGGATGCGACGCTCAGGGCGCTTTCGACGCACCTGCCGCAGGATTCCGATGCCCTTCTCGATATTTCGGGCATCGGACAGGCGAAACTGGAGCGATACGGAGAGGCAGTGCTCGCCCTTCTCGCCGATCAGGGATAGCCAGAACCCGATCCCTCACCCGAATGCAAGCTCTGGCAGGATCTGAACTCGGCCCTCGGACCTGTCTATCGGGCCCGCCCGCCGAACCGGTCTGTCGTCCTGCCCGCCGAACCGGATCGCACGGGTTCACACACACGAATACCGAGGATTCTTGCGTGGTTACGCGCATCCTCCGTATTTACGACCACGATCACTCCCGTGCGCGCCGTCCCGGCACAGCCGTGAAGGGTGCGGCTTGGGTCCCGCCCGATGCCGAGTCCCGCATTTGTCGCTCGCAGCAGACGGAGTTCGAGCTGAGAAACCAAACTCTGTGCATAATCCGGACTGGTGCCTCGGCGCGCAGAGAATGGCGTCATGGGCCTACTCCGCACCGTACGATCGAGTGGCGGGTTTGCGCGCACCGCGCACCTGCGCGAACACGGCCACTCGGCCCGGTCGATCGGTGCCGCCGTGCACGCCGGGCTGCTTGTGCGCCCTCGGCGAGGCTGGGTCGCTCTGCCGTCGCTCGAGCCGATGCTCCTGTTTGCCGTCCGGCACGGGGTGCTGCTCACATGCGTCACCCAAGCGAGACGGCTGGGGATATGGGTCTCAGAGGATCCCCAGTCGCCGCACGTGGCGGCACGAACCACGGGGCTTCACATCGACGCGAAGGCTCGGGTCCACTGGTCAGCACCGCCGTTGCCTCGGCCATCTACCTCTCTTGAGGACTCGGTGCCCAACGTGCTCTTCCACATTGCCGAGTGCCTTCCCTTCGAGCACGCCCTGGCAAGCTGGGAGTCGGCGCTGAACACAGGAAGGACAGATCTGCAACTGCTCTCGTCCCTGAGGCTGCCTCCGCGGGCAACCCAGGTGCTCGCGCAGTGCACGCCGTTCGCTGACTCTGGGCTCGAGACGCTCTTCCGTACCCGTCTCCGCTGGTTGCGAATGCCCGTTCGGGCCCAGACCTGGCTGCAGGGGCACCGGGTCGACTTTCTCATCGGAGACCGGCTCGTCGTGCAGATCGACGGAAAACAGCACGCCGGCGCGCAGAGGATATCCGACAACAAACACGATGCTGAGCTCCAGGCGCGCGGGTATCACGTGATCCGGGTGAGCTACGCCGAGGTGATGTTCGAGTGGCACGCCGTACAAGAGGCCATCCTGCTCGCGATCGCCTCCGGGCTGCACCTTCGCCGATAGACCCGGCGGTCGAGTCGCGAGCTGCCGCTGTGCGGATTCGTGGAACCGGAGAATGCACGTAATCACATATGAATCCACTGAAATTCTCCGGCTGAACGTGCATCGTCCGTACGCGCGAACGCGGCACTCCGATCTGGGCGCATTGGTGGGCGTCGCTCTCTTGCGCAATGCGGCGAGCGGCGCGTATAGTTGTTTCTCGGTGTGTTCCACCGTCGTTTGCCGTGCTCGGCGAGTGCCGGGGGAGCATCCACTGGGTCACTCGGCGCAAGTCGAACTACCCCCACGGCATACCTGCACCCGCAGCCGAGTCCCATGACGAGGCGGCAGCAGGTCAGCGGCCATGCGAATGGTCGCGAATGCTCAACATGTGAAGCATTCCTGTCACCGTGCAGGAGTAACAAGGAGAATCAGTGCCTACTATTCAGCAGCTGGTTCGCAAGGGGCGCACGCCGAAGGTCTCCAAGACCAAGGCTCCCGCGCTCAAGGCGAACCCCCAGCAGCGCGGCGTGTGCACCCGTGTGTACACGACCACCCCGAAGAAGCCGAACTCGGCGATGCGCAAGGTCGC
>JBEBSS010000070.1:0-9508 GCA_040394175.1 Leucobacter soli | reverse complement strand
GCAAAGCAGAGCTTTGCGCGCCGATGCCGCCGAGCGCGGTCAGTCGAGCATGTCGCTTTGGTCGATGGCCGATTCGACCGTCTCGATGAGCGCGCGCTTCTGTTCGAGCAGTTGGCCGTTGGGGTTGTGTTTGAGCCCCGCTGCGACGGTTTCTTCGTGGGTGTGCGGCCCGACGCATGCCACGATCGTGTTCTCTGGAAGCGCCGGGAACTGCGCCGCGACTTCGCGCCCGATGCGCGCTGAGGCGACGAGGAGGGCGTTGATTCGACCGGATTCGACGTCTTCGCGGATGTGCACCGATACCGGCACGCCGATGGTGCGGAACGCGACCACCTGGGTGACGTCGTGTCCGCGGTCGATGAGCCCTGAGGTGAGCACTGGTTTTGCGACGTCGGAGCGCAGAGTCAGGACTTTCAGCACTTCACCGGTGTCGATCTCGGGCCAGACTTTCAGGAGTCCCTCGGTCGTGTTGTTCTCTCGTTCCGGCGTGCGACTCACTTGGTAGCCCGCTTCGATGAATGCCTGTGCGGTTGCTTCGCCGACGACGGCGACTCTGGTGCGTTCGTGGATCTTGGCCTCGTGGTGGGCTAGGACATCGACGACGGTCGCGCTGGTGGCGGTGATCCAGTCGTAGTAGCCGTCCTCCAGTCGATGGAGCGCTTCGACGAGGCGATCCTCTTCACTGGTGTGGGCGAAGTCGACCAGGGGCGCGATGACCGTGTTCGCACCCTGCTCACGGAGCGCTTGGGCGACGATCTCTCCCCAGGTGCCGCCGCGAGGCACAAGCACGCGAAGTCCGCTCAGTGGCTTCTGATCGACCGACATACACCCCACTTCAATTCTTCGGACATGCAAAAACAGCCTTCATTCGAGTCTGCTCCGACGCGAAGACAGGCAAGGAAGAACGTCCTTCCGCTGACCCTATTCTTACCCCGGAGAGCGAGACAACGCAAAACAGAGCGCTTCTGAGGGGGAAACGCAACAGAAACGTGACCCTTTCGAGGCCGAGAACGGCACCCGTGTCTATTCGAACGCGCGAACGATCTTCGAGGCGATGGCCCACACCGCTACCCCGCAGAGTGCTGCGGCGCCGACGACTGCGGCACCGAACACGAGGGGGTTCTCTCGCTTCTCCGCGGCGATGCGCTGCTTCGCTCTGGCGACGCCGTCATCGATGCGTTGCGCGTAGTCGAGTTGTACGCGGAGCTGGCCGAGGGTGTCGTACAGCTCCTCCCGCGCCTGGCTGGCCTCGATGATGCCGAGTTCGCGCTCGGTCGGGGATGTGTGCTGGCTCATCGCCAATTTCCCTTCTCGCCATGCTGGGGCGCGTGCGCAGAGGAGTTGAAGCGCACCTCGCTCATCGTGTGCAGGTCGCCCTCGACCCGGTCGATCGTCTCTTCTGGAACGGGCACGCCCCGCTTCAACAGCGCCACGCCCCCGAGGATCGCACCGGCGGCGAGGAGCAGCAGGGCGGCCGCTACCACCAGCGCAGACAACCAGACCGGCCAGACGACGGCAATGCCCGCGATGGCGGCGGTCACGAGGCATCCGATGGCGAAGAAGACGAAGAAGAGTGCGACGATGATCGCCAGCAGCCCGATTCCTCCGCGCTTCAGCTTGGTGGTGATCTCCCGCCTTGCGTTCTCGAACTCCGCTTTGGCGAGGCGAACGAACTGATAGGGCAATCGAGCGAGCAGCTCGAAGGTCCCGGCTTGGTCGTCGCGGCGGCTCATGAGTCGGCCTTTGCGCCCTTCGCGGGCTTGGCCTTCACGGACTTGGTGCGAGCGGGCTTGGCCGCTGAGGACTTCTCAGACTTCGCCGTCGCGGACTCCGCCGTCTTCGACGCGCCGGACCCCGGCGCAGCCTTCTTCTTCTCTTCGTCTGCGACCTCGGCGCCGTCGGACTTCTGGTTTCGAGGGGGCTGCTGGGGGGCGGTCTGACGTGCGAAGTTGGCGAATGCGTCTGACGAGGCTCGACGAATGAAGGCCTTCACGTCGTCCGCCCGCTCATCGAGTGCGCCGCGGACCGCACCGACCCCGCGCTGAACCGGTTCGGTGTGCCACAGCGACTCGGCGCCTCGCTTGATCTGCTCGTATCGCTCGCGACCCGCGCGAGATCCGAGCACGTAGCCGACCGCCGCTCCGAGAACGAATGCGATCTTGCCTTTCATGTTTCCTCCAGACGTCGCAGGTTTCATTGCGAGAAACTAGCTCCAGCCTAGCGCGCATCACCTGGCAGTCATATTCCATTTTCGAAATATGCTGAGTGCTTCAGGCTTCCTCGAGCCCGAGCAAGCGCCTGCGCAGGTGCACTGCCGATGCGTGGGCAGAGGTCAGTGCGACGGACTGGTCGTCTCCGTGCGCGGCCCGGCCCACCACCATGAGGCCCGGCACGCGGCGCTCCAGATCCGCGAGTGCCGACTCGGCCGCGTCCCTGCCATCCAACGTCCGGAAGGGCGCCGCGACGAGATCGACGTGACGCAGGGTCGCTTCGGGAAACCACTTGGCCCGCAGATCCTCCCAGTTGTCTGACGGGGTGTGCGCCTGTTCGAGTTGCTCCCATGCACGGGTGGCATCCGCCGTCGCGCCGACGGCGGATGCCACCTTCACGGTGCAGATGCCCGCCTTCGAATCTTGAGCGCGCGCGTCGCCGGGGGATCCGGCGGCCGCAAAGCCGATCGACCAGGCGCCGTCCTCGGTCACCGCGGTCATGGCATTCGGCAACCACTCCGGCCGCTTCATGTCCAGAATCGCATACACCCGCGATTCCATCGGAACGACCTCACAGACAAGGGGCTCGATTGCCGCATTCGGCAGCGGCCGGGAACCCAGATCAGCGACCACCGCGCGCACGTGCAGGTGTTCCCCGCTCTCGAATCGCACCGCCCAGGACTCGTCCCTCTCGCGAACCTCGAGCAAACGCTCCGGAAGCCTGCGGACACCATACAGCGCAAGCCTTCGCAGCACGGCGGCCCGAAACGCCTCGGCACCGTTTCTGGGTGCGATCCTGGTTTCACGTGCAACATTCCGGTCAGCGTATGCAAGTACTGCGGAGCTGAGCGTGCCGGCTCTGGACAGCGTTTCATTCAAACCCGGGGCGGCCACTGCCGCCTCCACCTCGCCTGAGTGCGTCCCGAACCGCTCGAAGACCTGCGGATCCACCAAGCGGGTCTTTACTCGAACACCCATGCGCTTGCGCACGAGCTCTCCGAACAATCGGGTCTTACCCACGGTCAGCAGGGGCATCACACGATCGAGATAGGCCCGGAAGGCACCCCGGGCGCCGAGCAGGGCAATCGTCTCCGCCGCGTGGGGCACCGCAGGAATCCCGAGCAGCGAGGGCGAGACCTGCGGCAGCCATTCGCCCTGCTGCTGGAGCAGCGGAGGAGCGGGTTGAATGTGAATGGGCTCTGCAGCCGGGTCGCGATGTCCTGTCCCGTGACCTCCGGGGATCTCGATCGGTTCGGCGACCCGGTTCATGAAGGCCGCGATGCTGCCATCGGAATCCCGCTCTTCCCAATCCGCATCCGGGGCATTCTCGCTCTCCTCCAGAACGACGACACTCAGTCCGACCTCGGCGAGATCGAGTGCCGTTTGCAGTGCGGGCAGGCTCTGCCCGGTAACGAGTACGTCGATCATGCGAGCTCAGTTCCTTCTCCGATTCGCCGCCTGGAGGAGACGGAGGGGACGTGCACGAGATCGACGCGGGTGCGACGTCCATCGTTTCGGCGGAAGTCGCGATCCACCCACCAGGCGAACAGGACCTGACCGAGGACAGAGGCGAACAGCCCGATCGGACTCCCTCCCTCGGAAGTCTGCCCGGTCTGGCCCCCGAAGGCGACGACCATGAACAGGAACCCCACGACGTTGTTGACCACGTGCAGCGAGATCGCCGCTTCGAGTCCACCCGTTCGCCACACGAGCCAGGCGGCGATCAACGCCATGAAGCCGACCGAGAGCATGCCCCAGATCTCGTAGATGTGCGCGAGTGCGAAGAGCAGGCTCGGCAGGGCAATCACGAAGAACGGGCTTCCGGTGAATCTGCGCATCAGCGCAGCCGCGGCGAAGAGTACCGCCCCCACGATGAGCACTCGACCGCCTTCATCGAGCAGTCCCTCGGGCCCCGAGAACCAGAAGAGGGCTCCCGCGCCCACCGGAATGCCGGCTGCGAGCAGGATGGTGAGCCAGATCCGATTGCGCCAGGACCCGATCGCCTGCATGAGCGCTCCTCGGAAGACCAGCTCCTCCGCGGTCGACTGCAACGGTACCAGCAGCAGGATGAAGAGCACGGACCACAGTGCAGCGCTCATATCGAGCTCGATCTCAGGGGAGGCGGAGTTCTCACCCGGTCCACCGGCGAAGGAGCTGTACGCGAGGTCGAGGAAGATCCCGACGCCGTTGATGACGACGAGCGCGACAAGCGCGGGAAGAATCGTGCGCCCGATCCAGCGCCACCGAGTGCGCAGCGCGACGGACCAGAGGCGGCCAGCCGGATTCAACCCGACGCTCAGCATTCCGAGCAGTGCGGCGGGAATCATCAGCGCGATCGATCCGAGCGCCATGACGAGCGAGAGCGGATTCTGGGTGTCCGGGATGAAGAGCTGCGAGAACTCTTCCGAAGTCACCGACATGCCCATCCCCAGCGCGGCCACCCCGCCGACGAGCAGCGAATAGGCGATGGAGAGCGCGAAGTAGTAGCTCGTGCCGAGGAGGAGCCCCACCAACGGCTTCCACCAGCGGTACCGGGGCGCGCCTCGGAGCAGCTCGTGGTACTCCAACGGTTCGCTCTCGACCCATTGCACCTCTGCCGCCGGTCGCGCCCACACCGGTTGCGCACCCGCCGTCGTGGCTTGATCGGTCGGTTCGAGGAACGGCTCTGGTGGGACGGCGCCGTCGGAGTGATCCGGACTGAAACTCATACGCCTATTCTTCCAAACCCGTCCGCGCCACCCCTGGGAATCATCGGGTCGTCTTGGCGCAGACTCCGGTCCCCACCTCTCCCGCACTCGTCGGAGACCGGGGCGGGGCGCCCGCGACGTGCCACGCGTGCGCAACGCATGAGGCGGCAGGGCTCCGCCGCCTCATGCGGGCAGAGGGCTAGGCGCCTCGGAGCCGCTCCGCGAGATAGGCGTGCAACTCGGCACGAGGCACGCGCTGCTGCTGCATGGTGTCGCGCTCGCGAACGGTCACCGCGTCGTCGTCGAGCGAGTCGAAGTCGACGGTGACGCAGAACGGAGTGCCGATCTCGTCCTGACGGCGGTAGCGGCGGCCGATCGCGCCGGCATCGTCGAAATCGATGTTCCAGTCGTCTCGCAGGTCCGCCGCGATCTCGCGCGCAAGCGGCGAGAGTCGCTCGTTCCGACTGAGCGGCAGCACGGCCGCCTTGATCGGCGCCAGGCGGGGGTGGAGTCCGAGCACGGTGCGGGTATCGGTGCCGCCCTTCGCGTTCGCCACCTCTTCTTCGCGATACGCGTCCACGAGGAACGCCATGAGCGAGCGGGTGAGGCCGGCAGCCGGCTCGATCACGTAGGGCACGAAGCGCTCATCGTTCGCCTGGTCGTAGAACGAGAGATCCTTGCCCGAGTGCCGCGCATGCGTACCCAGGTCGAAGTCGGTGCGATTCGCGATGCCTTCGAGCTCTCCCCACTCCCCACTGACGAAGCCGAAGCGGTACTCGATGTCGGCAGTGCGCTTCGAGTAGTGAGACAGCTTCTCCTGCGGGTGATCGTAGAAGCGCAGGTTCTCGGGATCGATACCGAGGCCGACGTACCACGCCATGCGCTCGCTCATCCAGTATTCTTGCCAGTCCTCATCGGTACCCGGCACGACGAAGAACTCCATCTCCATCTGCTCGAACTCACGCGTACGGAAGATGAAGTTTCCCGGCGTGATCTCGTTGCGGAAGCTCTTCCCGATCTGGGCGATTCCGAACGGAGGCTTCATGCGGGCAGACTGCAGCACGTTCGCGAAGTTCACGAAGATGCCCTGCGCGGTCTCGGGGCGCAGGTAGTGCAGTCCGGCTTCATCATCGACCGGACCGAGATAGGTCTTCAGCAGCCCCGAGAAGGCGCGCGGTTCGGTGAACTGTCCGCGGGTTCCGCAGTTCTTGCAGACGATCTCGGAGAGCCCGTCCTTGGGTGCGCGACCCTTCTTCTCCTCGAACTCCTCGATCAAGTGATCCTCGCGGTAGCGCTTGTGGCACTGCAGGCACTCGACGAGCGGGTCGCTGAAGACCTCGACGTGACCGGATGCTTCCCAGACCTGCTTCGGCAGGATGACACTCGAGTCGATGCCGACGACATCGTCCCGCTTCTGCACCATGGCTTTCCACCACTGGCGCTTGATGTTCTCCTTCAGCGCGGTGCCGAGGGGACCGTAGTCCCACGCCGAACGCGAGCCGCCGTAAATCTCACCTGCTTGATAGACGAATCCGCGGTGGCGGGCGAGCGCGATTACTTTGTCGAGACGAGACTGTTCAGCCATGTGAATTTCACTCCAAGGTGCAAGCGGGGATCTTGGTCCTGCGTCGGCACGGTCGCCGACGCACATACAGCGCCAAGTCTAGCCTCGTTGCGTCAGGGCTTCGCCTGCCGCCGATCCCGTCTCGATATCCGGGCGGAACTCCCGATGATCCACGGGAAGCTCAGCGCGACTTCGGCTTCCTGGGTTCGGGGGTCGGCAACGCGGAAGCGGTCGTGTCGACCAGACCGGCGAGCCAGTCCCGGTCTTCCCAACGGTCCCCGCTCACCCGGAAGTACATTTTCGAGCCCGGGTACGCAGGTGCTTCATCTGGGTCGCCGATGTAGTCGCGACCGGCGTCGGTCGGCTTGACGAACAACTCGTCATCGCAGACGAATGCGACCGGCTTCTCGTCGCAGTAGAGGCAGTACTCGCCGAACATCCGGCGCGTGCGGATGTTCGGGAGCGCCGTCAGCTGATCTACGAGGAACTCGATCGTCTCTGCCCGCGTGCTCATGCGGTCAGCCTACTCCCGCAAGGCCGACGGCTCAGCGGAAGTTGACGAACTGCAACGCCACGTCGACATCGGCGCCCTTGAGCAGCGCGATCGTGTCTTGCAGGTCATCTCGGCTCTTCGAGCTCACGCGCAGTTCGTCGCCCTGAATCTGGCTCTTGACGCTCTTCGCTCCCTCGTCACGGATCAGCTTGTTGAGCTGCTTCGCAGTGGCCTGGTCGATGCCTTCTTTGAGCTTCACCTCGATGCGGTACTCCTTGCCGCTCGCGTAGGGCTCTCCGTTGTCGAGCGCCTTGAGCGACATGCCACGCTTGATGAACTTCGACTGGACCACATCGAGAACCGCGTTCACGCGCTCTTCCGAGCTCGCCTTCAGCAGGATCACCTTGTCGTTCAGGTTGATATCGGCGCCAACGCCTTTGAAGTCGTACCGCTGCTCGATCTCTTTCCGAGCCTGATTGACCGCATTCTCGATCTCCATCGAGTCGAGTTTGCTCACCACATCAAATGAAGAATCAGCCATACGGCAAGCCTAGGCCATGGCGATGCATCTCAGACGAATCGACCTCCTTCGCCTGGTCCGAACCGCAGCCTTCGAGCAACCCCGGATCAGCCGTGCGCGTCGGCCCCGGCGAGCACCTGATGAGTCGAGGCCAGGACTCCGGCGAGTTGCGCGGCCGACTCCGTCAAGAGCTGCACGGAGTTCGCCTGCAGCTCGGCCAGTTCGGCGGGCCCGCGAGCGATCGAGAGCGCGGCGGCGATGCCCGCCTCTCGACACTCGGCGGCGGTCAGGCCGAGGGAGCCCGCGATCACGAACACCGGAGTGCCCGGCTCGGCGTCCTCGAGCACGCGCGAGACGACCTTCCCATCGATCGACTGCGAATCCAGTCGGCCCTCGCCTGTAATCGCGCAGGCAGCGCCCCGCATCGCCTGCCGCAGACCAATCGCCTCGCTCACGAGCTGGGCACCCGGCATGAGCTGGGCGCCCAGGACGGTGACCAGGCCCAGCGAAAGACCGCCTGCCGCGCCGAGTCCTTCGCTCGTCCGCAGTGCGTCGACCGGGGTTCCGGCGACTTCGGCGAGCGCAACGAGCAGGCGCTCGAGTCCCTGGTCGATAAGCTCCACCTCCTCGGAATTCGCACCTTTCTGCGGTCCGAAGACCGCGGCGGCTCCCCTCGGACCGAGCAGCGGATTGTCGACATCGCACGCGATGCGCCAGACGATGCCCCGTGCGCGCGGGTCGAGCCCGCTCAAGTCAACCTCGCGCAGCTCAGCGAGCCCGCGAGCGCCAGGCCCGATCGGAGCTCCCGCTGCATCGAGCAGCCGCACGCCCAGAGCGCGGAGCATTCCGGCACCGCCATCGTTGGTGGCCGAGCCTCCGAGACACAGCAGCACCTCCTCGACCCCCGCATCGAGCGCAGCGATGAGAAGCGTACCGACTCCCGCGGAGTCCGCATCGAGGGGTTGCAGTGGCTGGTCCGATACTGCGGGGAGGCCGTTCGCATCGGCGGCCTCGATGATTGCGCTGAGCGCGGTGTTCGAGTTGCTTCCGAATCCCACACGACCTACGCACGGCCGACCGAGCGCATCGGTGGTGGGCACCGAGTCGATGCGGCCGCCCCAGGCGGCGACGAGTGCGTCGAGCGTCCCTTCTCCCCCGTCCGCCATGGGCATTTCGCGAATCTCGACGGCTCTGCCGAAGACCGAGGCGACTCCTCGGGCGAGCGCCCTTGCTGCCTCGGGGGAAGAGCAGCTGCCCTTCAACGAGTCTGGTGCGATGACAACGATCGGGGCGGCTTCGCTCATTGCATCAGACTAGCCCGCTCCCGGGGTTTTGGGCTGCAGCGCCGCAAAGAATTGGAGGGGCGCACCCGCAGGCGCGCCCCTCCATCGTCCGTGCCGGGCGAAGGTTACTCTGCGTAGTGCGAGAAGAGGAACCAGCGGTCCTTGTCGAGTTGCTGGGCGATCGCGATGACGATGTCCTGGCTGACGAGATCGACCTCATCGAGTGCTTCGACTGCCTTGTTGACCGTCTCGAGCGTGGCATCGAGCTGCGCCACGACCTCAGCAACCGTGGTCGTCGAAGGCTGGAAGCCCGGCTTCATCTCAGGGTTCGTCGCCCGCTTGGCGACCGATTCGATCCGGCCGTCGACCGGCAGGCCCAGGGCGACCACGCGTTCCGCGACGGTGTCTGCCGCGTCCTGCGCGTGCGCCACGACCTCATCGAGGAAGAGGTGGACTCCCATGAAGTTTGCGCCTCGCACATGCCAGTGCGCCTGCTTTGTGTTCACTGCAAGTGCGATCAGATTGTGCAGCACCGGGGTGAGGTGCTGCTCAACACCGCCGGCCCGGTTCAAGCTGTCTTTTGCGGCGGGAACCTGGAACTCTTTGGTAGTCACTGTTTTCTCCCATCCGGGCGGACGCTGCGGCCCGCGAATCGGGCCACGGTGTCAGACTGCGCCGCCACGTATCCTCAACGATACGCCTCTGGCTGGAGATCGCAAGCAAGCTTAGGCTTAGCTAAAAGGCAGATCAA
>JBEBSS010000069.1:0-11081 GCA_040394175.1 Leucobacter soli | reverse complement strand
GCGAGGGCCTGTCGGTGGCGGAGTACTTCATCGCGACCCACGGTGCGCGTAAGGGCCTTGCCGATACCGCGCTCCGCACCGCCGACTCCGGCTACCTGACCCGCCGTCTGGTCGACGTGTCGCAGGACGTGATCATTCGCGAAGAGGATTGCGGTACCACCCGCGGCCTCGAGCTGCCGATCGCCACCGCAGATGCGAACGGCACCCTGATTCGCGACGAGAACGTCGAGAACTCGGTGTACGCACGTACGCTCGCAACCGCCGTGCTCGACCCCAAGGGCAAGGTCATCGCAGAAGCGGGCAGCGATGTGGGCGACGTCCTGATCGACAGCCTCGTCGAGGCCGGCGTGACCGAGATCAAGGTGCGCTCCGTGCTCACCTGCGAGTCGGCGGTTGGCGTCTGCGCCACCTGCTACGGTCGCTCCCTCGCAACCGGCCAGCGTGTGGACATCGGTGAGGCCGTTGGCATCATCGCCGCGCAGTCGATCGGCGAGCCCGGTACCCAGCTGACGATGCGTACGTTCCACACCGGTGGTTCGGCTTCGGCGGACGACATCACGCAGGGTCTGCCCCGCGTGCAGGAGCTCTTCGAGGCGCGTACCCCCAAGGGCGCATCGCCGATCGCCGAGGCCGCAGGCCGCGTCACGATCGAGGACACCGAGAAGAGCCGCCGCATTCTGCTGACGCCGGACGACGGCAGCGAAGAGAAGGCCTACCCGGTCCTGAAGCGCGCGACGCTCATCGTCGAAGACGGCGACCACGTCGAGCTCGGCCAGCCGTTCCTGCAGGGAACGCTCGACCCGAAGGACATCCTTCAGGTCGGTTCGACCGAGGGCGGCAAGCACATTCCGGGCGAGCGTGCCGTGCAGAAGTACCTCGTCGAAGGCGTGCAGGGCGTGTACCGCTCGCAGGGCGTGCCGATCCACGATAAGCACATCGAGGTCATCGTGCGCCAGATGCTCCGCAAGGTCACTGTCGTCGATCACGGCGAGACCGATCTGCTGCCTGGTGAGCTCGTCGACCGCTCGCGCTACCAGCGCATCAACCGCGAGGCGCTCGTCGACGGCAAGCGCGCCGCAACCGCGCGTCCTGAGGTCATGGGCATCACCAAAGCCTCGCTCGCGACCGAGTCGTGGCTGTCGGCCGCATCGTTCCAGGAGACGACACGCGTGCTCACGCAGGCCGCGATGGAGGGCTCGCGAGATCCCCTCATCGGTCTCAAGGAGAACGTCATCATCGGTAAGCTCATCCCGGCAGGTACGGGCCTGAGCGTCTACCGTGACGTCGATGTCGAGGCGACCGAGGAAGCGAAGGCGGAGCGCTATCCGAGCCGCTTGTTCGCTACCGACAGCGGCTTCGACGAGAACGACCTGTCGTTCGTCGATTACGACACCTTCACCGCGGAGGAGTTCAACCCCAGCGACTACAGCTGAGGTCGGACCCCACGGGTGCGCAGTCCGGGGCTGCAGCGAGACACTGAACTGTCTCGCTGCAGCCCCGCTGCTGTTCCAGCGTGCAACGGCAGTTTTCAGCGACACTCTCTGCAATTACCCCTGGCCTCGTCGGACAGCAAGTACGCTGGCGACAGAGCGGTGTGCATGGACCAACTATCGTCCACGTCCCGCATGGCTACGAGAGGTGAGGCGATGAGCGAAGATCGCGAGCAGGCGGGATCCCCCGTCGAGCAGGCTGAGACAACTGACACTCAGGTACTCGCCGCCGTAGAACGCGCAGCGGAGGTGGCACCCGCTCCGGCCGAGGACACGACTCCGCATGACTCGAGTGCAGTCGTGACGAGCGGCGAGGAAGACTCGAGTGCGAACTCGCTCCACACCGCGGAGCGCCCGGTCATCGTCGCCTCCACCGAGCCGCCGAGCGCCGGAAAGCTCGAGACCGCCGAAGAGATTTTCGCAGCACACCCGCCGCGAGTCGGCGGACTGGGCGATGCCCCTGCGGGCGTGCCCGCCCCGGCCGACGATGCCGTCATTCTGGTGGCCGAGTCCCCCGAGGCCCCGGTCGAGATCGTCACCGCCCAGGTGGCGAGTGCTGAGTTGCCGCCTGCGCGCGACGGCGAGATCCGCATCAGCTCCGACCATCCGATGGCGGCGCTGTACATGCAGAGCCCCATGCCTCCAGAGGTGAAGGGCAATCGGGGTGCCGGAGTGCTCATCGCGCTCCTGTCGACTGTCGCGTTCGCGCTCGTCTATGCGGGAGTCCTGTCGCTCTGGCTGGCACCGAGCTACCCGCCTTCGACGTTCCTGAACGAAGGACTGCTGCCCTGGATCTTGAACTGGGGCTTCGCCGCGGCAGTGCTCGGCTTCTTCGTCGGGCTTGCGCTGCTCGTGCTGATCGTCGGCCGCGCCGGCTGGTGGGCCTATGTCCTTGGCGGGCTGCTCGTCGCGATTCTCACGTGGGCCGTCACGCTGCTCGGCTTCGCGCTGGACGCGCGTCTCGGGGGCGATCGGGTGATCCTGCAGCCGCTCTCACTGCTCAAGGAGTACGGGCTCGTCTTCCCGGTCCTCGCGGCGGGGATCGTCGGGCGAGAGGTGACGGTGTGGTTCGGCGCATGGATCGGAGCCCGCGGACGCAAGGTGAAGCGCCAGAACGCCGAAGCCATTGCCGAGTACGAGACCGCGCTGGCCGAGGTGCAGGCGAAGTAACCGTGACAGAAGGCCACCGACGAGGGGTAACCCGAGGATACGTCTGGGGGCTGATCTTCGCGGTGGTGATCGTGTCATTCGCACTGATGCTGGCCGCCTGGTCAGCGCTCGCGCTGCTCACCGGAGGCGGCCCGGTCACGACCGAGGGAATCGGTTTCGAGGTCTCCGCCTTCGCCGTGCTGCTGTGCATCGGCCTGCTTCTCTGGGTGCTCTGGGCGCAATCGATTCTGCTGTTGCGCGGCCGACGAGCCGTCTCCTGGACCCACGTCCTTCTCGCGACTTTCGGAGGCTACCTCGCGTGGAGTCTCGTCGGAACGCTCACGGGACTCTCCCTCGCGGATACCTGGCTCAGCCCATACGCCCTCTCGCTCGCACTCGCCTGGGGCGTGGGCGCGCTGCTCTGCTGGGCGGTGCTGCTGCGCCGCGTCTACACGGAACGTCCGGTACCGCGCTGGCCGTGGGAGAAGCGCGGTGATCCCGGACCCGATTGGGCGAACACCGGCGAGGACCCTTGGGCGGCACCCGAGGACGATCGACGGGATGACGAGCGGTGAACCCTGGTGCAGCGACGCCCGGCGGGCCCCCGCGCGAGCCTGACCCCGCGCCTGATCCGATCCAGGCGAGGGTGAGCGCCGCAGTCGACGCCTGGCTCCGTTGGCTTCCGGGGTGGGCCCCCGGTACGCATCGCGGACGGTCGAGAATGTGCCGTCGATGCACCGGATCTCCGATGCTGGCTGCGGCAGGACTCGAAGGCGACGCTCCGCACCAGATCGTGCACGCGCTGGTGAGCAGGATGCAGCGGATCATCGACCGTGCAGTGGACGACTACACCGAGCGCTCACTGCCCGCCCTGCACGCCGAACTCACGGGTGAGCAACTGTGGAACAGCGGCGGCTTCGACCCGGGCTCGGGGCTCGACGCCGAGTACGAAGGGGTCGACCTCGACCCCGAAACCGATGATGAGCAACCCTATCTCTTCACGATGGCGGAGCTCGCTGAGCAGACCAAACCCGAGCCGCCCCTGCCGAGGCCTCCGCTCAGCCCCGAGGAGAAGCGGAGGATTCGCTCCGAGATCGAACTCGCGGATCGCTTCGCGCAGGACGTCGGACAGCGACTCTGCTTCGCCTTGACCGAGCATCGACCGCGCGTGCAGGCCGCGGTGGAGCGCTTTGTGGAGCCTCAGATCCAAGCCCTCCTCGATGAGCTGACGAGACACCTCGAACCTCCGCGCAACTGAGGATCTTCACCTCTCGACCATTCGCATCGCGTCCGCGCGCCGTCGTGAATTCTCACGGGATCGAGATGAGGGGGAGGGCGGTAGGATTGAACGTCAACGCTAAATGAGACCGCGAAAGGGGCGTCGAGGTGGCGAAACGCACGGCGAATCAGGTTGAGAACGGGCCGACCGGTCGACCCGAACGCGTCATCCCAGCGCCGGCGAAGCTCGAGCGCCACGGCCCCGCCCGCATCATCGCGATGTGCAACCAGAAGGGCGGCGTCGGCAAGACCACGAGCACGATCAACCTCGCCGCAGCCCTGGCGCGCTACGGTCGTCGCGTCCTCGCCGTCGACTTCGACCCCCAGGGGGCGCTCTCAGCGGGGCTCGGCGTGCCCGCACACGATGTGCCCACCATCTACGATCTGATGCTCGGACACCTGAAGGATCCTCGTGAGGCCATACAGCACACGTCGACCCCGGGACTCGACCTCATCCCCGCGAACATCGATCTGAGCGCCGCAGAGGTGCATCTCGTCAGCGAGGTGGCACGCGAGCAGATCCTCGCCGGCGTGCTGCGCAAGGTGACCGCAGACTACGACGTGATCCTGATCGACTGCCAGCCATCGCTCGGACTGCTCACCGTCAACGCGCTGACCGCGAGCCACGGCGTGCTGATCCCGCTCGCCTGCGAGTATTTCGCGCTTCGCGGGGTTGCGCTGCTCGTCGAGACCATCGACAAGGTGCGCGATCGACTGAACCCCTCGCTTGAACTCGACGGTATTCTCGCGACCATGTACGACCCGCGAACCCTGCATGCGCGCGAGGTCCTCGAGCGCGTGGTCGACACGTTCGGCGATCAGGTGTTCGACACGGTGATCGGTCGCACGGTGAAGCTGCCCGATGCGCAGATCGCCGCGAAGTCCGTGCTGGACTACGCGCCGTCGAACGCGGCGTCGGAGGCCTACCTGAAGCTCGCCCGCGAACTGGTGCAGCGGGGCGTCGTTGCCTAGGTTGCGCCTTGACCGCGATGGTTGAGCACGGGGAAACCCGGGCGTCATCGGTATCAGCCGATGGAGCCGGTGACGCCTCCGAGGCAGCTCGGTCCCTCTCGGGAGGCGAGGAGAGCGCGTTCCGCGTCAGCATGGAAGCGTTCGACGGGCCCTTCGATCTGTTGCTCAGCCTCATCACGAAACACGAACTCGACATCACCGAGGTGTCCCTCAGCCTGGTCACCGACGAGTTCATCGCCTACCTCGCCCGCTTCGAGGGTCGAGGGGTTGTCGAACTCGATCGAGCCTCGGAGTTCCTCGTCGTCGCCGCGACACTGCTCGACCTGAAGATCGCGAGCCTGTTGCCTCAGGGCGAAGTGGTCGACGCCGAAGACGTGGCCCTCCTGGAGGCGCGGGACCTGCTGTTCGCTCGTCTGCTCCAGTACCGGGCGTTCAAGCAGGCCAGTGCCTGGTTCAACGAACGGCTGGCAGCAGAACAGGCCAGGCACCCGCGGCAGGTTCCGCTTGAACAGAAGTATCGCGATCGTGGGCCCGAGCTCAAATGGACCGTCTCGGCAGCGGACTTCGCGGCGCTCGCGGCGCTCGCGTTCGCACCGCGCGAGATCCCCGTGGTGGGGCTCGAACACCTCCACGCACCGCTCGTTTCGATCCGCGAGCAGGCAGCGATCGTGGTCTCTCTGCTGCGCACCGGTGGTGCGCGCAGCTTCCGAGAGCTGATCGCGGGCATCGCGGAACGGGGTGTGATCGTGGCGAGATTCCTCGCGATCCTCGAACTCTATCGGCGCGACGCGGTGGGCTTCGAGCAAGCGGAACCGCTCGGCGAGCTTCGCGTGGAATGGACTGGCAGCGATTTCTCGGACGAAGACCTTTCGACTCTTGGTGGAGACTATGACGGATGAAGCACTGATGCGCGCACACACGGTCGAGACGGAGGAAGCGGAGCTGACCGCGACGATCGATCCTCCCGTTCCTGCAGAGGAGGACGAGCAGGCTGGAGCGGACGAGACGCGGCCTGCGCTCGCCGAGGCGCGATCCTCGCATCCGTTGCAGCAGCAGCTCGAGGCGCTGCTGCTCGTCGCGGACGAGCCGATCGGCGCGGTGCATCTCGCGACGGCCGTGGATCGCCCTGTGCGCGAGGTTCGCCGAGCCGTCGAATCACTCGTCGCCGACTACAACGGCGAAGGCGAGGGGCCGCAACGCGGATTCGAACTGCGCGAGATCGCCGGCGGCTACCGCTTCTACGTGCGCGAAAGCCTCGACCCGATCGTTGCAGACTTCGTGCAGCAGCAGAGCCCCACACGGCTTTCGCAGGCGGCGCTCGAAACGCTTGCCGTGATCGCCTATCGGCAACCGATCTCGCGCGGTGCGATCGCCTCGGTGCGTGCGGTGAACGTCGACAGCGTGGTGCGCACACTGGTCGGTCGGGGCCTCGTCACCGAGGTCGGGCACGACCAGGAGACCGGGGCGATTCTGTACGGCACCGATGACTCGCTGCTCGGCTATCTCGGCATCTCGAGCATCGACGAGCTTCCGCCGATCGCCCCGCTGCTTGACGACCCGAGCGAAGGATTCTCCGAATGACCAAATACGACGTCGACTACGTCGACGATGGCAGCTGGGCGGACTCCGACGACTCCGATGGAGACGTCGGTTTCGGTCACGACGACCGCGCCCACAACGATCATCTGCCCCGCCTGCAGAAGGCGCTCGCGCATGCCGGGGTCGCGTCCCGACGTGCCTGCGAGACCCTCATCACGAGCGGGCGGGTGACCGTGAACGACGAGATCGTCTACGAGATGGGGTCGAGGATCGACCCCGACGTCGACGTGGTGCGCGTCGACGGTGTGATCGTGCAGATGGATACGACGAAGCGCTACTTCGTGCTCAACAAGCCTCGCGGTGTCGTCTCGACCATGAGCGACGAGAACGGGCGTCCGGACCTGCGCGAATTCGTCGATCCGACGGGGGAGCGGCTCTACAACGTGGGCCGCCTCGATACGGATACCTCCGGACTGCTGATTCTGACGAACGACGGGGACCTTGCGCATAAGCTCGCGCATCCGAGCTTCGGCGTGCAGAAGACCTACGTCGCGAAAGTGCGGGGACGCGTCACCCCCGCCGTCATCCAGCAGCTCCGAGACGGGGTCGACCTGAAAGACGGGCCGATCTGGGCGGACGCGGCCAAGATCCTTCCCGGTGGCGCCTCGAAGTCCCATTCGCTCGTCGAGATCACTCTCCACTCCGGACGAAATCGCATCGTGCGTCGCATGCTCGCCGAGGTCGGTCATCCGGTCGAAGAGCTGGTTCGACGGCAGTTCGGTCCGCTGAATCTGGGCACGCAGCGCGTGGGCGAACTCCGCGAACTCTCTGCGGGAGAGCGCGGCGCGCTCCTGAGCGCGGCGGCAGCCGGCGGCACCGAGCCTGCACCCGCGGGAGGATCCGGCCCGGGTGCGCGGACGGACGGGGGTGGCGCAGCTCAGGGCTCCTCGGCGAAGGGTTCGAACGGCAACCGGGGGCGCGCGAAGCCGATCACCGCGGGGCGACCGGGCGACGGCAAGGGCGCGAAGGGAATGCGCGGGATCGCCGCACGCGGCAATCCGCACACGCGCTAGCCGATCCTCGTCGGTTCGCGTGCGAACGATGCTGCGCAAGCCGGGGTCATGACCGGAGCGTTCCACGATTCCCTGCAATCTCCGTCGCGCGCGGGGCGCGCGGGAACGGATACGCTAGAAGTCTTGGATTGGGTATCCACGGGATGACTGCGTATCCATTCGATCATTCGAAGCCTGAAGGAGACGGCAGTGGCTGAGACACGAGCAAACGGCCTCGCGAGCCGCGTCAGCGGACAGGTGCACATCATCGGCGCCGGTCTGCTGGGCGCCAGCATCGGACTCGGGCTGCGTGCAAGCGGAATCGACGTCACGCTCGAAGACGTCTCGCCCACGACGACCCTGCTCGCAGCCGACTACGGTGCGGGGCGACCGAGAACCGCCGGCGACCCGCAGCCGAATCTCGTGATCGTGGCGACTCCGCCCGATGTCGTCGCGCACGTGATCGAACGCGCCCTCGCCGAGTTTCCCGAGGCGGTCGTCACCGACGTGGCGAGCATCAAGCTCGCGCCCTTCGAAGCGCTGCAGGCCAGAGGCATCGACCTGACGAACTATGTGGGCTCCCACCCTATGGCGGGTCGTGAGCGCGGAGGCGCGATCATGGCCCGCGCCGACCTGTTCGCTGCTCGTCCCTGGGTGATCTGCCGGGACGAGGAGACGCCTGCGGCGGCGCTCTCGCTCATCGAAGCCGTCGCGCTCGAACTCGGCGCGACACCGCTCGAAATGACGCCGCAGCAGCACGACGCCGCGGTGGGACTCGTCTCGCATCTCCCTCAGACGATCTCCAGCCTGCTCGCGGGGCGTCTGCTCGATGCGAGCGAACAGCAGATCGGGCTCGCAGGCCAGGGGCTCAGGGACACAACGCGCATCGCGTCGAGCGATCCCGAACTGTGGGTACAGATCTTGAGCGCGAATCGGTTGCCCGTGATCGACGGCCTTGAGGCGATTCAATCCGACCTCTCCTCGCTGATCGATGCTCTGCGCGATCCCGATCAGCAGGGCGCGAGGCGCAGAATCGCCGATCTCCTGGCCGCGGGCAATCGCGGTGTGGCCCGAATTCCGGGCAAGCACGGCAGCAGCGAACGGTTCACGACGCTCACGGTGCTGATCGATGATCGGCCGGGGCAATTGGCGGCTCTCCTCACCGAGCTCGGAGAATTGGGCATTAACATGGAAGACTTGCGCCTTGAGCATTCGCCGGGCGCCCAGATCGGATTTGCTGAGATCGCGGTGCTGCCCGAGGTTGCGGAGCGTGCGATCGCGGATCTCAAGGAGCGCGGATGGAGGACGCTGTGAGCGAGAGCCTGCTTGTCGCGATCGACGGTCCCGCGGGAAGCGGCAAGTCGAGCGTGTCGCGCGCCGCCGCCGAGAAGCTCGGGTTCGGCATACTCGACACGGGTGCCGCGTACCGCGCGCTCGCATGGGCGGCCCTCGAAGCGGGCGTCGGCCTTGACGACGAAGATCAGGTGATCGCTCTGCTCGACCGCTGGCAGTACCGGATCACGCTGCTCGGCGAGCAGCAGGTCACCGTCGCGCTCTCCGACTCCGCGCGCGCTACAGATGTGACGGCTTTGATCCGAACCCCTGAGCTGAGCGGTCAGGTGAGCCGCGTATCCCGGCACCCGGGAGTGCGGGATCGACTCAATGCGATGTTCCGTGAACTCGTCGCGGCTTCTGGCCTGCCCGGGGTCGTCATCGAAGGACGCGACATCACGACAGTGGTGGCTCCCGATGCCCCCGTGCGGATCCTGATGACCGCCTCGCCCGAGGTGCGTGCCGCGCGCCGCGCGGGCGAACTGCGGGGGCTCTCGCACGAACAGGTACTCGCCGACATCGAGGCGCGAGACGCGAAGGACACGCTCGTCGTGGACTTCATGAACCCAGCACCGGGGGTGACGCTCGTCGATACGAGCGATCTGAACTTTGAGCAGTCGGTCCAGGCTGTCATTGATATCGTGCACGCGGCTGAACCCGCGGCACAGGCAGCAGGGAAGAACTGAAATGAATACCGAACACGACGATCAGAGCGCCGAACGGTCCTCTGACGCAGCCTTTGACCCGTCGACGGTCGACCCGAGCGAGGTCATCGTGGGGGAGGACTTCGACGAAGCATCCGAGGCGTTCGACGGCGAAGTGACCGACGAGGAGCGCCTACGCGCCATGCGGTCGAACCTCGAAGGGTTCGACCTCGAGGCTGAGGACATGCAGATCCTCGGCGAGAACGGCGAGTTTCTCGGGTTCATGCAGCCCGAGGCCGAGGCGCTGCCCGTGGTCGCGATCGTGGGACGCCCGAACGTGGGCAAGTCCGCACTTGTGAACCGAATTCTCGGCCGTCGCGAGGCCGTGGTCGAGGACGTGCCCGGGGTGACCCGCGACCGCGTGAGTTACCCGGCGGAGTGGACCGGTAAGCGTTTCACTCTCGTCGACACGGGAGGGTGGGAGCCGGACGCGCGCGGTATCGACGCATCCGTGGCGGCCCAAGCCGAGATCGCGATCGAACTCTGCGACGCGGTCATGTTCGTCGTCGACTCCCGAGTGGGCGCGACGGCTACCGACGAGCGCGTGGTCCAATTGCTTCGACGCACGAACAAGCCGGTCTTCCTCGTCGCGAACAAGGTCGATGATGCGGTTCAAGAGCCCCAAGCCGCTGCGCTGTGGTCGCTTGGACTGGGGGAGCCGTGGCCGGTCTCCGCATTGCACGGGCGGGGTGTCGCTGACCTGCTCGATGGGGTGCTCAAGTCGCTTCCCGATGAGTCTGCGGTCGCGAAGCCCAAGCTCGGGGGCCCTCGTCGGGTCGCGCTGCTCGGCCGTCCGAACGTGGGCAAGTCGAGCCTGCTCAACAAGGCCGCGGGCGAGGAACGCGTGGTGGTGAATGACCTTGCTGGGACGACCCGTGATCCGGTCGATGAGCAGGTCGAGATCGCCGGTCGAGTGTGGACTTTCGTGGACACTGCGGGTATCCGCCGCCGGGTACATCTGCAGCAGGGCGCCGACTTCTACGCGTCGTTGCGCACTGCGGCCGCACTCGAAAAGGCCGAGGTCGCGGTCGTGCTCTTCGACGTGACCCAGCCGATCAGCGATCAGGATCTGCGGATTGTCGATCTGGTCCTCGAGTCGGGTCGTGCGTTGGTGCTCGCGTTCAACAAGTGGGATCTGCTCGACGAGGATCGCCGCCGCTATCTGGAGCGCGAGATCGAACAGGATCTCGCGCACGTGACCTGGGCTCCTCGCGTGAATCTCTCGGCTCGCACCGGTCGCCACCTCGAGAAGCTGGTGCCTGCGATCGAGACGGCTTTGGAGTCGTGGGACTTCCGCATTCCGACCGGCAAGTTCAATGCGTTCATTGCCGAGCTGGTGCAGGAGCACCCGCACCCGCTGCGAGGCGGCAAGCAGCCGCGAATTCTCTTCGGCACGCAGGTTCAGAACCGGCCTCCGACATTCGTCCTCTTCACCACCGGGTTCTTGGATCCCGGATACCGCCGTTTCATTCAGCGGCGTCTGCGGGAGCGGTACGGATTCGAGGGCAGTCCCATCGTTCTCAACATGCGCATCCGTGAGAAGCGGCAGCGGAGCTGACGCTTCT
>JBEBSS010000068.1:0-11715 GCA_040394175.1 Leucobacter soli | reverse complement strand
GCGGGCCGATGTCTGTGGGTGAAGGCGGAGCCTCGAGCGCCACGGCCGCGCAACTCGAACGGTTGCGCGGCCGGTACGGCCTGGACGATCCGCTCATCATCCAGTACTTCAACTGGCTCGGAGGCGTCGTCACCGGCGACTGGGGCAGCTCGTATCTCACGGGAAGGCCGGTGCTCGAGGTCATCGGGGAGCGAGTTCCCACCACCCTGTTGCTGACCTTGACAGCATTCGTGCTCTCGCTCGTCTTCGCCATGCTGATCGGAGTCCGCTCGGGCATTCGCAAGGACGGCTGGTTCGACCACGTCGCCACCACCCTCACCTATGGCGGGCTGGCCGTGCCGGGATTCTGGCTCGCGCTCATGCTGATCTTCATCTTCTCCTACAGCCTCGGATGGCTGCCGAGTTCGGGCCTGCGCGACCTCCGCGCATCGCATCAGGGATTCGGCGCCTTCCTCGACCTCGCCAAACATCTCGTGCTCCCGGTGCTGTCGCTGGTACTCGTCTCGATCGCCGGACTGGCTCGGCACGTGCGATCCTCGGTGATCGAAGTGCTCGACAAGGACTTCATCAGGTCCGCCAGAGCGAGCGGGCTCCCCGAGCGCGTCGTGATTCGCAGTCACGTGCTCAAGAACGCATCGCTTCCCGTCGTGACGATCGCCGTCCTCATGCTGCCCGATCTCTTCCTCGGAGCGGTCGTCACCGAGACGATCTTCGGGCTGCCCGGCATGGGGCGACTCTTCGTCGAGTCCGCAGACCTGCGCGACTATCCCGTGCTCCTCGGCATTCTCATGATCGCAGCACTGCTCGTGCTCCTCGCCAACCTGCTCGCCGACCTCGTGTACGGCCGGCTCGATCCAAGGATCAGTTATGAATAGGACCAGCGCGCCGAGAACCGAGTTCGTGCGCCTCCCTCGCTCCTCGTCCCAGCCGGGCTTCCTCGCACTGTACTGGGCCAACGGCGCCGCCCGATTCGGCCTCATCACCCTGCTCGTCATTCTGCTGCTCGTGCTGATCGGCCCGCTCTTCGTGCCGTTCACACCCGAGCAAATCGACCTCAGCCTGAAGAATCAGGCTCCGTCGCTCGTGCACCTCATGGGCACCGACGAACTCGGGCGCGACGTCTTCGCGAGAGTGCTCGACGGCGGCCGACTCACCATCCTCGTGGCGCTGATCGCGGTGGGAGTCGCGATCACCGTCGGCGTCGTGGTCGGTGCGATCGCCGGGTACTTCGGCGGCTGGGTGGACAACGTGCTCATGCGCATCGCGGACGTCTTCTATTCGATGCCGTCGCTCTTCGTCGTGATCCTGCTCGTTGCGCTCATCGGCCCGGGCTTCGCCTCCATCATCCTCGCCATCTCAGCCTTCAGCTGGATGACGACCGCCCGCCTCCTTCGAGCCAGCATCCTGAGCCTCAAGAAGTCGGACTTCGTGCAGGCCGCACGAGGACTGGGGGCGACGGATCTGCGTCTGATCGCCGCACACATCCTCCCGAACGCGCTCGCTCCGATCTTCGTCGCCGCGACACTCGGGATCGCGGCAGCCGTGCTGACGGAGTCGGCGCTCTCATTTCTCGGACTCGGCTTCCAGGCGCCGCAGGCGACGTGGGGCGGTCTGCTCGAAGAGGCGCAGCGCGCAGTCATCAGCGGCGGCCAATGGTGGCGGGGGTTCTTCCCCGGCGTCATGATCTTCCTCGTGATCCTGTCGGTGAACTTCATCGGCGAGGGCCTCAACAAGGCGATCCTCGGACGAAAGGAGCATGGCGAATGAGTACACCGATCCTCGAGATCGACCGTCTGTCGATCGGGTTTGCAGCGCAGAACCGGGTGCTGGTGAACGAGGTGTCCCTCTCCGTGCAGCCCGGGTCCGCGACCGCCCTCGTGGGCGAGAGCGGTTCGGGAAAGACCCTGAGCATGCTCGCGGTGATGGGGCTCCTGCCTGCCGGCATCAGCGTGCTGAGCGGTGATGTGCGCCTCGACGGAGCCAGCCTGCTCGACCTGCCCCCGAAGGCCCGGCGTCGGAAGAACGGCAGCGACATCGCGCTGATCCCGCAGGACGCGATGGCGGCGCTCAACCCCACGCTCGATGTGCAGACCCAGTTCGAGCTGGTGCTCCGTACGCACCTCCGCCTCGGAGGGGCGGCAGCAAAGGCCAGAACGATCGAGCTGCTGGACCAGGTCGGCATTCCGTCGCCCACCTCGAGGCTGCGCAGCTACCCGCACGAGTTCTCCGGCGGACAGCGGCAACGCGTCATGATCGCGCTCGCACTGAGCTGCGGTCCCAAGCTGCTGATCGCCGATGAGCCGACCACCGCGCTCGACGTCACGATCCAACAGCAGATCCTCGACCTCGTGGCACGACTCCGAGAGGAGCTGGATATGACGGTGCTCTGGATCACCCACGATCTCGGAGTCGTTGCCGGTCTCGCCGACCGCGTCGCCGTGCTGCGCCACGGCCGCCTGGTCGAGTCCGGGACCGCCGAGCAGATCTTCTACCACCCGGAGCATCCGTACACGCGGCAGCTGCTTGCAGCGACCCCGACCCTATTCGACGTCGAGCCCGGAACGGGGGCATAGCTCATGACCACCCCAGACACACTCGTCGAGGTCGAGCACCTCTGCTACGCCTACCCGAGCCGCCGCAGTCTGATCGGACCCAAGCCCGCAGCGGCGCTCGCCGTCGACGACGTCAGCTTCTCCATCGGGCGGGGCGAGATCGTCGCGCTGGTCGGGGAAAGCGGCTCGGGCAAATCCACGATCGGACGATTGCTGCTCGCCATGCTCCGGCCCGACTCCGGTCAGGTGCGTTTCGAGGGGCAGGATGTCCACGCCCTCGGACATCGGGCGAGTCGAGCGCACCGGCACAACTACCAGATGGTCTTCCAGGACCCCTACTCATCGCTGAACCCCCGGCTCCGCGTCGGCGACGCCGTTGCCGAGGCGCTCGCGATCACGAGCGATCTTCCCGCCGCCGACCGGAGGGAAGTCGCCGAATCGCTGCTGCGTCGCGTTCGACTCGACGAAGAGATATACGACCGGCTCCCCTCGGAGCTGTCCGGCGGGCAGCGGCAGCGTGTCGGCATCGCCAGAGCGCTCGCCGCGCGGCCGAAACTGATCGTCGCCGACGAAGCGCTCGCCTCGCTCGATGTCTCCATCCAGGCGCAGGTCGCACAGGTGCTTCGAGATCTGAACGAGCAGGAGGGGCTCTCGATGCTGTTCATCACCCACGACCTTGCGATGGCCCGAAGGCTCGCCTCTCGGATCGTCGTGCTGAACCGGGGCCGAATCGTCGAGGCCGGTGCGACCGGCGACGTGATCCGGGCCCCGAAGGATCCCTACACCCGCGCGCTCATCGAGGCGGTGCCCATCGCGGATCCCCTTCGCGCCCGCGCCAAGCAACGGGAGCGCGTCGAGCGCCTGCGCGGGCAGTTCGCAGCCGAACCCCACCCCACCACCGACGAAAGGACCACTTCGTGACCGTCAGCTTCCCCTTCCACCACTTCACCGGCACCCACCTCGAAGTGGGTCGCCAGCATGGAGCGGCGCTGCGGCCGAAGATCCTGGTGCACCTCGAACGTCTGGAACGGAGATTCGCCCGACAGGGCATCTCGCTCGAGCAGGCCGAACAAGCCGCGCTGGGCTATCGCGAAGGAATCAGAGAGGTCTCGGAGGGACTCGACGAGGAGATTCAGGGACTCGCCGCGGGCGCTTCCATCTCCCTCGGCGCCGCTTTCCTGCTGCAGCTCCGTGCGGAGGTCTTCGTCGAACTGGTCGGCAGGCACGGAGCCGAACAGGAGTGCACCACCTTCGCGATCCTCCCCGAGCGCACCGGAACGGAACGCGGATTCGTCGGGCAGAACGCCGATCTGCCCGCCATGTATCACGACCTGATGGCCGTGCTCCGGATCGCCGTCGAAGGGGAGCCGGAACTCCTGATGGTGACGCCGGCCGGTCAGATCTCGTACATCGGGATCAACGACTCCGGTCTTGGCGTCTTCGGCAACTACCTGCACTGCGCGAGTTGGCGAGACGGCTTCCCCAGATACCTCTACACGAGGATCGCGCTGCGCCGAGACACGGTGGGCGACGCCGAGGCTGCCCTCCGCTCGCTCCGGCGCGCCTCCTCCCGAAACGTCATCATGCTGGACTCGCAGGGCGGCGCGATCGACCTCGAGAACACTCCGGACACGATGGTCGCGCTCGCCGCGGAGCGAGGCTTCCTGGTGCACGCCAACCACTACCTGCACGATGGACTGTCGGCACACGAATCGAACCCCTGGCTCGAGAACTCGCAGATCCGCTATCGCCGCCTCGCCACTCAGATCGAGGCGTGGGGCAACGAACTCGGGCCGCACGAGATCGCGGCGATGCTGCGCGACCGGAGCGACGTGGGCGACGAACTCTCGATCCATCCAGAGGACGACGACCGAGACGTCGACGCCGAGGACCGGAACATGACGGTGACTTCAGTCATCGCAGAGCCCGGGCGAGGCCAGTTCTGGGTGGCGAGCGGGCCTCCCTCGCGATACGAGTACCGCCGCTTCGCCTTCACCGACCAGGGCGCAGCGGCAGGCGACGAGGTGCTGTGATCCTCGCCCCCGACTCTGACCTCGGCCACCCATCGTTGCACCCCAGCGCGGGTGAACCGGCCCCGCAATACGGCAACGCGGATCAGTAGCCCGCACCCCAAGACGAAAGAGCACACCATGAAACCCACCACACACGGAGACCGACTGTCCTTCTACCAGTTCGGCGCGACCACGATGTTCGCAAGTCGCATGGATCAGCGGTTCTCGTACTGCCTCTATGTGCCCGAGAGCTACGACGAGCACCAGCCCGGAGAGTACCGGCTCATCGTGGCGATTCACGGAACCGGGCGCGATGCACCTCGCCTGCGGAACGAGTTCATCGAGTTCGCCGAGGCGGAGCAGTGCATCGTGCTGGTGCCGCTGTTCCCCGCAGGCATCGGCACTCCGGGCGAGCTGAACGCGTACAAGTACCTGGCTGGAGAAGACGTGCGCTACGACCTGGTGCTTCTGGACATGGTCGCGGAGATCGAAGAGGCGTACCGGCTGGACTTCCAGACCTTCTTCCTGACCGGGTTCTCCGGGGGAGGGCACTTCACCCACCGTTTCCTCTACGTGCACCCCGAGCGGCTGTTCGGCGTATCGATCGTGTCCCCCGGCGTCGTCACGCTGTGCGATGCTTCGGCGCCCTGGCCTGCGGGCGTGGGGGAGCTCGAGTCGGAGTTCGGGCGTTCCTTCGACGCGGAGGCCGTCGCGAAGGTGCCCGCGAACCTCATCGTGGGTGACGAAGACACCGATACCTGGGAGATCTCGGTCGCGCCTGACAGCCCGGTCTACATTCCGGGAGTGAACGCGGCAGGAGTCACACGCATCACGCGGCTCGAAGCACTCGCCGAGTCCCTGCGACGCAACGGCAACACGGTCACCGTCGACCTCGTCCCCGGAGTTGCGCACGAGGGCTATCATCTCCTCAAACCGACTTTCCGGGCGCTGCGTCAGCTCTTGCGGCAGGAGCGCCGAGCCGAGGATGGAACAGCGCAGGTGGATGCATGACATACGGGGTGCCGGAGCCGCAGCTGGACAACCCGGGTGATGTGCTCGCCCGGATCAGTGAGCGCTTGCCGCTGCTCACCGCGGGCGAGACGAGGATCGCGCAGTACATCGCCGAGCAGCCCCAGCAGGCGCTGCTGATGAGTGCGGTGCAGATCGGGGAGACGCTGGGCGCGAGCGACATGACGGTGCTGCGCACTGCTCGGTCGCTCGGCTACAACGGCTGGCCAGAGTTGCGCCGAGCGCTCGGCTCGCAGCTCGCGCTGACCGTGCATCCGGCGAAACGGCTCTCGACCAGACTGACCGTCACGAAGCGCGAGTCTCATGCCAGCCTGCTCGACATCGTCTTCGAGGAGGCCCGCGAACGACTCGCGACCTCGCGAACCTACCTCGAGGCGGAGGAGTTTTCCCGTGCGGTGCGAATGGTGAGCGCCGCCTCGACCGTGCACGCCTTCGGCGTCGGCGTCTCCTCCGTCTCTGCGGAGTATCTGACCGTGAAGCTGCTGCGCGAGGGGGTGCTTGCCAGGCACGCTCCCGGCATGGGCTTCGCCTTCGCCGACTCGCTGCTCGGCCTGCGGGCCGGCGACCTGCTGGTGGCGTTCGCTCCCGGGCGGCAGTTCACCGAACTGGATGTGGCGTTTGCCGATGCGAAGCGCCTCGGGGTGTCGACGCTGCTGTTCACCGACAAGTACCGAGACGCCTATGTGGACCGGGTCGACTGCGTGATCCGCACCGCCAGTTCGGCAGGAGGCCTCACCGGCGAGAATTTTCCGGCGATGATCGCCATCGACGCGCTGGTGCTCGCGCTCGGCCATGTCGATCCGGAGGGTGCGCTCGCAACCTCGCGCAGGCTCAATAAACTACGCCGGGCGCTGCAGCGCAGGCCGGGTAGCCCTAAAGGGCGGTCCATCGGGTCGTCCGAGACCGAGGAGACGGAATCATGATGGAACTCGTGGTGAATGGAGTGCCGCCGACCCTGCCGCAGCCCACGGCGGAGGCGCTCGGCGCGCTGAGCTTTCCGACCCTCGGGCACTATCTGGAAGAAGGCTTCGTGGATCCGGCGATCCGCCGGCTGGTGTCCTCCGGGGCGAGTGTGGTCGGTCCGGCTGTGACCGTGCGTACGACCGCAACCGATTCCACTGCGCTGCATCATGCGGCGGGGATGATCCTCCCCGGGCAGGTGATGGTGATCGACACCGGCGGGGACCGGCTGCATGCGCCTCTGGGCGAGGTGGTGGCCACGCAGTTGAAGGTGCGCGGTGCCGCAGGAGTGGTCGTCGACGGGGTGGTGACCGATATCGATCAGCTGACCCGCATCGGCGTGCCCGTCTACGCGCGAGGCACGAGCCTGCTCACGACGAAGTTGCTCGGCGCCGGCGGCGGCGGCATCGGTGTGCCCATTGTGTGCGGCGGGGTGAGCGTCGACTCCGGTCACTTGGTGCTGGCCGACGGAAACGGGGTGCTCGCCGTCAGCCGGGAGAAGCTCGATTCGGTGTGGCGAACCGCCTGGGAAGACGATGCGGAGGAACCGGCTTTGCTGCGCGCCATCGAGGCAGGAGGCCTGCTCGGCGAACTGACGGGAGCGACGGACCTCGTCGATGGTCTGACCCGTTCGGTCGGGTAACCGCGTCGACTCACCGCGCGCCCTCGGACGCGATCGAGACCTGTGCACCTAGATCGGGTTCGCGCCGAGGCTTTCGGTGTTGAACAGCACCACCGTGCTCGACCCGCCCAGGCCCAGCTGCTCACCGGCCACGCCGATGATTCGGCGTGCTCCGGCGAGGGTAGCCGCTCCGCAGGGACCGGCGTCCACGCCCGCCGCCTCCAATGTGCGCACGGCGTCACGCGCTTCGTCGTCATCGACCAGCACCGCTGCGTCCACCCCCGCCCGTAGAACCGGCCAGGCGAGTTCTGAGGGAGTCCCGCAGTTCAGCCCGAGCATCACGGTGTGCCCGGTTGCGACGGGTTCGGGCGCCCCCGTGATGAGCGCGTGGAGGATCGCGGGCGCTGCCACGGGTTCCACGATCGTGACCGCGGGCGGCGCTTCGACGCTGCGGAAATGCGAGACGATCGCCTGCGCCAGCGAACCGACCCCGGCAGGGGCGAGGACGAGGTCTGCCGGGTCCGCGTGTGCGAGGCGCAGCTGCGCCTCGAGTTCGGAGAGCATCGTGCCGTAGCCGTCGACGATCCAACTGGGGATCTCGTGGTAGCCGGGCCACGCGGTGTCCTGGATCGCGAGTGCGTGCGTCCCGAGGTCGGCGACTTCTCGGCGCATCGCGTCTACGACGTCGTCGTACGGGGCATGGAGCTCTCGAACGGTGGCGCCCTCGGAGGCGATCGCCATTTTGGCCTGTTCGGTGAGGGAGTCTGGGATGAACACTCGGCAGGGCAGGCCGATCATTGCCGCAGTGCGTGCGACCGCGCGTCCGTGATTCCCGTCTGTCGCGCAGGTGAGCGTCACCGGGGGGCGAGCGGCGGCGACCGTCTTGAGCTCGTCGATCGAGAGGACGCGATCGCTTCCCCATCTGGCCGAGAGCGCGCAGGCGATCGCATAGGAGGCGCCGAGCACTTTGAACGCCGGAAGACCGAGGCGGGACGATTCGTCTTTCAGGAAGACGCGGCCCACTCCGAGATCGGCTGCGATTCCGGGGAGTTCCACAAGCGGGGTGGCCCGGTATCCCGGAATGGTTCGGTGGAACGAGATGGCGGCGTCACCGGAGCGGGGGAGCCGGTGGTGTCGTGCGGGAAGGTTGAGATAGAGCGATTCTTTGGGGTGCATCTTTGCAGTGTGCCAAAATATTCTGTCCAATAAAAGCGGCTATTATTGGCAGAAATAGTCCGCATTTACTGGATGAAATGAGGGATCGTGTCCGAGATCCGCCGGCTCCAGACTTTTCTCGACTTCGTTCGCCTCGGCACCGTCGCCGCGGTGGCGCAGGACTCTCAGTACAGCACCTCCGCGGTCTCCCAGCAGCTCGAACGACTTGCCTCTGAGCTCGGCGTGCCACTGCTCGAACCGCACGGTCGTGCGCTTCGGCTGACGCCAGCCGGAGAGGAGCTTGCCGGACTCGGGCAGCGTCTGCTCGACGATTGGGAGACGATTCAGGCGAGGCTCGCGGCGACGCGGAACGAGGTCGTGGGGTCGGTGAGGGTCGCTTCGTTCCAGACCGGCTGCCTGGCGTTCTTCCCCCCGCTGCTCGACAACATGCGACAGGCGTTCCCGCGGGTGAGCGTGTCGTGTGCGCAGGCCGAGCCCGAGCGTTCGCTTCCCGCGCTGCGGGCGCGGGAGATCGACGTCGCAATCGTGGAGCGCTATCCCGGGCAGTCCGGAGCGCCTGCATCGGATCTGCTCGAACAGCCGCTCGCCGACGACGGAATGCTGATTGCCATGCCGCCGCACTGGGAGCATCGTGCCGATCTCGCCGATCTCGCCGAACGACCGTGGGTGTTCGAAGCGCCGGGCAGTCCGGCGCGCGCGTGGGCGGAGTCGATGTGCCATGAGGCCGGGTTCTCCCCGCGGATCGCGCACGAGACTTCCGACGTCGTCGTGCAGTGCGCGCTGGCCGCATCGGGTGCGGCCGCCGCTCTCATCCCCGAACTGACCCCGCCAGCGCTTCGCGGAGGTGCGCACTGCGTCCCTCTGCCTCGCGAGTTCTCACGCAGACTCTTCGCGGTCACTCGACGGAGCGCTGCGGAGCATCCGGGCGTCGGCGCGGTGCTGACCGAGATCGAGAGGGTGGTGCTCGCCCGCGGGCGAGTCGGGGCCGCGCTCAGCGCTTGCTGAGCACAAGGATCGAGCGATATCGAGGATCTCCCCACCAGGCCATCTGATCCAGCTCATCGACGCTCACCGGGATGTCCAGGGAATCGACCCAACTCTCGCCGCGCGCTCCCTCGACCCAGGGGTCGTTCAACAGCACCACGCCGTCTCGGTGCGAATGCACGACCACCCAGTGCGGGATCTCCTCGCCGTGAAATCGTCGCTCGTCGATGAGCACGAGTACCCGAGCGCCGCGCTCGACCGCATCGACGATTTCGGTGACGTCGAAGAGGCGCTCGTTCATGGCGATCCCGGCCTCGGCGACCAGCCGGATATCCTCCTCGTTTGCGAATGCTCGCGCGTCTCTCGGTTCCATCGGTGTCACCTGCGGTGCGAGAAACTCCGTGTCGTAGGCTTCCAGCGCGAATTCGTCGTGATCGACCTGCAACGCCAGCGCCCAGGCGCCGCATCCGGTGAAGCGGGTGGCGCGTCGCCAGATCTGACGCTCCCGATCCCGCGTCATGGAGCCTGCTCCGAGCCAGTGCGCTTCCGCCATGAGCAGTGAGACTGGGCCGCAGGAGAAGTCCGTCGTCTGCCGGTAGTAGGGAGTTCCTGCGTGCGGCCAGGGCTCGGCATAGCGCACCCAGGCCGCATCGGGAGCGGAAGTGCCGGGACCGGACTCTGCGGGAGCCGCGAGCGGTGCGAAGCCCAACTCTCGGGCGACTTCTGTGTGCTGCGAGCCTGGGTCCTCCCATTTCGCGCTCGCCCCACCCGCATCGAAGCAGGCGAGGATTCGGGCCTCGACGAGATCTCGAACCGCTGCACCCGCACCGCTCACCCGTGAAAACTTGCGCGCGAGGGTTCCCGGCCGACCGGTCTCGAGCAGTACTGCGGCTTCTCGCCCTTGCGCATCGCTGAGCGAGTGCAGTGCGGGGGTGTATCTCGCGTCGAGCGTGTCGGGCGAGAGCCCGAGCCGAGCCTCGATCGCGCGGGGGTCTGCGACGACCGAGGCGGTGCGGGGTGAGGTGGTCATGGTGGGTCCAATCGGTTAACTCTGCTGCGCGTCCGGCGAGGACGCCTGGGGGGACTGCGCGCGTCGCAACTCGCGTCGCAGGCGGTTGAGCCGCTTCGAGGAGAGGCGCGCCCCCGCGGGCCGGCGCTGAGCGAGGGCCAGCAGGAGGGCATCGGCGGCGACCAGCGCGCTCAGCGTTTCGCCGGTCAGCCCGCCGGCGGAGCCTGCCACGCGGATCACCGTGTCTGCGCGCTGGTCGTATTCGTGCCGATGCCGCCCGGTGATGAGGATCGTCTGCGTTCCGGCTCGCGCGGCTTCTGAGAAGGCGACATCGAGCTCTCGGAACGTGCGGCCGGGAGCGAACAGCACGAGAGCGTCGCCTTCGCCGAGATGGAGCAGACCGTCCGCAAGAGTGAAGCCCATGCCGGTGATTTCCTGGGCGTGTATACCCTGACGGGTGAGCTTCCGAGAGAGGTAGGTCGCGCAGGCGGCGGAAACGCCCACGCCGAAGACGTGCACCGTGCGCGCGTCGAGAAGCGCGTCTGTGGCGCGTTCGAACTCTGCCGGGTCGATATCGTCGCGGGAGAGAGCGAGGCGGTCCCTGGCCTCCTCGAACACGGTGTCGATGAGGCCGACGGTGGACTCGGTCGCGGTCACCTTGAGCCGGGTCGCGAGTCTGGTTGCCGGATGCGTGCGAAGTGTGAGCTGCGCGCCCAGCGCGCGCCGCATATCCGGCCAGCCGGAGTAGCCGAGCGAGCGCGCGGCGCGCACCACCGTGGTGTCACTCGTGGAGGTGTTCTCGGCGAGTTGCGCCGCGCTCAGCAGGAGGGCCTGTTCGGGGTGCGCCGCGATGAAACTGGCGACCCGCGCCTCGCTCGCGGTGAGGGATCGGGCTCTGAGCCCAATGCGCTCCGTCACCTGGTCGGAAGCCTCTTCGCTCACGCCGCGCGTTCCTTTCCGGGCACCGGGATCCTCGCTCGGAATCGAAGGAGGCATATGTATGTTTTACCACAATCTCATAAATGTCGCATTCGTAACATACGCGGCATTCCGGATCCTCCGGTATCTCGACGGCCCCCTCCGGGGCGGCACACCCCGATCGTGCCTCGACTCCCGACCCCGCAGGCGAATGCTCCCATCGAACGGGGCGCTCTCGGCCGCTGAGCTCCCAGCAGCTGGACTCTCGCGTTCACCTACTCCGAGACGAGCCCGCCGGTGCCGACGAGCGAGGTCACCCCCGGGGTCGCTCGGGCACTGGACGCGATGGAGGCAATCGCTTCGTGCTCAGTCGGCTCGCCCGTCGGGCGCCGGTGCCGTCCTACGAGCGCGGGCCACGCTCTCCCGGTGAGACGGCGATCATCTCCGTGACAG
>JBEBSS010000067.1:0-11828 GCA_040394175.1 Leucobacter soli | reverse complement strand
GGGGACCTTTTGCGCGCGGATCGCGGCGCCGCGCGGGGGGCGTCCTTCCGGGCGGGGGGCGCGTTGGCGCGGTGTCCCCAGCAACGCCGGGTGGGCCCCCCCCCGCGGCCCCCCACCCCTCCGTTCTGCGGTCTGCTTAGAACCAGACTCCGCGGTCCGCCATGAAGCCGCGAGGGTTGACGCGGTAACTCGAACTGGGCCACGTCTCGAAGTGCAGGTGGGGGCCGGTCGACCAGCCCGTGCTGCCGACGGCGCCGATGCGCTGGCCCTGACTCACCCATTCGCCGCAGGAAACCGCGAGACCACCGTAGGGCTGGTGGGCGTAGCGGGTCATGGACCCGTCGGGATGCGTGATGTCGATCGTGTTGCCGTAGTTGCTGAACTCGTAGCACGCCGTGACGACCCCGGAGGCCGCAGCATAGATCGGTGTCCACATGGGTGCGGCGAAGTCGGTGCCGCCGTGACCTCTGCCGCCCCCGAACTCTTCCGAGACCCAGTACGAGGTGATCGGCAGGCCCCAGCCTGACCAGGTTCCGCCGGGGGTGCCGCCACCGCCACCGCCGCCGCCCCCGGAGTTCTTGCGCTCCTCCTCGAGGCGGATGCGCTCGGCTTCCTCCTGATTCAGGCGCTCCTCGTAGCCCGCGACGGTTTGCGCGGTGGTGTCCTTGAGCGCGGCGAGCTGTGCGTCGAGCGTGGCTTTCTGCGACTCCTGCTGCACCTGCTTCTCCGCTGCTGCTGCCGCGAGCGTGGCAGCGGTTTCCTTGCGGGTTTCCGCTTCCTGGCGCAGCCGTTCGCGCTCTTGCGAGACGACGTCGGCCTGATCGCCGAGCGACTGGGCGTCGTTCTTCGCCCGGGTCGCGTCTTCGGCGATCTTCGAGTTGCGCTCGGTCGCCTTCGACATCGAGGCGAGGCGTTCGAGCAGTTCGTCCGAGGTGGACGCATCGCTTTCGAGGAACATCTCGGTGCTGCGGTCGATGCCGCCGGAGCGGTACATGAGTCCGACGAGGGAGGCGGCTTCCTGCGCAGCGGTGTCTGCCTCTTGTGTGCTCTCGGCGAGCTTGACGTTGAGCTCGTCCAGGCGATCGTTCGCTTTCAGGAGATCTTGCTCAGCGACCGCGTACGCGTTGATCGCCGCCTCGGATTCGCGCTTGGTCTGCTCGACTTCCTGGGCAACTTGAACGAGCAGTGCTTCGATCTCGGTGATCTTCGTCGCCGTGGCCGCCTGATTCTGCTTCGCGTTTTGCACGTCTTGCCAGGTCGGGAGGCTCGCATCGACGACCGCGTGAGCGACGGTGCCGGTCGAGAGTGGAGCGGTCATCACGCCCGCGAGCGAAGCGGTTGCAAAGAGTGCGATCCACACACGGGATCGCCTCCTGGGCGAAACTGATCGAGCTGACACGTATTCCCTCCCCCATTTGCGTCGCGTGCAAGATCTTCGAAAAATTCCCTGGTTCAAAGCGCACGGTACCACTCAAGACTAGCCGTGACATCTCCGTGAGCGGAATATCGGTAGGCGATTCGAGGATCGCGCATGAAATTTACAGCAACTGTCTTTTTGCGCGCGCTTCGTTCTCGAACGCAGACGGGTCTCCGCGACCTTCTCCGCCGGGGAACAGGGAAGCGGAGACCTGAGCGGTCGGACTACCGGCGTGAGGGCCGTCGGCGGCTCAGCACCGTGAGGCTCGCACTCGCTGCGAAGAGCGCGCAGGTGAAGACGATGAAGCCGAGGAGAGGGTCGGAGCCCGTGCGTGCGAGCGTGTCCGGCTTCAGCTGGCTCCCGCCGCTTCCCGTGTGCGGATTCGCGGTGATCGTGACGGCGAAGCTCGCGAGCACGGTGTCCGGGTCCGCGACTGTTGCCACCGTGATCGTATGCATCCCCTGCGCTGTATTTGCCGGAATCGTCACCTCGGCGAGCGTCAGCCTGCCATCGAGATCGCTCCGAGCGCTGCCCAGCCCGACCGGTTTCGAATGCATGACCACCGTGTACTCGGTCTGGGCGGCGAGCCCCGTCGCGACGATGGTCGTCCGTCCTCCAGCCGGCACGGTTGCGGGCGTCGCGGAGACGGAAGCGCGAATCGGCGTGCCTTCGCTCAGCGCAAGGTCGCAGTCGATCGCGCCGGACCACAGCGAATGCCCGCCATTGTTGCCGTCATCGGAGCGGATGGCCTCTTTGGCTCCTCCGACGCAGGTCGAATCGGGGGCGAGGGCGAAACCCTCGAGGTTCAGATTCGCCAGCTCAGCGGGACGGTCGTAGACCCGATCGACGACGAACTTGCCACCGGTCAGCGTCATCAGGGTCGAGGATCCGCCGACACTGTCGTCCGCCACCGTCCAGATGCGCTCATTGTCGCCGTCCCACTGGGTCTCGGCGATCCTCGGCATGCCGGAATCGATCTCCGCGACGCGAGTGTGCGTTCCATCGGCGTTGAGCGCGTAGGCGTACAAGTGACCATTCTTTTCGAGCGCCAGGAAGAAGAGGCCCGACCCGTGCCCGTCGTAGTCGGTGGGATCGTAGACGCGACCCGTATGCTCGTCGACGAAACCGTTCGCCACCAGGAATGCGTCCGGCACCCAGGTGATGCCTTCGAAGCCGAGATTGGCGTCGTCCTTCTTTCCGGGATCGATCACTCCCGCGAAGTCGCCGGTGAGGACCCACTGTGCGGTCGGATGCAGGGTCGTGCCGCTCTCAGCGGGATCGTAGCGGAGCACACTGTCGAGAGCGACGTTCTTCTCGAGGTTGTCGCGTTCGGTGGTGACATAGAGCGCACCGTCCGGGCCCACCGTGATGCCCTCCGAATCCGGCTCGCCAGTGCCGCTGGGGAAGACGAGTCGCTTGCCCTCCGCCCAATCCTCGCGCGTGTCCTTGACCCAGAGGCTGCCGCTCTTGATCAGCTTGTAGAGATGGCTCTTGTTTTTGACGGCCCACATGACCTGGGGAGCGTCCGGGTCGATATCGAGACCCGAGACGTCCTGCCCCGACACCGTCGAGTTGAACTGGCACTGCGTGTCCGAAACGTTCCATTTCTGGCTGCCGGGCCAGCTCTCTCCACCCGTGAGCGGCGCTCCGAGATCCGAAGCCGGTTCGGTCTGGCACGGAACACTCCCGCTCGTGTCGATGATGCGTCCGCTGCAGGCCTCCGCGTTCGACTCCCCCCAACTCTCGCGCTCGGTATGGAGCCAGGCGCCCGAGCCGTCTCCGCACGCGGACCATGAGCCGGGCTGCGCATCCGTCGTTCCCCAGGAGACCTGGTCCACGAGCGTGGTGCCGTCCGAGAGGTACAACTTCACCGCGTCCCCGTCCGAGCTGAGGCCCTGATTGGAGAGGAGCACGAGGTACCCGCCCGCGGGCACGACCGTGCCGTTCGGAGCATTCAGGGCCCTGGGCGTGCTGCCGCTGTCCGACTGCAGCCAGGCCGCGACATCGACTTCGGTGTCGCCGCTGTTGAACAGCTCGTACGCATCCTGATACGGGGCCACGTTTGCCGAGGTCACCTCGTTCAACTTGATCGCCTTCCAGGAGGTGTCATCCGGATCGACGCCACCGCCCTCGGACGGAGCGGGATTCGCGACGCCCTTGCTCTTCGTCGAAAGCGGTGTGAAGCCGCCAATGCCATTCGGCAGCCGCCCCCAGGTGCTCAGATGGAAGTCGCCCCATTCGTGGGAATCGAGCAGCGTCGTGCCGTCGGCGGCGTAGACGCTGAGCCGATCATTCTTCTTCAGTTTGAGCTCGGCCGCTTCGGCGACGTACACCTCGCCGGGCTGCACCACGGTGCCGGGCGGAATGCTGACGCGGAAGTCGTTGCCCCGGCCCGCGAGCACGAAGCCCGAAATATCGAGCGGAGACGACTCCAGGTTGATCAGCTCTGCCCAGTCGGGGGAGCCATCGGTTTCGATCTCGTTGAGTTTGAGATTCGGCTCGGTCGGCGCTGCCAACGCGACGGTGGCCCCGGAGGTAGCGAGTGCGGCGACGCCGAGCGCTCCGGCGATGATTCTGATCAGTGAACGTCGAAACACCACAGTTCCTTCTGGTTCGGGGAGTATTCGGTACCAGAAGACCAGCGGTGAGCAACGGGAGGGTTCCCGGCAGGTGTCGCCGGGGTGAACACTCCTCTCGCGCCCGCATCTCTGACGGACGCGTGCCGCATGCCGAAACGCACTGCGCCAGCAGCGGCGCCTGCTCCGACCCGAGTCGGTGGCGGGTTGCGAGCGTATACGCAAAGAGACCCACCGCGAAGGTGAGTCTCTCTGCATGTGGTCGGGATGACAGGATTTGAACCTGCGACCCCGTCGTCCCGAACGACGTGCGCTACCAAGCTGCGCCACATCCCGATGCGCTCAGACAGAGTCGGAGCGCAACGACTACTCTAGCGGGTTCTTTCTCGAATCGTCGAATCGCGCAGGTGTCCCGTTCAATACTGCGCGGGAGCGGGCTTATCTGATGTAGACGTCGAGGTGCGTGCCCACCGTGCCGCGGTCGTAGATCTTTCCCTGATAGCCGAAGGGGGTCTCGTACACGGTGCCCTTCGGAGCCGATCCTGCGAGCACGAGGTATCCGTCCGCGTCGGCGACGTACCCCGCGACGTTCACGTGACGGCCCGGGACTGCGAGTCCCTCGCCAGGAAGCACCTGTTGGCTGTAGTAGGTGAACTTGTAGCCGCCCCAGCTGATCGCGCCGCGGAACATGAACTCTTCGAGCGTGTAGAGCGCTTCGACCGGTGCACCGCCTGCGGTGAGATCCTCGGCCTCGGAGACGCTGAGGTCGATCGCGGGCTCGACGCCGGAGACGGAAGCGAGCCGCTGCGTGGAGGAGGCGAAATCGGCACCATCCGCAGGCGTGAGCGCGAACGCGGTCGACATCGAGAGCGGAGCAGCGGCGATCGCCCCGAAGAATCCCGCAGCGGCGATCGCCGCGCCGACTCGTCGCGCACGAAACCACCGGCCAGTGCCGGAGTCTGGTGATGACGCTGAAGAAGACACAGTGCAGCGAGTGTAACCCAGCGGCCTGAGGGACTCCGGGGAGTCCGCGGCGGAGGTGGCGGGTGAAGCGCAACGGACGCGGCAGTGCGCAGAAGGTGCGGATGGAAGCGCTTTTCGGGATAACCCGAATGCGGCTCTCGGGCTGTCTCGGTGGATCCGCGACTGTGGCGGACCTACGGTGGAACCATGACAACGCACACTCAGCTCCCTGAGCCCATGGCCCCCTCCCCGGGTCCGCCGGAGGCGCCGAGCACCCCAGGCGGTGACCTCGGCGGCGGCCCGAGCGGCCCGAGCGGCCCGAGCGGCCCGAGCGGCAAGAGCGGCACCGCGGACGCTCCGCGGTCGGGCGACGCCCGTCGCTCGCGGATCGGGTTCGGACGGGTGCTGCTCACCGCAGCGCACCTGGCGGCGCTCGGATTCCTCGGGACGATCGTGTTCGCCTTCCTCATCACCCTGCTGACCGCGGGGCTCGGCCTGCTCGTCGTGTTCGGTATCGGCCTCGTGATGCTTGTGGGGCTCGTCTACGCCCTCTACGGGGTCGGCTGGTTCGAAATCGAGCGGGTACGCGGGGTGTACGGCTTCGAGATTGCGTCTCTGCGCATGCGTCCGAGGGGGGCCCCGGGCTTCGCCGGCTGGTTGCGCTCGATCGGACGGCAGAGCATCGATGGACGCATGTGGGCGGCGCTCGTGAGCTTCGGGATCGGCTCGCTGCTCGGACTCATCGTGATGCGTCTGATCGCTACCGCAGCTTGGAGCCTGGGGCTGCTGACCGGAGGCGACTCGGTCGCGACCGGACCGTGGGCGCTGTTCGGGCCGGAACTCGAGATCCTCGACCCCACCAGCGTGCTGAGCGCATTCGCCTCGCCGCTCTGGTCGCTGCTGGCGGCGGTGCTCGCGCTCGCCGCGATCATCGGACTTGCCGCACTGCACGCCGTCATCGCGAGGGCGCTGCTGGGGCCCACGAGTCGCGCTGCGCTTGCCGCCGAGGTACGCACCAAGAGTGCCCAACGCGAGGGGGCGGTGCGCGCGGCCGACCTGGAGCGCACGAGAATCGAACGCGATCTGCACGACGGTGTGCAACCCCGCCTGGTGTCGATCGGCATGACGCTCGGGCTCGCCCAGCAGAAGATCGACGAGGATCCGGCGACCGCGAAGGAGCTGATCTCGGAGGCGCACACCTCGACGAAGGCCGCGATCACCGAGCTGCGCCAGCTGGCGCGAGGGATTCACGCATCGGTGCTCGATGATCGTGGTCTGGACGCGGCGCTTTCCGCGCTCGCCGGGCGCAGCCATATTCCGGTACTGCTTGATGTCCGCATGGACGGGGCGACGAGTCTTCGCGAGAGCGGGGGAGCGTTCCGCGAGGCTGAGGCCGCGGTCTATTTCTCGATCGCCGAGGCGCTGACGAATGCGGCGAAGCACTCCCGCGCGGCCGAGTGCCGGGTCACGGTTCGACTGCGCGATGCGAGCACTCCGAAGGCGGTGCTCTGGGCTCGGGTGGAAGACAATGGAATCGGGGGCGCCACGGTGCAGCCGGGGGGCGGTTTGGACGGGATCTCGAACCGCGTACTCGCAGCGCGAGGACAGTTCCGGATCGACAGTCCGCAGGGCGGACCGACGGCGCTGGAGGTGAGCGTCCCATGCGCATTCTGATTTGCGAAGACTCCGTCCTGCTGCGCGAGGGGATCGTGCGCCTGCTCGAGGACGCCGGTCACGAAGTCGTCGCGGCGCTTTCCGATACCGAAGAGCTGGATGCACGTATCGCCGCCGAATCGCTGGACCTCTGCATCCTCGACGTGCGGTTGCCTCCGACCTTCACCGATGAGGGGATCCGGGCCGCGTTGCGAATTCGTGCGGCGTCGCCCGCGCTGCCGCTGCTGGTGCTCTCTCAGTATGTCGAGGAGCGGTATGCCAGCGAGCTGATCGCGGCGCAGGGTGGGGCGCTCGGATACCTGCTCAAGGACCGCGTTGCCGATGTGTCTGAGTTTCTCGATTCGGTGGCGAGGATCTCGCAGGGTGCGACGGTGCTCGATCCGGAGGTGGTCGCGCAGTTGTTGAGTCGTCAGAACAAGCACTCGAAAATGGCCCAGCTGACCGATCGGGAACGACAGGTGCTCGCCCTGCTCGCCGAGGGCAAGTCGAATCAGGCCATCGCGGGGGTGCTGTTCCTCTCCGAGGCGAGCATTGAGAAGCACATCACCGCGATCTTCCAGAAGCTCGGTCTCGAAGCGGACGAGTTCGGCAACCGCCGGGTGCTCGCGGCACTCGCGCACATTGAGAACACGGGATCATGAACAACGACGGGAATGAACTGATGAGTGAGACGAACACCACCTCTCCGCGGCGCTCGAGCTGGGTGGCCATTACGACCGGAGTGCTTGGCGGAGTACTGCTGCTCGGTGCGGCGAGCAGCGCAGCGGTCGCGGGCGTCTTCACCGCGAACTACGACTCGGCTGCGAAACCCCAGCTGCTCACCGAGACGGCCGAAGGCATCTCGGAGATCGATGTGGATGCCTCGGCGGCTCGATTCGTCTTGACCTGCGACGGCGACGGCGGAGACTCGGACGAGTTCACGCTTTCGACGAGCAACGGTTCGCGCGAGTGGAGCATGAAACGGCACGGCAACTCGCTTCGGGTCGAGCCCGTCGATCGCTGGTTCGGCGGTTTCTCGATGATCGGGCCGAGGAACAACCGGCTCCAGGAGGTGTCGCTCTCGCTGCCTCGGAGCGCCTGCGATGGGGCACGCCCGCTCGACGCGGATCTCGAACTCGGGGCGGGGAGTCTGCAGGTGGACGGCGCATTCGGCGCACTCGACCTGAGCGTCGGCGCTGGAAAGGTCTGGATCGATGGCAGCGCAACCGCCCTCGACGCCGATGTGTCCGCCGGTGAGGCTGTGTTCACTCTCGCAGATGTGCGAACCGCTGAGATCTCCGTCTCTGCGGGGCAGTTGCGCGGCGAGTTCACCGGGGCGGCGCCGAAGCGGGTCGACATCGAAGTGAGCGCGGGCAGCGCCGACTTGTGGTTGCCTGATGAGGTCTACGCGGTGACTTCCGAGGTCGCCGCCGGTGAGTTTGAGAACTCGCTCAGGACCGATCAGAGCATGGCGAAGCGCGAGATCGATGTGGAGGTGTCGGCGGGAGGCTTGAGGCTGCACCCTCGCCGCTGAGACCCGCTGCCACCCAAACTACGTATGGCCGTAGTTGAAGCGAGCTGCATGACGTAATTGTGCTAGCCTGACTGCACCGCCGACGACGGCGGTGCAGTCAGGGGGTCGCGGGTGTTCGGGAACCGCACCAGACGCCTCCGCACCGCACCCGAGCGGGGCCTGTTCCGGCTCCTCGGCCCGGCGTTCGTCGCCGCGATCGCCTATGTCGACCCAGGCAACGTCGCAGCGAACCTCTCCGCGGGGGCGAAGTACGGCTACCTGCTCGTCTGGGTGCTCGTCGTCGCGAACGCGATGGCGGTGATCGTGCAGTACCTTTCGGCGAAGCTCGGTCTCGTCACGGGGCGCAGCCTCGCTGAAATGCTCGGCGATCGCATGCCCCGAGTCTCCCGTGTGCTCTATTGGCTGCAAGCGGAACTCGTCGCCGTAGCGACCGATATCGCCGAAGTCATCGGCGGGGCAATCGCGCTCGCGATCCTCTTCGACCTCCCGCTGGTGCTGGGCGGTGCGATCGTCGGTACCATCTCCATGCTGCTCCTGGCCGTGCAACGGCGCGGTCAGCGCGTATTCGAGCAGGTCATCGTGGCGCTGCTCGCGATCATCACCGTGGGTTTCGTCGCCGGACTCTTCGTGAGTCCGCTCGACTGGAACGGGGTGGCCTCAGGACTGGTGCCGCGATTCGAAGGAGCGGAGACGGTGCTTCTGGCGGCGAGCATGCTCGGTGCGACCGTGATGCCTCATGCGATCTACCTGCACTCCTCGCTCGCACGAGATCGGCACGGTGCCTCGAATACTCCCGAGCGTCTACGGCGACTGCTGAAGGCGACTCGGTGGGACGTGCTCCTCGCGCTGGTGCTCGCAGGTGGAGTGAACATCGCGATGCTGCTGCTCGCCGCATCGTCGCTCTCAGGAGTCGAGGGCACCGACACGATCGAGGGGGCCGCTGCGGCGATCAGTCTGCACCTCGGCCCTGCCATCGGCATCATCTTCGGCATCGGGCTGCTCGCGTCGGGACTCGCCTCGACCTCGGTGGGAGCCTACGCCGGAGCCGACATCATGGGCGGCCTCCTGAAACTCCGGCTTCCGCTCGTCATTCGGCGCGTAGTGACCTTGATCCCCGCGCTGGCGGTGCTGGGACTCGGATTCGACCCCACTCAGGCCCTGGTGCTCAGCCAGGTCGTGCTCTCGTTCGGCATTCCCTTCGCGCTGATTCCGCTGCTCTGGCTCACCAGCCAGCGCTCGATCATGGGCGAGCACGTCAACGGAGCGCTGATGAAGTTCGCGGCCACGGCCACGACTGTGCTCATCGTTGCGCTCAACGTAGTCCTGATCTGGTTGACGTTCATCGGCCTCTGATCAGCTCAGCTCGTCGAGTCGTTTCCGCCGAGCGCCGGGTACGCATCGGAGGCGAGCCGATCGCCGAGCACAGGAAACTCGGCACGCACTTCGGCGACGAGGGCGGGGTCGATGTCGAGTACCGCGATCTCCTCCTCCGTTTCGGAGCACTCGTGGACGACGCGCCCCCACGGATCGACGACCCGGCTGGCACCGCCGAGTTCGACCTTGCCCTGCACGCCGCACGCATTGACAGCGATCACCCAGAGCTGGTGCTCCACGGCGCGAGCCTCCGTGAACAACCTGAAGTGCCCGCGGCGGGCGGCGGGCCAGGCGGCCGGTACGATGGCCGCGTGCGCGCCGCGTGCGCCGACCTCGAGCCAGAGGCCCGGGAAACGCAAGTCGTAGCAGGTCGTCGACGCCGTTCGTCCGAGGGGGGTGTCGACGACGTCGAGAGTCGTTCCCGGGGTGAGGAGCTGCGCCTCGCGAGACTCATACCCGAAGACGTGGATCTTGCGGTAGACCTGGGCGATCTCGCCAGCGGGGTTCAGGAGCACCGTCGTGTTGTGCAGCGCACCTTCATCGTCGCGCTCGATGAAGCTGCCGACATGGATCCACGCGTCCAGCTCGCGGGCGACTCGCTGGCACATCTGCACGGTCGGGCCGTCGATCGGTTCTGAGAGTTGCTCGTAGTGCGTGAACGCGAGGTAGCCCGCGCTCCAGAGCTCGGGTAGCACGAACAGCTCGATCCCCTCGTCTCTGCGGGTGCGCAGCAGTCCCTCGACCCGTGAGATCCGTTGAGCTTGAGTCTCGTCGTAGGGGCTCGCGAGCTGTACCAGTGCGATCCGTGTCATCGTCGTTCCTCCGTTGTCCGTCGAAATCCTTCGCTGTCCGCGGAGATCGTGCCTTCGCGGTGCGAGCGCATGAGGCGCTCGACCTCCTCGGCGGGTGCGCCGGAAGCGATGCGGTTCAGCATGTGCTCGTGTTCGTCGCTCAGCCGTGCCGCGATGCTGCCGCGGTATCCGACGACCGAGGCGCGCACTGCGGCGACCCGTTGCTGGCCTCGATCGAGCATCTCGCGCAGGTGCGTGTTGGGGCAGGGCGCTCGGAGGATCCCGTGGAACTCCAGGCTCCCGCGGTTGTATCCGTGGAAGTCTCCCGCCGCGATGGCGTCGTTCATGCGCGCGTTCACCTCGCGAGCACGCTGCAAGTCCTCCTTGGTGAGCAGCGGTGCGGCGAGCCCCACGGCGAGCCCTTCGAGCACCGCTTCTGCCTGCATGATCTCGCGGTACTTCTCGATCGTCAGCTCCGAGACCCGCACTCCGCGATGAAACAGGAACTCGACGAGTCCTTCGCTTTCGAGGCGCCGCAGTGCTTCTCGGGTCGGGATCAGGCTGACTCCCGTCTCTTCGGCGATCGCGGAGATGCTGAGCGATGCACCGCCGGGGAACGTGCCATCGACGATGCCCTCCATGACGTAGTCGTAGACGTACTGCGTCTTGTTGTGCGGGCGGGGGCGAGGATCCGTCATCGCGGTTGGCTCCGAATCCCGGGCACGTGCCGCTCGAGAAACGCGGTGATGTCGTTCAGCTCAGCTGCTCCGATGCCGTGCAGGATTCCCGGGTAGAGCTTCGCTTCGAGCTCGGTATGCGCTGGTGCCCAGGTGCTGGTGAGGGCGATCCGCTGCGAGTCGATGATGGGATCCGCCTCGTCGCGGCCCCAGAACATCGGAGGACGGAGTGCTGCGAGTGTCGTGTCTCCTTCGAAGGCTCCTGGCGCGACGAAGCCGGAGCAGTTCACTCCGCAGTCGAAACGCTCGGGGCTCAGGCGCAGGAGCGAGGTGACCATGCATCCACCCTGCGAGAACCCCATCAGTGCGATGCGGCCGAGGCCTTCGTCGCCTCCCGCACGTACGCGTGAGTCGAGGGCGTCGAGCCAGCGGAGCATGGCGACCGCGGCGATATGGGGTCCGCTTCCCTCGAACCGTTCCGGTTCGGGTTGCCGCAGGGGGAGGCCTTCGGGGCCGAGCGGGAGGGGCCACCAGGCGAATCCGTTGACGATCGGCGGAGGGGCGAGGAGGGGTGCGCGCGGGGAGGCGCAGACGAATCCTGCTGGAAGATGCGGCGCCAGTCCGATGAGGTCGCCCTCGAACGAACCGAATCCGTGCATCAGCACGAGCAGCGGGCGCGGTTCCTTCAGTGCGAGCAGTGCCTCCTCCGCAGAGGCTCGTCGTCCGTCTACCGTCCAGAGCACGACTTCCTCGTCGATACTGACTTCACTCATGATGCCAGCCTAGTAGGACGAAGTCACTCGGGGCGCAGACCATTTCTGGTCTGCGCGTGACTTCGTCCCG
>JBEBSS010000066.1:0-11960 GCA_040394175.1 Leucobacter soli | reverse complement strand
CCCCCGGCCTCCTTCCCCGGGCGCGTCACCTTAGTGGTGTTGCGATTCCTCTCGTTGTGCCCCCCCCCCCCCGGGGGGTCGGGGGGGGGGGGGCCCCCCCCCCCCCCCCAAACCACTGCGATTACATGCCTGCTGCGTCGCGAATGCTGTCGAGGAGACCCGCGGGGTACCCGTCGTAGTAGCTCTTCGTCTGGTCGCGGTAGGCCTTGAGATTCGCTTCGGTGACGGTGACGCCGGAAGCCTCGAGCGCCGCGAGCGTGTCGCTCTCGATGGAGGCGTTCTCGGCGGTCGACTCCTCGCCGCCGCGTGCGAACTCCTCGAGCAGGATCTCCTGCTGTTCGGCGGTGAGCGCATCGAAGGCCGCGGTCCCCATGGCGAAGCCGAGGAACAGCTGGAAGTGATGGGTCATGGTCAGCTGGTTCGCTGCTTCGCCCCACTGCTGGTCGAGCATCGAGTTGATGTCGTTCTCGGCAGCGTCGACGACGCCCTGCTGAAGCGCGCTGTAGACCTCGGTGTAGTCGACCGTGGTCGGTACTGCCCCGAGCAATTCGGTGGTGCGCGTGAAGGAATCGATCGGGGGAACGCGCAGCTTGACGCCTGCGAGGTCCGAGGGCTCCGGGTAGGCGTTCTTGCCGAGAATGTTGCGGGTGCCGAGGAAGTAGTTCAGCGCGAGGATGCGGATGCCTCCCTCGTCTGCAAGGGTGTCCGCCATCTCCTGGAAGACCTCCGAGTCGTGGAAGGTCTGCGCCTGCTCGGTGGTCTCGAAGAGGAAGGGGCCGGCCAGCACGTCGAGGTTGCTGCCCGGGGCGAGTGCGGAGAGCTCCGCTGCATCGGTGTAGCCGATCAGGGGCTCGCCCGAGGCCGACTGCTGGAGGGTGTCGGCGCTGGTGCCGAGCTGGCCGTCGGGGAAGATCTCCAGCTGCAGCGTGCCGTTCGACCGTTCTGCGACGCGTTCCGCCACCGCTTCGAGCGTGGTGTGCGTGATGCTCGATGCCGACTCGACGTGCGAGATCGAGATCGTCGTGACGTCTCCCTCTGCTCCGCCGGACTCGCCCGTGTCACCCGCACTGCATCCGGTGACTGCGAGTCCGAGTAGGACCGCTACGCCGGCGGCAATCATTCTGTTCTTCATCATCTTTGACTCCTCGGTCTGTATTCACAGAGTTGGCGCGCACTCAACTTCATTTTCGTCATCGAATATCGCGATTGAATAGCGCATCATCATGCTAGCTCATTTATGAATAACAAAAGATCACTAAATGGCAACGTTTGCTATCTGAATATCATTCAGGACGGTGTCGAGCGCCGCGACGAAGGCGTCCGCCTGTTCGATGGTGAGCGTCATCGGAGGCTTGACCTTGAGCACGTTCTGCCGCTCGGAGGTGGCCTGCATGATGATGCCGTGCCCCAGCAACCGCTCGCATACCTCACGCGTCTCGCGCACGGCAGGGGTGAGATCCGTGCGGTCGAGCACGAGTTCGATCCCGAGGTACAGGCCGGCTCCATGGACGGCACCGATGAGCTCGTGACGCTTCGAGAGGACGCTCAGCCGCTCGATGAGATGCTCGCCGACCATCAGCGCGTTGCGTTGCAGGCCCTCGTCGCGAATCACGTCGAGCACCGCGAGGCCTGCGGCCATGCTCGCCGGGGCGCCACCGGCGGACGAGAAGAACATGCCGTCCTCGCGAAGCGCATCGAGGATCGATCGCTTGGTGATCACCGCGCCGAGTGGAAACGCATTGCCCGCGGCCTTCGCCACGGTGATGATGTCCGGGATCGCACCGTCGAGCTGGGACCCCCAGAACGCCCGTCCGAGGCGACCGTAGCCGACCTGCACCTCATCGGCGATCGCGAGCCCGCCCGCTGCGCGAATCTCTGCATAGGCGCCGGCGAGGTAGCCGCTCGGTGGAACGACCCCACCCGCGTTTCCGAGCACCGGTTCGCAGATGAATGCCGCAGCGGCGCGCCCCGATGCCTGGAGCGCGACAAGGTGCTCCCGCAGCTCCGACACGTAGCCGGACGCAGCCTCAGCGCCCCGATACCTGCCGCGGTAGGCGTTCGGTGCGCTCACGATATCGACCCAGTCCGGGCGAGTGCCGAGCGCGTTGGGGTTGTCGAAAGCCGACGTGCTGACGGCGTCCGAGGCCATCGTCCACCCGTGATAGCCCTCCCGCGCGGCGACGATGGTCGTGCGCCCTGTCGCGACCTGAGCCAGGTGAATGGCCAGGTCGTTGGCTTCGGAACCGGAACTCACCGGGATCACGACGTCGAGTGCGGGATCCGGCGAGTGCTCCAGAAGACGGTTGGTGAAGTCGGCGTAGAGTCCGTAGAGGAAGCGCGAGTTCGTGTTCAGCAGATTCAGTTGCCTGGCGACATCGTCCGCGAGCCGCGGATGCGAGTGTCCGATCGCGGTCACGTTGTTGACCATGTCGAGATAAGCGCGACCGCGGGTCTCGATCAGCAGGGCGCCCCAGCCGCGTTCGATGCGAGGCGGCTCCGCATAGTAGCGCTCGCTCGCGCCGCCCATGGCGGCTTCGCGCCTGACTCGCTCATCGCGCAGTGCGATTTCCGGGTCAGGCACGGCGATCACTCCGAGGAGCAGCGATGGGTCGAGGGCGCCGGACGACTCGTATTCGCCGTCGAAGTGCACGAAGTTCGCGTCCGGACGTGACCCGGCGACGCGACGTGTGATCCGCACAGAGGTGTCGCCGGTCGTTGCAAAGACCTCTCCTGTCCGGACCTCCGCGGCGGCGACGCTCGGAGCTGCGCCGGCGAAGCGCAGGATCACGCCCCGGTCGGAGAGTTCGATCGCGTCGCCGTCGTGCCGGAGCGTGCCGGCGAACGGGGCGTGCAGCTCCGTACCGGCCGCGGCCCACAGCTCGACGCAGCGCGCACGGGAGGCGCCGGGGGCGCTCACGTCCCCGGAGGTGCGGCTGAGGCGCGCTTGACCGAAGGGAGCGATCGCTGCCACCCTCGGGCGATCGGTCGGCTCCGTGTCCAGGAGCGCTCGGACGAGGCGTGTCTCGATATCGGGTTCGAGCCAGGCGCCTCGATCCAGGAGCGGGCTTTCGACTCCGAGGTCCAGCTCGGCGATTGCGCCCTCGAGGATCGGGGCGTACTCGAGCCCCTCGCGGTGCGGAAGCCCCGCGGCGATTCGGAGATGCGCCTGGGCGGTGGCGGGGTCGATGCCGAGACCTGCTTCGAACACCTGCCATTCGTGCTCGATCCGGGCGCGTGCGTACGCGTTTCCCGGATCGATCTCGAGCTGACTCCACCCGCTGACCGCGAGTACCGCGCCCCGGAGCACGATCAGCGGCCACAGCGCGACGAGCTCGGGATCGGTGAGCGGTGTTTCCTGCGCGTACCCGCGCACGACACGAGCGACCATGCTGAGATCCTCGGTCCGTCCGAGCACGTCGGCGGCTGCAATCGCGAGTTCGGCGACTCGCCAGGACATCGTGGCGTCGCCGAGGTCGACCACCCAAAGCTCGCCGGTGGCGTCGCGGAGGACGTTGTCGGAGGTGAGGTCTCCGTGAATCACCTGGCGGGGGAGCTGCGCTGCAACGCGGCGGACGGCGGTCTCGGCGCGGCGCGCGGCGTCGCGACAGGGATCCCGGCGTTCCTCGGGCAGGCTCCCGAGGAGTTGTTCCACGACCTCCGCGGCTCGGCCGAGCTCCCATTGAATCGCTCGCTCGCTCGCGGGGTGCGTCAGTCCGGACAGCCCACTGACCGAACGTCCGGCGAGGCGGCCGAGCTGCTCCGCGACCGTGCCCGACAGTTCGGCATCATCGGAGAGCGGGGCGCCGTCGATCCATTCGAACGCGCGAGCGGTGATAGTCTCGGGGGCATCGTGCTGGCCGGGGACGTCGATGCGCGGCAGGAGGCAGTCCGCCGGATCCAGGATCCTCGGAGTAGGAACGTTGGCGGCTCGCAGGCGTTCGCTGACGAGGGTCTGGAGGTCTCGTTCCGCATCGCTCGTGCTCGCGTTGTCGAATTTGAGGAGAATGCCGCGGTGCCCGTCGCGGATGACGAAGTTCCGATCCTGCTGGCTGCCGACTTCCCGCGGTTCGCCGCTGATCGCGAAAGCGCGTGCTGCGATGTCGCGGGCTTGGTCCTCGTCGACGGCAGGGCGCGCGAGAAGCCAATTCCTGCTGCTACTCTCGGTCATTACAACCCCTTCGATGTCTCGTGAGATGCAAAAATACGGTTCGCAAATCACTGTACATCACAAAAATGGACGATTTAGTGATTTTTAGTCACAGCAAGGCTGCGTAGCGTGATTGACAAGTACACCGACCACCACGAGATCGATGACATCGACCGCAAACTGCTCTCGGCTCTGCAGCGCGACGGGCGCTGCGGGTATGCGGAGCTCGGCGAGCTCGTGGGGCTCACGGCGGGCGGTGCGCGCCGCCGGGTGATGCGTCTCGAGGAGCGGGGCATCATTCAGATCGTCGGCGTCACCGATCCGCTGCGCCTCGGGTACCGGAGCATGGCGATGGTCGGCATCGTGGCGCAGGGCGACGTGGAGCAGATTGCCGACGCGTTGAACGAGCTGCAGAACGTCGTCTACGTCGTGATCGCCGCGGGCCAGTACGATCTTCTCGCCGAGGTGATCGCGGAGGATCAGGCGGCATTGTTCGAGGTCATCAATCGCGAGGTGCGGAATGTGCCCGGCGTGCTCCGCATCGAGACCTTCCCGTACTACTCGATCCGTACGCATCGCTTCGGCTGGGGCGCGCTGTAGGGTCGCGTCGCGCGTTCTCCGTCGCGCAAGAGTGATTATTTTTGACTAGATTGGCATTGTTAGTGAGTATTTGTTACTAGAATGACTTCCTGAGGTATCGGTGTCGCATCAACTCGCGGCATCGAGTGCAAAGGAGCATTCGTGCAGAAAGAACTCACCGGGCCGGCGCCGCGCTGGCTCCATACCCTCCTCACCGTCGTGGAGGAATGGCTTCCCGCGCTGCTCATGGGCGCCATGGCGGTCGCCATCACCGCTGACGTGGTGATGCGCTATGTGTTCAACCATCCCCTCGCCTGGGCCGGACCGCTGTCCATGATCTGCATGGTGTGGATGGTCTACCTCGGCTCCGCCGCCGTGAGCCGTCGCGGCGCTCACATCTGCCTCGACTTTCTCTCCGGCAGGCTCGGTCATCGCGGTCGGTCCATCATCGACCTCTTCGTCGAACTCGTCACCCTGCTCGTGCTCGGCACGATCCTCGTAGCGACGGTCATCTACCTGGAGAAGGCGCGCTTCCTCATCGTGCCCGGTCTCGGGATTTCGAAGAAGTACATCACCGTGGCCGTGCTCGTCGGCATTCTGCTCATGCTCCTCCACTCCGCCGTTCACGCGATTCGAGCGATTCGCGGTTTCCGCGACCCCGGCTACGAACGCGTGAACATTCCCCTCGAGGAAGTCGAGCTGGACGACTTCGACACCCGGTTCGTGAAGGTCGTCGGCGAAGAACTCACCGGAAAGCAGGGCTGATCGATGCTGCTCATCACACTCTTCGCAGTGCTTCTGATCCTTCTCTCGCTTCGAGTGCCCGTCTATCTCTCGCTGCTGAGCGTCTCGCTCCTCTACGTATTCGTCGAGGGCAAGGCGATGTCGCTCGTCGTGCAACGACTGACCAGCGGACTCGAGTCCTTTCCGCTCATCGCGGTTCCGCTCTTCGTGCTCGCGGGGAGCATCATGGCCGGCGGCGGACTCGCCGAACGGCTCATGAGCTTCGCGGGCACGCTGGTGGGGCACTTCAAGGGCGGACTCGCCCAGGTGAACGTGCTCAACAGTCTGATGATCGGCGGCATGAGCGGATCGGCGCAGGCCGACGCCGCCATCGATTCCAAAGTGCTCGTTCCCATCATGCGCAAAGAGGGCTACAGCAACGCCTACGCATCCGCGCTGACCGCCGCATCGAGCTCGATCTCCCCGATCCTTCCGCCCTCGATCGGCCTCATCCTCTACGGGGTGCTCGCCGATGTGTCCGTGAGCGCCCTCTTCATGGGCGGCATCTTCCCGGCACTGCTCATCGCGGTGGTGCTCAGCGTGACGGTGCGCATTCTCGCGCAGCGCTTCAACCATCCCCGCGCGCGGGATCGCCGCGCAGGTCTCGGCGAGATCCTCCGAGGCTTCCGAGCCTCCTTCTCGGCACTGCTGATGCCGGTGCTCCTGCTCGTCGGCTTGCGCATCGGGGTCTTCACTCCCACCGAGCTCAGCGCCGTCGCCGTCATCTACGCGCTGCTCGTCTCGATCTTCATCTACAAGCAGATGACCTGGCGGGACATTCCGAGGGTGCTCAAGGATGCTGCCCTCACGAGCGCGATGCTCATGCTCATCATTGCGGCGGCAGCGGTCTTCAGCATCGTCGTCGCGTACGAGCGCGTACCGCAGCAGCTCAGCGACCTGCTTGGCACCGTCGGCGACAACCCGATTCTCTTCCTCCTGCTCGTCAACGTGATCCTGCTCCTGCTCGGGGCGGTGATCGATGCGATGAGCCTCATGATCATCATGACCCCGATGCTCGCCCCGCTCGCACTGGGACTCGGAGTGGATCCGGTGCAGTTCGGCGTCATGGTCGTGCTCAACGTCACAATCGGCTCGATCACCCCACCGGTCGGCAGCACCCTGTTCACGGTGAGTGCGATCACCGGCGCCAGAATCGGTGAGATCACGCGCGCGTTCATGCCCTTCTTCCTCGCGCTGCTCATCGTCCTGCTCCTGGTGAGTTATGTGCCGGCCGTGACGACGTTCCTGCCCAGCGTGCTCTAGACCGAAAGCGAACATGTACAAGATCACCCTGCTCGAATCCATCCATCCCGCGGGAATCGAACTGCTCGAGGCCTCGTGCGAGCTGCGCCGGCTGACGGGAGCGAACGATCCCTCGCTGGCCGAGGCGCTCGCAGACGCAGATGCGATCATCGTGCGCAGCACCCAGATCGGAGCGAACATCCTCGATCACGCGCCGAATCTCCGAGTCATCGGGCGACACGGTGCGGGTATCGACAACATCGACCAGACGCTGGTCCAAGCGCGTGGGATTCGAATCGTCAACACCCCGCGTTCGAACACCGAATCGGTCGCCGAATACACGATCGCAGCGATAATGCACCTGTTCAAGCGCTTCGGTGCGGTGGAGGCGGCGCTTCGAACGGGCACTTTCGACCGCGCGGGGGGATCGCTTCCCGGCCAAGTGGATCGGCTGGGTCTGAGCGGACGCGAAATAGCGGGCGCGCATCTCGGGCTCGTCGGGGCTGGCGCGATCGGGCAGGCGGTCGCCCGACGTGCGATCGCTCTCGGCATGAAGGTGTCGGCCGTGGATCCTTTTGCGGATCCTGCCGCTCTGCGCGAGCTCGGCATCGCTCCCGTGGCAACGATCGAAGCACTGCTTCCAGAGGTCGACGCCGTCAGCCTGCACGTCCCGGGCGATCCCGCCCGCGGTCCGCTCCTCTCCGCTCGCGAACTCGACCTGCTGCGGGCAGACGCGGTGCTCGTCAACGCGGCGAGAGGCGGACTCGTCGACGAAGACGCGCTCGCGTCGGCCCTGAGCGAGGGGCGCCTCGCCGGGGCCGCGGTCGACGTGTACTCGACCGAGCCTCCGCACCTCGACTCCCCGCTCTTCCGGGCCCCTCATCTCATGGCCACGCCGCATATGGCGGCCATGACCGCAGAGGCACTCGAACGGATGGCCGTCGACGTCGCCCGATTCACCTTGGACGAGCTGCGCATCGCTACAGAAGACTCGGCAGGAGCGACGAAGTGATGGCGCAGCATCCCCTGTACATCGACGGAAGGTGGGTCGCAGGAGCCGAATCGACGCTCAACGAGAACCCCAGCGACCTCGACTCTCCGCTGGGGGAGTACGCGCTCGCTTCGCATGCGCAGACCGACGAGGCAATTGCCGCTGCCGCCGCTGCCGCTGCGACATGGGCGAGCACCACCGCCGCAGATCGCGCCAACGTGCTCGAGGCCGCCGCCGCCGGCTTGCTGGCCCGACGGGACGAGCTCGGGGCGCAGCTCGCGCGCGAGGAGGGCAAAACCCTCGCAGAGGGCAAGGGCGAGGTCGGTCGAGCCGCACAGACGTTCAGCTACTACGCGAACCACCTCTTCACGCAGCAGGGCGAAGTGCTGCACTCCCGACGCCCCGACACGTCGATCCACACGCGCAGAAAGCCCCTCGGAGTGGTGGGCGTGATCTCGCCGTGGAACTTCCCCCTCGCGGTGCCCAGCTGGAAGATCGCTCCTGCGCTCGCCGCAGGAAACACGGTCGTGTTCAAGCCGGCGGAGGCCGTGCCGGCCTCAGCCTGGTCGCTCACCCAGATCCTCGAACAGGCGGGGGTGCCCGCAGGGGTGTTCAACCTCGTGACGGGTCGGGGCAGCATCGTGGGCGAACGATTCGCGACGCATCCCGAGGTGAAGGCGGTCAGCTTCACCGGATCCACGCGAGTCGGCAGGCACTTGCTCGCTACCGCGCACGCCACGGGATCGAAGCGCGTGCAAGCCGAGATGGGCGGCAAGAATCCGCTGATCGTCGCAGCAGATGCAGACCTCGATCTCGCCGTGCGCGTGGCCATCGACGCCTGTTACGGCTCGACCGGGCAGCGGTGCACGGCGAGCAGTCGCCTCATCGTCGATCGCAAGGTGCACGATGAGTTCGTCGAGCGGCTTGCGGAGGCTCTGCGCGCCATCAGAGTCGGCCACGCACTCGATCCGGCGACAACGATGGGTCCGGTAGCGAACCGGGCACAGCTCGCCACCGATCTCGAGGCGATCGAGATCGGACTCCTCGAGGGAGCCGAACTCGTCGCAGGCGGATCTCAGCTCGAACGCGAGACCCGCGGCCACTTTCTCGAGCCGACGCTCTTCGCCGGGGGCCGGAGCGAGATGCGCCTGAACCAGGAGGAGGTCTTCGGGCCGGTTGCGTGCGTGATCGAGGCGGGCGACCTGGACGAGGCCATCCAGATCGCCAATGATGTGCCGTACGGCCTCTCCGCGGGAATCGTCACGGCATCACTCGCCGCCAGCGAGCGCTTTCAGTCAGCCATTGCCGCCGGCCTCGTGTCGGTCAATGCGTCTCCTGCGGTCTCCGAGTTGCACGCGCCGTTCGGCGGTGTCGGAGATTCGAGCTACGGTCCCCGCGAGCAGGGAGCGCGTGCGTTCGACTTCTACACAACCATCAGCACGCACTTCGTGACTGCCGGTTGAGCGGCTATTCGCCGGCGATCGCGGCGAGGAGCGCGTCGACGTCGGCCGCTGTGGTGTCGAAGGCGCACATGAGCCGCACCAGCGTGGGGTCGCCCGGCCAGTCGTAGAAGTGGAAGGCGCGGTGGGCGCGCGCCTTCGTGCGGTCGGGCAGCGTCGCGAAGACGACGTTCGACTGCGTGGCGAAGGGAAGGGTGATGCCCTCCCCTCGGCCTTCCGCGACGAGGCCTTCGAGACCGCTGCGCAGTCGTGCCGCCATGGAATTCGCGTGCTGCGCTGAACGCAACCAGAGGTCGTTCTCGTAGAGCGCGGAGAGCTGGGCCGAGACGAAGCGCATTTTCGAGCCGAGCTGCATATTGAGTTTGCGGAGGTAGAGCAGACCCGGCACGGCCTGCGGATTCAGTGCGAGGACCGCCTCGGCCCCGAGCAGGCCGTTCTTGGTGCCGCCGAGGCTGAGCACGTCTACCCCCGCCTCCGCCGTGATGGCCGCCAGGTCGGTGCCGAGATGTGCGGCGGCATTGCCGAGGCGCGAACCGTCCATGTGGAGCACCATGCCGTGCGCGTGCGCGTGCTCGGCAAGTGCTCGGATCTCGTCCGGGGTGTAGGCGGTGCCGAACTCGGTACTCTGCGAGATCGAGACGGCGAGCGGCTGCGCTCGGTGCTCGTCGCCCCAGCCCCAGGCTTCGAGATCGATGAGCTCGGGGGTGAGCTTTCCGTCGCTCGTCGGCACTGCGAGCAGCTTGAGTCCGGCGACCTTCTCGGGGGCCCCGCCCTCGTCGACATTGATGTGCGCGCTCCTGGCGCAGATGACTGCGCCCCAGCGAGGCAGTGCTGCCTGGAGCGAGAGCACGTTCGCGCCGGTGCCGTTGAACACCGGGAAGGCCTCGGCGCTCGCCCCGAAGTGGGTTCGAGCGATGTCTGCGAAGCGGGCGGTCCACGCATCGGTGCCGTAGGCGGGTGCGTGGCCGATATTGGCCGAGACAATCGCCTCCAGCACTTCGGGATGCACGCCGGCGTAGTTGTCCGAGGCGAACCCGCGTGGATGCGAGGAGAGATCGGTGCTGACGGCGGAGGAGGCTGCTGCGATGTCGTTCACGCGGCCAGCTTACTGGGTGGTTCAGACCCCGGCGGCGCGGTACTCCTTGGCGAGTTCCTGATAGACGAACGCGTTCGTTCTCACCCGCTCGGCCAACTCCGCGTTCATGACGCCGCGATCCTTGGCGGGAACTCCTGCCGCGAGGTGGCCCGCCTCGATCTCCTGACCCTCGAGCACCAGCGCGCCTGCTGCGACGAAGCCGCCGGCGCCGATTCGAGAGTGATTCAGCAGCTTCGCCCCCATTCCGATGAGGGAACCGGCCCCGATGTGGGTGCCGTGCAGCAGTGCGAGGTGGCCGACGCCGACGTTCTCGCCGATCGCGGTCGGGATCCCGGTGTCCGTGTGCACGACCACATTGTCCTGCAGGTTGCTGCCCGCCCCGAGATCGATGCGATCCATGTCGGCGCGCAGGACGACTCCGAACCAGACGCTTGCGCCAGGTCCGATGTGCACGTCCCCGATGAGCGTTGCGTTCGGCGCGATCCATGCCGTGGGATCGATTTGGGGAGACTTTCCGCCGAACGGGATGATGACTGCCATGTGCTCCACTGTAATCCCAGGGGCCACTGCGGAGGGATCGGATCCCAGCTGCGCCTGCGGGAATCGGCGGACGTGCTTGACAACCGGGTGCCCGGTGCGTAGGTTCATTAGTGAAGTAATGAACCAGAGAGGTCGCTATGATCGGGCAAGACCGAGAAGCGCACCGCGAGTGCACACGGAAGCGAGGTGAAGCGTGTTCGACGACACGAGGCCCATCTTTCTGCAGCTGGCGGAGCGCATCGCCGATGACATCCTCCGAGGGCGGTACTCCGAGAGCGAGCAAGTGCCCTCCACCAACGAACTCTCGGCCCACCTGCGCATCAACCCGGCAACCGCGGGCAAAGCGCTCGGAGTCCTCGTCGATCGGGGCATCCTCGTCAAACGGCGCGGCATCGGAATGTTCGTCGCAGACGGCGCCAAAGTCGACATCGCGAACCAGCGCCGACGGGAGTTCGTGCACGGCTTCGTCGAACCGCTGCTCGCGGAAGCGCAGGCGCTCGGGTTCGACGACCGAGAGCTGCTGCGGCTCATCGAGACCGAGGCGGCAGCCCGAAGCGCAGCCGAGCCAGACACCGCAACCGACCCGAGCACACCCAGGGAGTAACCCGTGAACATTGCAATCGACACCCGTGGACTCACTCGCACGCACGGCGACACCCGCGCGCTCGACGACGTGGACGTCCAGATCCGCGCGAACACCATCACCGGGCTGCTCGGCCGCAACGGCGCGGGCAAGACCACCTTCATGTCACTCGCCACCGCACAGGACCGGCCCACCTCGGGCGAGGTGCGAGTCCTGGGAGAACAGCCCTTCGAACATGCCCGCGTGCTCGAGCAGCTCTGCTTCATCCGCGACAATCAGCGCTATCCCGACGACTACAAGCTGAGACATGCCCTCCGAGCGGCGAGGATCTTCTACCCCAACTGGGATCAGGCGCTCGCCGACGAGCTCGTCTCGCTGTTCCGCATCCCAGAGAAGACGATCGTCAAGAAGTTCTCCCGAGGGCAAATCTCCTCCCTCGGCATCGTCCTCGGCCTCGCATCGCGCGCACCCGTCACGTTCTTCGACGAGCCCTACCTCGGCTTGGACGCAACCGCCAGAGGCTACTTCTACGACGTGCT
>JBEBSS010000065.1:0-12200 GCA_040394175.1 Leucobacter soli | reverse complement strand
CACCCGAAGGCGATCTAGGCAACCTGTCTAGCTTAGCACACCTCCCGATGTGCTGGCCGCGCATTTCATCGAGCCGGCCGCTTTCGCTTCCGGCTCCGTTGCGCTGACAAGGAATTACATTACCCGGGCCGGCCCCTTCCGCGCAACTTGAGCCGGTTCCCTCGCGTGTCGCTCCCGAGAATCATTGATTTCTCAACCATCTCCTCTCTTGAGCAAATCCCTGCCTGCACTACTCCGACGCACGCTGCACGGCGGCCCACCGAAGATCCCGCGCCTCTCGAAGCGTCAGAATCTCCGCCACCTCTCCCCCGTCACAGCGAAGAAGCTCCACGACCGCGCGCTCCCCGTCGAATGCCCCCAGCCTCCACGTGCCACCTGAAAGCTCCCATCGCTCGATCGCCGCGGGTCTCCACGCCACGGGACTCCTCCTGGTCCAGCCGACCTCCGCACCCCGATCATAGAAATGCCGGTACGCGTAGATCAGCGGATGCCAAGCCTCCGGATCCAGGTGATTCGATCCCGCAATCGAGACCTCGAGAGCCGCGTGAACTCGCACAACGCTCGCCTCGACCAAACCGAACTCTCCGTCGCACGCCTTCGTCACCCGCTCGACACGCGCCTCGAGTTGAATCGGCGCCTCAGCCACACGGGGCGCAGCGACCAACTCGGACGCCACCGGGGTGAGTCCCGCCCGCTCGAACTTTCGCGGCTCGAACGCATGCGTCGAAAGTTTCTCCGCCGGAACCGGAGAGCGTCCGGTCACGCCGGCAAGTCGCTCGACATGCTCCCACTGCGACGAGGACAGAAAATTCACGGTCAACTCGGGCACCCGGCGAACATTCTCGAGAGACTGACCACCCTCCTCCAGCCCGAGGACGATGGTGCGGCCAAGCGCGAAGTGGCTCGATGCGGGAGCGAGATTCGGCGTCCCATCCGGGTTGACCGTGCTCACCAGGAAGACCGGCGTGCCGACATAGAGCACACTCGGATCGATGACACGGTGGGTGCGGATCGAATCATCGCTCATGATCTCACGCTACTCCCGCCTCGATTCCATGGGTGACGCGCAGGACGACCGAGTCAGCTCGCCGCCGACCGCCAACTCTCGTAGACCTCAGGGCGTCGGGCGCGCAGGTAGTCGCCCGAAGGCTGAGGTTCTGACACGGGGACATCGGCGAACAACAACTCCGGACCCGAACCGGCCTGCGCGTAGACCACGCCGCCCACACCCGCGACGATACTCAGACCAGCGAACGAATCGCCCGGACGATCGCCCGCGTCCGAAGCGCGAGCGTGATCCGCATATGCCACCACGAGATCGTTCTCCGCTGCGCGGGCTCGCACGAGCACATCGGCGACGTAGGCACTCTCCTCATCTATCGCCGTCGGCACGAGCACCAGCTCGGCGCCGCGCTCGGCAAGCAAACGAGTCGGCTCCGGGAACTCGATGTCATAGCAGATCTGCAACGCGACCCTCCGTCCGTTCCACTGCGCGACCTGCGGGACGGCACGCGACGGAGCGAACGCCAGTCGCTCCGCTTCTCCCCACAAGTGCACTTTCTCGTAGCGCAACACTTCCGAGCCGCTCGCATCCCAGAGCCCCGCGGCGATAGCAAAGGTTCCATCGGGTCGAGCGGTCGGCATGCTTGCGGCGACGGCGATCCCCGTCTCGCTCGCGATCACCGAGAGCGCTGCGGGAAAGCCGCTGACGCGATCCTGGCTCAGCCAACCGGCAAGTTCGCGCGGCGCATACCCGGTCACGAAGAGTTCCGGGGTGAGCAGTAGTTCCGCACCGCCGCGCAACGCCGTATACGCGGCATCGCGGATCGCCCGCAGATTGTGTTCCGGATCGAGCGGGCGCGCCTCGGCCTGGAGCAGTGCGATCCTCATGCTGAGCCTCCTCGCGCCACCCGAACCGGGACCTCGCTAGGCGAGGACTCCGGCGAGCGTCTTCTTGCCGCGTCTCAGCACGGCGAAACGCCCGTGCAGCAACTGGTCGGAGCCGACCACGGCGTCTTCCGCCGCAACCTGCAGATTGTTCACGTAGACCCCGCCCTGCTTGATGGCGCGGCGTGCCTCCGTGAGGCTGGGCACGAGCCCCGTGTCGACCAGGAGCTGCGCAACGGGAGACCCGAGACCGCCAACCGCGTGGGGCAGCTCATCGAGCGCAGCCTCCAGAGTCGCCTCATCGAGCGCGGACAGGTCGCCCTGCCCGAACAGCGCTTCGGAGGCGAGGATCGCCGCATCGACTGCGGCAGCACCGTGCACGAGCGTCGTCACCTCTACCGCGAGACGCTTTTGCGCGGCTCGACGGAAAGGTTCCTCTGCCACCAAGCGCTCGTACTCCTCGATCTCAGAACGAGTCAGGAAGGTGAACACCTTCAGGCGGTCGATCACGTCGGCGTCGGCCTGATTCAGCCAGAACTGGTAGAAGCGGTACGGTGAGCACATCGCGGCATCCAGCCAGATCGCATTGCCCTCGCTCTTGCCGAACTTGGTTCCGTCGGAGTTCGTGATGAGCGGGGTGCCGATCGCATGCGCCGACTTGCCCTCGACCTTGCGGATGAGATCGGTACCACTCGTCAGATTGCCCCATTGGTCGCTCCCACCCGACTGCAGCTTGCAGTCGTACTGGCGGAACAGCTCAAGGAAGTCGTATCCCTGCAGGATCTGGTAGCTGAACTCCGTGTAGCTGATGCCCTCCTCCGAGTTCAACCTCGCCGCAACGGCGTCCTTCTTCAGCATCGTGCCGACACGGAAGTGCTTGCCCACCTCGCGAAGGAAATCGATCGCACTGAGCGGAGCCGTCCAGTCGAGATTGTTGACCAGTCGCACCGCGTTCTCGCCCTCGTTCGAGAGGAAGCGCGATACCTGCGCTTGCAGGCGCGTCACCCACTCCGCAACCGTGTCGCGGCTGTTCAGGGTGCGTTCCGCAGTCGGACGAGGATCACCGATCAGTCCGGTAGAGCCGCCGACGAGCCCGAGCGGCTTGTGTCCCTTCAGCTGCAATCGGCGCAGCAGCAGCAGCTGCACCAGGTTTCCGAGGTGCAGGCTGGGCGCGGTCGGATCGAAGCCGCAGTAATACGTGAACGGGGCACCCTCGAGCATCTCGCTGAGCGCCTCGGGGTCGGTCGATACGTGCACCAGCCCGCGCCACTGCAGCTCGTCCCAAAGGGCATCGAAGCTGTCGTCATTGCGCTGGGCCGACATGATCTCGGCTCGTTCATCAGTTACTGACACGCAAGCAATCGTATCGCGTGTTGTCCGAGTCTCGGCCCACCCGGTCACGACTCCTCGCGGAAGAGATGACGCAGATAGCGCTCCGGTGCCTGCAGGTACGAGCGATGGTGCTGCACCAGTTCCAAGTCCTCCCAGGCGGTCTCGCGGATCCCCCACTCACCGAGTTCGAGAATCGTCGCGCCCGGCAGCGAAGCGAGCATCGGAGAGTGCGTCGCGCAGATCACCTGCGTTCCTCGGGAACGCATCCGGTCGAGGCTCGCCAGCCAGCGCAACGATGAGTTGAAAGAGAGCGCTGCTTCAGGTTCATCGAGGATCGCCAACGCCGTAAAGTACCGCTCGTGGTCGAGCTTCTCGTCGAGGAGCGCATTGAACGATTCACCGTGGCTGAGCCGGTGCAGACCGGGGATCGGGCCCTGTGGCGTCAGGTCTTCCAGCCAGGTGTAGTAGCCATGCATCGTCTCTGCGCGCAGAAAGAACCCGCCCTTTGCGGCGGCGGGCCCGCGCTGCACCTTCAGCCATTCGCCCAGCGGCGACTCCGTCCGCCGCGTCTGCGCTCCGCCGTTCGCGGTGCCGCCCTCCACGGGCAGCCCGGCTGCCTCGGCGATCCCCTCGACCAGTGTGGATTTGCCCGACCCGTTCTCTCCGACCAGAAAGGTCACACCGGGCGGAAACTCCCAGCCCCCGAAAGGCGGATCAGACTGTGCGACCCGCACGAACTCCCGCACCGCGGGAATCGTCATCGGCCATGAGGCAGGCTCGATCATCGCATCCTGAAAGATCCCGATCGCGCGGAGCGGGCGATCGTCCCGGGTCCAGTCGATGCTCACCTCCTCAGCCTATCCTCGCGTCTCATCGGTTCCGAGACCGACTCCGATATCAGTCGATGGTATGACTCTGACGGTACCGGCGGTCGATGCCCGGCACTCGTGCGCCACGCAGACTCGAAGATATGAACGCATCGACTCTCCAGGCAAGCCTGCTCACGAAGCAGTACGGACCCACCCGCGCCCTCGACGGTGTCTCCCTCGAAATCGCCCCCGGAAGCTCCACCGCGATCATGGGGGCATCGGGATCCGGAAAGACCACGCTGCTGCACGTGCTGGCGGGCATTCTGCTTCCGGACTCGGGCTCGGTCACGTTCGATGGCACGCCGATCAGCGCGATCAACGATCGGGAGCGCAGTCGCCTCCGTCGAGACCAGTTCGGCTTCGTGTTTCAACAGGGCCTCCTCATGCCGGAGCTCACCGCGCTCGAGAACGTCGCACTCGCGCTCATGCTGCAGGGTCGTTCGAAGCGCGAATCGATCGCACCCGCCGCACATGCACTCGCGACCCTCGGCCTTGCCGGCCTCGAGGATCGACGCATCGGCGAACTCTCGGGCGGACAGGCCCAGCGAGTCGCGATCGCCCGCGCCCAGGTGACCGGGGCGCGCATCGTCTTCGCCGACGAACCCACCGGAGCCCTTGACTCGACGACATCCTCCGACGTGATGGACGCGCTGCTCGACTCGACCGTCGCACAGGGTCGCACGCTCGTCATGGTGACGCACGATGCAACCGTCGCCGCACGCTGCCAGCGAGTGATCTCAGTCCGCGACGGGCGCATCGTCGGCGACAGCTGGTCAAGCCCCGCAGCGCCGCCGGTTCAGCACCAGGGCTCTGCCGCAGTGGGGAAGGGAACCGCCCGATGATCCTCCGCGTATTCAGTCTGCTCTCGCGCCCCAGCAGACAGGGCCTCGGTCCAGTTCTGCTCCCCGGCGTGGCGTTCGCCTGCGTGACCGCCCTGCTCGCAATCGTGCTCGGTGGCGCGCAGACCTTCTGGAGCTACAGCGATGAGCTCGCGGGTCTCTATCAGGCCTTCACCGTGATCGCCCTCGTGCTGATGGGCATTCCGCTCATCTCATTGGGTGCGGCAGCAGCCAAGCTCTCGGCACGCCGACGGGACCACCGTCTCGCCACCCTTCGTCTGCTCGGAGCGACGTCATTCGACACCTCCGCGTTGGCCGTGATCGAAGCAGCGACGGTCGCCCTCCTCGGAGCCGTGCTCGGAACACTCCTCTCGCTCGTGGCAAGCCCCCTGATCGGCTTGATCCACTTCAGAGGCTCCGCGCTCGGAATGACCGCCGTCATGCTTCCGGCGTGGGCATCGATCGCGGTGGCGATCGGAGTGACCCTCATCGCAACGCTGAGCGCTGCATTCAGTCTGAAACGAGTGCACATTTCGCCTCTTGGCGTCGCGCTGAAGCAGCAGGCACCCGCCATCCCGTGGCTTCCCGCGCTCCTCGCGGTCATCGGCCTGATCCTCGCAAGCCTCGCCACCGGAAACCTCTCGGCGTTTGGCGGCGTCACGGCGATCATCGCGGCACTCGGCATCGCCCTCACCCTCATGCTCTTCGCAATCGACGTCATCGGCACATGGATGCTCGGCATGACCGCACGCCGTCAGGCGCGCCGCGCCCAAGCACCCGCTCGGCTGCTCGGAGCCAGGGCGATCCTCGAATCCCCGCGCGCCGCATGGCGGCAGGTATCCGGCGTCGCCGTTTCGAGCTTCGTCGCCGTTTTCGCGGGCGCCGGCGTCGCACTGCTCGGAGCGATGGAGGGGAGCGGCGAGCAGATCGGGCCGGAGGCGCATCTGGTCACCGACATCCGCACCGGCGTGATCATCGTCGTCGTAGGCACCTTCGTGATGGTGGCCTGCACCATCGGGGTGAACCAGGCCGCCCAGATCCTCGATCGCGCCGACATCTCGCGCTCGCTCAGCGTGATGGGCGCACCCCTCGAACTCCAGGACAGCGCACGCAGGCAGGCCGCGGTGCGGCCGCTCATGCTCGCTTCGCTCGGCTCGGCGACGCTCGCGGCGATCCTGCTCTTCCCCCTCGTCGGAGGCGCACTGCTGCTCGCACCCGTCTCGCTCGCCGTCGTGCTCTCATCGATCGCGCTCGGCTTCGCGCTGGTGTTCGTTGCGCTCGCCGCGACGAAACCGCTGCTGCGACAGGTCTCCATCGCCTGATCCCCGGCGCCCGTGCTGCCTGCGCTCCGCTGGCGCGTCGGCCTCGCGGTCCGCCCGGCTCACTTCAGATCGCGCATCCGCGCCATCAGCCCTTGCTCTCCGCCGGAGCGCCGTTCGGAGACCACCGAGATGCTCAGCAACACGGCACCGATAGTCGCAAGCGTGATCCACCAGGGCATCGAGTCGATCCCGCGACCGATCTGCACGGCGAACACGAACACGTTCTCGATGGGCAGCACGATGAGCCCGAGCACGAAGGGCGCGGCGAGCCGCAGCCGGGCTCCCAGCAGCATCGCGATGAGTGCGATCACCATGACGAGGATCGCCCGCCAGGTCTGCGGGTCGGTGAACGTGGCCACGATCGACGCAAGCACGGTGACCGTGATCCCCGGGCCGAGCAGGGGCCAGGAGCCGTGCTGCCCGAGTGGCCACCGAGAGATCGCAAGCCATCCTCCGAGCGAGGTTCCATCGGACGCCTTCCCCTGAACAGCACGTCCCGGTCCCGCGCCGAGGCCCGACCGCCGTGCGAGGCGCCGCTGATGCCGCAGGGCGAGCGCACCAGCAAGCGTCAGCATCAAGCCCAGCGGCAGAGAGAAGACGTCGACACGAAGCTCTCGGGGACTCCACGCCACGATGGCGGTCACCAGCGCGATCGCGAAGAGCAACAGGGCAGGGAACAGGGGGCCGCGCCCGCTGAGCTGGCGGCGCGACACGATCACCATCGCCACCAGATATGCCGACATGAGCCCCCACATCGACAGTATGTCCACCCAGTTGCGGTCGATCGCCCACCAACAACCGGCCGCGAGCGCGATCACCGCAGGAGCCTCGAGCCATCGGACTCCGTCGAAACGGGCGACGGCTGCGCGGAGGCCGGTTCCGGCAAGCAGCATCACACCGGCGCCGACCGCGCTCACCGCGAGACAGCCCGCAAACGGCGCACCCTCCGCACCGAGGCGTGCCGCGGAGACGGCGCCGGCGAGACCCGACGTCATGGACGCGAGGAGCGTCACCACCCCGAGCGCGCCGATCGGCGTCCGGGAGCCTGCGCGATCCGGATTCGATACGGGGGCGCGGTCGTCGTTCGCACCGGGTTTCGATAGGCGCGGGTGGCGAAGCAGCAACTTCGCGACCGCCAGCAGCAACCAGCTCGCAACGAGCAGACCGGTCGCCCGCGCCATGCTGATCTCGGTGCCTCCGGCGAGCAAGACCAATGTCGGAACCACCGCGACACCGAGCCCAACCGAGTACAAGGCGGTCTGACGGGATCCGCGAGCCGAAAGCAATACTCCCAGCAGCGAGGCCATGAGTGCAGGCGGCAGCAAATACGCCTCGAGCACCGGCACCGGCACCTGCGCGAGCCCGAGCGCGCACCAGAGCGCCCCGGTGAGGGAGACGCCGGCCAGCCACCAGGCGTAGCGGCGGGCACCGAAGTGGGCATGAAGTGCCATGCCCAGTCCCAGGAGCAGGAGAACGATGCACGCGGTCCCGACGCCGGCGGCATCCCTGGTGAGCGAAAGCAACACGGTGATCGCCGCAGTGAGCAGCACGCTCGCCTCGAAGGCGACGCGAGCGGGACGGGCATGAGTCGGGACCAGTGCGAAGAACCGAGTCGATGCCGCGAGAGCGACAGCAATGACGGCGGCGATGAGCGGCAGCACGCTTGGAGAGGCGCTGCCGTCGAGCACCTGAGCCCCCAGGCAGATGAGGGAAACGGCAAGGCTCGGCATCACGAGGGCGGCGGCCGCCGAGCGAAGGAAGGCGCCCAGCCCCGGTCGCTTCGTCATGAGCAGCGCGAGCGCGAGGCCGCACATGCTGATGGTGGCGAGAGCGGTCCACCCGCTGCGTTCCGCGAAGACCGTGACAACACTCGCGACGAATGGAACAGCACCTACGGCGAGCACCGTCCGCCAGACGAGTGCCGGAACACGGTGTGTCAGCGTCACCGCCACCCCGAGGGCCAGTCCGCACGACGTCACGATGCTCTCGAGCGCGACGCCCCCGAGTCCCGCAAGATCGAGCAGCAGTCGGGCGACCAGGAATGCGGCGAGCAGCGCAAAGACCACCGCCATGACCGAACAGAGTCCGCTCAACGCCCGCATCGACGCGTGAGTCTTCGCGCTGCTGCCCGCGACACGCACGCACATTGCGGCTCCGGCAGAAAGGATAAGCGCGTTGGTCACGAAGGTCCAGGGAATGTCGAGGCCCGGGGAGAACGGGTCGTTCGGCTGCGGCGACGACGCCAGCATTGCAGAAAGGAACAGCATCGTCGGCAATGAGAATACGGCTGGGACCGTGATCGCCGCGTAACTGAACTGCGGGATGGACACCGACCTCAGGCGAGAAGCGACCGCGACCACGATGACCGCGCCCACGGCTGCACCCGCAGTGACAAGGGTGAGATGCCAGGAGTCGAGCAGGAAGGCATCGAACGCGAGCGCCGGGAGCACCGATGCGCCGGAGGCGCCTGCAACGAGGCTCCAGAAGATCCGCGCACCATGGCGAGCAGCGAACCCCGCGGCCACCGCGAACCCGAGCAGGAGCGCGCCGACCGCGGCCCCTTCTCCGTGGAGCAGGCCCACGCCCAAACGGGGTATCGTGCTCAACGCAGCCAGTATCTGGAGCGCAGAGAACAGGATGTGCTCGGGACGTCCCACCGCGGGAATGCGTCGCAGCAGCAGCCTGCTCGCGGCGGCAGCCGGACCGCGGCGGGCGAGTTTCGGGAACCATTCCCGCTGCACGACGATCACGATCACCACCCCGAGTTGACCGAGCGCTCCCTGCAATTGCGCGCCTCCTGCATACCCGAGCATCGCCGGGACGAGAGCGAATCCGAGCATGGCGGCGAAGGACCAGCTCCGCAGTCCGACTCGTGCGCTGAGCAGCAGGGCGGCTGCCGCACATATGAACGTCGCGGACGCGGCCAAGAACCACGCACCGCTCCCATCGCTCGCAGATTGCGCCAGCGCCCACACGTCAATAGCGACGAACACTGCCGCAAGTCCGCCGACAGCCTCAGCCGAAGACGCGCTGCCGCGTACGGCAAGCCACCATGCTGCTCCAAGAAACCACAGTGTGACGGCGGCGACGATTGCGCTTCGCAGCACTCGGTCGTCGAGATCGGGGTTGAAGAAGGTGAAGACGATCGCTGCCACGGCGACGAGACCTGCACCCGCGAGTGCGAACATCGTCTGCAGCGTGGTATTTGCACGAGGGATGCTCTGGTTCGGGGATGTGCTGTGCCGCTGCGACGCAGCATCGGGCTTCTGCGGAACCCGGGCACTCGCAGGTGAGGGCAAGGGTGTGTCCAGCGACTCCGTCCGGCCGAGCGCGGCCCGCATCAGCTGCTCCCTGTGGTTCAAGGCGCTGGCAGCTGCCTGAGATGCCCGCCAAATACCCACCCCCGTCTCGCCGCGGAGGTCGACGGCGCAGTGCTGGCACCGCGCGTCCAGGAGCGCGGGACGCATGCAGATCGGACAGAGCGCAGGATCCTCGATCCTCGCCGCCAGCCAGGCACTCCATCCGAGACCTTCGAACGACTCAGCGCCCGCGTGCCGACTCGTCTCGCCCCTCATTCGGACGCGCTCTCCTCGGGCACCCAACGCAGGATGTCGCCGGGCTGGCACTCGAGCACTCGACAGATCGCGTCGAGGGTGGTGAAACGCACGGCCTTTGCGCGCCCATTCTTGAGGACTGCGACGTTGGCAGGGGTGATACCGATCGCATCGGCGAAGTCGGTCACGCTCATCTTCCGCTTCGCGAGCTGCACGTCGATGTCGATCACGATGGCCACTCAGACCACCTCCGAAAGATCCTCTTCAAGGCGCAGTGCTTTCTCAAGGAGGCCGCGCAGCACGAGCACGAGCAGGCAGAGCCCCCCGCCGATCACAATGCCGAATACGAGCAGCAGCGAGAGAGACGGAGTCGTGGCACCTGCCGTGATCAGCATCGCGAATGCGATCGCAACGATTGCCGTCGCCACGAGAAGCGCACTCAGAATGCCGTCGACCCACCGAAACGCGGCCCGGCTGAAGATCGCGTCCCGGCGCACGAGAGAGAGCAGTTGCCACACGCAGACGAAGTTCGCTTCGACGCACAGGATCAGCAGGATCGCAGCGATGGTGGCCGGCACCCGCAACGGGGCGAACTCCGGGTAGCGCTCGGCGAAGCCCGCCGCCACGTAGGGAACCGCGACGATCTGTGCGACGAGCAGCAACAGAAGAATGAGGGCGATGAGCGCTCGAAGCGCGAGGGTCACTCGTGGCTGCATGGGAGTACCTATCGTTTCGCAATAACTATCTATCGAAAAACGATAGCATACGAGTCGAACGCTCCCACCCCTCGCGCAGGGGCGATCCGTGCGGACCCACGCAGACTACGAGGCGCCGAGCTCCCCGATGCGCTCAGCCAAACGCGCGAGCTGCTCGTCGACCCGAACGCGAGCCGTACCGCCCACTCCGACGCGGGAGTTCACCGACCCCTCGATGGTGAGCACCTCGCGCACCCCCGGCGTCAAGTGCTCCGAGACGGCACGCAGCTCCTCGTCGCTCGGCTCGTGCAGTTCGATGCCGCGATCCTCGCAATAGCGAACCAGCTCACCCGAAATCTCATGCGCGTCGCGGAAGATCACGCCCTGCTTCACGAGCCACTCGGCCACGTCGGTCGCGAGCGAGAATCCCTGCGGCGCGAGCTGCGCCATGCGCTCGGTGTCAAAGCGCATCGTGGCCACCATGCCGGTGAACGCCGGCAACAGCACTTCGAGCTGCTGCACCGAGTCGAAGACCGGCTCCTTGTCCTCCTGCAGGTCGCGGTTGTACGCGAGGGGCAGACCCTTCAGCGTCGCAAGCAGTCCGGTCAGATTGCCGATCAGTCGCCCCGACTTGCCACGAGCGAGCTCGGCGATATCGGGGTTCTTCTTCTGCGGCATGATCGACGAACCGGTCGAATAGCCGTCGTGCAGGCGCACGAAGCCGAACTCCTTGGTGTTCCAGAGAATGATCTCCTCGCTGAAACGCGAGAGATCGATGCCGATCTGCGCGGTAACGTACGCGAACTCGGCGACGACGTCACGCGCCGCGGTGCCATCGATCGAGTTCTCGAGCGGATCCCCGAGACCCAGTTCAGCGGCAACCAGTCGAGGATCGAGGCCGAGCGAACTGCCCGCCAACGCTCCCCCGCCGTAGGGCGAGCGAACGGCGCGCGCCCTCCAATCGCGCAGGCGCTCGAGATCGCGGACCACCGGCCAAGCGTGGGCAGCGAGCTGATGCGCGAGCAGCACCGGCTGCGCGTGCTGCAGATGGGTCCGTCCGGGCAGAATCGCCTCGGGATGCGCGAGCGATTGATCGAGGATCGCACTCGCCAGGTCGAGCAGAAGCGCCTCGATGACCGCAGCATGATCGAGCAGATAGAGGCGGACGAGCGTGGCGATCTGATCGTTGCGGCTGCGTCCCGCGCGAAGCTTCCCGCCCAGCTGCACTCCGGTGAGATCGATCAGGAGCCGTTCGAGCGCCGAGTGCACGTCCTCATCGTCGGCCGCGGGCACCGCCCGGCCGTCGGCAACGCGGGCCGAGAGCTCGTCGAGCGCGTCATGCATCGAACGGAGTTCGTCCGCCGACAGATAGCCGGCGGCCGAAAGCGCGACAGCGTGCGCTTTCGAGCCGCGGATGTCGTACTGGGCGAGCGCCCAGTCGAACTGCGTCGACTTGCTCAGCAGCTGCAGCTCGGGCGACGGCCCGCTCGAGAAGCGTCCACCCCAGAGTGCGCCGGCTTCGGCCGCACGATTGCCGGTCTCGTTGTTGCTCTCAGTCACTCCACCAGCTTACCCAGCGGCGGGCCTGGGAGGAGCCGCCGGGTCGCAGACAGCCAGTAGGTGTCGCACGGGCCCGGCCCAGGTGGCACCTACTGGCTGTCTGCCGGATGATGGCGGGGTCAGCGGGGGCAGCAGGGTCAGC
>JBEBSS010000064.1:0-12526 GCA_040394175.1 Leucobacter soli | reverse complement strand
CGAGCTGCCCCAAGAACCGCGCAGTCTCTGCCTTCCAGCCGATGGGATCGGCATTCCAGAGCTTCACATGCTCGCCTCGCGAGGGGTGCAGGCGCACCCAGGACGACCGTAACCGGGCGACCCGAAGCGAGCCCTCCCACGGCACGAACGTGTCGCCTCCGCTGGCATGGATCAGTGTCGGCACCCGGATGAGGGGGGCAAGCCGCTCGGGAGTCAACGCGGAGATATCCGTGCCGCGCCGCCCTGAGACCGCGCCTCGTACCCAGCCGACGCGCAGCAGCAGCACCCCGATCTCGGCGACCAATGCTGGCACTCGAGCGAGACTCGCCTGACGGCGGAGCAGACCGGGCCAATCAAGCGCTGGAGAATCGAGGACGAGCGAATCAACGAGTCCGCTGTTGCGTCCGAGCCCGGCAGCCAGCACCGCGGCCGTACCGCCCATCGACCAGCCGACCAGGGTTACACGTTCCGCCCCCTGACTGCGCGTCCAGCCGACTGCGGCATCGACGTCTTCCTGCTCGGAGAGACCGAGACCGTATCGACCCCCGATCCCACCGGGTGCACCTGGGTCGTTGCGGTAGGCGATCACCACGCTCGTGATGCCGGCTTCTGCGAACGATTCGACTCCCCGCAGCGTTTCATGCGGGAGCGCACCCCGTCCGTGCACATGCACTGCCCAACGACCGGGCACCGCACGCTCGGGTGAGATGACCCACCCCCAGCCGACGCCGTTCGGCATCGGAATGGACACGAGACGGGTGGCGTAGCCGAGCTGTTCAGGCGAGGTATACCACCAACCGGTGATCCGCCCCCGGGCACCGACGCGCAGGTCGCCTTGCTCGATGCTCAGAATCTCACGAGCGACCTGAGTGTTCCGGCCCGATCCTCGGCGCTCCGTCACCGGCCCGAGACGCGCATGCCCCGCGAGGTGCTGGGTCACCCGATCCGTGACGTCGAAGATAAAGGAATAGCTTCCCTCGAGACCGACGTCCGGGCCGCTGATCCAGACCCGCTTCCCGCTCGGCGCATCTGCGCAGGTCTCGATGGAGCGCACCTCGACCCGTTCCTCGGGCCGCTCTGCCGGGGTGAGCACCCGACGCGCGAACTGCCAGCCCAGTGCGACCGCACTGCCGGCCAGCAGACCGAACGCAGCACCGAGCCAGAGTCCCGACCGACCAGCTGACCGTGATCCTCGCGCAGAACCCATCGTTGCCTCGCTTCCCACCGGCCGCAATCCCCCGTTGCTCGGCGTGGCAACGCGCGAACCGCTACCTCAAACTCTAGTGTCACCATTGTGAATGCAGCTATCAGTAGCGACGAGGCGCAGTTCGAGAGCGCCGTCGCTCGCCTGCGCGCAGCGGTCTTTCGCAGTGAACTGCAGGTTCGAGAGATCCCGGCGCCGGAACGCATTGCGCCACGGTCGATTGCGCTCGCGGCGGGGGTGATCCAGGGCAGCACGCATCCAGCGGATGACGCGGACTCCCCCTACGGCGCCGGGCGCCTCATCCTGATGCACGATCCGTCCTCCCACGAGGACTGGGGAGGAGACTTCCGGATCGTGTGCTTCGCCCAGGCCCCGCTGGAGATGGAGATCGGGATCGATCCGTTCATCGCCGATGTGGCCTGGTCCTGGCTGGTCGACGCGCTCGAATCTCGCGGCGCTTCATACGATTTCGCCTCGGGGACCGCGACGAAGACGCTGTCCACCGGATTCGGCACGCTCGAGGAACAGGGCGATGCGGCTCAGATCGAGATCAGAGCCTCCTGGACTCCCCTGGACGATCAGTTTGGCGCTCACGCCGAAGCCTGGAGCGAACTGCTGTGTCTGCTTGCGGGGCTTCCCCATCATGAGGGCGTGGCCTCGCTCGGTTCTCGACGGGCGCGCCGGGGCGGGCTCGGGGCATAGCACGTGGTAGAACAGCAAGAACTCGAAGCCAACTGGTCACTCGTCACCAGCACCGAAGAGCTCAAACGGGCGGCGGATTCGCTCGCGAACGGCTCGGATCCCGTCGGGGTGGATGCGGAACGCGCATCCGGGTTTCGCTACGGTTCCGAGGCGTATCTCGTGCAGATGTATCGGCGCGGATCAGGCACCTATCTCTTCGACCCGACCACCATCGATGACTTCTCGGTCCTGCGAGATGCAGTGGCCGGAGAAGAATGGATTCTGCACGCGGCAAGCCAGGATCTGCCCTGTCTCGACATGCTCGGCCTGCATCCCACTCGACTGTTCGATACCGAACTCGGCTCGCGTCTCCTCGGTTTCGAGCGGGTGGGCCTCGGAAGCGTCGTCGAACAGCTGCTCGGCATACGGTTGAGCAAGGCTCATTCTGCCGCCGATTGGTCGACTCGCCCGCTGCCCGGCGACTGGCTCGAGTACGCCGCGCTCGATGTCGCACTGCTGCCCGACCTTCGGGATGCGCTCGCCGAAGAACTCGACGCCCAGGGAAAAGTGGACATCGCGGCTCAGGAGTTCGAAGCGGTTCGCACGCGGGAGCCGAAGCCTCCCGCGGAGGAGCCCTGGCGCAAGCTCGCCGGGGGAAACAGACTGCGTTCTCCTCGCGAACTCGCACTCGCTCGAGAGCTCTGGAACGCGCGCGATTCCCTCGCCCGCGAGAAGGATGTTGCGCCGAGCAGGCTGATCCCGGACGCCTCGCTCATCGTCGCGGCTTCAATGAATCCGCGTTCGCGCGGCGAGCTCGCGGCGAACAAGGATTTCAAGGGTCGAGCCAGCCGCAGCGAACTCGACCGCTGGTGGAACGCGATCCTGAAGGGGAAGACCGCGACGCCGCCGGCCGCACGTCCGCGGACTCGCGATCGCGACTCGATCCCGCATCATCGCGGATGGGGGCAGCGCTTCCCGGAGGCGGCAGCGCGATTGGCAGCGGCGAAAGCGGCGATCGCGGTGGAAGCGGAACGGCAGCATATGCCGGTCGAGAATCTGCTCACTCCTGACATTTTGCGACGGCTGGTCTGGGATCCGCCAGCAGAGCTCACGGACACCGCCGTCGCAGGGCGTCTTCTGGAGCTGGGGGCCCGAGACTGGCAGGCTGTCGCTACTGCACCGATTCTTACCCAGGTTTTTGTAGGACTCGTATAAAGACCAGCGCTGTGTGCGCGCGCCTCTCAGGTGAACCTGCACGTTGCATCTGCTGCCGATAGGCGTTCCTTCCTAGGATGGAAGCACTACCACTCACACTCGAAAGGCATGGTGGCCGTAATGAGAGAAGTCGTCTTCGTTGACGGGGTGCGTACCCCGTTCGGACGCGCCGGTGAAAAGGGCATGTATTGGGGAACGCGCGCAGACGACCTTGCGGTCAAAGCGCTGCAGGGCCTCATCGAGCGCAACCCGGCGCTCCCCCTCGATCGCGTCGACGACGTGGGTATCGCGGCGACCACGCAGCAGGGCGACCAGGGTCTCACGCTCGGCCGTTCGGTGGCGATCCTGGCCGGACTCCCCCTGACAGTTCCTGGCTACGCACTCGACCGCATGTGCGCGGGCGCGATGACCACGACCGCCATGATGGGAGGCGCCATCGGTGCCGGTCAGTACGACATCGCCATCGCCGGAGGCGTCGAGCACATGGGTCGTCACCCGATCGGTATCGGCGCGGATCCAAACCCGCGTTTCGTGGCCGAGAAGATGGTCAGCCCGGACGCCCTCAACATGGGCATGACCGCTGAGCGACTGCACGATCGCTTCCCCGAGCTCACGCGAGAGCGTGCGGACCGCTTCGGCATGCGCAGCCAGCAAAAAGTGCAGGCTGCCTATGAACGCGGCGAGTTCCAGCCCGACCTCATCCCCGTCGCCACTCGCAACGCCAACGGATGGGGCCTGGCCACAGAGGACGAGGGCCGACGACCCGAGACCACCATGGAGGGCCTCGCCTCGCTCAAGACGCCGTTCCGGCCGCACGGTAGAGTGACCGCCGGAACTGCATCGCCGCTCACCGACGGTGCGACGATGTCGCTCCTCGCCGGGGGCGATACCGCGCGCGAACTCGGGCTGAGCGCCAAGATGCGCATGGTCGGCTTCGCGTTCGCCGGTGTCGAGCCCGAGGTGATGGGCCTCGGCCCGGTTCCCTCGACCGAGAAGGCCCTGAAGCGCGCAGGTCTCACGATCGACGACATCGGCCTGTTCGAATTGAATGAGGCATTCGCGGTGCAGGTCCTCTCCTTCCTCGACGCATTCGGCATCGACGACGAGGATCCTCGGGTGAACCCGTGGGGCGGCGCAATCGCTCTCGGACACCCGCTCGCGGCCAGCGGTGTGCGTCTGATGATTCAGCTCGCGCGCCACTTCGAGCAGCGTCCCGATGTGCGTTACGGTCTCACCGCGATGTGCGTCGGCCTCGGCCAAGGCGGCAGCATGATCTGGGAGAACCCCCACTTCGACGGCAAGAAGGGCAAGTAAACGCAATGACCGATTACCGCAATATCGATTTCTCGCCGCTGCTCGCTGCAGCCGAGGGCGAGGTCGTCACCCACTCCTACGTACGGGACGTCGCGTTGCCCTCCGGCGGCACGATGGCGCTGATCACGCTGGACAACGGCGAGGATCATACCCGCCCGAACACGTTGGGCCCGCTCACCCTGAGCGAGCTGAGCGGAGTGCTCGACGACCTGACCGCTCGTGCGGCGGCCGGCGAGATCAAGGCGGTCGGCGTGACCGGCAAGCCGTTCATCTTCGCCGCCGGAGCCGACCTGTCCAAGGTTTCGACTCTCGCCAACCGTGAGAACGCAAAGCTCATGGTGCAGTACGGCCACTTCGTGCTCGGGAAGCTCGGGAAGCTCGGCGTGCCTTCGTTCTCCTTCGTCAACGGCCTCGCACTCGGTGGGGCGATGGAGATCGCACTGAACAGCGACTATCGCACACTCGATTCGTCTGCCGCGGCTCTTGCCTTTCCCGAGGTCTTCCTGGGAATCATCCCCGGCTGGGGCGGTGCGACGCTGGTGCCGAACCTTATCGGCATCGAGAACGCCATCGAGATCATCGTCTCGAACCCGCTGAAGAACAACCGCATGCTGACGCCGAAGCAGGCCTTCGAACTCGGGTTGTTCGACGCGATGTTCGATTCGGTCGCATTTCTGGAGCACTCGGTCCGATGGGCCGACCAGGTGCTGGCCGGTGAGATCAAAGTCGAACGGGCCAATGTCCCCGGGAAGATGGAACGACTCACGAAGTGGCCGATCGCGATCAAGATCGCGCGCGACACGCTCAAGGCGAAGATCGGGACGGCGGCCAAGTCGCCGTATGCCGCACTCGACCTGCTGAGCGCCGCGAAGGATGGCGACATCGAGCGCGGGTTCGAGCGCGAAGACGAGATCATGACCGATCTCATCGCCGGCGACCAGTTCCACGCCTCGATCTACGCCTTCGACCTGGTGCAGAAGCGAGCGAAGCGTCCCGCTGGCGCTCCCGACCGGAGCCTGGCGCAGAAGGTGCAGAAGGTCGGCATCATCGGTGCTGGCCTCATGGCAAGCCAGTTCGCATTGCTGTTCGCTCGGAAACTCAAGGTGCCGGTGCTGATCACCGATATCGATCAGGCCCGCGTCGACAAGGGGCTCGCCTACATTTCGGGTGAGATTGACAAGATGCTCGAGAAGGGCCGCCTCTCGCAGGACGATGCGAATCAGGTGCGTGCTCTGGTCAGCGGTACGACCGACAAGTCTCTGTATGCGGACTGCGACTGGGTCATCGAGGCAGTCTTCGAGGAGCTGGGGGTGAAGCAGCAGGTGTTCGCCGAGATCGAACCGATCATCAGCGACACCGCGATCATCGCGACGAATACGTCCTCGCTCTCGGTCGAGCAGATCGGGGCCAAGCTCGCGCATCCCGAGCGACTCGTTGGATTCCACTTCTTCAATCCTGTGGCGGTGATGCCGCTGATCGAGGTCGTGAAGGTCCCGACCACCAATGACGCGGCACTCGCAACGGCGATGGATGTTGCGAAGAAGCTGGGCAAGACAGCGGTCATCACCGCCGACCGCCCCGGCTTCGTGGTGAACCGCCTGCTGGCCAAGGTCTTCGGAGAGGCGGCTCGTGCGCTTGACGCCGGAACTCCGGTCTCGTCCGTCGAACGTGCGTATGCACCGATCGGTCTGCCGATGGGACCGTTCGAGTTGATCGATCTGGTGGGCTGGAAGGTCGCCGCGCACGTGCAGGACACCATGGTGGGTGCGTTCCCCGATCGCTTCTACGCCTCGGACAACCTGCACAAGGCTGCAGAACTCGAGAAGGTTGTCGAGAAGAGCAAAGCAGGCAAGGTCGAGGATCTCTCCAAGGAGGCCAAGAAGGCCCTCACCTTCGGTAAATCCCCCGTGGACGAGGCGGAGATCCTGCGCCGGGTCGAGGAAGGCCTCGCTTCCGAGATCAAGATCATGCTCGACGAGGGAGTGGTCGCAGCGGCCGAGGACATCGACCTCTGCATGATCCTGGGTGCGGGCTGGCCGTTCCAGACTGGCGGGGCGACTCCCTACCTCGATCGTTCCGGCGCGAGCGAGCGCGCATTCGGTGGGAAGTTCCACGATCCTGCGATCGCGGGTCCCGGCGCCTGAGCAAGCCCGCGCATAGTCCCATGAGATCGGGGACAATTCGTGTCGTCGCCCTGCGGGGAAGCGACACGAATTGTCCCCGATTCTGCGTTCGGCTCAGCAGCTAAGGCAGACCCGGATTCCTGAGCGGTGTAGGCTCCGTCTACGATCAGGTCGCTACCGGTCACACGGGACGATTCGCTCGGAGCGAGATTGAGGATGGCACCGCCTTGACCCGTCTGCCTCATGGTCTTCACCCCTCCCCGGGCGCCCATGAACACCACGTCACTGCTCACCGCGTGGAGACTTCTTCACTGCTCGCGCGCTCCCCCACCGTATGGGCGAGCGCGCGGCGCAGGGATGCGCTCTCCGGCAACGGCGCAGAGCGGAACAGCAGTGAGGAGGCGTAGACGACCTCTCTGCGCAACGCACGGAACCCCCGACCATTCGGTCGGGGGTTCCGTGCGTTGCGTCTGCTGGCTCAGACGAGTGAGCGAAGCACGTACTGCAGGATGCCGCCGTTGCGGTAGTAGTCCGCTTCACCCGGGGTATCGATGCGAACGACCGCGTCGAACTCGACAGTCGATCCGTCGGCCTTGGTCGCCTTCACAGCGACCGTCTTCGGCGTGACACCCTCGTTGAGTGCGGTGACACCGGAGATATCGAAGGTCTCCGTGCCATCGAGGCCGAGGCTGTCCGCATTCTGGCCTGCGGGGAACTGCAGCGGGAGTACGCCCATGCCGATCAGGTTCGAACGGTGGATGCGCTCGAAGCTCTCGGTGATCACTGCTCTGACGCCGAGCAGGCTCGTTCCCTTCGCCGCCCAGTCACGGGACGAGCCGGAGCCGTACTCCTTGCCGCCGAGTACGACCAGCGGGACTTCCGCAGCCTGATAGTTCTGAGCCGCGTCGTACACGTACGCCTGCGGGCCGCCCTCCTGCGTGAAGTCACGGGTGAACCCACCCTCGACGTTGTCGAGCAGCTGGTTACGGATGCGAATGTTGGCGAAGGTGCCTCGAATCATGACCTCGTGGTTGCCGCGACGCGAACCGTAGGTATTGAAGTCCTTCGGTTCGATGCCGTTCGCCACCAGGTACTGTCCGGCCGGGGTCTCGGCCTTGAAGCTGCCTGCAGGACTGATGTGGTCGGTCGTGACCGAATCGCCGAGCTTCAGCAGCACGCGCGCACCGGAGATATCGGTGACGGGCTGGGGCTCCGCAGGCATCCCATCGAAGTATGGTGCCTTGCGCACGTAGGTCGACTTCTCGTCCCATGCGAACGTGTTTCCATCGGGGGTGGGCAGTGAGGTCCAGTGCTCATCGCCGTCGAAGACCGTCGCGTACTTCGACTTGAACATTTCGCTGTCGATCGACGAGTCCGCGATCTGCTGCACCTCGACCGGATCCGGCCAGATGTCGCGCAGGTAGACCTCGTTGCCATCGCTCCCGGTGCCGAGGGATTCGTTGTCGAAATCGAAGTCCATGGTGCCAGCAAGCGAGTACGCGATGACGAGCGGCGGGCTCGCCAGGTAGTTCATCTTGATGTCAGGGTTGATGCGCCCCTCGAAGTTGCGGTTTCCGGAGAGCACCGCGGTGACGGCAAGATCGTTCTCGTTGACTGCCTTCGAGATCTCCTCGTTCAGCGGGCCCGAGTTCCCGATGCAGGTCACGCAGCCGTACCCGACTGTGTAGAAGCCGAGCGCTTCGAGATCGCGGTTCAGCCCGGACTTCTCGTAATAGTCGGTAACGACCTTCGAGCCGGGTGCGAGCGTCGTCTTCACCCAGGGCTTCGCCTTCAGTCCCTTGGCTGCTGCGTTGCGCGCAAGCACACCAGCAGCGAGCATGACCGAGGGGTTCGAAGTGTTGGTGCAGGAGGTGATCGACGCGAGCGTGACCGCTCCGTGATCGATCGCGAACTCGCGACCCGCCTGGTCCTTGACCTTCGCGGGGTTGGAGGCCTGCGCGTAGTTCTTGAGGTCGGTCTCGAACTGGGCCTTGGAGTTCGTCAGCTCGATGCGGTCCTGAGGACGCTTCGGGCCCGCAATCGATGCGACGACGGTCGAAAGATCCAGTTCGAGGTACTCGCTGAACTCGGGCTCGTGCGCGGGATCGTGCCACATGCCCTGCGTCTGGTTGTAGACCTTGATGAGTTCGATCTGCTCTTCGCTTCGGCCGGTCAGCCGCAGGTAGTCGAGGGTCACGTCGTCCACGGGGAACATCGCCGCGGTCGAACCGAACTCCGGGCTCATGTTGCCGATAGTCGCGCGGTTCGCCAGCGGAACCGAGCCAACGCCCTCGCCGTAGAACTCGACGAACTTGCCGACCACGCCGTGCTTGCGGAGCATCTGGGTGATGGTGAGCACCACGTCGGTCGCGGTCACGCCCGCCGGGATCTGGCCCGAGAGCTTGAAGCCGACCACGCGGGGAATGAGCATCGAAATCGGCTGACCGAGCATTGCTGCCTCTGCCTCGATGCCGCCGACACCCCAACCCAGCACGCCCAGGCCGTTCTCCATGGTGGTGTGCGAGTCGGTGCCGACGCAGGTGTCAGGGTAGGCGAAGGCCGCGCCCTCGAGGTCGCGGGTGAAGGTCACTCGGGCGAGGTACTCGATGTTGACCTGATGCACGATTCCGGTCCCGGGGGGGACCACCTTGAACTCGTCGAAAGCGCCCTGGCCCCAGCGGAGGAATTGGTAGCGCTCGCCGTTGCGCTGGTACTCGATCTCCACGTTGCGAGCTGCCGCGGAGGCCACACCATAGACATCGGAGATCACGGAGTGGTCGATGACCATTTCGGCGGGTGCCAGCGGGTTGATCTGGTCGGGGTTGCCGCCGAGGTCGACCACCGCTTCACGCATGGTGGCGAGATCGACGACGCAGGGAACGCCGGTGAAATCCTGCATGATCACGCGCGCGGGCGTGAACTGAATCTCCGTATCGGGCTCTGCGCTCGGATCCCAGCCGCCGAGTGCCTCGATGTGCTGCTTCGTGACGTTCGCGCCGTCCTCGGTGCGCAGCAGGTTCTCGAGGAGCACCTTCAGGCTGTACGGGAGGCGCTTGGCGCCGTCAACCTTGTTGATGTCGAACACCTGATACGACTTGCCGCCCACTTCGAGGGCGGTCTGTGCGCCGAAACTATTGAGAGATGCCATGACCACTCCATTCGAAATTTATCTCGATATCAAGATAATTCTATACCGAGATCGCATGCGGAGAATCGGCACACGGTCTCTACCGCGTCGCCGCTCGGCGTGTCATTCATCTGATGTGGAAGTTTCGCCGTTCTCAGGTGCGTTCTCCGCGCCGCCCTCCGCCGCCTTCGACGCGTCGACCATCGAGCTGACCCGCGAAAGCAAGAGCCAGGTGAACAGCACTGCCAGCGCGAACAGCGGCACGCCCATGACGAGCCTCGCGATACCGAGCGCACCCGTCTCGTCGGCGAAGTAGAGCGGCAACTGCACTCCCAGACGCGCCGCGAACACGGCGATCCAGAACAGAGTGACGAGCTGCGCCGTGCGCCTCAACGCGGGGATCTTGCGCCACTCGGTCAGCGATCCTCGGAACATGCCGAGAAGAAGCCCGATCAGCGGCCACCCGACGAGCAGAGAGATCGTATGCGCGAGAATCCAGGCGCCGTTGATGAAGAATCCAGGAACGAAGTAGCTACTCCCCTCACCCGAGAACATCACCGCCGCCACGCATACGACCACCCCGAGCACTCCGGACAACGCAGCAGTAAGAGGTTCCCGCCGAGTCACTCGCCAGAGCACCGCCACACCCGCAAGAATGAGCGGAGCGATCGCCGAAAGCCGCGCATCTTGCGTGACGACATACATCACGAGATAGACGGTCGCCGGGAGAAGCGACTCCACGACACCGCGCCAGCCGCCGATCGCGGCCAACACCCCGCCCGCGCTCACGGCCTCGCCGGACATTCCGGCCGCAACGACCCGTCCGAGGCTCCCGCCCAGAGCTTTGCGCGCGGCAGAATCCTCGTCTGGCCGTCGCTCTTCCTCGGGCGTCGGCTCACTCACGCGTCGGTCGTCCCCTGCACCGGATTCTGAGCCACACCAGCCGGCACCTGCAGCTGCAGCAACTCGCTCGGCGGCATCGGCTGATCACCTCGGACCACGACCATGTCGCGGAAGAGCTCGACCACACTCTCGCGTGCCTTCGCATCGTCCGCGGCAGCACCCATGATCACTCCACGAAGCATCCAACGGGGCCCATCCACCGCAATGAAACGCACAGTACGGGTTCCGCCACCCTGATCTGCAGGAACCGAAGTCACCGCGACCAGCTCCGGGCCGAGGCTCCCCTCGACCTCTTCGACTCGCGCGCCCTGGGACCCGAGCTGCGCGGCGATCTCTCCACGCACCCGGTGCCACAGCCCGCTCGTCTTCGGCGCGGAGAACGCCTGCACCTGCAGAAGCGAACCCTGATAGTCGAGCGTGACCGCGACCACCCGTTTCGCGCGTTCATCGACCTCGAGTCGCAGCTGCAAGCCCTCACGGGGAGCGACCTTGATCCCGCCGAAATCGACGTATGGACGCATCGTCGGCACCTCGACCAGATCGAACGGTCCCGCCGTCTCGCGGTCCTCGGGAGCAGACTTCGACGAATCGACCTGTCCCGCCGTCTCGACGTCCGCCAACTCCAGCTCGTCCGAACTGCCAGCAGTCTCGTCACTCATTGCATTGCTTCTTTCATTCGCGGCCCGAGCATCCGAAATGCGCGAACCCTGCGTGATCCCTGAAATAGATCCTAGGCGCGATCACGGACGCCGGTCGAACCGAAACCGCCCTCGCCCCGCGCACTCCCAGGTAGCTGCTCCACCTGAACGAACACGGCGCGAGACACGGGCATCACGATCAGCTGTGCGATCCGATCCCCCGGAACGATCTCAAACGACTCGCGCGGATCGAGATTGATCAGCGGCACCTTGATCTCGCCGCGATAACCGGCATCAATAGTGCCCGGCGAGTTGACGATGGAAATGCCGTGCTTGACCGCCAGGCCACTGCGGGGCACCACGAAGGCCGCATAGCCCTCGGGAAGCGCGAAGCTCACACCCGTAGACACCAACGACCGCTCGCCCGGGGCGAGCACCAGCGCCTCAGCGCTTCGAAGGTCGGCTCCGGCGTCGCCGGGCTGCGCATAGGCAGGAATCTGCGTGGGATCACCCACGATGGGAAGTTCGATGACATCGCTCACCCCGACAGGCTAGCGGATCGAACCGGCGACCAGCCAGCGGAACCCCAGGTCGAGACACGAGATAATGGGAGCATGACCAAGGCTGCATCCCCGACCTACCGCGAACGACTCTGGCCCTCGCCCGGCCTGCTCATCGCGCTCCTCCTGCTCCTGCCGGCAGTATTCATGGTGATGACGCCCATCGAGGCGGCGCTCGCACTACCGATCGCGATCCTCGTCTACCTCCTCATCTCAGGATCCCTCGTGCTGATGTCACCCGTCGTCGCCGTGAGCAACGGAGTACTGAGCGCAGGCAGCGCACAAGTACCCGTCTCCGCCCTCGGCGAAGTGACCCTGCTCGACGACGCCGCACTCCGGCGCACGATCGGCCCCGGCGCCGACGCACGAGCGTATCTGCTCGTCCGAGGGTTCATCCATAAGGGCCTTCGCGTCGAGATCGTCGATGCGGAAGATCCCACGCCCTACTGGGTGCTGACCACCCGACGGCCCCAGCAGTTCGCAGCCGCGATCAACGCCGCCCGCGCACAAGCATCGGTCTAAGACCGAGCAGGTCACATCGGGATCAGCCGGATCGGCTAAAGAACGCCAGAACGCGCACCGCGCCAAGCCCCTCTCCACGACTCAGCAGAGTCCGAGAAGATGAGGCAGAGCGAGATGCGCGTGAATGGTCCGTACCGGAAACCCAGCGTTTCGTACGTCAAAAAGCGTTGCTCAAGGCGTTGCTTTTCAACCCGAGCATTCCTGACGCAGTGGCGTCAGCGCGGAATGCGTCGAAAAGC
>JBEBSS010000063.1:0-13459 GCA_040394175.1 Leucobacter soli | reverse complement strand
GTCTCGTGCTTAGGCAGCGAGAGCGAAGTCGGTGCGCTTAGCGTTGGCACCTATGTTTTGCGAAGGGCGTTAACGAGATAACTCCGCATCCTCGACCCGCTTCTCACAGTCTCAAATCGACGTGTCGAAACCGATCGGCCCCTTGGCGCGCGCTGCGCTCTCGAAAGAACACCCCGCGCAGGTCTTCAACCTCACACACTGTGGAATTATCAACCCCGGCAGTGCCGGGCCTTCCAGGATAGCATCGAGAGCTCCCGCAGCCAACCCGGGCGAGCATCCGGGAGAGGCGACTACGCGTTCATCTGGGGTCGTAGCGCACGGGCCGCGAAGATGCGGAGACGAGACGGCGAATGGAACCGGCATCGTCAGGAATCTCTCCGAGCGCACGCGCCTGTGTCAGCAGGTTTCCGATGGCCGTGGCCTCGGTCGGCCCAGCCAAAACGCTGAGCCCCGACCGATCGGCGATTGCCTGGCACAGCAGCGCATTCTGCGACCCGCCGCCCACGACATGGATCACGTTCACTTCACGGTCAGCGAGTCGCGCCGCAACCGCGGCGGTGTCGGAGAATGCCTGGGCCAGGCTCTCCACGATGCATCGGACGATCTCGGCCCTTCCTCGAGGGCGCCTCTCGGAGCGCGAGCGATACCACTCGTCGATTCGGGAAGGCATGTCGCCCGGAGCGAAGAACACCGGATCATTCACGTCGAACACCTCGAGGTCGAACGAGAGCTTTGCCGCCTCGTCGAGCAATCGCTTCAGCGATGCCGTCCGCTCCGAGACAGAAGCGCTCGGCATCCAAGAGCGAAGCGTCTCGCTCAGCAACCAGAGCCCCATCACGTTGCGCAGGAGCCGGGTCGTACCGTCGATGCCGCCCTCGTTGGTGAAGTTCGCCGCCCGTGCCGCCCCGCTGAGCACGGGCCCATCCGTTTCCACGCCGACCAGGCCCCAGGTACCGCACGACACATAGGCGAAGTCCGAACCAGTGGCGGGAACCGCCGCCACGGCAGAAGCCGTGTCGTGCGACGCGACCGCGATCACGTCGAAGTCCCCTCCCACGGCAGCCGCAACCTCGCCTTTCAGCGATGCGACCCGGGTGCCCGGATCCACCAGTGGGGCGAGCAGGGCAGGAGGTATCCCCACGCGCTCGGCGAGCGTCAGATCCCACTCCCCCGTTCGCGGATCGAGCAGACCGGTCGTCGAGGCGTTCGTGCGCTCGGTGGACATCACACCGGTCAGCCAGAACGTCATGAGGTCGGGGACGAGCAGCATCCGCTCAGCGCAGTCAAGCATCGTGCCCTCCGCTGCGAGCTGGAACAGCGTGTTGAACGGCAGATGCTGCAATCCGTTCCTCGCGAAGAGCTGCTCCGGAGAAATGCTCCCGTGCACGCGGTCGACTCCGGCTTGCACTCGGTCATCCCGGTAGTGGTAGGGCAGTCCGAGCAGTCGCCCGCCACGCATCAGACCGTAGTCCACCGCCCACGAGTCGATTCCGACGCTGGTCGGCCTGCCTGCGGTTTCCCGCCGCAGCAGGCGAAGACCTTCGAGCACATCTCGATACAGTCCGAGCAGGTCCCAATGCAACCCGTCCGCGATGCGCACCGGTTCGTTCGGAAACCGAGAGACCTGCTGCCAACGCAGCCGCCCATCCTCAATCGTGCCCAGGATGACTCGACCGCTCGTTGCCCCCAAATCCACGGCCGCATACGCGCGGGGGTTCATCGGAGAAACGCTGCCGCGACGCCCGAGTCGACGGGCACATGCAGGCCAGTCGTACGCGACAGATCCGGGCCGGTCAGCACGTAGACGGCATCCGCGACATGATCCGGGACGACCTCACGCTTCAGAATCGTGCGGTTCGCGTAGAACTGACCGAGATCCTCTTCCTTCACCCCATAGGTCGCAGCGCGATTCGCCCCCCAGCCCGAGGCGAATATTCCCGACCCGCGCACCACACCATCGGGGTTGATCCCGTTGACACGTACACCGTGCTCGCCCAACTCGACGGCCAGCAGACGCACCTGATGCGCCTGGTCGGCCTTGCTCGCCGAGTAGGCGATGTTGTTCGGTCCGGCGAAGACGCTGTTCTTCGACGAAACGTAGACGATATCGCCGCCGAGACCTTGCGCGATCAGCACCGCCGCCGCCGCTTTCGAGACGAGGAAGGAGCCCTTGGCCATCACATCGTGCTGCAGATCCCAATCGGCCTCGGTCGTCTCCAGAAGCGGTTTCGAGAGCGACAGGCCCGCATTGTTGACGACCAGATCGAGCCCGCCGAAGGCGAGGACCGCAGCATCGATCGCGGCCTGCACCGCCGAAGGGTCGGAAACATCGGCCGCGACCCCGATCGCGACGTCGGTCGATCCCAGCTCCGCTGCAGCGGCCGACGCCTTGTCCAGGTCGAGATCCGCGATGACGACGCACGCACCCGCTGCGGCGAGCCGAGTCGCAATCGCCTTCCCGATGCCCGAGGCCGCACCGGTCACGAGCGCGATCCGACCCTGATGGGACTTCGGCGCAGGCATTCGCTGAAGCTTGGCCTCCTCCAGAGCCCAGTACTCGATCCTGAACTTCTCCGCGTCGCTGATCGGAGCATAGCTCGACAGCGCCTCCGCTCCTCGCATGACCTGGATCGCGTTCAAGTAGAACTCCCCTGCCACTCTCGCGGTCTGCTTGTTCGCGCCATAGCTGAACATTCCCACACCCGGAATGAGCACGACGAGTGGATCGGCACCCCGCATAGCCGGACTCTTCTCGCTCGCATGCGCGTCGTAGTAGGCACGGTACTCATCGCGATACTGCTCGTGGAGTTCCCGCAACCGCGCGATCTGTCGCTCGGCCGAGGCAGTGGGAGGAAGGTCGAGCAGCATGGGTTTGACTTTGGTACGCAGGAAATGATCGGGGCAACTCGTTCCCAAGCCCGCAAGCCTCGGATGATTCGCCCGAGCAAGGAAGTCCAGCACTTCAGGGGCATCGGTGAAGTGACCTACCATCGGGCTGTCCTGCGAAACCATGCCCCGAATCGCCGGAGCCAGCACTGCGGCCCGAGCACGGCGCGAGGCTTCATCGAGGGGGTCGTACCCCTGGATCAACGCGCCGAACGGCTCAGCCGCCCCGTGCTCCTCGATGTAGGCGGCGGCGGTGTCGATGATCCACAGCGAGTGCGCTTCGCATTCCTCGCTCGTCCGCCCCCACGCCGTGATGCCGTGTCCACCGAGAATGCATCCGACAGCCTGAGGGTTCGCCGCCTGGATCGCGGCGATGTCCAGCCCGAGCTGAAAGCCCGGGCGCTGCCAGTCCACCCACACGACCTTGTCGCCGAAAATGGTCGATGTCAGGGCCGATCCGTCTCTGGCGGTAGCGAGAGCGATCCCGGAATCGGGGTGCAGATGATCCACATGCGGCATTGCGATGAGTCCGTGCATCGCAGTGTCGATGGAGGGCGTCGCACCGCCCGCCCCGTGCAGGCAGTAATCGAAAAGCGCCACCATCTCGTCCTCCCGATCCACTCCGGGATAGGCATCGACGAGCGCTCGCACGCGGTCCATCCTCAAGACGGCGAGTCCGGACTCCGTGAGGGTACCGAGATCACCACCCGAGCCCTTTACCCAGAGCAGATCGACGGACAGCCCGGTCACCGGATCTGTCTCAGTTCCCTTCGCGGACGTGTTGCCTCCCGCGAAGTTCGTATTCTTCCGATTCGAGCCGAGCCGATTCGATCGGGCGATGAGGGCCTCTGATGCGCGCATGAGTGTGTCAGCTTTCTCTGTTCTCGGGGTGAGTCGTTGCCGGACTCAGGCTCCCCAGCTTGCCTGGGTGCCTCCGCGGCGCTCCTGCGTCACCTGCTGGTGGTATCCGGATCCGGCGTAGGCCGCCATCGGATCCGCAGGAATCCCGCGTGACTCCCGCCATTCCGCGAGATCGGCGCGCACGTCTGTCTGGAACGCGTCCATGAATACTGCGTTGGCTCCGAGCACGTCGCCCGAAAGCTGGGCCTCGCGCAGCGCGACATGATCGACGAGCAGGGCTCGCGCCGTCATCTCCTGCACGTTCAGCACCGAGCGAATCTGGCCTGGGATCTTGTCCTCGATGTTGTGGCACTGGTCCAGCATGAATGCGACCGGGCTGCCAGCATCGAAGCCACCTCCTCTGAGCACCTCGAAGAGGATGCGGAACAGTTGGAAGGGATCAGCCGCCCCGACGATCAGGTCGTCGTCCGCGTAGAAGCGCGAGTTGAAGTCGAAGGATCCGAGCTTGCCCAACCGCAGCAGCTGCATCACGATGAACTCGACATTCGTTCCAGGCGCGTGATGACCGGTGTCGAGGCAGACGACCGCCCGTTCTCCCAGCGTGCTCACCTGCACGAGGGCGGTTCCCCAGTCAGGCACATCGGTGTGATAGAAGGCCGGTTCGAAGAACTTGTATTCGAGCACGAGGCGCTGAGTGTCCTCGAGGCGGTGGTAGATTTCGCTCAGCGATTCCTGCAGTCGGTCCTGCCTTCCGCGCATATCGGCCTGACCGGGGTAGTTCGACCCTTCCGCGAGCCAGATCTTGAGGTCACGAGATCCGGTGCGATGCATCACGTCGATGCATTCGAAATGGTGATCGATGGCACGTCGCCTCACCGCGGGATCCTCATGGGTCAAGGCGCCGAGCTTGTAAGCATCGTCCTGGAAGGTGTTGGAGTTGATCGTGCCGATTCCGACTCCGTGCTCCGCCGCGAAGTCCGTCAGCGCCGAATAGTCCTCGACTCGATCCCAAGGGATGTGGAGCGCGACCAGTGGTGCGAGACCCGTGTGCCGGTGCACCTCGGCTGCATCAGCGATCTTCTCGAACGGGTTTCGCGGCACCCCGTCCGAGCTGAACACCTTGAACCTGGTACCAGAATTTCCATACGCCCAGGACGGAACTTCGATTGCCAGGCGGTCCAGAACGGCCCGGTTCTCTACGGACATCAACTGCGTCATGAACTTCGCTTTCTCAAATTCGGCGTGCGGGATATCGATCTGGGCGGAAGCGTGCACTCACGCCTGAGTCGAGCGAAGCTTGGCAGCCGGTCCCAACGGATCCCGTATCTGGCACCGGCCAGGCCGTCTCGTGCGACGCGGCGCCCCGACCCGCACGATATCCACGGACTCGTCGAGAAAGGGCATGCATCACCCGCTCGTCGATCCCAGCTTCGTTCCCACACTTTTGATCTTAAATCGTTTCAATCCCGCACGGAAGACAAGCCGTTTTGTCGCTTGTCTATGAATCGTTTCAAATATACTCATCGCCAGCCTAGAACTTTGCACGAAACAAAGTCAAGCCTGCGTGAACGCAGCTCGCCACAAAGCCGGACTGTGCCAGCAATTCCGGGGAATATTCACTCCCCTCCTCCCCTCAAGCGAGCCGAATGCGCTTCCCGGAGCGTGTGAGTTAACACTAGAATGGTCAATTAGTACGTTTCAACTTGACGCTCCGCAGCGATCTCATTCCAGTCGATGGCGGCATCATGGTTTTGTAAGAGGAAGGCACGAGATGTCGATTTTTGACATGCACGAGTTCACAAGCCCCGGACGCACGTGGCGACCCACCGTGTTCTGGGCGTGGAATGGCGCACTCTCCACAGAGGAACTCGATGCCCAGATCGAGTACATGAAGCACCAGGGACTCGGCGGCTTCTTCATGCACTCTCGGTCAGGACTCGAAACCGAGTACATGTCCGACTCCTGGATGGACGCGATCCGCCACACGCAGCAGAGAGCGCGTGAGGCAGATATGAACTCATGGCTCTACGACGAAGATCGCTGGCCGAGCGGCTTCGCGGGTGGGGTGGTCCCGGCAGGCGGCGACAAGTACCGAATGAAGTGCCTCGAGGCGCTCGGAATCGAAACGGCCGAGGTCACCGAGCATCTCTCGGACGAACGCACACTGGCCGTGTTCGAGGTCAGGCAAGCACGAGGCGACTCCGCGGAAGTCGTTCGACGGGTCCGTACGGCTCCAAGCGCCGCACTCGGCGATGGCTCCGTGCTCGTGGCATTCCGATCGGTCATCGGAGAGCGGAGCAATTGGCGCAACGGAGAGACCTATGTCGATCTGCTCGACCCCGACACCACCGACCGCTTTCTCGATGCCACGTACGAGAAATACGACCAGGCGATCCAACTTGACGAGCACACGCCGGGCATCTTCACAGACGAGCCCACGGTCACCCTCTTCTCCGCGGAGAAGGGCCTCCGACTCCCGTGGACACCGGCGCTCGTCGCCGCGTTCGAACAACGTTCCGGTGAGGATCTGATCGCTCAGCTCCCCTCGCTCTACTTCCCGGTCGGCGAGTGGCGCAAGGTCCGATTCTTCTTCTGGAAGACGGTCTGCGGCCTCTTCGCCGAAAGCTTCGGCCGACGCTGCTACGACCGGGCCGACCGGCTCGGCATCGCATTCACCGGCCACTATCTCTTCGAAGAAAACTTCGTCCATCAGACCGTGAGCAACGGTGCAGTGATGCCACTGTATGAATTCCAGCACATCCCCGGTGTCGACCAGCTCGGTCCCGAACCAGGCGAAGCGATCACTTACAAGCAGGTCAGCAGTGTGGCACGCCAGCTCGGCCGCAACCGGGTGGTCAGCGAGACCCTCGGGGCCAGCGGCCAGGGGCTCTCACTCCAGGCGCAGAAGGCGATTTTCGACCGGCAGCTCGCGCTGGGTGTGAACATGTTCACCAAGCACATCGGCCTGTACACGATGACCGGCGAGCGCAAGCGCGACTATCCGCCCAATGTGCACTACCAGCAGCCATACAGCGGACTGACCCGGCAGCTCCACGACTACATCGCCCGCTGCGCCTATGCCGTCAGCGCCGGCACCGCCGGCGGCGGCGTCCTGCTGTTGCACCCGATCTCCACCGCCTGGGCCCTCATCGGAGGAGGGCTGACGCCTCGAGATCACGCCGTCGCCGGGAGCGAAGTCGACTACGAGACCGCGCTCTCCCTGTATACGAAGAGCGACGAGAGCAGGAATCTCGAAGTCGAGCGCTACGAGGCACAGTTCAAGGAGATTCTCGACTGGCTCATCGGCCAGCATTTCGAATTCGATCTCGGCGACGAGAACATTCTTGCCGAGCACGCCAGCATCGCCGACGGCACATTGCAGGTCGGCGAGCAGGTCTACGGCACGGTGCTCGTTCCTCCGACTTTCAACATCGAAACGCGCACCCTCCAACTCCTGAACGAGTTCCGATCGGCCGGCGGTACCGTCATCACTCTCGGAGAAGCACCCAGCTTCGTCGATGGAAGGCCTCAAGACACCGGACTCGCCGCGGCAGACGACGTCATCTCCGCGCGCCGGCATCTGTGCGAATCGGTCGAACGCCCCGTCCGAGTACTCGACGAGAGCGGAAACGAGGCCACCGATGTCATCGTGCACCGACGCCGGCTCGACGGACACCAAGTATTCTTCTTCGTCAATACGAGCAAGACTCGCAGGCTCAGCGCGACCGTCTCGCTCTCGGGCGTTCAGTCGGTGGAAGAGTTGATGCCGATGAACGGCGAAGTAGGCTCAGTCGCGCTTCGGGAGGCCGAGAATGACCGGGTCGAGTTCGAAGCAGTCCTTTCACCGGGCGCCAGCAAGCTGTATCTCGGCGAGAACAAATGAGCGCACGACAGTCTCATCAGCACCGAAGGAGCATCACCTCATGAGCAAGCCCACCTCCGATCTCCATCTCAGTCGTGAGTGGCGGCTCGATCGCCTGGACCCGAATCTGCTCGTACTCGACTCCTGCCAGTATTCTGTCGATGACGGACCGTGGAGCGACACCATGCCGATCGTGCAGGCGCGGGGCGAGATCTTCGCCGCTCTCGGGCTCGACCAGATCCAGGGGTACCAGCCCTGGTACCTCTTGAAAGAGCGCATGTATCCCGCCCCGCTGCCCGTCGCGCTGAGGTATGTCCTGGACTCCAGCATGGACCTCGGGAGTGCCGGACTTGTCGTCGAGCACCTGGGTCTGTGGGAAGTCGCCGTCAATGGGGTCACCATCCCGGCGGAGCCGACCGGCTGGCTCTGGGACCGCAACTTCGGCACCTGCCAGCTGGGCAACGCCCTGAAGACGGGCCGCAACGTCATCGAGCTGCGTTCGACGCTGCAGCAGGACCTCGAGGTCGAAGACATCTTCGTGACCGGAGCGTTCGCCGTCGCGCTCGAGGACGGTATCCATCCGGTCCTCACTGCGGAGACACCGGTCACCGGCACCGGCGATTGGACGGTCAAGGGATACCCGTTCTACACCGGTGCAATGCGCTACTCTCAAGATCTCGAGCTCGACTCGGCACCCGCGTCGGGAGCGCGACTTCGCCTTCCCGAAGTCGCGGGTGCGTGCGCGCTCGTGCAGATCAACGACCATGAGCCGAAATGGGTCGCCTGGGAGCCTTGGGAGGTACCGGTCGATCAGCAACTGCGCGCGGGATCGAACCGCATCACGATCGATGTCTACACGTCTCTGAGAAACGCGCTCGGCCCGTTCCACCACGCCGACGCCAACTCGCTCACCTGGGTCGGACCGGATGAGTTCGAGCAGGGAGACCACTGGTCAGACGCCTATGTGCTCCAGCCTCACGGGCTGCTCGGCGATGTGATGCTCCTGAACGACTAGATAACGCGCTCCGAGGTGCTCCGTCAACGTGCACGGAGCCTCGAGCCGAAGGGCCCCGTCGTCGGACGGGGCCCTTTCTCGTGCATGCAGGACGGCCCGCGGTGACGCTTCGACTCCGCACGCGGAGGAGGCGGAGAGGTTTTTCTCCCTGCCCGGGGAAGTGTGCACGCACGGACACGACAGCCGCCCGCGCTCACCGGGAGCGGAAGCGCGGGCGGCTGTCGTGGACGGGGTGTACGTTATCCCTTCAACGCGCCGGCCGTCATTCCGTCGACGATCTTTCTGTTGAACAGGATGAACATGATGAGCGGCGGGATGATGATGATCAGCACTGAAGCGAACAACAGGTTGTATTGCGTCAAGAACTGGCTCTTGAAGTTGAACAGCGCGGTCTGCACGGTCTCGTTCCCTGCCCCGGGGAGGAAATAGAGCGGGTTCTCGAAGTCGTTGTAGATGGTCACGGTCTGCAAGATGATGACCGTGACGACCACCGAGCGGAGCATGGGGAAGATCACCTGGAAGAAGAGCCTGATCGCACCGGCTCCATCCATGATGGCGGCCTCGTCGATCTCGCGAGGGATCGTCGAGATGAATGCACGGAAGAGGATGATGCAGAAGGGCAGGCCGAATGCGATCTCGACCAGGATCAAGCCCGACATCGTCTTGAAGAGCCCCATCGACTGCAGCACCCAGATCGTCGGGACGACGGCGGGAGGCAGCGTCAATCCGGCGATCACGATGACGTTCACGACCTTCGAGAGCTTCCCCGGCCGACGTTGCCAGATCCATCCGACCATCGCGCCGAGGATCACGAGCAGTGTCACGCTGACAACCGTCAGCATGATGCTGTTGAAGAAGGCGCCGAGCATCATGAAGTCTCGCGCGGCGATCGCCTCTTGGAGGTTCTGGAAGAGCTGGAAGTGCGATGGCCACGAGAACTGCAGCAGATTCGATTCCGCGAGCGGCTTCGAGGCGGTCAGCATGATGAAGATGAACGGTGTGACAAAGACGATGCCCGTCATCACAATGGCGAAAACGCCCCAGAGCGTTCGTTTAGCGAGCATCGTCGTCTCCTCGGTTGAGCCACCAGTTGAGCGGCAGCACGATCACCATGACCAGGAGGAAGAGCACGACGCTCCCCGCGGTCGAGAGCCCGTAGAAGCCTGCCTGGTACTGCTTGTAGACCGCAGAAGCGAGCACGTCGGAGGCGAACCCGGGTCCGCCTCCCGTCATCGCCCAGATGAGATCGAATGACCGCAGTCCGCCGGTGAGGGCCAGAATGATCACTGTGATCGTGGCGGGCTTCGCCAGGGGAATGATGATCTGGGTGATCACCTGCAACCCGGTCGCACCGTCGATCTTCGCTGCTTCGTAGTACTCCCGCGGAATCGAGACGATCCCCGCGATGAAGATCACTGTCGCGAAGCCGACACCGCGCCAGACATCGACTGCCGCAACCGACAGCAGCGCCAGGCTCGGATCGGTCAACCACCCGGGCCCGTCGACGCCGATGGCGCCGAGCGCTCGGTTGATGATCCCGCGTTCCGGATCCATGAGCACGCTGAAGGTCAAGCCGACACCGATCGTGCTGACGAGTACCGGGAAGAAGATTACCGAGCGCAGATATCCCCGGGCGATGATGCCCGACGTCAGCACAAGCGCCAAAGCGAAACCCAGGACCACCTTGAGCGTGGTCGTGACGAACGCGAACACGATCGTGTTTCTCGCGCTCGACAGCAGGGATGGCTCCGAGAGGAACATCTGATAGTTCCGGAGCCCGATCCATTCGGACGTGAACAGGTCCCATCGGGTGAACGAGAAGTAGAACGAGGCGATCGTGGGCACCACGAGAAACATCGTGAAGATCGCGAGGGGGATCAGATAAAACCACAGAGGATATGAGCGGAGATGGCGACGTGTGGCAGCGGATGCTCCTACGCCGGCTGAACCTCTAGCACGCATGTGAATTCCAGTTCGAGGGTTGAGGACAGACCCCAGAGAAGAGCCCTTCTCACTCTCGTTCCGTCTCCGGTTGCGCGTGGGAGTCGGAATCGCCGATGATCGGCAGTCGAGAGGAGAAGGCCTCTTCCTGGGTTTCGGGTGAAGGACTACTCCCAGCCGGAGATGTTCAGCTGGAGCGCCTGCTTCTTCGCGTCTTCATCATAGGCCCGGGCGGCTTCGGCCGAGTTGATCTGACCGGTGCCGACCTGGATCGCGATCTGCTCGAGAGCGGGTCCCTTGATGGGCGAGAGGAACTCGAGCGCGGGGGTGATGTTGCCCTCATCGAAGTAGCGCTGAGTGTCCTTGGCGACCTGGGAGACGTCATCGGGCAGCACGCACGCCTTGGTCATGAACGGACCCTGCGGTTCGGCGGCCGCAGCGTAGGCGTCACATCCCTTCTGGGTCTGCGCGAATGCGATGAACTTCTTCGCCGCTTCGAGCTTCTCGCCGGTCGTCGTCTGCGGGATGTAGAGCGAGCTGCTTCCCGGCCAGACCGTCATGCCGTTCTCCTCGGCCTTGGCGCCCGGTTGCGCAAAGAAGCCCACGTCGTCGGTGCTTCCCGGGGACACGTTCTCGATGTTGCCTGCGACCTCACCCAGCTGCGGGTAGTGCGCAGCGGTACCGGTGGCGACAGCGAGCAGGCCGTCGTTCATGGTGGCGGATGCGAAATCCTTGTTGAAGTATCCGGCTTCGAGGAGTTCCTGCATGTGGGCGAAGCCGAGCTCCGCCGCCGCGGTGTTTGCGAACTTCGCCTCGCCCTTGGTGTAGCGATCGGCAAAGCCGGGCTCAGCCGCCTCCACGTTGTGGTAATCGGCGAGGATCAGGAGCTGCGAGGTCCAGGTCTCACCGAAGGTCTGCTCGACCGGCGCCGCCTGGCCGTCGGCGGCGATTGCCGCGTTGTTCGCCATGAAGTCGCTCCAGGTGAGGGGCACCTCGAGTCCGAGCCGTTCGTAGAGAGGAATGTTGTAGAGGATTCCTCCGCCGCCGCCCGTGCCGTATGCACCACCGTATACCTCGTCGTCGACGGTGACGGCCGAAGCGAAGAGCGGTTCGAGCTCTTCGACCCAGGCCGCGTCAGTCTGGGGCACGAGGTTCTCCGAGGGTCGGATCGCAGTGAGCAGTGCTCCGCTGTCGTACTCGAACACGTCGGCCATGTCGCCGGTGGCGAGACGGGTCTTCACGAGGTTCGTGCCATCGGTACCCGCCGACTTCACTTCCTTCTGCACACGGATGTCAGCGTTCTCGGCCTCAAACGCCTCGATGATGGCATCCGCGGCGCGCACCGCTGAATCGCTGTTGTTGACCAGGAAGGTGATCGTGGTCTGCCCCTCTGCACCCGACGACCCCCCTGTCAGATTCCCCGCAGTGCAGCCGGTGATCGTCAGCGCGCTGACGAGTCCGATTGCGCCGGCAAGCATGTACTGCTTTCGTTGATTCCGTTCCACCCTTTTTTCCTCCATACTCGGGTTCCCGACCACGCGGGGCAACTTCGCCCCACACGCTATTGTAACGTTTCAATTCACGAAGTTACACCGATCTCCTGAAGCGGTCAAGCACATCGTGCGAATTCACCAGATCCGCGAGAGCGCCAGGACTCTTCTGCCGGCGCACTCTCGGCGGAACGATCCCTCCGGGAACACGAACGAACGCCAGCGCACGAAGGCGCCGCTCCCTCGGCGTATACGACCCGGGAAGCGGCGCCCGCTGACTCGGGGCTCAGCCGAGACGCTGACCGGTCTCCGCATCGAAGATATGCGCATGCGCATGATCCGGAACAAGAACGACTCGCTCCCCCGCCGCCGGATGATTCCGACCATCGACCCGAGCGACGAGCTCGACACGCTCACCGTCCAGCTCGGCATGCCCGTAGAGGTAACCGTCTGCGCCGAGCTCCTCGACCAGGTCCACCACGGCCGCAATTCCCTGCTGATCGCCCGAGGCGAGTTTCAGGTCTTCCGGCCGCACACCGAGCACGACGGAGGCATTCGCGGCAGCAGACGCGACCGCACTGGAGAGCTGCACCTCGGCACCGAGCGACCGCACCGTCGTACCGGCGATCGTCGCCGGGAGCAGGTTCATCGCAGGAGACCCGATGAAGCCAGCGACGAAGAGATTGACCGGTGCTGCGTAGAGTTCCCTCGGAGTGCCGACCTGCTGCAGCTGCCCGTCCTTGAGCACCGCGATGCGATCGCCCATGGTGAGCGCCTCGGTCTGATCGTGCGTGACATACACGGTCGTCACACCGAGACGCCGCTGCAGCGACGCGATCTGCGTGCGGGTCTGAACACGAAGCTTCGCATCCAGGTTCGACAGAGGCTCATCCATCAGGAAGACCTGCGGCTCTCGAACGATCGCCCGCCCCATCGCGACTCGCTGCCGCTGCCCTCCGGACAGGGCCTTGGGCTTGCGATCGAGATACTCGTCGAGGTCGAGCAGCTTGGCGACCTCCTCGACCCTGGCTGCACGCGTCGCCTTGTCCACGCCAGCGATCTTGAGCGCGAAACCCATGTTCTCCGCGACGGTCATGTGCGGGTACAGCGCATAGTTCTGGAAGACCATCGCGATATCGCGGTCCTTGGGCGGCACCCCGGTCACATCGCGGTCGCCGATGAGCACTCGGCCGCCATCGATGTCCTCGAGCCCGGCGAGCATTCGGAGCGTCGTCGACTTGCCGCATCCGCTCGGACCCACGAGTACCAGAAACTCGCCGTCGGCGATCTCCAGGTCGAGGGCGTCGACCGAGGGCTTCGAGTTGCCCGGATAGACGCGGGACACTCCATCGAACGTGACTGATGCCATGATTTCCTCCACCGGCAGGTACGTGCCGGACGATC
>JBEBSS010000062.1:0-13534 GCA_040394175.1 Leucobacter soli | reverse complement strand
TCGCCGCCGACCTTGCGGAAGACGTTGAGGAAGGTCATCATCTCCTCCTGCTGCGCACCGCCGACGAACACATCGCCCTTGGTCGCCAGCGCCGCGGACGCCCAGCTCGCAGCCTCATTGCGGTCGAAGATCGCGCGATGATCATATCCGCGCAGCTCCTTCACGCCCTCGATGAAGATGACGCGATTGGGTTCGACCGTGATGATCGCGCCCATCTTCTGGAGAATACAGATGAGATCGATGATCTCCGGCTCGATTGCAGCATTCCGAAGCTCGGTCTCTCCCTCAGCCAGTACTGCGGTCAGCAGCACCTGCTCGGTCGCACCCACCGACGGGTACGGCAGCTCGATGCTCGCTCCATGCAGTCCGTTCGGCGCGGTCAGGCTGATGCCGCTCGGCAGTTTCTCCACCACCGCACCGAACTTGCGAAGCGCATCGAGGTGGAAGTCGATCGGGCGGTCGCCGATACGGCAGCCGCCGAGATCCGGGATGAACGCCTCACCGAGGCGGTGAAGCAGAGGTCCGCAGAACAGAATCGGAATACGGGAGGATCCTGCGTGCGCATCGATATCCGCATGATGGGCGATCTCGACGTTCGAAGGATCCAGACGCCACTCGCCCGTCTCCTCGCCGCGGGTGATCAGGACGCCGTGCAGCGCGAGCAATCCGGCGACCACGCGAATGTCCGAGACGTTCGGCACGTTGCGAAGCACGCTCGTCGTCTTTCCGAGCAGTGCAGCCACCATGGCCTTGGGCGCCAGGTTCTTCGCACCGCGCACCTCGATCCGGCCCTGGAGCGGACGACCACCGTTGATGATGATCTCGTCGCTGGTCAGCCCCACACGCGCGCCGGCTTTCTGCGCGTCTTTCTTGAGTCCCTCGTCAATGATGGCTTCAGACGGAACTGCTTCAGCTGCTGCTGCGGAGTCGTTCATGCTTCTCCTCTGGAATCGCTTGCCGTATCGGTGAGATTACCGGACAGGCAGGGGCCGTATCGACAGGGTTATCGAACCGGAAGGGTGGTGGGCATCCACGCAGGGCGCGTCGCCTCGAAGTCGGTAATGGCCTGCTCGCTCTGGAGCGTCAGCGAGATATCATCGAGTCCCTCGATCAAGCGCCAGCGCGTGTAGTCGTCGATCTGGAACGGCACCGTGAGATCCCCGATCGAAATCGTGCGATCGACGAGGCTCACCGTGAGGCGCGATCCCTCGGCGACGTCGAGCGCTTCCCAGATCCGTTCGACGTCCGTCCCCTCGACCTGCGCCGCCAGCAGACCCTGCTTTCCAGAGTTGCCTCGGAAGATATCCGCGAACTTCGGCGAGATGACCACCTTGAACCCGTAGTCGCGCAGCGCCCATACGGCATGCTCGCGCGACGAACCTGTGCCGAAGTCGGGTCCGGCGACAAGGATCTCCGCACCCCGGTACTGCGGCTGGTTGAGCACAAAATCGGGGTCTTGACGCCAGTGGTAGAACAGTGCATCGTCGAAGCCCGTCTTGGTGACGCGCTTCAGGAAGTTCGCAGGGATGATCTGGTCGGTGTCGACATTCGACCGCTTCAACGGAACGGCCAGGCCGGTCAGCGTGGTGAACTTGTCCATGGTTACGCGGCCTCCACCTTCTCTGCGCCGTTCGCATTGTGCGTGATGCCCAGTTCGGCATCGTGCTGCAGATCCCACGGGCTCGACAGCGTGCCGCGAATGGCGGTTGCCGCGGCGACCAGCGGCGAGACGAGGTGCGTACGCCCGCCCTTGCCCTGGCGCCCCTCGAAGTTCCGGTTCGAAGTCGATGCGCAGCGCTCGCCGGGAGCCAGTTGATCGGGATTCATGCCGAGGCACATTGAGCAGCCGGCGAACCGCCACTCCCCGCCGAACTCCTCGACAATCTTGTCGATGCCCTCGGCCTCGGCCTCGAGACGAACCCGCGCAGATCCGGGCACGACCATCAGGCGCACCCCGTCGGCCTTCTGCTTTCCCTTGATGATGCGCGCGAAGTCCCGCAGATCATCGAGTCGAGCATTCGTGCAGGACCCCATGAAGACCGCGTCCACCGCGATCTCCTTCATCGGTACGCCCGCCTCGAGATCCATGTACTCGAGCGCCCGCTCTGCAGCGGCGCGCTGATTCGGATCGGTGATCTCAGCCGGGTTCGGCACAGTCTCGCTCAGCAGCACGCCCTGGCCGGGGTTGGTGCCCCAGGTCACGAAGGGCTCGAGCTCGTTGGCATCGATGAACACCTCGGTGTCGAAGACCGCACCCTCATCGGTCGGCAGAGTCTTCCAGTACTCGACCGCCGCATCCCAGTCGGCGCCCTGGGGAGCATGGTCGCGACCCTTGACGTACTCGAAGGTCGTCTCATCGGGAGCCACCATCCCGGCGCGCGCGCCGGCCTCGATCGACATATTGCAGATCGTCATGCGGCCGTCCATCGAAAGACCGCGAATCGCGCTTCCCCGATACTCCAGCACGTATCCCTGGCCCCCGCCAGTGCCGATCTTCGCGATCACGGCAAGGATGATGTCCTTGGCGGTGACGCCCGGCCGCAGTTCGCCCTCGACGTTGATCGCCATCGTCTTGAACGGCTTCAGCGGCAGCGTCTGGGTCGCCATGACGTGCTCGACCTCGCTCGTTCCGATTCCGAAGGCCAATGCCCCGAACGCGCCGTGCGTCGAGGTGTGGCTGTCACCGCAGACCACGGTGATGCCCGGCATGCTCAGGCCGAGCTGCGGACCGACCACGTGCACAATGCCCTGTTCCTTGTCACCCAAGGGGTGAGCGCGCACGCCGAACTCCTCGACGTTGTGTCGCAGCGTCTCGATCTGGAGACGGCTGGTCGGGTCTTCGATCTGCCTCGTGATGTTGAGGGTGGGAGTGTTGTGATCCTCGGTCGCGATCATCAGATCGACGCGGCGCAGCGGCCGATCGGCCATGCGAAGTCCGTCGAAGGCCTGCGGACTCGTCACTTCGTGAATGAGGTGCAGGTCGATGTAGATCAGGTCGGGATCACCGTTCTCGCCCTTGACGACGGTGTGCGCATCCCACAGCTTCTCGGCCAGCGTGCGGGGCTTGATGTTCTGCTCGGTCATACCAGTTTGCTTCTCTTTGTCTTTCCCTGTGCGCGTTCGCGCGAAAGTATTTCGGCCGTACCTGAACTCCGCGACGGGAGCGGTCGAATCACTACACCCCGTCGCGGCAAGCAAGAAGCAGGAGCCGCTGACGCATGCAGTGATTCTAGCAGCCGGTGCATGAAACTAGTCTTCGTGCGCTCCCAGGTGCAGTTTCTCGCCGTGCGCAGCAGCGACGCGTCGCATCTTCATCAGGCTGGCCGCCGTCGCCACCGCCATCGCGGTCACGATGAAGCCGAGCGACAGCCAAGTGCTGATCTCGGGCACCGGAACGGGATGCCCACCGTTGATGAACGGCAGCTCGTTCTCATGCAGCGCGTGCAGGATCAGCTTCACACCGATGAACGCGAGGATCGCAGCGATACCGTACTTCAAGTACTCCAGCTTGTCGAGCAGTCCGCCGAGCAGGAAGTACAGCTGCCGCAGTCCCATCAGCGCGAACACGTTCGCGGTGAAGACGATGAAGGGACTCTGTGTGATACCGAAGATCGCGGGAATCGAATCGAGCGCGAACAGCAGATCGGTCGTGCCGAGCGAGATGAACACCAGGATGAACGGGGTCCACATGCGCTTCCCGTCCACGACCGTGCGCATCGCGCCGCCGTCGTACTCCTCGCTGATCGGAACGACCTTCTTGACCTGGCGAATCAGCCAGTTGTCCCCCTGACCCTCGCCGTCGTCATGGCGGATCTGCTGCCATGCGGTCCAGATGAGCCATGCCCCGAAGATGAAGAAGACCGCGATGAACCGTTCAATGATGGCCGCCCCGGCGAGAATGAACAGCCCCCGGAAGATGAGCGCGAGCACGATGCCCACCATGAGCGCGCGCTGCTGATACGCCTTCGGCACCTTGAAGCCCGCGAGGATCAGCACGAACACGAAGAGGTTGTCGATCGAGAGGCTGTATTCCGTGAGCCAGCCCGCGAGGAACTCGCTGCCGTGCTGCACGTCGCCCAGCAAGAACAACACACCGGCGAACACCAGAGCCAGGAGCACGTAGAAGCCGACCCAAAGGCTGGCCTCGCGCATCGACGGAACGTGCGGGCGCTTGACGATCAGCAGGAGGTCGATCACCAAGATAGTGACGAGCACCACCATCGATCCGATTTCGAACCAGAGCGGGAGAACCGTGGTCATTGAGTCACTTTCGGTCAGTCGCGCCGTGTCGAGGCAGCGAGAATTGCCGAAAGTCTCTTCCCATCAACACAAATCTCGCTGATGCGCCCGCACCGGCGGGGCGTCGAAGCCTCGCGTACTGACGATGCGGGCGAAACGGAATACTCCCCTTCGCTCGACACAGTCTAGGCGATCTCCCCGACCCACACCACAACCCCGCGACCGAGGACGGTCACGGCACATTCGTCGCGCGACGCGATGCGTCGCCCCCAGCGACTGAGTGCCCCCTCGCTCGACACAGTCTCGGCGATCTCCCCGACCCACACCACAACCCCGCGACCGAGGACAGTCCGAGCTCAGTGGCACTCGCCTCCCAGTTCCCTTGAAGAACTCCCCCCGTTACGATCTATGAGACGTCACAACGAAAGGACGCCCGTGATAGAGCGCTCTCATCTGCCGATCGAACGCAGCACCGAACGAGGCCCAGGCTTCGCATCGCGCACGCTTGCCGGCTTCATCTTCGCGAGCCGCTGGCTCCAGGCCCCGCTCTATCTCGGGCTGATCATCGCACAGGCCATCTACGTGGTCCTCTTCTTCGTCGAGCTCTGGCACCTTCTCGAGAAGGTCATCACCACAGGCAAGATCACCGAGACCGAAGTCATGCTCAGTGTGCTGGCGCTCATCGATATCGTGATGATCGCGAACCTCCTGATCATGGTCATCATCGGCGGATACGAGACCTTCGTCTCCAAGATCCGGGTCAACGGACACCACGACGAGCCGGATTGGCTCTCGCACGTGAACGCAAACCTGCTGAAGGTGAAGCTCGCGATCTCGATCATCTCCATCTCATCGATCCACCTGCTCAAGACCTTCATCGAGGTCGGCCGCATGGACGGGGGCATCGTCGTCGACTCCACGGGCAGGGTCATCTACTCGGGCGAAGGCGTGATGTGGGAGGTGCTGATCCACCTTGCCTTCATCGTCTCGGCCCTCGCACTCGCCTGGATCGATCGCATGGGCCACCATACCCATGGTGGCGGAAAGGCCAAAACGCACGGCGTCGGCCCGGCGCAGGCGCCCGAACCGGTCGTCGCGGCGACAGCCGTCGACGCCGAAGGCTTCGTAACGGTGCGCATCCCCGCCGGCGCGACACTTCCCGAGGGTGCCGAGGTCCTCTCACAACGAGACTGAACCGGCCCGCGGCAAGGATCCCCGAGCGCTCGGAGACCGAAACGATAGGGCGCTAGGCCAACGTCGCGATTGCGAGATCCGCTCGGTCGGTGATGATCCCGTCGACCCCGAGATCGACGAGTCGGCGCATCCGTTCGGGATCGTTGACCGTCCAGACATGCACCTCGACGCTCGCCCGATGCGCGGCCTCGATCAGGCGCGGGCTGAGCACCCGGATCGCCCCCTGCCGTTCGGGAATCTGCAACGCATCGAGCCCAGCGAACACGCGTTCCTGCGAACGGCGGGATCCGAAAGAGGTCGCCAGGAGCACCTGGATCAACGCCGCTCGCCCGGGCGAGGTCGCGGGTCGCTGCGCGCCCTGCGAGCCTCGCACCGCCGCGGCGCGCTGCGCGGCGGCGAGTGCGCGCTGCCTTCGCGGATCGGAGAAACTGGTGAGGAGCACGCGATCGCAGTGATCGCCGATGATGGCCCCCGCGGGTTCCGCTGCGGCATCCGCCTTGATATCGATGTTGAAGCGTGTCCCGGCGAACTCGCCGAGCGCCTCCTCGAGAGTCACAAGACCGCCGCGTTCCGCCATGAGTGCGGCCAGCTCGGCGTATGAGACCGCTGCGATGCGTCGTGGATCACCGGTCACGCGTCGAAGGTCGGAGTCGTGGAAGAGCACGGGCACGCCGTCGCTCGTGAGATGGCAGTCCGATTCGACGTAGTGTGCTCCTGCTTCGACCGCGGCCACGATCGACGCTCGCGAGTTCTCCGCGAGTCCCTGCGACTGAAGCTCCGGGGTGACGAGCCCGCGGTGTGCGAAGACACGGGGCGTCGCAGCGCCTGAGAGGTAGGGATGGGGCATACAGGAACCTTCGATCTGGGAGCGATGTCCCTAGCCTAGGGCTCCTCGTCCGTTCACCGGACGGACTCCTGAGCGAGGTATGATCCGGCGCATGTCGGACCCCCCGCGCTCCCGAGGCCGCGCCTTCGAGGTCTTCCGAGTGTTCCTCAAGCTGGGAATCACCTCGTTCGGCGGACCGATCGCTCACCTGGGATATTTTCGGGAGGAGTTCGTCGCTCGACGGCGGTGGCTGAACGAGCGCCAATACGCCGATCTGGTGGCACTGTGCCAGTTCATCCCCGGGCCCGCGTCCAGCCAGGTCGGGTTCGCGATCGGGCTCGGGAGAGCGGGCTATCTCGGAGCGCTGGCGGCGTGGGTCGCGTTTACGCTGCCGTCGGCACTGCTGCTGATCGCATTCGCCTCGGGTGCTGCACTCTTCTCGGGCGCGGTCGGTGTCGGGATGCTCTCGGGCCTTCAGGCAGTGGCGGTTGCCGTGGTAGCGCACGCGGTATGGGGAATGGCGCGTTCCTTGACGCCCGACCTCGGGCGCGCGGTCATCGGCATCTGCGGGGCAGTGCTCGCGCTTACCGTCTCGGGAACGCTGGGGCAGCTCGCCGCGATCCTCTTCGGAGCGGGGGCGGGCCTCATAGTCTGCAGAAGGGGTCGAACCCCTCTGGTCGAGGATCGTCCGATGCGTCTCCCGGTCACTCCGCGAGCAGGGCTCCTGTGCCTCGCCCTGCTCACGGCGGTGCTGGTGCTGCTGCCGATCCTTGCCTCCGCTACCGGTAGCCCTCTGCTCAGAATCGCTGACGCGTTCAGCCGAGCGGGTGCGCTCGTGTTGGGTGGTGGTCACGTCATGTTGCCTCTGCTCCAGGCGGAGCCTGCGATCGTCTCGTCCGTGAGTCCCGAGGAGTTTCTCGCGGGCTACGGCGCCGCCCAGGCGGTTCCGGGTCCGCTGTTCGCGTTCGCTGCGTATCTCGGCATGGTCGCGCAACCCGACGGCGGAGCGCTGTTCTCCGCAGTCGCCCTGCTCTCGGTGTTCCTTCCGGGAATGCTGCTCCTGATCGGAGTGCTTCCGTTCTGGTACCGGCTGCAGCGGATCAGAGGCGCCTCGGCCGCGCTTCGGGGTGCACAGGCCGCGGTCGTCGGGATACTCGCAGCAGCGCTCTACCGTCCGCTCATCGTCACCGGGATCACCGGACCGATCACTCTCCTCATCGCACTCGGCTGCGCGGCGCTGCTCGCGCTGCGCGTGCCCGCCTGGATCGCGGTGCTTCTCGGAGCAGCACTTGGAGCGGTCGGCGGCCTCCTCGGACTCGGCACCGACTGGAGCTAGTATCCGCGCGCCGCCGACGGAGCTCCAGCGTCCACGGGCTGGCGTGCTCCGAGGTGTGGCCCCTGGCTCACGACCTCTCGACAGGTGATGCGAATGGTCTGCTCTGCAGCGTCATAGACGTGCCGCGCGGCGAGACGCCCCTGCGCGAGGGGACCCGCCAACCAGGTGAAGCTGGTCGCGTCGAGCAGCGGCTCGGAGACGCCCGCCCGCATGAGCTGCAGCATCAGCATCTCCGGCAGCGACACGTGCGGACCGTGGGCAAAGCTCAGCCCGAGCAACGAGGGCCCCGCTTCTGCGGGAATCAGGCGCAGCGTCCATCGGACGGACTCGTGCGACACGGCACCTGGGGCGCGAACGGTCGGCGGCGCGGGAACGGGAATGGAGTCGAGGATCGAGAACTCCCGGGAGGCCTCGTCGGCCACGACCAGTCTCGGACTGGAAAGCGTGTCGAACGCGTCGACCCAGCGGCGCTCCCCCAGCCCGTAGGGGGCAGGAACCGGTGTCAACGAGGGGTTTGCGATCATGGCATCTGCCAGACGCGCGAGATCGCTCCCCGCCTCGGAGAACGCCTCGATCTCGGGGAGGGAAACGCCCAGCCGTTCAGCGCCCCAGCGCGCTGCGGCGAATGCGCGGTCGATCAGCGCCGCCGTCTCGCCGTGGCCGATGCTCAGCCCCGTCGCTCCAGGCAGCACTTCGAGGGCGCGCGCATCGAGCCACTCGTCGAACCTCGCCTCGTGCCGTTCTCCGGAGTGCGATGCATACGCAGCGTCGATCGCTGCGGCAGTGCCGGGAAACAGGTCGCGCATGAGTCGGAGGCGATCCGCGTCATCCTGGAGCATGCCGTCCCCTTCTCTCGGAGCCATGTGTCTCCACGCTATCCGAGTTCCTGCTCGACGATGCGCGTCAGGGCCAGGGGCAGCTCCCGGGCATCGGTGATGCTGGCTCCATCAGGCGCGTAGCGCAGCGCGATATCTTCCGTCCCGACCCCCACGCCGTGCACCTGGACGCCGGCTGCGCGCAGCCGACGCAGCTCCCGCTCTGCGGCGAGCACGTCGTTGGAGCCTCCGTCGCTCACGAGTATCGCTATGCGTCGGCGTGAAACCCCGTTCGCACCCGGGGAGGCCGTTCCCCCGATCCCGAGCTGATCTGCCGCTGCTCTGAGCGCTGCGGCATCGTTGGTCGATCCGCTCGGCGAGCGCACCTCTCCGTGCATGCGCCTCCGCACCGAGTCGTCAAGACCCTGTGAGAGCGGTTTGAGCACCACGGCTTCCGCATCGAAGACGATCAGGCAGGTGCGAATATCGAGTTCGAGATCGATCCCAGCAACGCGTTCGGCATGGACGATATCGCGTTCTGCCGCCGCGAAGGCCTCGATCATGACGAGCACCGCATCCGCTGCCGATTCCGCAGCGACTCCGCTCATCGAGGCCGAACGATCGATCATCAGCACATAGTCGGTGCTGCCTGCGTTCCGCGTGAGTCGGGGCCGGACCACCCGACGGTGGAACGCGTCCGGCTGGCGCTCGCCCGCAAGCGTGTCGGCCACGGTCGACGCCAGCGACTCGGTGGCGAGTTCGTCGCCCTCCGCGAGCGGCGACCGGCTGCGGGTCCGGCGAGGGGCGATCCGGTGCGAGATGACGCGCCCCCACAGCGCACGAACGCCGTCGATGGCCTCGGCCAGTTCTTCGGCCCTCGACCGGTAGTCGGCGAGGATCGTGACCGCACCCGAGCCGCCGTTTCCCGCCGAGCTGGCCTCACCGAGTTCAGGTCGGCCGTCGTCGGGGATCCCGAGAGTCTCGGCGAACCGCACGGCCGCATCGAACAGCCGGCTCGCCTCCGGTATCGGCGTACTGATCACCGTCTCCGCGAAACGCTCGTGCTCGGAGGCGAACAGCTCTGCCAGCTCTGGTGCCGTGTGGTCGGACTCGCCGACCTCTTGCGCGTCGTCGTCCTCGGATTCGCTCATATGTTCCTCGGAGAGTTCGTCACTGGGTGCGAAGTCATCGGAGCCGAGCCGGTCTTCTGCGTGCAGGCTGAGCTCGGCTCGATCGCTGCCGCCGAGAACGGTCCGTCCCAGCTCCGCGGCATCGCGCTCCAGCAGCCGCTCATAGGAGGGCAGGAGCAGCGCGAGCGAACGTTCGAGCCGTCGAAGCGGCGAGACCTCAGGGTTCGGGGCGAGCACCCGCCGCAGCGGGTCGAGAGGGCCTCTGGCATCGTGGAGAAGGCGCCACTCCTCAAGCACCGAGCGATCCTCGACCGTGCCGATCGCAGCACGATCGACACCGTGAGCGAGGACGAGTGCGGCCCACTGCAGATGCCGAGGCAGCGTGCTCAGATCGGACGGCAGGCTTCGCTGCACCGCCGTACGGAGCTGGTCGTTCAGCCCCGGCATGCTCGTCAGTATCTCGGCAATCGACTGTGCACGAGTCACTGCGCCGAGGAGCGGCGCGAGCTCCGGGCGCGATCCTTCGAGCGCTCGCCTTCGACGCTCCCGGGCCGGGAACCGGACCGCGGCGCGCGGCCCTTCCCAGAGTTGCAGCGCGGCGAGCGCAGCAGCCTCGCGCGTCCCATGACCTCGCCGCAGATACCATCCCTCCCCGACCCGCAAGCCGTGCGCGCCGAGTTCCCAGTCGTCGTGTTCACCGACGACGACGGGGATGCCGAGGATCGCACCCACCGCGCTCAGCTCCGCCGCCATGGAGCGACGGCCGGGGAGTGGATCTGCCGCAGACATGCCTTCACCCTAGCCTCGCGAACCCCGTGGTAGCGTGACGAGCATGCTGCCCTTTGATGCCGATCCCGTCTTGGCAGAGGCGCGAGAGCTCTCGCACGAGCTGCGTCGCGTGCGCTTGGCGGCTCGAGACGCCGACGTTCTCTCTCGCGCCGCGCATCTCGAAGACGCGCGCCGGCTCCGAGCGCGGCTCGATCTGTTGCTCGAGGACCCGGAACATCGAGCGCTCGTCGATCGCGCACTGCTTGAACGCGCGCGCACGCTCAGAATCGCGGTAGTGGCCAGGCGGGATGAACTCGACCGGCGCCGACGCGCGGCCGAAGCAGCCACCCTCGTCGCGCGGGCAGCCGGCGCATCAAGAGCGCTCACGGCTTCCGAACACCAGCGGGTGCGCTGGCTCACCGCGGCAGCCGACGAAGACCCGAGCGTTTCCGATGCTTCCGCCGCGTGGCAGCGCGACCTCACCACCCCGGAGCGCCGCGACGCCGTGATCGAGGCGCTGGGATCGATGCGACTGCGGGAAGCTCGCAGACAACTGCGCGACGGTCTGCTGCTCACCGCGCAGATGCGCGAGATCATCGCCGAGGCGCTCCCCGCGATGGTGCGCGGGGAGCCGGTACTCCTCGTGGGCGAGACCGGCGGAGCGAAGACCGCGCTCGCCGAGCACCTTGCCGTTCACGGCATGGGACGCGAGCCGGAACTCGTCTCGGGATACGGCGACATCACCAGCGCGCAGCTCATCGGTTCCCACGAACTCCGTGCGGAGCACGGGGCCACGGTCAGCGCGTTCGTTCCGGGTCCGCTGCTTCGCGCCATGACCGAGGGCAGGCCGCTGATTCTCGATGAGATCAATGCGATGCCCGCGGAGTTCCTGAAACGCCTCAACAGGATTCTGCAACTGCGTCCCGGAGCCCGTCTCAGCGTGCAGGAGGATGCGGGCAGGGAGATTCGGATCGCTCCCGGTTTCGCGATCCTCGCCACTGCGAACGAGCAGACTCCGCATCGCTATCGTGGTCTGGACCGGCTGAGCGCCGAACTCGTCAACCGATTCGGTGCGAACGGCTACCGGGTGCACTATCCCGATACGGAGAAGAGCTACGAGGACTTCCCCGCCGAGAACACACTGCTCGCGCTCTCCGCCATCGTCGACGAGCACGGGCAGCTACCCGAGATGCTCTCGCCTGAGGACGTCACCCGCCTCGCACGGGCCGCATTCATCAGCCAGCAGGTGTTTGCGGGAGCGCACGGCGCCGGTTTCACCGACTACGTCAGCACCGAGCGCGAGATCGACGGCAGGCCGGGACTCGACGAAGCGGTCCTGGCCCCACGAACCATGGTGGCGGTGCTGCAGAAAGTCGCCGGAAGCGCCGGTGCGGTGACCCTGGACCGGGCGCTGACGAGATTCGTCGAGAGCATCATGCATCGCGAGGATCGGCGAGTGCTCGCGCTCATTCTCGAGGGGCAAGGCTTTCGGCTCGGTTGATCCTCGCATACTGCATGTTCCGAACGCCGAGCACGACCGACGCCAGGAGCGCGGCGAAGACCGAGGCGGTGAGCACCGCCACCTTCGCGTAGTCGTGCGCCGGCGAACCCGGCTCGAAGCTCAGTTCCGCCACGAGCAACGACACCGTGAAGCCGATGCCCGCGAGCAGACCAACGCCCAGGAGATCGATCCATCGATAGGACGGGTCGAGCCGGGAACGCAGCAGCCGAGTCGCCACCCAGGTGGTCGAGACGATGCCGACCGGTTTGCCGAGCAGGAGCGCGAGCACGATCGCGATGGTCACCGGGTTCTCAGCGGCAGCCCGTACGCCGTCGAGCCCGCCGAGGGACACACCCGCAGCGAAGAATGCGAACAGCGGAACCGCGAATCCGGCGGAAAGCGGCCGGAAGCGGTGCTCGAACTCCTCGGCGAGTCCGGGCGCCCCGCCGACCTGATCCGCGTCCCCGGTGCGATGCAGCACCGGGATCGTGAACCCGAGCAGCACTCCGGCGATGGTCGCATGGATTCCCGAGGCGTGCATGAACGCCCAGGCGATGACGCCGATGGGCAGCAGAATCATCCACGCCGCCAGGGGCTTGCGGCCGAAGAGCAGACGGTGGCGCTGCGCGAGGAGACCGTACACGCCGATCGTGAGAAGCGCGAGGAGCAGCGGCACGAGAGAGATTCCGCTCGTGTAGAAGATGGCGATGATGCCGATCGCGATCAAGTCGTCGACCACTGCGAGCGTCAGCAGGAAGATGCGCAGTGCGCTGGGCAGACGCGAACCGATGAGTGCCAGCACGGCAACCGCGAACGCGATATCGGTAGCGGTCGGAATCGCCCAACCGTGGGCCAGTCCGGCATCGCCTCGCACGATCACCGCATAGATTATCGCCGGCACGAGCACTCCGCCGACTGCGGCAGCGATCGGCACCACCGCCGTGCGAAGGTTTCGCAGATCGCCGGCGACGAATTCCCGCTTCAACTCGAGCCCGACGAGGAAGAAGAAGATGGCCAGCAGGCCGTCGGCAGCCCAGGCGCCGAGGCTGAGGCGAAGGTGCCAGGGTGCGTAGCCGACCTCGAGATCGCGAATGGCGAAGTACGAATCAGCCCATGGAGAGTTCGCCCAGAGGATCGCGATCGACGCGGCTGCGACGAGCAGGATGCCGCCGACCGTCTCTTTACGGAGGACTTCACCGATTCTCTTGCTCTCTGCAAGCGAACCGCGAAGTGGGAAGAATGAGGCCATGCGTGCGCCTTTCGGGGTCTCGGTCTCTGACTCGCCGACCAGACTTCCCGGCACACCATCCATTACCTGACAGACAGGCAAGAGAAAGAACCACAGCGTGCGAGGAGGAGACCCTGACATGCGATGACGTGCACCGCACCAGACTGCAATCGGACCGGCAGCACTCGCGTGCGTGTACCGATCGTCGGCCGTCTGTGGAGCCGCGGGGAATTGAACCCCGGTCCACTTCGATGATTCCGCGCCTTCTACGGGTGTAGTTCGTACAAGCGTTCTACTCGGCCCCGCCCTTTGTCACGAACACCTAGAGCGACAGGCCCAGTCCCAGTAAAAGTCCCGATGCGCCCTGAGACACGACGCACCAGCAAGCCCTCTAAATGACGCCAGGAACCGGGGCGAAGGCATACCCGGCCTGACGGACTCGGTCTCGTGCTTAGGCAGCGAGAGCGAAGTCGGTGCGCTTAGCGTTGGCACCTATG
>JBEBSS010000061.1:0-14199 GCA_040394175.1 Leucobacter soli | reverse complement strand
CCCCCCCGCCCCCCGCTCTGCGCGCCGGGCGCCCCCCCGCCGTCGCCCTCACGCCCGCCGCCCCCCCCCCCCCGGTGGGGGGGTGGTGGGGGGGGGGGGGCGCCCCCCCCCCCCCCCCCACCACTCGCCTCGATGAGCGGGGCACAACAGAAAGAAAGCAGGAACCGATGAGTGTGACCGCCCAGGTCAACGGTGACGTGTCGTTCTGGTTCTCACAGGTTGACGAACGCCCGGCCCGAACCCGCCTCGACCAGGATCTGTCCGTCGATGTCGCACTCGTCGGCGCAGGCTACACGAATCTTTGGGTCGCTTACTACCTCAAGCAGGCACGACCGGAACTCGAGATCGCCATTCTCGAACGCGAGGTTGCCGGATTCGGCGCGTCGAGCCGGAACGGCGGATGGATCTCGTACGGGCTCCCCGGCCAGCACGGTCGTTACGCGAAGGCGCACGGCGTCCCGGCCGTGCGGAGTTTTCAGCAGGAGATCTTCAGCACGATCGGCGAGATCGTCGACGTTGCAGCCCGAGAGGGAATCGATGCCGATATCGCCCACGAGGGCGAGGTGGCGATTGCGCGAAACCCCGCTCAACTCGCCCGCCTCCGTGAGGAGTACGAGGGAGGAGCGACCTGGGGGTTCGGTCCGGACGACTTCATCATGCTCGACCGCGACGGCGCGAACGAGCACGCCAGGCTCTCCAACGCGGTCGGCGGGCTCTGGTCGCCCCACTGCGCCCGAGTGCAGCCTGCCAAGCTGGCCGCCGGCCTCGCCGACACCGTCGAGCGCATGGGGGTCCGCATCTACGAGCACACCTCGGTCTCGGAGATCCTGCCGCGCACCGCGCGCACCGAACGCGGCAACACGGTTACCGCGCAGTACATCGTGCGCGGCACCGAGGGCTACACGAACTCCGTCAAGGGGCATTCCCGCGACTGGCTTCCGAAGCTCTCGAGCATGCTCATCACCGCACCGCTCACCCCGGAGCAGCACCGCGAGATCGGCTGGGACTCGAACGTGATGGTGCGCGACGCCGGACACTTCTTCAGCTACATCCACCGCACCGCCGACGACCGGATCGCCCTGGGCGGACCGGGGGTTCCCTACCTCTGGAAGTCCCGCTGGGACGACAACGGGCGCACCCTCAAGTCCTCCGAGCAGGCGCTTGTCCGCGCACTCCACAAGCTCTTCCCGATGCTCCGCGAGCATCCGATCGACCACACCTGGACCGGGATCCTCGGAATTCCCCGCAACTGGTCGGCAACCGTGCAGTTCGATCCGTCGAGCGGACTGGCCGTCGCCGGCGGCTACGTCGGAGACGGGGTGAGCAGTTCGAACCTCGCAGGGCGCACGATGCGCGACCTGATCCTCGGAGAGGACTCCGCGCTCGTTCGCATGCCCTGGGTCGGCGGGCAGATCCGCAAGTGGGAACCGGAGCCGCTGCGCTGGCTCGCGTTGCGGAGCATGTACAACGTCTACGGGCTGGCGGATGCGCTCGAGGATCGTTCTTCGAGCGCGAAGACCTCGGTCCTCGCACGCGCGGCGAACGTCATCGCCGGACGCCGCTAGTCGCTCCCATCCCCCACCTGCACGAGAATCTCAAGCATGACTCCCACACCTGCGCACCAGATCGTCGTTCCCGACGCCGAAAGCGAGACGGATGCCGCGTTCCTCCGAGCCTGTTTCGCGCAGCTCGCACCGGAGGGCGTGGCAATGCGCATCCACGTCGGCGCACCCTCCACAGCGGCGGAGTGGAGCGAGCTGCTCCATGATGCGGACTCCGTGATCCTCAACTGGAAGATGACCGACGAGGCGCTTCGATCGGCTTCGCGACTGCGCATCGTCTCCTTCCTCGGCACCGGGGCCGCCGATCACCTCAACCTCGAACTCGCTCGATCCCGCGGCATCGACGTACGAACGGTGTCCGGCTACTCGGACGACGCGGTCGCGGAGCACACGATCGGCCTGCTGCTCTCGGCAGCCCGCGGCATCGCCTCCAAGGACAGGGAGATGAAGCAAGGTGTCTGGGCGCCGGAGAGCGGAATGCAGCTCTCCGGCAAGCGTCTGGGCCTGATCGGCTACGGGGGTATCGGTCGGCGGGTGGCGCAACTCGGGACGGCCTTCGGCATGGAGGTGCTGGCATGGACCCGCAGCGGGCGCGTCGACGGCGCCGCCCGCTCCGCCGACTTCGAAGAGGTGCTGCAGCACAGCGATGTCGTGAGCCTGCACCTCTCCCTCACCCCCGAGACGACCCGCGTGATCGGCGCACCGCAGCTCGACGCGCTGCGGGACGGCGCGTTCCTCGTGAACACCGCTCGGGGCGCCCTCGTGGACGAAGCCGCCGTGCTCGCCGCACTCCAGTCGGGAAGACTCGGTGGCTACGCGACCGACGTGTTCGAAACGGAACCCGTCGCGCCTTCCTCCCCGCTCGTGGCGCACCCGCGAGTCGTTTCCACCCCGCACATCGGCTACGCGACGGCGGACGCCGAGCGCGAACTGCTCCGTCGAGGCATCGAGAATGCGCTCGCCGGACTCTGACTGATCAACTCACCGCGACCTGCAGCGAAGGAATCATCATGACATCACACCCAGCCCGTAGCGGGGGAGAGCTCTTGGTCGACACGTTGGTCGAACAGGGGGTCACCCGAGTGAGCTGCGTCCCGGGCGAGAGCTACCTGCCGGTGCTCGACGCGCTGCGAGAACGCCCCATCGAGATCGACCTGTGCCGCCACGAGGCCGGCGCCGGCAACATGGCCGTAGCAGTGGGCAAGCTCACGGGCCGTGCGGGAGTGGCGATGGTGACGCGCGGTCCAGGCGCGATGCACGCGGCCATCGCCGTGCATACCGCGGAGCAGGACGCCGTTCCGATGCTGCTGCTCATCGGGCAGGTGGCGCTCCGCGATCGCGAGCGAGGCGGATTCCAGGAGATGAACTATCACCAGGTCTTCGGGTCGGTCGCCAAGTGGGTGGTCTCGCTGGACACGGTGAGCCGCATTCCCGAGACCATCGCACGGGCGTTCCGAATCGCGGAGGGCGGCAGGCCGGGGCCCGTGGTCATCGAAATGCCGGAGGATGTGCTCGCGGAGGTCGCCGAAGTCGCGGACGTCGCGAGGATCGAAGCGCTCCGTTCGGCCCCGACCGATGACGCGGTCGCCGCCATTCGTGCGCGCCTGCGCGAGGCAACGTCCCCGCTCGTTCTCCTCGGCCGGAGCACCTGGTCCCAGGAGACCGCGGACGCCGCGCTCGCGTTCGCTCGACGATTCGATCTGCCCGTACTCGCCGCCTTCCGCTGCCAGGACTACATCGACAACTCGGCGGCGCACTACTGCGGTCACGTCGGCCTCGGCACCGATGCCGTGCTCGCCGCTCGGCTCGAGGAGGCCGACGTGATCCTCGCCATCGGCGGGCACCTCGGCGATGCCGAGACGAAGGGCTACGAGATTCTCGCTCCCCAGCCTGGTCGGACGCTCTTGCATGTGGCCTCCGCTGAGAAGGACGTCGATCGGTATCTGCAATCGAGCGTCTCGGTGCAGGCCACTCCGCTCGACTTCTTCAACGCCATGCTGGCCGCTGCGCCGGAGCAGGGCGACGGGCTCGCCGAACCCGGTCGCCGTGCGGAGTGGGTCTCGGAGCTCCGCAGCGAGGAGGAACGGCGCGCGACTCCCCCGGAGCACGAGGACGACCTGCTCTCCGCGATCATGGCGCAACTGTCCGAAGCACTTCCCGAGGATGCGATTCTCGCGAACGGAGCGGGCAACTACGCCGTCTGGGTGCATCAGTTCCTCCGGTATCGGAAGTATGGCACGCAGCTCGCTCCAGCGAGCGGTGCGATGGGGTTCGGGCTGCCGGCGGGGATCGCCGGCGGGCTCGTGCATCCGGACCGCCAGGTAATCGTCTTCGCGGGCGATGGATGCTTCAGTATGGCGATGACCGAACTGGGCGTACTCCGCAGTTCGGGCGTGCCCGCCATCGTGGTGATCGTGAACAACGGCATCTACGGGACGATTCGGTTGCATCAGGAGCGGCGCTACCCTGGCAGAGTGAGCGCGACCACGTTCGAGAACCCGGATTTCGTGATGCTGGCGCGCTCGTTCGGTTTCGCTTCGGAACGGGTGGTCGATGCCGATTCGTTCATGCGCGCGTATCGTCGGGCCACCGAGCGGGGGGAGGCCGTGGTCATCGAGGTGGTCGTCGATCCGATGCGTTCGACGCCGTCCGTGCGACTGGATGAGCTGACCGCCTAGCGGTCCGCCGCAGAGCGCTGCCTCGCGCCGCGGGCAGCCATTGGCGGTGGGTTTCAGGCCGTCGCGCGGGTCAGGCGATATTCGAGCTGATCGAGGATCAGGCCGAGCCCCTCGTCGAACTCGTCCGAGAAGCGGTAGTCGCTCTCGGCGGTGACCTCGGCCACGAGGGCGGCGAGATTCGGATACTGCGAGATGAGCGGCTCGAACTGCCGGGCGAAGTCCCCGGCGTTGTCCGCCTCCGCCGGGTCGAACGGAAGGGTCTGCTCCGTGAGCACGAAGCCGTAGACGTACGCGTCGATGACCGAGAACGCATGCGAGGCGAGGCGCAGGTCGAAGCCGCCGCGTCTCAGGCAACCGATCACCTCGTCGTGATGGCGCAGGAGCGCCGGTCCCGGGTTGCTGCGCGATTCGATGAGTCCGAGCGCCCAGGGGTGAGCGGCGAGCACCTCGCGCGCGGATCTCGCGCGCTTCTCCATGCCCTGACGCCAGCCCTGCGCACCGGCGGGGAGTTCGACACGAGAGAAGACCCAATCGGCGAGGCCGTCGAGCATTTCCTCCTTGTTGGCGATGTGGTGGTAGAGCGACATCGCTTCGACCGAGAGCTCTCTGCCGACGTTTCGCATGCTGACTGCGGCGAGGCCGCCCCGGTCGGCGACTCGCACTGCGGCGTCGAGGATCCGCGCGCGGTTCAGGGGCGCTCGTGCTGTCATGCATCCTGCCTATTCTGAAGTATCGCTTGCGCACATTACACCTGTAAGGCTATCGTGAACGCATCTCACTTACACCCGTAAGGAGCATGATGAGAGCAGCAACCGTCCGGCGTTACGGCCCGCCGGAGACAGTACGCATCGAAACCCTCCCTGACCCCTCGCCCGGCAGGGGCGAGGTGCTCGTGCGCGTGCACGCGACCTCGGTCACAGCCGGAGATGCCCGCATCCGCGCCGCGAGGTTTCCGCCGGGATTCGGTGCGCTCGCCAGGCTCGGCATCGGTGTGCGGGGTCCCCGCCGCCCGATACTGGGGGTCGTCTTCTCCGGTACCGTCGAACGTCTCGGTGCGGACACGGCACGTGCGGCGGGCGCACTCGTTCCGAGGGTCGGCGATGAGGTGGCCGGAATGACCGGCATGCGAATGGGCGCTCACGCGCAGCTGCTCGCCGTTCCCGCCGCCAGACTGGTGCGAAAGCCCCCGGCCATCTCGCACTCCGACGCTGCTGCCGCGCTCTTCGGAGGGTCCGCTGCGCTGCACTTCTTGCGAGATCGGGCGACGATACGCCGTGGGCAGCGCGTGCTCGTCAACGGGGCCTCGGGCGCCGTCGGAAGCGCCGCGGTGCAACTCGCCCATGCCGCAGGCGCGCAGGTCACCGCGGTATGCCGAGCCCGCAACCACGCGGTCGTGCGCGCCCTCGGAGCACAGCACGAAATCGACTACACGACCCAGGAGATCCAGGTTTCGGGCGAGACCTACGATCTCGTGTTCGATGCGGCCGGCTCCCTCACCCTGGCCGAGGGGCGCGCGCTGATCACCCCGAAGGGCGCACTCGTGCTCGCCGCAGCAGGCCTGGGCGACACCCTTCGCGCGCGCGGCAGGGTCTACACCGGCTCCGCACCGGAACGACCGCAGGACTTCGCGTTCCTGCTCGACCTAGTGGCTTCAGGCGAATTCGATCCGCTGACTCGGGTCCTCGGCGGGCTGGGCTCGATCCCGGAGGCCCATCGCATCATCGATACGGGACACAAGGTGGGGAACCTCGTCGTCCTGCCCCAGGAAGCCTAGCGGCTACGCCTCGTCGTTCCCGGATCGTTGCTCACCCCGCGCGATCGGGCGGGGTGTCGGGAGGTGCCAGCCGCGAGCGACCGAGAGCAACCTCAGGATGATCGCGCACGCACCGCCGACGACGGACGCGAGCCCAGCCCCGCCGCCGAGTGACAGCACGGCGACGGCGACGGCAGCACCGAGAATCGCGGAGACGGCGTAGAGCTCGCGTGTCAGGACCCCGGGCACCGTGTTCACCAGGACATCTCGAATCACACCCCCACCGATGGCCGTGGTCGTCCCGACGAGGATCGCGGTCAGCGGGGAAAGGCCGGCGACGAACGCGGCAGCGGCGCCGTTCGCCGAGAACAGACCGAGTCCGAAAGCGTCGAACACCACCTCGAAGTGCCGAATGCGCGCGAGGCCTGGATGCACGAAGAACACGACGAGCGAGCCGCCAACGGCGACAGCGAGGTTCGGCCAGTGCACGAACGACACCGGTGGGTGCACTCCGAGCAGCAGATCGCGCAGCACCCCGCCTCCGACGCCCGTGAAGCCGCCGACCACCATGACGCCGAGCATGTCGAGATTCCGGCGAACCCCGACGAGCGCGCCGGAGATGGCGAATGCGAGTATCCCGGCGAGTTGCAGCAACTCGAAAATGATCGCGCTCACGCAAAGATTCTACGGTGCCGCGGTCGGGAGCAGCACGGCACTCGCTCCGACACCGATGTGCCGCCGTCGGGGACACGCGATTCCGCTCAGACTCCCATGCCGTCGAACGCCAGTCGCGCGGCGATGACGAGCATCACGACGACGATGATCCAATCGAGGACCTGCCATGAGCGCGGAGTAGCGAAGAAACGGGTGAGCATTCTCGCGCCGTAGCCGAGCACGGCGAACCAGACGACGCTCGCAATGCTCCCACCGAGTGCAAACCACCACCGCGCCGGATCGCCCTGCGCGTTACCGATCGATCCCATGAGCACCATCGTGTCGAGGTACACGTGCGGGTTGAGGTAGGTGATCGCGAGACAGGCCATCACGGTCCGCTTGAGCGAACCCTGGCTCCCACCCTCTCCATCGCCCTGCTCGGCGATGAGCGCGCCCGGGCGCATGGCACGGCGTGCGGCTCCCCACGCGTACCAGAGCAGGAAGACCACACCGCCCCAGCGGACGACCTCGAGCACGAGCGGCGCACGCTCGACGACGAACCCGATGCCCGCCACGCCGAGCGTTTCGAGCAGTGCGTCGGTGAGCCCGCAGATGAGCACCACGGGAAGCACGTGCTGACGCAGAATGCCCTGGCGCAGCACGAACGCGTTCTGGGCGCCGATCGCGACAATGAGCGAAAGGCCGGTGCCGAAGCCGACGAGCATGGAGGGGAGCATGCATCCGACGCTAGTGGCTGATCCTCGTTCTCTACGAACTGAGAATCCCTCAACATTCTGATGCAAGTGAAGCAATGCTTAAGATAAAGCCATGGACCTGCCCGTGGAGCACCTGGCAACTTTCGCCGCGATCGTCGACGAGGGGAGTTTCGAGGGCGCCGCCCGGAGACTGCACATCACGCCGTCAGCGGTCAGCCAGCGAGTGAAATCGATGGAACAGCGGATCGGATCGGTGCTCGTGCGCAGAAGCCGTCCGATCGAACTCACGTCAGCGGGTTCGACCATCCTGCGGGTGGCCAGGCAACTCGATCGGCTCGCGGGTGACGCTGCGCGGGAGCTCGGGCTCGATTCCGGCGTGAGCACGGTGCTCCCGATCGTGGTGAATGCGGACTCGCTCGCGACCTGGTTCGTCCCCGCCATCGCGCGAGCGGCGAAAGAGACCGGGGCCTACTTCGAACTCGTCCGCGCAGACGAGAGCATCAGCACCGAACGACTCAGAAGCGGAGAGGTGGTTGCCGCCCTCACCGCGACGGGTGAAGCGGTGCCCGGCTGCACGAGCACGCTCATCGGCGTCGATCGCTATCGCGCCGTGGCTTCCGCGGAGTTCGTCGCGCGCTTCTTCGACGACGGCCTGACGTCCGCGAGTCTCGGCGCCGCGCCGATCCTCGAATTCGATCGACACGACATCTTCCAGCAGCGATTCATCCGCCGCTTCACGCGAGCGAGGATCTCACCCCCGCGGCACATGGTGCCCTCGTCGCACGAGTTCGCCCACGCGATCGAGCTCGGCATGGGGTGGGGCATGGTCCCGGAGCTGCAGTGCCGGGAAGCGCTCGACGAGGGTCGTCTCGTCGAGCTGCAACCCGGCACGGCGATCGAGCTGCCGCTCTACTGGCAGCGGTGGAACCTGCCCTCGCCGCTGATCGATCGACTCTCGGGCATCATCGGCGAAGAAGCGACTCGCGCGCTCTCGCCCAGCTGATCACCGCTGGGCGGGACCTAACCGATCATCATGAAACCGGCGATCAGGTACGCGATGAAGCTGAGCACCGCGGCTGCACCCGCGTAGGGAAGGATCGACGTCATCAGCGTCAGTGGGCGCACGCCGACCGACTTCGATGCGAGGATGATCCCATCGCCGTAGAGGCAGGTCGTCGAACCGAGAGCGGCACCGGAGAAGACCGCCGTTCCCGCGAGCACGGGATCGACGCCCATCGCGATCGCCAACGGCAGCACCACCGGGGTGATAACCGCGGCGAGATCCCAGAACGCGCCGGTGGCATAGGCGTACACGCCGCAGACCAGGAACACGACCGCGGGCAGCAGGGCACCGCTCATCACCGGCTCAGTAGCGCCGATGACCCACTCCGCGAGTTGCAGATCCATGTTGATCTGCTGCACCATGAAGGCGAGCGCGAACAGCACGATGACGTAGCCCATGCTCATGATGCCGTCGAACGCGCCCTCGGCGAGCTGTCGCAGCGTGATCCGCTTCTGCGCCAGGTACAAGATGACCGCGACGAGCACTGCGGCGGCCGAACCCTTCACGATGTCGACCTCGGTGAGGATCGTGACCGTGATCAGGGTGAGAATCGGAATCAGGAAGTTGAACGGAAGCGGACGGCGGCCATCCTCCGAGGGCTGCGCCAGCTCGAAAGCGCGCTCCTCCTCGGTGAGATCGTCTGGCAGGGTCTCCCCCGTCTCATCGGCGCGCTGCTGTGCCTTGCGCAACGGTCCGACCAGGGGCAGTACGCCGAGCGCGAGCAGCAGACCGATGGCGAGCGCAAACCAGCCGAAGAACACGAACGGCAGGCCGCTCAGGTAGGCGCCGAACCCGGAGCCGTTGACCGTGACGCCATCCTGCTCGAGCAGCGCCGAGAAGAAGATCGCCCATGTGGAGAAGGGGATGATTACCGCAATGGGAGCCGAGGTCAGCTTGACGATCGTGCCGAGCATGCTGCGCGGCACGCCGTATCGATCTGTCACGCCCTTCATCGACGTGCCGACGGTGAGCGCGTTCAGGTAGTCGTCGATGAAGAGGGCGATCGTCAACAGCCAGGTCATCAGCAGTGACTTGCGGCGCGAGTTCACGAAGCGCTCGGTCCACCGCGCGAAGTCGCTCACCGCTCCCGAGATGTTGAAGTAGGCGATCAGCACCCCGAAGAGCACCACGACCATGACGAGCCAGTGCACGGTCTCGTTCGAGAGCGAGGAACCGAAAGTGGCGACGAGCGTGTCGAAGAAGCCCCAACCGCCCACGAGGATCGTGCCGACGATCGTGCCGGCGAAGAGCCCGAGCAGGGCTCGCTTCGTCGTCACCGAGACGACGAGCACGGTGAGGACCGGCAGCAGTGCCAGCCAGGTGTTCTGGACCAAGAAATTGCCTTTCGAAGGAGGGAGAAGAGAGTGACGTCCGAACGATCCGCGAGGCTCAGGAAGCCGACGGATCCGCTGCGTTGTCGAGGCGTTCGCCGTCGAGATAGGTCGCGACCACGGGAAGCTCGGCGAGATCATCGCCGGTCACCACGGTCGGGTCCTCGGCCCACACCGCAAGGTCGGCGCGCGCGCCACGGCGGATCACACCGAGGTCGTCGTCGCCCTGGGCGATGGCAGCTGCACGCGTGTAGCCGTGCAGTGCTTCTGCGGGAGTGAGCCGTTCATGGGGCTCGTACACGAACCCATCGTGGACGCCCGGGGAACGGCGCAGCACGGCCCATGCCATGCCGTGACGCGCATCGAGATCGGCGATCGGCCAATCGGAGCCGAGAGCGAGCGGCGCACCGGCGCTCAGCACCGAGCGCGCGCTCCATGCCCGAGCCGCGCGATCCGGTCCGAGGCGCTCTGACCAGGCATCGCTTCCGTCCGGCTGACGCCACTGCATGTGCTGCAACTGCATCGAGGCGGTGATTCCGGTGCTGCCCAGCCGAACGATGTCGCGCGGATCGAGACACTCGAGATGTTCGATGCGATGGATCGGGCGGCCATTCGCTCGGCAGCCGACGGTTTCGTACGCGGTGATCGTCTCACCGATCGCTCGATCTCCGATCGCGTGGGTGGCGATCTGGAACCCCGCCGCGGTGAACTCCTGCACGGTCCGGAGAAGCGCCGCCTGGTCGGCCCAGAACGGTTCGAGTCCGTCTCCGTGGGAATCGGGTTCATACAACCACCCGGTCCCGGTGTCGATCACGCCGTCGGCGTACAGCTTGATACTGCCCCCACGCCAGCGCTTGCCCGCGCGATGCAGCTGACCGAGAATGCGGGCGCGCTCTTCGGCGTCCGCCGAGGGCTTCACATCGACCGCGCTCACGATGCGCACGGGGAGACCCGCCTCGCTCCCGTCGAGCGCTTCCAGCAGATCGAGCGTCGCGATGGAGCCGTCCATGATGGTGCCGCCCGTGAGTCCCGAACGGCGCATCCTGCCGAAAATGTCTCGGGCGATGCTCAGCGTCTCTTCTCGGCTCGGCAACGGAATGTGCTGCAGCACCAGCGCCCAGGCGCTTTCTTCACGCAGTTCGCCCGTCGGAACGCCCGATGCGTCCACCACGATCTCGGATGTGTCGTCGAACGCGTGAGCCCCGGTGATCCCCGCACGACGGAGCGCTTCCGTGTTGACCAGGGCGGTGTGCACATCGAAGAAATAGAGCATCGCAGGGACACCGTCGAGCGATTCGTCGATGACGCCGGCGGAGATGGTCGCGCCCTCGAATGCCGCGTAGTCGAGGTTCCAGGCTCGCACCCAGCCGTCGACGGTCTCCCGCTTCACGCGGGCGGCCTCCTCCCGAAGACGATCGAGCACGTCCCGCAGCTCGGTGAGGCCGCCGAGGTCGATCCCCTGGACGATCTCGACGCCCTGGATCGGATGGAGGTGGGCGTCGATGAGTCCGGGCGTCACGGTCTGCCCGCGTGCATCGTCGATTCGCGTCGACGCCGCGCCAAACGCCTCGGCGATCTCGGTCGGTTCACCGACGCCGAGGATTCGTCCGTCTGCGATCGCGATGGATCTGGGGTGCCCTCCGCGGTGATCCTCGGCCAGCAGGGAACGCACCCGCGCTCCCTGGATGATCACATCTGCCTTCGCCACCGCGGCCTCCTGCCACTCTGTCAGTCAAGGCAGTAATTTACGTGCATTAAATAAATTTCGCAAGTAGCGCTGCGTTCGCAGTAGCATTGGCCGTGCCCTCACCGGCCTGGAGCACGTCGAAGATCCATGGAAGGAGCCGAGATGCGCAGCGCTGCCGATCACGACTCGTCCCCCGTTCGCAGGAGAGCCGGCCGCCCGACCACCACGGTGCTGACGCGCGACCGGATCCTCGAAGTGGCCTTCGAGCTCGCCGACCGGCGAGGCGGCGACTTCAGCGTGGCGGCGATCGCGCGAAGCCTCGGAGTCCAGCCGCCCGCGATCTATAACTACTTCGCGAGCAAGGCCGACATCATCGCCGGAATGCGCGGCGAAATCAGCGGCAGACTCGACGCCTCCGTGTTCGAGCGGCTCCCCTGGCACGAAGCCGTGCTGCACTGGGCCCGGGAGTATCTCGAGGCGATGGGACAGCACCCCGGCATCATCGCTACCCTGGCCACGATACCCATCGACAGCGAACCCGAATCGATCCTCGAGTACGAGCTCATCGTCGCCTCGTTCAGACGCGACGGCTACCCGGAGCATCGGATCGTACCGGCGCTCGTCGCGGTCGAGTCCTTCATCATCGGCTCGGCGCTCGACGCACTCACCCCAGAGGACAACCTGCGGCCGACGCGCGCGCCGGAGATCGCACCCACCCTGCTGGAGGTCGAAGCGTTCGCACGCGGACGAGCGAACGAAGCAGGACTCACCATGGCGAGATCGGTGTTCGAGTTCGGGCTTTCAGCTCTGGTCGCCGGGCTGCGCGCCGTCGGCGCTGAAGAGCCGCTGCCGGAGCGTTGACGTCGCGGACTCGAGGCCATCCCCTGCTTCGAGAGGCTCATCGTTCGCGGGAGGAACGAACAGCGCCGCCACCGCAGTGGTGATCGGCACTGCGAGGACCAGGCCGATGCTGCCGGCGGCGGTTCTCACGATCTCGATCGCAATGTCCTCCTGCGTGAGGAGCATGAGCGCGGGTCGATTGTAGAGATAGAGCAGGATCAGTGCACCGATGGCCGCGCCCGCGTACGCGAAGAAGACCGTGTATACGGTCGATGCGATGTGGTCACGTCCGATTCGCATCGCACTCGCATAGATCTCGCGTCTCGACATCCGAGGCGCTGCCGCCCGCAGTTCCCACACCGATGATGCCTGCGTGATCGTGACATCGTTCAGGACGCCGAGACCCGCGATCAGGATCGAGCAGGTCAGCAGTCCGCGAAAGTCGATCTCGGAAACCATGTTCGAGAGCAGACCGGAAGTCTCGTCTCCGAGCCCGCTGAGACGGGTCGTGTGCACGGCGACCCATGAGACGGCCGAAATGATGGCGATACCGGCGAGCGTGCCGATCAGCGCCGAGGTCGTTCGCAGATTCAGCCCGTGCACGAAGAACAGCGTGACCAGCATGATGGCGCTCGAAGCAACCACCCCGATCAGGAGGCCGGGACCCCCGGCGACGAGAGCAGGCAGCACGAACGCGAGGAGAACGCCCGCCGCGACCCCGAGCGCGACGAGGGCGAGCAGTCCGCGGAGCCGACCGACAGCGATCACGACCGCCACGAACGCCAGCGCGATAAGGGCGAGCGGAAGGTGCCGAACCACCCCTCCCACCTCGTAGTTCTTCGTCAGTTCGTAACGATGCGCCGGGCCTCCCTGTTCGACAGCGCCATTCGGAAACGTGGAAAGTTGCACACGGTCACCGACCCTCAGCCCGGAGGCGGCGAGGGTTCCGCGTACCGGAATATCGACGAGGTGCCCGCTGTCCGGCCCGCTCAGCAGCCCGATGCTCAGCAGTTGACAGGGCGGAAGCGGCGGCTGAAGCTGCGACTCGGGAGCCGGGAGCACTCCCGTTGGCACCTCGCACTCGTCGATACCGATGACTTCGCCTCGCTCGTACCCGACTTCGGCGGTCTGATAGCTCGCGCGCTCGGCGATCTCGGACACCTTGCCGTAGTCGGGCCAGAGCGAGATCAGGCCGATCACCGTGGCCGAGGCGACGAGGATCAGCAGCGCAAAGGTCGCGTATCTCAACGGCGCCGGGGTGCGGACTCCTGCGCCAGCATGCGTCAGGCGGTGAGCATGCCCGTGCGTGTGGCCGCCAGCCGACACCGATGCGTGTGCTTCGTGCCGCTGCTTCTCTGTCACGTGATGGGAGTCTAGTGGTTGGTGTCGAAGACCGCGTTCTCTTCGCCGCCCTCGAGGCGAAGCGCCTGGATGAGTTCGGCAGCATGCTCGGTGGAGACGATCACGCGCGCGTAGTCGTCGAACTCGCCGATCCAGCCATCGCCGGCTTCTTCGGGCACGTCGAAATCGAGCACGATCGCCGGTCGTCCAGCACGGATGAGCGAAAAATCGCGTCCGCCGAAGCCACGCCACGTACCGATCGCGAGTTTCGTGGGGACGAAGGCTCCGGGCGAACGCACCCCTCGGAGCCACACCCACGGGTCGTCGGTGATCAGTGCTGAGGTGATCCGTTCGCGGCTGAGTACAATCTCTCGCCTGCGCATCGCGAGCGTACGCTCGGCAGCGCTGAGTTTGATCACCACCCGGTCAGGAAACACCTCGATACGCGCCATGACCCTAGTCTGCCCTGCACCACTGACAGTTCAAGGCATACTCTCTGAGAACACACCGAATTGTTACCCGGCCAGGCGCTCAGGCAAAGCAGAGCTTTGCGCGCCGATGCCGCCGAGCGCGG
>JBEBSS010000060.1:0-14481 GCA_040394175.1 Leucobacter soli | reverse complement strand
GCTCGACCTCGAGGTAGCCCGGAACCGGGGGCAGCACCTCGGCGTGACCGCCGGCAGCTGCGACCTGGAAGGGCTCGGTGCCTTCGGACTTCTCCTTGACGTGGACGAGCTGACCCGGCTTCACGCGGAACGAAGGACGATCAACGATCTTGCCGTCGACGAGAATGTGGCGGTGCACGACCATCTGACGAGCCTGCGCCGTGGTGCGGGCGAAGCCGGCACGCAGGACCAGAGCGTCGAGACGCATCTCGAGCAGCTCGACCAGGTTCTCACCGGTCAGGCCGTCCTGACGACGCGCTTCCTTGAAGGCGATGACGAGCTGCTTCTCGCGGATGCCGTACTGGGCCCGGAGACGCTGCTTCTCACGCAGGCGAACCGCGTAGTCGCTGTCGCTCTTGCGCTTGGTGCGGCCGTGCTGGCCGGGTCCGTAGGGGCGCTTCTCGAGGTAACGAGCGGCCTTCGGGGTGAGCGGGATGCCCAGGGCGCGCGACTGGCGAACCTTGGCACGGGTACGAGTGGTCTTCGACACGCGTAGTCCTTTCGGTTTCTGTGTTGTTACTTCGAACGAGGATCAACGCGCTGAGGCGCTTCCCGTTCGACGTTCTCTCGGTCATACCGAGTCCGCACTGACACAAGCAGTGCACGCGACTCGGCGCACCGGCGCTCGGCGAGGAACCGCGCTCCGGTAAGGGAACGACCAGTGCAGAAACCCGGCTACAGGGCGACTGCCGTCTTGCGTCTCCGTGCAGCCGAGCAGGAGACGCGACGTTGGCCAACGACTATCCTAGCACTTTCGTCACCCGCCGTACCGCATCCGGATCGCACGCAAGTCGATCGGGAAGCGAGCGCAGCGAGAAATGTCGAAACGCGAGTCACCAGATTCCCGCGACCGATGCGTCGCTACGCCGCGCGGACGCGGTTCAGCACCGGAGTGATGATCCAGCGCAGCGGAGCAGCAACGTTCTGCCCGTGCAGGGCGAAGAGTTCATCGCGCGACTCAAAGGTACCGAGTTCCGCAACCACGTGCTGAGCGAGGCCGCCACCCGAGCAACTGCAAGCCGGGGAGTCTCTTCTCCAGTCGGCGGCTCCACGTCCGACCGCTTCGAACAGCGTCTCCGCATCGTCGTTGAGGAAGGGCTGACTCTCTCTCGGCGCTTCATCGGCGAACAGTTCGGCGAGATCGAGCCAGTGCTCTCCGGACTCGTCGCGAATCAGGAATTCTGGCCACGCAAGCAGGATGCTCGCGGGGAGGAACGGCTGCAGCAGCGGGAATCGGGCGTTCCAGAACGAACCACCGATGAGCAGCCCCTGTGAGCGCGTCGCGATACCAGAGCTCCGTGCAACCGCCTCGAGCACCGCCATGCGCTGGCTGCAGGACCCGAGGCCCCTTCGGAGCGTCTTGCTCGCGGACTGCAGATCGTCCAGCGCGTACACTGCCTGCACTCGGCGAAGGATCGTCCGGTGCGCGCGTTTGAGTAGATCGCGATCGCTCTCGGCTTCTGCAGCCGCTTCCCGGGAAAGGGCGCGAACCGTGGGCGATTCCCAATCGAGAATCTCCGTAGGCGAGAACGAGCCGCCCTGCTCGCTCTTCGGGTGCTGCTCGCTCCGAAGTCGTCGAAAAGACGACGGCTCGGTCATCAGGCAGGACATGCTCCCAGTGTAGCCGCGCCGCTGTCTCGCCGGTTCAAGGGTCACCCTCCGCGGGTGATCCTGCGGATCTTCTCAAGGCGCTCTGCAACGGCACGCTCGTTGCCATGCTGGCTCGGCTGATAGTAGACCTTGTCCACGAGTTCGTCGGGGAGGTGCTGCTGCGTCACCACACCGAGCGGGTCGTTGTGCGGGTATTTGTACCCCTTGCCGTGCCCGAGTCGTTTTGCTCCCGGGTAATGCGCGTCCCGGAGCGGGGGCGGCACCCGGCCGAACTTGCCGGCACGGACATCGGAGATCGCCGAGTCGATCGCGGAGATGACCGCGTTCGACTTGGGCGCGGTGGCCAGATAGATGGTCGCCTCGGCGAGCGGGATGCGCGCCTCCGGCAACCCGATCAGTTGCGTCGCCTCGGCTGCGGCCACCGCGATCGGAAGCGCCTGAGGATCTGCCATGCCGATGTCCTCAGCAGCGTGCACCATGAGCCTCCGGGCGATGAAACGAGGATCCTCGCCAGCTTCGATCATCCGTGCGAGGTAGTGGATCGCCGCATCAGGATCGCTCCCCCTGATCGATTTGATGAACGCACTGATCACGTCGTAGTGCTCATCGCCGTTCCGGTCGTACCGCAGCAGCGCCCGGTCGATCGAGGCGGAGACGATGTCGTCGGTGACGACTGGAGGCTCCTCGGTCGCGTCCGTGGAGCTCATCGCGGAGGCCGCTGCCGCCTCGAGTCCGGTCAAGGCTCTTCTGGCATCACCGGAGGCAAGTTGGACGAGCGCGTCGAGCGCGTCGTCGCTCAGACGGACGGCACCCGCGAGCCCGCGCGGATCCTCGACCGCCCGACGCAGCAGCACCGCGAGATCCTCGTCCTCGAGCGGCTGCAGCGTCAGCAGCAGGGAACGGGAAAGGAGTGGACTGATCACCGAGAAGGAAGGATTCTCCGTGGTGGCGGCGACCAGGGTCACCCACCCGTTCTCGACGCCGGGGAGCAGGGCGTCTTGCTGCGCCTTCGTGAAACGATGAATCTCGTCGAGGAAGAGCACCGTCGAGACACCGTAGAGATCGCGATCGTTCAAGGCTCGCTCCATCACGGTGCGCACATCCTTGATGCCGGCCGTCACCGCCGAGAGCTCGACGAATCGACGCCCGCTCGAAGAGGCGATGGCCTGCGCGAGCGTCGTCTTGCCCGTGCCAGGCGGACCCCAGAGAATGAGGGACACAGCACCGGAGGTGCCCTCGCCAGATTCGGCAAGCACACGCAGTGGCGAGCCGTTTCGAAGCAGGTGCTGCTGCCCCACGACCTCGTCGAGGGTGCGCGGCCGCATGCGAACCGCGAGCGGAGCGGTAGTCGAGGCGGCTTGTATGTTCACAGTTCGATGTTATCTGCGACCCCCGACATTCACCCCGCGAGGCAGCTAGAGTAGAGATCGCATTGCACGGTCGGCGTTGCGCCGGCATCTTTACAACGAACAGGTGAGCACGGTGAGCGAAACCACAAATGAACAGCCTTGGGGCCGGGTCGACGAGAGCCGCACGGTCTTCGTGCGCGAAGGCGACTCCGAGCGGGAAGTCGGTCAGTTCCCCGACGGAACCGCCGAAGAGGCACTCGCTTACTTCGAACGCAAGTTCGCCGATCTCGAAGGCGCAGTCACCCTCCTCGAGGCTCGGGTCGCGCGTGGCACCGCCGGTAGCGATGTCGCGGAGATCGTCGGCAAACTGCAGCAGCAGCTCGTCGAGCCTGCCGCGGTGGGCGATCTGGCTGCGCTGCGTGCACGGGTCGAAAAGCTCGGGGGCAAGGCCAGCGAACTGACCGAGAAGCAGCAAGCCGAGCGCGAAGCGGCAAAGCAGCAGGCCGCCGAACAGCGCGAGGTCATCGTGGCGGAGGCCGAGCGGCTCGCAGGCCAGCCCGAGGCGTCGATTCGCTGGAAGGAAACCGGACAGGCATTCGAGCAGCTCTTCCTCGACTGGCAGGCCGCACAGCGCGGCGGACCTCAGCTGCCCAAGTCGGTCGCCGACGCGATGTGGAAGCGATTCCGCTCCGCCCGCCAGACCTTCGACACGGCACGTCGGGCGCACTTCGCTCAGCTCGATGCGACCAATAAAGACGTCAAGCACCGCAAGGAACAACTGATCTCGCAGGCGGAGTCCCTCGCGCCGCGCGGAATCGAAGGAATCCCCGCCTACCGCAACCTGCTCGACGAGTGGAAGGGCGCGGGGCGCGCGAGCCGCAAGCTCGATGACCAGCTCTGGGCGCGCTTCAAGGCCGCAGGCGACGTGCTCTACCAGGCCAAGGCGGCAGAGGTGGCACAGACGAATGAGGAGTACTCCGCGAATCTCACCGCGAAGCAGGCACTGCTCGATGAGTACGCGGATCAGCTGCTCGCGCAGTCGGACCGGATTGCCGCACGCAAGAAGCTCACCGAGCTGCAGCTGCAGTGGGACGAGATCGGGCGAGTTCCGCGTGAGTCGGTTCGCGATATCGAGGGCAGGCTCCGGAAGGTCGAGGACCACGTGAAGTCCCTCGAAGAGGAGCACTGGCGCAAGAACAATCCCGAGACCAAGGCCCGCAGCGAAGGCCTGCGCGGTCAGCTCGAAGCCTCGATCGCCGAGCTCAAAGCCGAGATCGAGAACGCGAAGGACTCGAAGTCGAAGGCCGAGGCTGAGCAGAAGCTCGCAACCCAGGAGTCCTGGCTCGCCGCGATCGGCGACTAACCTCGGCGAGTTATCCACAGTTCGGGTGGAATCGAGCCCATGATCTCCTCAGACAGGAGATCATGGGCTCGTGCATGTTCTCCCTCCGCGTTACGATCTCTGGCCGCTGCCCGTGCAGCGTGCCATGCTCCTACGGGGTGCCCTCATCGAATGTGGTCCGGGGCTGCGCGGCGCCGCCTGGCCTGACTGTCCGAAAGTTCGCCTCGCTGCGCTTGGCGCGTATCTGACACGAGGTGTCGTCGCAGCACACCTCACGGCGGCCTGGGTGTGGGAGGCGGCTTCGTCTCCAGGCTCACCGCTCAGCGTCGCTGCGGTCGCCGGGAGCGCACGGACGAACAGAATCCCCGGCATTCAACGCTGCGAAATGCGTTTCCAGCTGGATGATGTCATCCGATTGGGCGAGTTTGGCACGACGAGCCCGCGGCGAACGCTCCACGACTTGCTGCACCGACCGTCTCCGTTCGGCGAGGAGGAGCGCGAAGCCTGCGCCGGGCTGCTGTCCCTCATCGAAGAGCCGTCCGAACGGATCGTGCACACACTCGACACCACACGCCGCCCGCACGCTCGACTCGCGAGGCAGCGGATTCGAGAACTCCTCGGGCAACAGCCGCAGACCCTCCCCTAGACTCGAATCGAGAGTCTCCGAAGGAGTAGGCACATGGCAGCACACACCGAACCAGCATCGCACGATCACGTGGATCTCATCGTCGTCGGCGCGGGGCTCTCTGGCCTCGTCGCGGCGGCCGAAGCGCTCGACGCCGGACGAACAGTGCTGGTGCTCGATCAAGAGAACGAAGCGAACCTCGGCGCACAAGCCTGGTGGTCCTTCGGCGGACTCTTCCTCATCGATTCGCCGGAACAGCGCCGACTCGGCATTCGGGACAGCATCGAGCTCGCCCGCTCCGACTGGTTTTCGAGTGCCGGGTTCGACCGTGAGAGCGATTTCTGGGGGCGTCAGTGGGCGGAAGCCTACCTCGACTTCGCGGCGGGCGAAAAGCGGACCTGGCTGCGAGAGCGGGGAATTGGGTTCTTTCCCGTCGTCGGCTGGGCGGAGCGCGGTGGGTCCACCGCTTCGGGCCACGGCAATAGCGTTCCCCGCTTCCACATCACCTGGGGCACCGGTCCGGGGCTGGTGCATCCCTTCGCCAGCAGACTGAGGCAAGGGATCGCCGAGGGTTCCGCGAGGTATCGGCCGAGGCACCGGGTCACCGAACTCGTTGTCCGAAATGGTCGCGTCGAAGGAGTACGCGGGGAGATCCTCGCACCCGACAATTCAGCCAGGGGCGAGAGCTCCAACCGCGACGTCATCGGCGACTTCGAATACACGGCGGGCGCAATCATCGTGGCGAGCGGAGGCATCGGCGGAAACCACGAACTCGTGCGGCAGAGCTGGCCCGCGCATCTGCCGCCTGCACCGGAGCATCTGCTGAGCGGAGTGCCCGCGCACGTCGACGGGCTCATGCTGGGCGTCGCAGAGCAGGCCGGTGCCGCGCTGGTGAACGGAGACCGAATGTGGCACTACACCGAGGGCATCACGAACCATTCCCCCGTATGGCCCGCGCACGGCATCCGCATCCTGCCCGGACCTTCGTCGCTCTGGCTCGATGCCACGGGACGCCGGATGCCACCACCGGCGCTTCCAGGCTTCGACACCCTCGGCACCCTCGAGGAGATCCTGAAGACGGGATACGACCACAGCTGGTTCGTCCTTACTCAGCGCATCATCGAAAAAGAGTTCGCGCTCTCCGGCAGCGAGCAGAACCCCGATCTCACCGGCAAGTCGATCAAGGAGCTCTTGAAGCAGCGACTCGGGAAGGGTGCTCCGGGTCCCGTACAAGCGTTCATCGATCACGGCGTCGACTTCGTCCATGCCGCTGACCTCGACTCGCTCATCGACAAGATGCAGGCGCTCACCGATGCGCCGCTCGACGGCAATGCCGTCCGTGATGCAGTCCACGAGCGAGACCTCGCCTACGCGAACAGATTCACGAAGGATCTCCAGTTGAGCGCCATCCGAGACGCGAGGCACTATGTCGGAGACAAACTCATCAGGGTCGCTCCCCCGCATCGGCTACTCGATCCGAAAGCCGGACCGCTCTACGCGGTGAAGCTGCACGTGCTGACCCGGAAGAGTCTCGGCGGCATCCAGACCGATCTTCACGGGCGAGTTCTCGGAGCCGGCGGAGACCCAGTGGCGGGTCTCTATGCCGCGGGCGAGGCATCGGGCTTCGGTGGTGGCGGGATGCACGGCTACCGTGCGCTGGAAGGCACCTTCGTCGGCGGATGCATCTTCAGCGGGCGAACCGCAGGACGCGCCGCAGCTGCCGAAACCGCGTAGCTGCGCCTCACGACGGAGCGATCAACCGGAGTTCACCCGATACGCGTCGTAGACTCCCTCGATACGGCGCACCGCGTTCAGCACGTGGTCGAGATGTGTTGCGTTCGCCATCTCGAAGACGAAACGGCTGATGGCGAGCCGGGCGCTCGACGTGTTCACCGAAGCGGAGAGAATGTTCACGTGATGCTCGGAGAGCACCCGGGTGACATCGGAGAGCAGCCCGGAACGATCGAGCGCTTCGACCTGAATCTGCACGAGGAATACGCTCTTCGAGGTGGGAGCCCACGATACCTCGGTGAGCCGATCCTCCTGGGCCGAGAGAGCGAGGAAGTTCGGGCAGTCGGTGCGGTGCACGGAAATGCCCTGTCCCTTCGTGATGAATCCGCGGATCTCATCACCGGGCACCGGCGTACAGCACTTGGCGAGCTTGACCAGCACGTCTCCCGCGCCCTCGACGACGACTCCGGAATCCGACTCACGCTTGCGCGGCCGAGAAGGTTGAGCAGAAATCACGGTGGCAGCCGCCTCGGCGGTCGCTTCCTCGCGGTCGACGATCGCGGTGATCTTCTCGATCACCGACTGCGCGGAGACGTGCCCCTCGCCGATGCCCGCGAACAGTCCCGCGACATCCACGTAACGCAACTGCGCGGCGACCTCTTTGATGGCCTCCGAGTTCATGAGCTGATGCAACGGCAGGTTCTGCTTGCGCATCGCCTTCGTCAGCTCGTTCTTCCCGGTCTCGACCGCTTCCTCGCGACGCTCCTTCGTGAACCACTGACGGATCTTCGAATGCGCGCGCTTGCTCTTGACGAAGTTCAGCCAGCCCTGATTCGGTCCGGCGTTCGGATCCCGCGAGGTGAACACCTCGACCACGTCGCCGTTGTGCAGCGCGGTCTCGAGCGGGACGAGACGGCCGTTGACCCGTGCACCCATGGTGCGGTGACCGACCTCGGTGTGCACGGCATAGGCGAAGTCGACCGGCGTCCCGTCTTCCGGCAACCCGATGACCCGGCCCTTCGGTGTAAAGACGTACACCTCCTTCGCGCCGATCTCGAAGCGCAGCGCGTCCAGGAACTCGCTCGGATCCTCGGTTTCGGCTTGCCAGTCGCTGATGTGCGCGAGCCAGGCCATGTCGTTCGACGCGGCGTTCCGATTCGCACCCTGCTTGTACTTCCAATGCGCGGCGACACCGTACTCGGCTCGCTGATGCATCTCGAAGGTGCGAATCTGAATCTCGACGGTCCGGCCGTCGGGTCCGAGGACCGTGGTATGGAGCGACTGGTACAGGTTGAACTTCGGCGTCGCGATGTAGTCCTTGAACCGCCCGGGGATCGGCGTCCATCGCGCGTGCACCGCACCGAGAACCGCATAGCAGTCACGAATCGAGTTCACGAGCACGCGAATGCCCACGAGATCGTAGATGTCGTCGAAGTCGCGACCCCGGACCACCATCTTCTGATAGATCGAGTAGAGCTCTTTCGGCCGGCCGGTGACTTCTCCGCGCACCTTCGCCTCGCGCAGATCCGTTTCGATCGAACTGATCACCTGGCCGACCAACTCTTCACGCTTCGGGTTTCGCTGGGAGACGAGGTTCTCGATCTCGGCATAGAGCTTCGGTTTCAGCACCGCGAAGGAAAGGTCCTCCAGTTCGGTCTTCATCGACTGGATACCCAGACGGTGCGCGAGCGGGGCGTAGATCTCCAGCGTCTCCTGCGCCTTGCGCTTTGCCGAATCTGCCGCGACGAATCCCCAGGTACGCGCGTTGTGCAGACGGTCAGCGAGCTTGATCATCAGCACACGAATATCCTTGGACATCGCAACGACCATCTTGCGGACCGTCTCCGCCTGAGCCGACTCTCCGTATTTGACCTTGTCGAGCTTCGTGACGCCGTCGACGAGCATCGCGATCTCTTCGCCGAACTCCTCGGTGAGCTGCTCCAGGGAGTACTCGGTGTCCTCGACCGTGTCATGCAGGAGCGCGGCAGCAATCGCGACGGGTGCGACCCCGAGCTCAGCCAGAATCTGCGCGACCGCGATGGGGTGGGTGATGTAGGGCTCGCCGCTGCGTCGCTTCTGGCTCCGATGCGCCCGCTCTGCAACCATGTAGGCTCGCTCGATCACCGACAGATCAGCCTTGGGCCAGCTGCTCCGCACGGTGCGGATCAGCTGATCCACCGCTCCCGGAACCCCGCTGCGGGAGAAGATCCTCGGGACGAGACGCTTCAGTGAGACGCCGCTCGGCGACCCTGGGTCGTTGCTCGACATGTCCCACCTCCTCGCCATTGGTGATTGAACGTTACACCCCAGGGAACACCCGGAGCAAAACGAGATGTGCCGCATCCGAGCATCCGGATGCGGCACATGCGTCAGGCGTCGACCGGAACGTCCTCTGCCTGCTCGGCTTCGGTCCGAGCACGAGCTTTCAGCACTCTCGCCTGCTGCTTCTTGATCTCAGGCTCGTTCTGCCTCAGCTGCACGTACATCGGAGCCGCAATGAAGATCGTCGAGTACGCACCGACGAGAATACCGATGAAGAGCGCCAGGGCGATGTCACGGAGCGTTCCCGCTCCGAGGACGAACGCGCCGATGAAGAGGATCGAGGCGACCGGTAGCAGCGCCACCACAGACGTGTTGATCGAACGGACCAGGGTCTGGTTCACGGCGAGGTTCACGGCCTCCGCGAATGTGCGGCGATCGTTGAGCTCACCCGGGGACGTGTTCTCACGGATCTTGTCGAACACCACGACCGTGTCGTAGAGCGAATAGCCGAGAATCGTGAGAAACCCGATCACCGCGGCGGGCGTGATCTCGAATCCGGAGATGCCGTAGATGCCTGCGGTGATGATGAGGTCGTGGAAGAGCGCCAGGATCGCGGCGAGCGACATTTTCCAGGTGCGGAAGTAGAGCGCCATGACCAGGGCGGCGAAGAGGATGAACACCCCGAGCGCGATCAGGGCCTGTCGCGTGATGTCTTTACCCCAGAGCGCGCCGATGTACGACGCCGTGACCTCGTCCTCGCTGACGCCGTAGGCATCGGCCAACGCGGTATGCAACGCGCGCGACTGGGTGTCCTCGAGTTGCTCGGTCTGCACGCGAATGTCGGTCTGACCGACAGCGGAGACGCGCGGCGCCGAGCCGGGGAGCACTTCCTCGACGGCCTCGACCGCGATCGACTGATCCCGTTTGCCGTCTGCCACGTGGATCTGGAACTGGCTGCCCCCGGTGAACTCGATGCCGAAGGAGAAGCCACCGCGAAGCAGCGGACCGACGATCGCGATCACGATGAGCACAGCGGCAATCAGATACCACGTCTTGCGGCGACCGATGAAGTCGATCGACTTCTCACCCGTGTACAGAGCGTTGCCGAACTCGGCGAATGTGCGACGAGCCATGGTCAGCTCTCCTTTCCGGTCGACGAAGCTCCAACGGATTCCGCGGCCTTGCGTTCCGCGATCGTCTGTCGTTTCGCGGCTTCTCGCTGTGCGCCCTTGCTCTTCTTGGCGGCCCCGCGATTCGCAATGACAGGCTCACGGAACTGCGCACGACCGCGGTAGACCGCGCCGAGCTGCTGAGGGTCGAGCCCCGAGAAGCGGTGTCCCTCGGAGTAGAAGCGAGTCCGTGAGAGCAGCGTCATCATCGGGTGAGTGAAGAGCACCACGACCGCGATATCCACCAGAGTGGTGAGGCCGAGTGTGAAAGCGAAGCCTCGAACGCTACCGACGGCGAGCAGGAAGAGAATCGCCGCTGCGAGGAAGTTGATTCCGTCAGACGCGAGAACCGTGCGAATGGCACGCTTCCAGCCGTGTTCGACCGCGCGATCGAGGTTGAACCCGTCTCGCAGTGCGTCGCGGATGCGCTCGAAGTAGACGATGAAGGAGTCGGCGGTGATGCCGACCGCGACGATCACGCCTGCCACGCCGGCGAGCGAGAGGCGATACCCCTGACGCCACGACAGGAAGGTGAGCATCAGATACGTCAGCACACCGGCGATGACCAGTGAGGCGATCGTCAGCGTGCCGAGGGCCCGGTACTGGAACATGGAGTAGACCACCACCAGCAACAGGCCGATGAGTCCGGCGAGCAGACCCGCCTGCAGCTGATTGGAGCCGAGCGTCGCGGAGATGTCTTCCTGGCTCTGCACAGTGAACCCGATCGGCAGTGCGCCGAACTTCAGCTGGTTGGCGAGCACCTGCGCGCTCTCCTGGGTGAAGTTTCCGCTGATCGAGGGCCTGCCGTCGAGGATCAGACCGTTCATCGTCGGTGCTGAGATCACCTTGCTGTCGAGCACGAACGCGAACATGTTCGCCGGTTCCGGCTGCCCGTACATACGGGTGCTGATCTCGCCGAAGGTCTTCGTGCCCGCCTTGTCGAGCGTGATCTGCACGACCCACTGTCCGGTGCTCGCACCGGAGGAGGTTGCGGCGACCTGAGCGGCTGCATCGGTGATGGTCTCGCCGCCCATTTCGACAGGGCCGAGAATGTACTTGTAGAAACCCGTATCGTCGCAGGTGATGAGCGGACGATCCACGGGTGCTTCGCTGAGGCCGAGCGTCTCCTCGGCGCTGCAGGTGAACTCGCTGAACGCCTGCACCAGCCCTTCGGTCAGCCAGGCTTGATCGTACGCGGTCTTCGGAAGCGGGCTCGGATCGACACTGGCCGGCTCTCCGTCAGTCGCGTTGGGCTCCTCCGCTGTCGCAGAGTCGGCGGCGGCGTCTTCGGCAGCCGGATCCTCGGTCGCCGTGGCATCGGAGCCGTCTGCCGGAGTCTCACCCTCGGCGGTCACCTGTTCGTCGGTGGCGGGCGCCTCGGCAGGACCCGAGTTCACGCCCATGTAGAGCACCGGTCGGAAATCGAGCTTCGCAGAGGCCTCGATTCGTTGCAGCGTGGCATCATCGGCCTTGCCGGGAATCGACACCGAGATGTTCTGGCTGCCCTGGGTCGTGATTTCAGCCTCGGAGACGCCCGATGCGTCAACACGCTGTCGGATGATCTCAACCGCTTGGCTGAGCTGCTCACCCGAGACCGACTGGCCGTCGGTCAGCTTCGGTGCCAGCAGGATCTGAGTACCGCCCTGCAGGTCGAGTGCGAGCTTCGGCGTCCAGGTCGCATCGCTGCGCCAGACACCGAGTGCGATCACACCCACGAGAGCAACGATGATGACCAGCAACGTGGTAAGCAAGCGCCAGGCTCGCTTCACTGCGGGTGACTGCGCCACGTATCAACTTCTTTCTACTTCACACGTGCGCGGAGCACGAATGACGGTTCGGGAACTGCCGGCATCCCCCAATGCGCTGGCATGGGGGTGATGGCTAAGCCTTGGGCGTGTCGCCCTCGGTGCCCTTCTCGTCAGCGGGTTCCGCAGCTGCCTCATCGGCGATGATCTCATCGGCGACGACCTCATCGGCGACGATCTCGGCGTCGTTCTGCACATCGCTCACGCGCTCGCCGAACTCCGGATCGTCATCGGGGGCGAGCTCCGAGGTCTCGGCAGGGGCATCGGCAGGGGTCAGGATCTGACCGATTGCGTTGCGGTGCACGACGAACGTGGAATCGCCACTGCGCACGGTGACGCGGTTCTCTTCCTCGTCGACGGACTCGATGGTTGCGAAGATGCCGGACTGCAGCATCACCTGAGCGCCCGGGCGCACATTGTTCTGCATCTCCTGCTGCGCCGCCTGGCGCTTCTTCCCATTGCGGAACATAAAGAAGATAAGCACGGCGATCAGGCCGAACATTACGAGTGAAAGCGGATCCACGAGTGTCCTTTCGAAGGCACGGTCAGAGCGGCGCTGCTCACGCCAAACCATCCAAGTCTATAGGACTTCAGGCAGGGGAATGCCTGTGTGTTCCCAACCTCGCCGAGTGGCGACACGTCCGCGGGGTGTGCGGCTGAGCAGACCGGCGCGCACCAGGAAGGGCTCCACCACGGCTTCGATGGTCTCGGCTTCCTCGCCGACGGAGACGGCAAGGGTCGAGAGCCCGACCGGACCACCTCCGAACCGCTCCACCACGGCGTGAAGCACCGCTCTGTCGAGACGATCGAGTCCGTGAGCGTCGATGTCGTAGAGCAGGAGGGCCGCCTGCACCGCCGCCAGATCGCCGGGCGTCTCATTGACCAGGCTGTAGTCTCGCACTCGTCTCAGCAGCCGGTTCGCGATTCGGGGGGTGCCGCGCGAACGACTCGCGATCTCCTCGACTCCTGCGGGCTCGATCTCGAATCCGAGGAGGCCTGCCGCACGGCGCACCACCGAGGCCAATTCGCTCTCGGCGTAGAACTCCAGATGGGCGGTGAATCCGAAGCGGTCGCGCAGCGGGTTCGGCAGGAGTCCAGCTCGGGTCGTGGCGCCCACGAGCGTGAACGGGGACAGCTCCAGGGGAATGGATGTCGCCCCCGCTCCCTTTCCCACCATGATGTCGATCTTGAAGTCCTCCATCGCCAAATAGAGCATCTCCTCAGCGCTCCGCGCCATGCGATGGATCTCGTCGATGAACAGCACTTCTCCGGGTGTCAATGCCGAGAGCACCGCGGCAAGGTCGCCGGCATGCTGGATCGCAGGACCAGATGTCTGGTGCAGTGGCTTGTCGAGTTCCGTCGCCACGATCATCGAAAGGGTCGTCTTCCCGAGTCCGGGCGGGCCGGCGAGCAGAATGTGATCGGGAGTTCGCTGCTGCATGAGCGCCGCATCGAGCAGCAGTCGCAGCTGCCCTCTTGCCTTCGCCTGTCCGACGAACTCGTTCAGAGATCCGGGGCGGAGCGCACCTTCGTACCCCACCTCGCCGGGCGTCACCTGCGCCGAGAGCTCGCCCGTCATCGACGTCCCTCACTGGAGGTCCGACCTGCGATCCTGGGTGCCTGCAGGAGCAGGAGTGTCGCTCGGAGCAGCCCGGCCTCATCGTTCGGCGCGCCGGCCTCGATCGCGTCCTGCACTGCGGTACGCGCTTGCGACTCGTTGTAGCCCAATCCCAGCAGTCCCTGCTCGACCGTCGCCGCGGTTCGTGCAGCGCTGCTCCGGGGATCACCCTGAGCCGCGTCGTCGGCCTGCTGAGTACCGGTTCGAGAGATGCCATCGAGTTTGCCGACGAGCTGCACCGCGATCAGCTTCGCGGTTTTCGGGCCGATGCCGGAGACCTTGCGGAAGGGCTTCTCGTCTTCGAGCATCGCCGCCTGCGCGACTTCGGCGGGGGTGAGTTCGCTCAGCACTCCGAGTGCGCTGCGCGGACCGACTCCGGACACACCGAGGAGATAGCCGAAGACTTCGATCTCCTCGGCCGTCGCAAAGCCGTAGAGCGTGAGCGAGTCCTCTCGCACGATGAGCTGCGTGTGCAGCGCGAGTTCCTCACCCACGTTGGCGCCTGACAACCGAGTCGTCACTTCGACGCGGAATCCGATGCCGCCTACGCTGATGACTACCCAGCCTGCGCCGACCGCGAGCACCTGGCCACGAATAGATGAAATCACGCCTTCACCCTATGGCCAGCCACCGACTTTCGCAGACCTGCCACGCCGTGCATTCGAACAAAGATACGAACGACGCCACGGCGACGTGCGCATCGATGCGGCGCGCTGGTTCCGGAAACGAGAAACGCGCGGCTCCCCCGCCCTTGGGGAAGCCGCGCGTCGCTGTCAGTCGCGAACTAGACCGAAGCGGGTTCCGAGATGCTGGAACGCACCGCACGGTTGACCGAAGAAACGATGGCCTTCAGCGTCGCACGAGTCGTGTCATGGTCGATGCCGACGCCCCACAGCCGCTGCCCATCCACATCAAGATCCACATACGCCG
>JBEBSS010000059.1:0-14601 GCA_040394175.1 Leucobacter soli | reverse complement strand
TAATCCGCTGGTCGTAGGTTCGAATCCTACCGGGGGCACTTCGACACCCTGCCTGAGGCGAGATCTCCGATTCGCCTCAGCGCACGGCGGTCCTGCGGAAGAGCCGTTCGGCACGATTCTCCGCACGAGTGCTCAGAATGATCGATGAGGAGACGCGTCGGATCGCCTTCGCTGCGAGAAGCTCGTCGATGAGCCGCTGCAGATCCTCCGTGGAACGAGCGACGATCTTTGCGAGGAAGTCGGAGCCGCCGGCCACGGTGTGCAGCTCGAGTACTTCGGGAATGTCTCCGATGAGTTCCGAGATCTTGTCGCGATCCATCTGCTCCACGATGAGCGAGACGAGCGCGGTGATCGGGTAGCCGAAGCGAGACGGGTCGAGTCGCGGACCGTACTCGACGATCACCCCGTGCTCTTCGAGCCGGGCCAGCCTCGCCTGCACCGTCCCGCGGGCGACCTGCAGACGCCTGGACGCTTCGAGAAAACTGATTCGTGGTTCGTGGGTGAAGAGCCTCAGAATTCGGGCGTCGAGCTCATCGAAATCCACGGAACACCAGCCTCCTCCCGCGAAGAGAGAAAGCGGAGATGCCTCAGTGCGTCTCTTCTCGCGTCATTCGTGCATTGAAGATCGTCTGGAGGACACCAGCTGCCAGATCTTTCCCCGAGGAGAATATTTGGGGGAAGAATGACGCCGAACTCCTCCGGTCGACTTGTTCTCACACTAACCTATTGCGCCTCTTCGACTTCAAGAATCTCGTCGATCGTCCGTTTCTTGATGTCAGTCTGATGCCGCGGGAGTGACCCTGCGCTGACAGTTTGGCCCTCGGCGTCGAGTTGCGCTGGCAAACTGCTCGCCGTTCTCGACCGGTGATTGTTGCCCTCCAACCGCCTCAATACGATGCCGTCAGGCCCGCGGATCTATCCGAGCGCCACACCGAAGCAAAGTCAAGGAGGTCTTTGTGAGTTTCTCAAAGTTCAAGGGGAGAGGGTGCGTGCTGACGGCGGCTGTGGTCGCGTCTCTGCTTGCCGCCACCCCCGCAGTCGCCGATACGGGCGGTCCGCAGATGGGCGTCGGCTCGTCGTTCGTCATGTCATCGAAAGCGAGCGCGCCGACTCCGGAGGAGTTCTTCGGGTTTCCGATCGGAGCAGAAGGCAAGCTCGCGCAGTTCAAGGACATCGAGCGCTACCTGCAGTTGCTCGCGGAGCAGTCAGCGGAAGCGGAGTACGAGGTTGCCGGGACCACCGTCCTCGGCCACGATCAGCCGATCATGCGGATCAGCAGCCAAGCGAACCTCTCCCGGATCGACGAGATCCTCGACATCAACCACCGGCTGGCCGATCCCCGCATCATGGAGCAAGAGGCTGCCTCGGCCGGGCTCGACCCCGATACCTATGCGCGCCAGCTCGCAAAGACCTCGGTGCCGGTGTTCTACCTCGAAGCGGGCATGCACTCGACGGAGGTGAGCCCGGTGCAGGCGATCGTCCCGATCGTGCATCGACTGCTCACGGAGTCCTCCGAGTACATTGACACCATCCTGAACAACTCGATCGTGTTGGTGATGCCCGCTCAGAACCCTGACGGCTCGCATTTCGTGACCGACTACTTCGCCGAAACCGAGGGAACGAACTATCAGCGGACCTATCCTGACCTGTACCACTGGTACACCGGCCATGACAACAACCGCGATCCGTTGCTCATGACGCAGCCGGAGACGCGGACTCGCACGCTGCTCGACCAGAAGTACCGCCCGGTCGTCTCCCACTTCATGCACCAGGCGGGCGGCAACTCGCCTCGAATCTGGATGCCGCCGTACGATGAGCCGCTGTCGAAGAACGTGGACCCGATCGCCATCGCCTCGGCGAACTCGCTCGGCCTGCAAGCGCAGCGGGATCTGATCGCCGAGGGCAAGCCCGGCACGAAGCACGATGATGCCTACGGCATTTTCTACAACGCCGATGTCGCCGGATACAACACCTTCCAGGGTGGCTCGGTGTACCTCACCGAGATCGCTTCCGGCAAGGATCTCGCCTACACGGCAACGTCGGAGAACGTGTACGAGCCATCAGGGCGCCTGATGCGTTCGCCGCTGCCCTACAACGAGCAATCCTGGTCGTTGCAGCAGCAGGTCGACTACGGGGTCTCGGCGGCGTTCTCGGGAATGACCACGGTGGCGCTCCGGCCGGACTCCTGGCTGTTCGACAGCCTCTATCAGGTGAATCGGAACAGCCAGAGCTTCACCGATGCACCCTTCGCCTACGTGGTGCCCGCGGAGCAGCGCGATGCGTTCGCCACCAAGGAACTGATGGATCTGTTCACCTTCGGCAAGGTCGAGATCACCGAAGCGGAGGCCGCCTTCTCGACGGATGCGGGTGACTTCGCAGCGGGATCCCTGATTCTGGAGACGAACCAGCCGCTCGGGCGCTGGGTGAATCAGCTTCTCGAAATCGATGAGTACCCCGATAACGTCAAGAAATGCACCAACGGGTGTCCGCTGATCATGCCCTATAGCGAGACGACAGATAACGTCGGTCTGTTCTTCGGAGTCGACGTGCGTCCGGTCGGGGCATCGTTCTCCTACGCGGGATCGCCGGTCACGGCGTTCGCGATGCGCACCACCCTGCCCGCGGCGCCGAACGATTCGGGAGCGTATGCGATGGCTCCGAACTCTTACGGTCTGTCGATCGTGATCGCGCAACTGCAGAGCAGCGGGATTCCGGTGTATCGAGCGACCGCTCCGGTGACCGTCGGTGATGCTGCGCTCGACGCGGGTGCGATCCTCGTTCCTGCCGGGTTCCCGGGCGCTCGTGAGGCGCTCCAGCTCGCGGTGAACGCGACCGGCCTGGAAGTGTTCGCCTCAGACACGGCTCCGGAGACGGACGCGATCAAGCTCAAGGAGCAGACGCGGATCGGCCTGATCCGTGGCATGAACAACATGCCCGGCGGCTGGCTCATGTGGCTCATGGAGTCGCACGGAGTGAACTTCCGCGTGGTCGAAGCGGCCGACTATGAGAATCTCAGCGAGAACTTCGATGCCATTCTGCTCGCCCCGGGAATCGGTCAACGACAGATCGAGGAAGGGGTCAATCCCGATCGGGTACCCGAGCGATTCCACTGGGCGAAGGGCGTGCCGGGAGGCATGGCCAAGCTTGACGCGTTCGCGAAACAGGGGGGAACGGTCGTGACGCTCGGCTCCTCGACAATGGCGATCGCCTCGGCGTTCGGCCTGCCCGTGACGAACGTGGCGCCGACCGATCGCGCCGTGTTCAGCGCGCCCGGCGCACTGCTGCACCAGAACTTCGATCCCTCGGTGCCGAGCGCCTGGGGTATGCCGGAGAGCTGGCCGGGCTGGTTCAACAACGATGCAGCGCTCCGGATCGACGGCGACGCCGCGATCGCCTCGACCTACCCGTCGAGCGGGGAATTGCTGGCCAGTGGATACGCGCACGGTACTGAGGCGATCGCGGGTGCGGCGAACGTCGCCACATTTGCGCACGGTGCGGGTGAAGTCACCCTCATCGCATCGCATGCGACGTTCCGCACGTGGACGAGAGCGGCCCTTCCGCTGGTGACCAACAGTCTGTACAACGGAGTGGCCACTCCGTTGACCGCGGAGGAGTTCGCCGAGCAGTTCGGCAAGGAAGATCCTTCCGAGCAGTTGGCGCCTTCGATTCTCAAGTCCCCGCTGTCGATCAGCGTCGAAGAAGGACAGGACGCGGTCTTCGAAGCCGCCGCCGGGGGCAACCCCGCACCGACCGTGCAGTGGCAGGTGAGTGAGGGCGGAGGTGCCTGGACGGACATCGACGGTGCAACGCACACGGCGCTCCTGCTGCCGGCGGTAGGGCCGGAGCTCACGGGGAACAAGTATCGGGCGGTGTTCACCAATGCGCTCGGCGAAGCGATGACCGCGGCTGCGACGCTGCTGGTCAACGAGCCCCAACCGCCCGCTCTCGCGTGCACGGAGTATGCTCCAGAGACGCTTGCTGGGGCGCGGAGCAGGATCTCGGACGAATCGACGCCGCAGGCTGGCGCTACGGCGGACCAGTCGACGGTGAGGATCTCGGGTGTTCCCGGGGCTGACGGTTGGCTCCGAGTGTGCGCGTACTCGTCGGACGGTGAACTGACCTCGCTCGGAAACACCTGGGTGGCGGACGGCGAGGCGGTACTGGATACCTCCGATCTCGCAGCGGGTGACTACCTCATCACGTTCTTCAGCGTGGATGGTACGGCACTGGTCGCGTACGCGGATGCAACCGTGGTCGATTCCGCGGTCGGCCCTCCCATCATCCGAGTTCCGGGAGGGCTCTCCCTCACGGGCGCTGAGATCGCAGTCGGTTCGTTGCTCCTGGCGCTGCTGTTGATGGCCGCTGGCCACCTCGTCATGCGACGCGGGCGCGGCGGCGGGCTCGGTACGACGGCTTAGCCCATTTCGGTGTCGTGCGCAGGGGGCGAGTGCTCCCTGCGCACGACACCGCTTCATGCATCGGCGGAAGGACAAGAAATATGAAACGGACGACGGCGAGCGTGTGGATCCTGCCGCTCCTGATCGCAGCAGCGGCGATGGCCGGATGCGCCCAGGTCGGGAACGCGGGTGCGGCGCACTCGGATGCATCGGATGCGTGGGTGAGGCCCGAACCAGCGATGGTGCAGGGGGAGCCGGCCTATGTGATTCCCGCCGATGTGCAACAGGCAGCGGTGCCCATCGGAGCGGCCGTCTTTCTCGAGAGCGGAGTGAGCTTTTCGATCACCGAAGCTTCGAGCGTCGAAGGCGGACTGCGCACCTTCTCGCTCGAGATAGTCAACGGATCGGGAGATCCGATCGATGACACGATGATCCCGGTGCCGGCGTTGATCGACACCGTGTCAGGAGAAGAACAGCCCGGCTACCGCGACTCCGCGGCTTCGATCGGCTCCGATTTCATCGGTCCGGTCGAGCCGGGCGAGTATGCCGCGTTTTCGCTCGCATACACGGCGAGGGACGCCGGGAGGGAGTTCGGGGTCCGGGTGAGCCTGCCCACCGGTCAGGCGGTGATCTTCGAGCCCGCGGGTCGCGCATGAACGTGTGGACGGCGCACCTTTCCGCGATATCCGCCTTCTCCCGTATGGTGGAGGAATGAGTGAGCTCGAATCACGTCTGCGCAACCTCCCGGCCTTTCCTGAACCGCTGCCGGTGTTGCACGACGGGGATCTGCCCGTTTTGCCCGACGAATTGTTCCTGGCATGGCTGGATGATGCGATCGCCGCCGGTGAACGCCAGCCGCACGCCATGACTCTGGTGACTGCAAGGCCCGATGGCACTCCGGTCGGACGCACCCTGATTCTGAAGGACCTCGATGACTCCGGGTATCATTTCTCGACGCATCGTGGCTCGCGCAAGGCACTCGAGATCGCCGGGAATCCGAGGATCTCGTTGGTGTTCTTCTGGCGCGAGTCCGGTCGTCAGGTGCGTGTCACCGGGGTTGCGGTGGCCCTCGATGAGGAGGCGTCGCAGCTCGACTGGCGCGGTCGTCCGAGCTACACGGGTATGCCGAACCCGAACTGGCAGCGGTATGCGCTGCTGCCGGACGAGTTCGAGTTCATGCAGGCACGAGTCGATCGGAATCATACGAGGATCGAGTACCGGCGTGTGGGAGATGAATGGACGTACGCACCGGTAGTGACTCCTGCGGGGTGATGCCTCGGCGATCACTTCGATTCCCGCTGCTTGCGGTACTTAACTACTCGGCGTTACTACGTAGTGGTAGTAAGTAACACTGAGTAGCTAGGCGTCCACGTGGCGTCTCAGCGGAGTCGCGGAGGCGATGCATGCCGAGGCAGAGCAAGCAGAGGACCGAGATGCTGAAAGGCACGCTCGAGGGCATCGTGCTCGCCCTGCTCGAACGAGCGCCGGCCTACGGTTACGAGATCACCTCGCGGCTCCGCGACAGCGGATTCGAGGACATCGCCGAAGGAACGATCTACGCACTGCTTGTGCGAATCGAGCAACGCGGACTCGTCGATGTCGAGAAGATGCCCTCGGAAAAGGGCCCTCCTCGAAAGGTCTACTCCCTGAACTCACAGGGGCGAGAAGACCTCGACGAGTTCTGGAAGACGTGGGCCTTCCTGTCCGAGCACATCAGCGAGCTTCGCGGAACCCCTCACGGAAATGAGAAATGACCATGGCCGCAAAATGGATCGAGACGGTGACCGGCTCGCTCGAGCAGAAGAAGCAGTATCGCGAGGGAAGAGCGAGGCTCGACGCGCTTCCATCGCCCTACCGGGACTCGGCTTCTGCGATTCACCGATACCTCATGTACTACGGCGGTGTGACCGAGGGCGAGACCACGGTCCGGATGCTGCTCGACCTCGTCGACCTCTGGGAGCGTGCGTCGCTCGACGGCACCTCGATCGATGACCTCGTGGGGGAAGACCCGGTCGACTTTGCCGAGAGCTTCGCGCAGGCGTACCTCGGGAAACGCTGGATCGACAAAGAGCGCACCCGTCTCGTGCGGGCGATCGACGCGGCGAGGCTCGGAGAAGGTCGATGACCTCCGCCTCGGAGGTGTCCATTCGCGTACGCGGTATCGCAAAATCATATGGCGATGTGAGCGTACTGCGTGACGTCGAGTTCGATGTCATGCGCGGAACCATCTTCGCCCTGCTCGGTTCGAACGGTGCAGGCAAGACCACGCTCGTGCGGATCCTTGCGTCGCTGCTTCGCCCGGACGCGGGTCAGGCCTCAGTGCAGGGTTTCGACGTGGGCACCGATGCTGCTCGGGTGCGCGAGTCGATCAGCCTCACCGGACAATTCGCTGCCGTGGATGAGATGCTCACAGGCCGAGAGAATCTGACGCTCATCGCCAGGCTTCGGCACGAGAAGAGTCCAGGCGACGTCGCAGCGGGACTTCTGCAGCGGTTTTCGCTCGAAAGCGCTGCAGATCGGCGCGTCTCGACCTACTCGGGCGGAATGCGCCGGCGTCTCGACCTCGCGATGAGCCTGATCGGAGACCCGCCAGTGGTCTTCCTCGACGAGCCGACCACCGGCCTGGACCCGCAAGCTCGACTGGAGGTCTGGCAGGCGGTGCGAGAGCTCGCCTCGAACGGCGCCACCGTCCTCCTGACGACGCAGTATCTCGAGGAGGCCGAGCAACTGGCCGATCGCATCGCCATCCTGCACGATGGGCGCATTATCGCGAGTGGCGGTCTCGACGAGTTGAAGCAGTTGCTTCCACCCGCGAGGGCCGAATATGTGGATCGACAGCCTTCCCTCGAGGAGATCTTTCTCGCCGTGACCGCAACGACGCCGGGAACGCACGACTCGGCCGGACCACGATCATGAGCGCACATCTGCTGAGTGATACCGCGCACCTCACGGGACGATCGCTTCGCCACATCGTCCGCAGCCCTGACACGATCATCACCACCGCAGTCATGCCTCTCGCGATCATGCTGATGTTCGTGTTCGTCTTCGGCGGCGCGATCGGCGAAAGCCGAGTCGAGGGCCCGTACGTAAACTATCTGCTTCCGGGAATTCTGCTGATCACGGTCGCCTCGGCGATCAGTTACACGGCTCTCAGACTGTTCAACGATTTGCAGAGCGGCATCTTCGAGCGGTTCCTGTCGATGCCGATCGCCCGGCCCGCAGTGCTCTGGGCGCACGTGCTGACATCGCTCATCGCGAACCTGGTTTCGGTCGCCGTGGTCATTCTCGTCTCGTTGCTGCTCGGCTTTCGCAGCGGCGCCAACGTGTGGGAGTGGTTCGGAGTCGCAGGAATACTCGCTCTCTTCACGCTCGCGCTCACCTGGCTGGCGGTCATTCCGGGATTGCTGGCCAAGTCGCCCGACGGCGCGGGTGCGTTTGCCTACCCGCTCATCTTCCTCCCGTTCCTCAGCTCCGCGTTCGTGCCGACCGCCACGATGCCAGGGCCGCTGCGCGCATTCGCGGAGCATCAGCCGGTGACGTCGATCGTCGACGCGATTCGCGCGCTCTTCGCCGGGCAACCGGCCGGGTCCGAGATCTGGGTGGCCATGGCCTGGTGCGTCGGGATTCTGCTGACCGCCCTCTTGGCAGCGCTGCTGGTGTACCGACGGAGAACCCGATAGACGTGCCCGCTGCGTGTTGGCGAAGAGGATCTGCGGAGCGCTCGCCATTGAACGAACCTCAGACCATGTCTGACGCTACTCCGTTCGGGGGAGGGCGCCAACGATTGTGACCCGTTTGTTATCTCCTGATCGACTGCAGTTCATTCGAATGAAGCAGTCGCGCGCTACTGCGGGTCGAAGCGATTGACCATGGCGAGCGCCGCTCGCTCGATGTAATCGCGGAACGCGGCATCGTGCATTGGCGGCAGCTCGGCCTCGTCGAGCGCTGCGTGCATGTGCATCAGCCAATGCTCCTTTGCTTCCGGAGTGACGGCGAACGGCATGTGTCGCATGCGAAGGCGAGGGTGGCCGCGCTGCTCGGAGTAGCTGGTGGGTCCACCCCAGTACTGCTCGAGGAATGCGCGGAGGCGCCACTCCGACCCGTCCCAATCATCCTGGGGATACATGGGCGCGAGCACGGGATCTTCGCGCACCCCCGCGTAGAAACGCCGCACGATCGTCTCGAAGGTCTGCGTGCCTCCCACCTGCTGCCAGAGCGTGTCGCTCACCGCGTCGCCGTTCTCGCTGCTTCTGAGCGTCAGGTTCGGCTTCGGCGCCTGCGTGTGCTGCTGATCCTCGTTCACAGCGATCCTCCCGGTGTGCGCGGGAGTTCGTTCGCGAGACGAATGCCCTGATCCTCGAAGTTCTTCTTGATGAGTGCGCGAAGCTCGCGCTGCACTGAGAACTGCGCCTCCGGACGAGTGCGCACCGTCAGGCGAAGGGTGGCTCGGTCGCCGAATACGCTCTCCAGACCGAGGATCTCGGGCTCGCCCGTGACCCGGCGCGCGAACTGTGCGGACTTCAGCAGTTCGCTCGCGCTTTCGAGCGCTGTTCGCTCGACGAGCTCCAGGTCCTCCTCCGCCGACACCGTGATGTCGATGATCGCGCGCCCCCAACCCTGCGAGGCATTGCCCAGCGTGAGCACCTCGCCGTTTCGAATGAACCACAGCGTGCCGTCGCCCGCACGGACGCGCGTCACGCGAATGCCGACGTCCTCGACCGTGCCGGTGATCGTGCCGACCGTCACGAGGTCGCCGACACCCATCTGATCCTCGAACACCATGAACACCCCGTTCAGAATGTCCTTGACCACATTCTGGGCGCCGAATGCGAGACCGGCGGCGATGAAGCCAGCTGACGCGATCACCGCACCGATGTTCACGTCGAACTGCACGAGGATGAGGAAGAATGCGGCGACGACTGTGCCCCAGTTGATGATGTTGCGGCCGAAGGTTCCGAGCGTCCGCGTGCGCTGCACCGCCCGTGCATTGAGATGCGGGCCAGCGGCGAGTTCCTGTGTCGAGTCGACGTCTTGGGCCTTCTTCACTCCTCGCACCACGCCGTGCACGGCGCGTCCGAGCATCAACCGGAGCAGCCAGTTGAGCAGCAGGCATGCAGCGATGACGATGAGGACCTTCCAGAGCACCTCGTACTCCGCGAAGAATCCGCTCATCGCAGCCCAGAACCCGGCCATTGCTATGCCCTCGCGTCAGCAGCCTGCGCAGCGAGCGCGCGCTCGACACCGGCGAGATGCTCGACGATCATGCGACGCAACGCGGGAGCGGCCTCGGGATTGACGCGAAGCCAGTCCGAGGTCGCCGCGCGCAGGTACTCATTCGCGAGAGGCGAGGGATAGAAGCCGTCGACGATCTCCTCGACGATCGCGTGGCTGCGGGTCTCCCACACCTTCAGGAGCGCATCGAAGAATCGGCTCACGAAGGGCTCGAAGACGCCGGGGTCGTGACTGCGCAGGAAGCCGAGTCCGCTCGCGCGGACGATCGCGTTCGGGAGTCCGGCTTCGTCGAAGACCGACGCCCACGCGCGCTCCTTGTCTTCGATGGTCGGCAAAGCTGCACGGGCGTGGGCGGCGGACTGCTGGCCGCTCGCCGTACGGTCATCGGCCAGAGCGGCATCGATCTCGGCGGCATTCGCCCGGCCTCCGGCGGCGAGCGAGATGAGCAGCTCCCACCCGAGATCGGTGTCGATGTCGAGTCCCTCGAGCGTCGAACGCTCTTCGAGGATCTCCATCACCGTATCGACCTGGCTCTCGGAGGAGGCCAACTGGGCGAAGGCCTTGACGAACTGGAACTGCAGGTCGCTGCCCGGGGCAGCGCTCAGTGCCAGTTGCCACAGGGAGTCGGCCACACGTTCGAGGGTTTCGGCACGGCGCTCGGGCACGACGTAGTTCGAAGCCGCAAGCGTCAGCTGCTGCAGAAGCGTGCGGAGCACGGTCGAGTTCGTCTCGGCCGCGATGTGCCCCAGCACGATGTCGACGAAGCGGCTCGCGGGCAGTTCTGCGTCGCGGGTTTGGTCCCAGAGCGTGCCCCAGACGAGCGAGCGGGCAAGCGAGTTCTCGAAGCCTCCGAGATGCGTCGCCGCCGTCTCGAGGGAGTGCTCGTCGAGACGGATCTTCGCATAGCTCAGGTCATCGTCGTTGAGCAACACGAGGTCGGGCTGCTTCACTCCGACGAGCTCGGACACCTCGGTGCTCGCGCCGTCTACATCGAGCTCGATGCGCCGCGTACGCACGAGCGCTCCGTTCTGCACGTCGTAGAGTCCGACCGCGATCCGATGCGGACGGAGCGTCGGGTACTCTTCGATCGCGGTCTGTTCGATCGAGAAGTGCGTGTAGTCTCCCGATTCGTCGACCTCGAAAACGGGGCGCAGCGTGTTCACGCCCGCAGTCTCCAGCCACTTCTTCGACCAATCGCCGAGGTCTCGGCCGCTCTGCGCCTCGAGCTCGGTGAGGAGATCGGTCAGCTCCGTATTGCCGTATTCGTGCTTCACGAAGTAATCGTGCACGCCCTTCATGAAGGGTTCGCGTCCCACCCATGCGACGAGCTGCTTCAATACCGAAGCGCCCTTCGCATAGGTGATGCCGTCGAAGTTCACCATCACGTCTTCGAGATCGCGGATCTCCGCGACGATGGGATGGGTCGAAGGCAGCTGATCCTGGCGGTAGGCCCATGATTTCTCGCTGGCGACGAAGGTCGTCCAGCAGTCGCTCCACTCGGTCGCCTCCGCGACGCCGAGGGTCGACATATATTCGGCGAACGACTCGTTCAGCCACAGGTCGTTCCACCACCTCATGGTGACGAGGTCGCCGAACCACATGTGTGCGAGCTCGTGCAGGATGGTGATCACCCGGCGTTCGCGCATGGCATCGGTGACCTGGCTCCGGAAGACATAGGCCTCGGTGAAGGTCACTGCGCCGATGTTCTCCATCGCGCCCATGTTGTACTCGGGCACGAACAGCTGGTCGTACTTCTCGAACGGGTAGGGGTAGCCGAACTCGCGCTCGAAGAACTCGAAGCCCTCGCGGGTCTTCTCGAAGATGTAGTCGGCGTCGAGGTATTCGCCGAGCGATTCTCGGCAGAAGACTCCGAGGGGGATCGTGCGCCCCGCCGCGTTGGTCAGTTCGCTCCGCACCACACGGTAGGGTCCGGTGATGAGCGCCGTGATGTAGCTCGACATGATCGGGGTGGGATCGAACCGCCAGGTAGCGACGGCCTCGGACGCACCGGTGCCGAGGGCATTGTCGATCTCGCCTCCGGCTTCGGGTTCCGGTGTCGGCTGGTTGCTCACGACATGCCAGCGCGCCGGAGCGGTCACGGTGAACTGGAAGGTAGCTTTGAGGTCCGGCTGCTCGAACACCGGGAACATGCGTCGGGAGTCGGGAACCTCGAACTGAGAGTAGAGATACACCTCTCCGTCGGCGGGATCGACGAAGCGGTGCAGACCCTCGCCGGTATTGGTGTAGGTCTGGTCGCTGACGATCGTGACCACGTTCTCGGCCTCGAGCCCCGGCAATGCGATGCGGGAGTCGGCGAAGGCGGCTGCCGGGTCCAGCTCGCGCCCGTTCAGGGTTACGCGGTGCACCGCAGCGGCGATGACATCGATGAACGTGTCCGCGCCGGGGGTTCCCGAAAACCGAACGGTCGTCTCGGCGCCGAAGTGCGCTGCGCCGCGAGTGAGATCGAGGTCGATCTCGTAGCTGTGCACGGTGACAGTCGCTGCGCGCTGCTGGGCTTCGAGGCGGGTGAGGTTGGTTCCAGGCACTGCATCTCCAGATTCGAAGGATAGACGCGGTCGAGCACATCGGCCGCGCGATGAAATCAGATGAATCAACCTTATGCCCGTCGGCTGACTTCAGGCTTCGAACCGGTCTAGGGTTGGGGGTATGAGTGCCTCACAGCCGCAAGTAGAGTTCTGGTTCGATCCGATTTGCCCGTGGTGCTGGATGACCAGTCGTTGGGTCTCCGAAGTCGCCGCCGTCCGCGGATTCGAGATTGCCTGGCATCCGATCAGCCTGCAGATCATCAACGAGGGCAACGACGCGGGAGATCACGCCGAGGGAATGCGGCAGGGGCTGCGTATGGGCCGAGTCGTGGTGGCAGCGGAGCAGCTGTACGGGCCAGACGTGGTGGGGAAGCTGTACACCGCGTTCGGCACCCGCATTCACCCGGGCGGCCGCGACGATTTCGATGCGATCATCACGGAATCATTGGGGGAAGCCGATCTCTCCGGGCAACTCGATCTCTCAGCTGACGATGATCAGTTCGATGCGGTGCTGCGGTCGAACACCGCGCACGCGCTCGAAATCGCGGGTCCCAATGTCGGTGTCCCGATCATCTCGATCGATGGAGTGGCGTTCTTCGGGCCGGTTGTGACACCGGCTCCGACCGGCGAGCTCGCGCTCCAGCTGTGGGACGGTATTCGGGCGGCAGCGAGCGTGCCCGGCTTCTACGAGCTCAAGCGCGGTCGGACCGTGGGCCCGCAGTTCTGAGCAGCGCGTGAGCGCGCGCGGATGAGCATTGCATCCGTGCGCGTACACTGGACGCGTCCCGTCGCCGAGAGGCATGATGCTCGGCGATGACCGGGTACATCGGATCGATAGACTGGTGCGCATGCGCATTCACGTTGCTACCGATCACGCGGGTCTCGAGTTCAGCCAGCAGTTGCAGCAGCATCTGCGAGAGCAGGGGCACGAGGTGATCGACCACGGGCCGCAGGAGTACGACGCGCTCGACGACTACCCTTCGTTCTGCATCAATGCCGCACTCGGCGTCGCCCAGGACGAGCGGGAGGGCGTCGAGGCACTCGGTGTCGTGTTCGGGGGTTCCGGCAACGGCGAGCAGATGGCGGCGAACAAGGTCGAGGGCATTCGCGCGGCACTGGTCTGGAACGAGTCGACCGCAGAGCTCGCGCGTGAGCACAATAACGCGAATGTGATCTCCATCGGCGCCCGTCAGCACTCGGTCGATGAAGCGATCCGCTTCATCGACCTGTTCATCGCCACTCCGTTTCCTGGCGATGAGCGTCACGTTCGCCGGATCGGGCAGCTGGGCGAGTACGAGCGCACCGGGAAGATCGTCGGCAAGCAGGTGGGACCGAGCGCGTAGCGCGCACGCGGCGTATTTACTGCGCCCGGGTCAGGGTCGACTTCGACCTCGCCCTGAGGAGTGAGGAGCACAGATGCCCGAGGGCCATTCCGTCCATCGCATCGCACGGCAGTTCAAGGTCAACTTCGTGGGCGAGCGTCCCGAGGTGTCGAGCCCGCAGGGGCGGTTCGCGCAGGGTGCGGCGATCCTCGACGGACGCGAGATGACCGATGCCCGCGCGGTGGGCAAGCAGATGTTTCTCGAGTTCGATCATCAGGACTGGCTGCGAGTGCATCTCGGGATCTACGGCGCCTGGGATTTTGCGGGAGAGGTGCGTGTGGATCCTTCGATCCAGATTCACGGCTTTACGCCCGGTCATTCGAAGCTGGGCCAGACGGGGGAGTATTCCCGGCCGGACGGCTCGGGGCCGGTCGATCGCGACGGGGAGGACTCGGTCGCTTCGATCGGGGCGCCGAGGCGTGCGCGCGTGCGCATGGCAGAGCATGACAGTGAGAGCGAGGATCAGCGCGAGTTTCCGCCGGATCCGGTCGGGCAGGTGCGCGTGCGCCTGCTGACTGAGACGGTGTGCGCTGACCTGCGCGGTCCCACCGCGTGCGAGGTGCTGACCCCCCAGGGGGTGGAGAAGGTGCTGCAGCGCCTCGGGCCTGACCCGGCGAATGCGAATACTCAGACGGAGCGAGATCGCTTCATCGCGCGAGCCTCGGCGAAGCGGTCGCCGATCGGGTTGGTGCTGATGGACCAGTCGGTGCTCGCGGGGATCGGCAATGTCTATCGCGCGGAGTTGCTGTTCCGGGCGGGCATCGATCCGCACACGCCGGCGAACTCGCTCGACCGGTCGGTGCTCGCGCTGCTGTGGGACGACTGGGCGTATCTGCTCGAGATCGGCATCACAGTCGGGCAGATGATTACGATCGACGGTCTTGAGGGCGAAGCGTATGATCGTGCGCTTCGCGAGCGGGATGAGCGGCATTGGGTCTACAAGCTCGAGGGCACGCCGTGCAGACGTTGCGGGGCGAACATCGCGCTCGAAGAGATGGGCAATCGCAAGCTCTACTGGTGCCCCGGCTGCCAGTCCTGACGCGC
>JBEBSS010000058.1:0-15010 GCA_040394175.1 Leucobacter soli | reverse complement strand
GGTGGTTGTCCGTCGTGCGCACCGTGGGGTCGGTGCGGGTGGTAGCGCCGGTCTCAGACCTCGAGCGCCTCGACCCGTTCCTCTCGCCGTGCACGCGCCAGCCAACGGTGTCCGGAACGCGGCCGGTCTTCTTCGCCTCGCATGGATTCGATCCTCATCACGACTTCAACCGGCGACGACCTTCGACCGTCACTGGCGAGTTCGCGTGCGTCATCTGTCCGCTTCGCTCTCCTTGGGCGCTATCAGCTGAGGAAGGGAGACGGAGAGCAGCAATGCGGTTGCGGTTGCGATGACGGCCACCCAGACGGGTCCAAGCGCGCCGGGCATCACGCCGAGCGCGGCAGCGCCGGCAACGGGACCGACCGCTGCACCCACGTTGAGCGACGCGGTCGCGTACGACCCCGCCATGGTTGGCGCATCCGCCGCCGCGTAGAGCACTCGCGTGATCAGCGTGCTCCCGACGGCGAACCCCAAGGCACCCTGTGTGAAAACGAGCCCGAGCAGGGCAACGGGATTCGTTGCGAAGAGCGCCATCGCGATCCACCCGAGCACAAGAATCCCGCCGCCCGCCACGATGATGAGTCGGGGGCGGGCGTCCGAGAGACGACCCGCGGCAGTGACACCGGCAAAGGATCCGACGCCGAAGAGCACGAGCGCCGCCGATACCCACCACTGACTCAAGTCGGCGGTGTCTGTCACGATTGGCGCGAGGAAGGTCAGGGTGGCAAAGGTCCCGGCATTCACGAGGGCTGCGAGGAGCATCGTCAGAACCAGGCGCGGAGAAGCGAGCTGCGCAAGCTCCGAGCGCAGGCGCGGCGGGGACGCTACCTCTCCTGACGAATCTTCTGCTCGGGTGCTGAAGCCGGCTGCGATGCCGATCGCGGCGGGAATGCAGAGCAGAGTGATCGCCCAGAAGGTCGCCTGCCAGCCGAGTGCGGTGCCGAGCAGCGCACCGGCTGGGACACCAGCCACCGTGGCGACGGAGGTACCCGCGAGCAGAACTGCCACGGCCCGGCCCTGGGCATCCGGCGCCACGAGTTTCGTCGCCGCGCCCAGCGCGACCGCCAAGAATCCGGCATTGACGACCGCCGCGACTCCCCGTGTGACGAGCAAGACCGTGAAGTCCGGCGTGAGCGCACCAACGACATGCGACAGCGCGAACACGAGCACGCAGCCCAAGAGTGTCGCTCTCATCGGCAGGCGACGGGTGAACGCTGCCATCGCGGGCGCGCCGATGACCATGCCCGCGGCGAACGCTGAGGTGAGGAGACCGGCAGTCCCTACGGGGACACCGAAGTACGTGGAGATGTCGGGCACGAGGCCGGCGAGCATGAATTCAGAAGTGCCCATGGCGAAGACCGCCAAGGCAAGAAGGAAGAGGGCGAAAGGCATCGAGAAAGCTCCGAAGCGAGAGTACGGACAAGAGAACGTCTCGTCACCACGGTCAGCGCCCGAAGGACACCCGTACGTCGTGCTGCGCGTAGCGCGGTCAGCAGCGGGGCTACGGACTCAAAGGAGGTGAGGGGCTGACGGCGTGACCGAAAGCCCCTGAGTGTCTGATTCAGGACTCGACATATCGCTCATCCTATCCGCGCACGCCGCCAGCAGTCCGAACCGGCGACAACGTTTCGGCCCAGTGCGTCGAGCGCGCGACCCCGCGGCGGCTCGAGATGCCCCGCCCGCAGACGTCGCAGCGCGCAGGACGAGCCCGGCGGGATCCGGCGTCCTGGGCGCCTCCGCTCGGCGGCTAAGCTGACGGAGTGAGCACAGCGCGGTCCGTATCCATGTCGGGGTTTCTGCTCGCCGTCGGCTCCGCGGCGAGCTTCGCCCTTTCCGGCATCTTCGCGAGTGCGCTGATGTCGTCGGGATGGACTCCCGGAGCGGCGGCCACCGCTCGAATCTGCTTCGCCGCGCTGGTACTGCTCGTTCCCACCGTGCTCGTGCTGCGCGGCTCCTGGCATCTCGTCCGACGTGCCTGGGGATCGGTCCTGCTCTTCGGCGTGCTGGCGGTCGCGGGATGCCAGCTCGCGTTCTTCCTCGCGGTGCAGTTCATTCCGCCGAGCCTCGCGCTCCTGATCGAGTTCATGGGGCCAGTACTGCTCATGCTCTGGTCGTGGGCCCGCAGCCGGGTGGCGCCGTCTGTGGTCACCCTGCTCGGCGCCGCACTCGCGGTGCTGGGACTGATCGCCGTCTCGGGCGCCGTCATCGGCGGTGGGCTGCACCCGCTCGGCATCGTCTTCGCGCTGATCGCGGCCATCGGCAACGCCACCTATTTCGCGGCGGGCGCCAAGGCTGATCACGGCATTCCCCCGCTCCCCTTCGTTGGACTCGGTCTCGGAGTGGCCGCGGCCATGCTCGTCCTCGTCAGCGCCGTCGGCCTCCTCCCCTTCACTGCGACCTCGGCGCCGAGCGTCATCGCAGGACGTGAGTTCTCGCCGTGGCTCGTGGTCGCGGGGATGGTGCTCATCTCCACCGTGCTGGCATACGTGCTCGGCGTGGCCGCGTCGCGCAGACTCGGAGCGACGGTCGCGAGCTTCACCGGATACTCCGAGCCGCTGTTCGGCATCCTGTGGACGATCCTCCTGCTCGCCGTTCTGCCGACCGGGATGCAGTGGCTCGGCGCGGCGCTGATCATCGCCGGTGTCGCCACCGTGAAGGTCGGCGAGCTGAGGCGAAACCGCGTCCGCTGATCTGCCGAGGATGCGCAGCGCACTGCACCGGACGAGCGCACCGTCGAACTCGCCCGGCGCATCCGTCGCCGTCAAGCGGGGTGGCGCGGTTCAGGCGCCCGTGATCTCGCGCATTGCCTCGATCAGGCGTTCGACCTCGGCAGAGGTGTTGTAGGGGGCAAGCCCGAACCTCACGCCGCCCATCGTGCCGAGCCCGAGGTCGGCGCAGGGTTCGATGGCATAGAAGTGCCCGGCCTGAGCGATCAGTCCCGCCTCGCGCAGACGAGACTCGACGTCGACCGGGGCCTGCCCCTCGACCGTGATGAGCAGAGTGGAGGTGCGGCGCGCCGCGCGCGAGTAGCTGGTGACTCCCGGGAGTCCGGCGAGGCCGCGTTCGATCGCATCGCGCAGCTCGAGTTCGTAGTCGTCCATCCCCTGCATCGCCGACACGATCCGCTCTCGTCGGCTCGTTCCCTCGGAGGCGAGGCTCGCGACGTAGTCGATTGCGGCCGTCGCTCCGGCCAGCATCTCGTACGGAAGCGTGCCGAGTTCGAATCGCTCCGGCACGGTCTCTGGCGAGGGCCGCAGCTTGTCGGGATGCAATTGCTCGAGCAAATCGGGGTCTGCGGCCAGCATCCCGAAGTGCGGCCCGAACAGCTTGTAGGAGGAGGCGATGAAGAAGTCCGCCCCCATGGCCTGCACGTCGACGGGCGAGTGTGCGGTGTAGTGAACGCCGTCGACATAGGTCAGCGCGCCCGAGGCGTGTGCGATCTCGCTGATCGCCGCAACGTCCGGTTGCGTACCGATCAGGTTCGACGCTGCGCCGACGGCGACCAGCCTGGTGCGAGAGTCGACGAGCGTCTCGTACTGCGCAACGGGCAGCTCGCCCGAGGCCGGGTCGATCCTCGCCCAGCGAACGTCGACCCCCGTGCGCTCGGCGGCGAGCAACCAAGGTGCCACGTTGCAGTCGTGGTCGAGACCCGAGAGCACGACGTTGTCGCCTTCCCTCCACTGCTTCGACAACGTTCGTGAGAAGTCGAAGGTCAGCTGCGTCGCACTGCGGCCGTGCACGATGCCTTCGGACTTCGCTCCGAGCAGGTCGGCGGCGGCCGCGCGGAACTCGAGCACCGCGTCATCGGCGTTCCGCCCCGGCAGTGAGCCGCGACTGCGGTTGGAGATCGGCGACGTGCCGGTCGCGGCGATCCTCGCAGCTACGATCGTCGGCATCTGAGTACCTCCGGGGGCATCGAGCAGCACCAGGTCATCTGAGAGTGCGGGAAAGTCGGTGCGAATCGAGGAACCAAAAACAGACAACGTCGTCACTCCAATGTATTTATTCGGCAAACTGCAATATTTACCATCATATCGAAGGTGAGATTCTTATTTTGCTTTTGAATCAAAATTGCCAGGATTGGTAGACTCTCGAAGAGGTGCGCCCCGCGCTCTCGCCCCCGAACAGAGAAGAGACCCGGAATGATTCCCGAGAAATCCGTCTTCGGCGGCCTGGCCGAGGGTCTGACCAGCAACCCGCCGATCGTCCCCCTCGACGAGATCGACCTGAAGCTGCTCTCGCTGCTGCTCGGGGATGCACGCGCCACCCTCAAGCGCCTCGCGAACGAGGTCGGGCTCTCCGCCCCAGCCGTCTCGGAGCGGATGGCGCGCCTGCAGCACGAGGGTGTCGTGCGCGGATACCGGGTCGACATCGACTGGCGCGCGCTCGGCTACAACCTGACCGCGTATCTGTCGGTGGTGATCCGAGCGGGCGCCCACCGCGATGCCGTCGTCACCGATCTGCAATCGGTACCAGAGGTCGAGGAAGTCTCGGTGGTCACGGGCGCATCGGACCTCATCGTGCGAATCCGATGCACCGGCTTCGAGCATTTGAAGTCCATCATCGCCGAGCACATCTGGGCGCGGACCGATCTCGACTTCACCGAGACCAAGCTGGCCTTCTTCTCGGAGTCCTCAGACGACGTCGAGCAGTACCGCCTCGATCGGCTCCGCGCAGAGCTCGCCTAGCGGCCTCCCGCGAAGGATCGCCTCCCACGCCGGTCCCGCGCTCCCGTCAGGATCGATCGAGGTAGGCTGCGAGCCCGGCCTTCGGCACGCCGAGCGCCTCCATCGCCGCGACGTAGTGCCGGGTGCATTCGAGTGCCTGACGATGCCGATCGGCATCGCCGAGCGCGGAGGCCACGATCGTCCCGTTGCGGCCTCGGGTCTGCACGAACCCCGCCTCCTCGAGCTCTTTGTAGCTTCGGGCAACGGTGTTCGCCGCCAACCCCAGCTGGACGGCGAGCGCTCGCACCGAAGGAAGCCTGGTGCCGGGAGCGAGCGCGCCCTCCGCGATTCGAGCGCTCAACTCCTCGCGCAACTGTTCGAAGGGCGGAACAGCCGAGTGCGGATCAATCTCGATATCGATCATTCGATCCCCCTTCTTCGATGTCGACAGACTATCCCGCGAGCTGCGATTGCGGTTCGGGCTTCAGCCGCTTGTTCGGTTTTGCGAGCATCGAGGTCGCGGCGGCGATGATGCAGAGCGCCGCCCCGCCCCACCAGGCATAGGTGTACTCCCCGAAGACATCGCGGATCAGCCCGGCCCCCAGCGCGGCGCCCGCCGCCCCGATCTGATGCGCGGCGAAGACCCAGCCGAAGACGATCGTGCCCCGGTCGCCGAAGATCGCCTGACAGAGCGCCGCCGTGGGCGGCACGGTCGCCACCCAATCGAGACCGTAGACCACGACGAACACGATCATGCTCGGGTGCACGGCGCTCGACAGCAGCCAGGGCAGCAGGAGCAGGCTGACACCCCGGAAGACGTAGTAGAAGACGAGCAGTTTTCGTGGATCGAACCGGTCGGTCAGCCAGCCGGAGGCCACGGTACCGAGCACGTCGAACACTCCGACGACCGCGAGGAGACTCGCGGCCACCGCCTGGGGCATGCCGTGGTCGTGGGCCGACGGGATGAAGTGCACGCCGACGAGGCCGTTGGTGGTCGCTCCGCAGACGGCGAAGGCGATCGCGAGCGCCCAGAACGCGCGCTGCGTGACCGCGTATCTCAGCCCGTCCAAGGCTCGGGCGACGGCGCCTCCGCGCTGGCGCTCGGGGGCGACGTAGTTCAGGGGGTCGGCGCCGTACGGCAGCACGCCGCGATCTTCGGGGTAGTCACGCAGCACCCAGGCCGCAAGCGGGATCACGGCGAGTGCGACTGCGGCGATCAGCAGGGAGGCCTCGCGCCATCCGACGCTCTCGGCCATCGCGGCGGCGGGAGGCAGGATGAGCAGTTGGCCGGTGGCCTGACCCGCGGTGAGCACGCCCATCACAAAACCGCGCTTCGTGACGAACCATCGTTCGGCGATGGTCGCGGCGAGCACGAGCGCCATCGATCCGGTGCCTCCGCCGATCAGCACTCCCCAGAAGAGGAGCAGCTGCCAGGACGAGGTGATGAAGACACTACCCGCCGCGCCGAGCGCGACCAGGCTCAGCGCGACCGCGACGACCCTGCGCAGGCCGAATCGATCCATGAAGGCGGCGGCGAACGGGGCGACGAGCCCGTAGAGCACGAGGTTCACGCTGACGGCGAGCGACATCACGCTCATCGACCAGCCGAACTCCATGTGCAGCGGCATGAGCAGCGCCCCTGGCGCCCCGCGGAACCCCGCCGCGCCGAAGAGCGCGAGGAACGCCACGAAGACGACCCACCAGGCAGGGTGGATCCGGCGCTTTGCGGCGGGCTGGCCCGCTGCGACGTCTTCGGGTGACTTCGTCGTCATCAACCTGGCTTTCTTGAACGAAGTTATGAGATGATGAAGACTCTAACACCCAGGGAGGTGCGATGCCACTGCGATCGGACTGGTCCGACGAAGCGTGCCCCATCAGGAGGGCGCTCGATGTGCTTGGCGATCCCTGGGTGCTCGTGATCATCCGCGACGTCCTGCACGGACGCGGACGCTTCGATGCCCTCCGCGAGAACCTCGGAATCTCCGAGGCAGTCCTGAGCCGACGTCTGCACGACATGGTGGACGCGGGGCTCCTCGAGCGCACCGACTATCAGGACGGCGGCCGCACCAGACAGGCGTACGTGGCCTCCGAGTCCGCCGCCGAGCTGCTGCCCGTGCTGCAACAGCTCGCCCTCTGGGGCGAACGGCACACCCCCATGCCACCCCACGCATCGCACATGTCGCTGGTGCATCGGGCCTGTGGGAACGAGACGATCCAGGGCGAGGTGTGCAGCGCCTGCGGGGCAGTGCTCGTCCCAGAACAGATGACCTGGGTGAAGCCCTGGAAGGATCGTCGCGACGACCTCGTGCCCGCGGGAACGCTCCTCTACCCCTGAGCCCGCGGCCCGATCAGGCGACCCTGCGGGGCTCCTCCCGCGAACCTGCGCTTCACCCTCGGCCGCTCCCCGGTTCCGGGCGGGGCCGGCGATAGGCATCTCGCATGTGGTCGCTCGTCAGAAAGTCTCCGATACCGATCATGATCAGGCTGAACACGATCTGCTCGGTGATCATCCAGGCCGGGTAGAGGCCGGGAATCGCCGCCATCACCAGTGTGATCACCGGGAATATCTGCGCGAACAACCGAAGGCGCTGGTAGGCCCACCGCCAACCCTTGGCTGCGCGCCACGCGAAGTAGCACAGTGTGAAAGTCATTCCGAGCACGACGATCGTGCGCATCCACACGGCGAACGGTTGCGGCTCGCCCGCGCGCGTCAGCAGTACGGCGATGGCGACGGCGACGAGACCGATCAGCAGTTCGATGATCAGCAGCCAGGTGATCCAGGTGAAGGCTCGGCGCGTCTTCGCGTGCGCGCGGGCCTCCTCCGGAATCGCGACGCCGGCCTGACGACCCCCGGCGATGCGGTCGAGTGTGAGGAGCAGGTGTTCGAGTGGCACAGGCTGATCATAACCCTCGCATCGCTCGTCGCCGCAGGATCGGGCCTACGATCGAATCATGCGGATGACGAGCGGGGTGGAAGGTGGCTGAACGCATCTTCGGCACCCCGCCACGCACTGCGGCGCGCGCCTACTTCGCCGTGCAATCGTTCGCGGGGGCCGCCTGGTGGCTCTCGGTCTTCACGAATGACAGCGTGCGCCTCGCGACGCTGGGCGCGCTCGACCCCGTGCCCGTCGCCGCGCTCGACCTTCCGCTCTTCGTGCTCGCCTCGGCGATGGTCGCCGTCGGGGTGCGCTGGGCCCTCTGGATCGCCGCCCCCTGGACGATGTTCGTCGCGGCCTGCATGTTCGCCTACGCGACCACCACCCAGTCGGCGGGGTGGGGTGCGGTGCTGATGGTCGCCGCGGCAGCCGGCAGCGCACTCGCCGCCATCGTCTTGAGGACAGGCGGAGTGCCCGGGCGTCGGCTGCTCATCGGCCCGTTCGCGTTCCGCGAGGCCAGACCGGCCAGCGCGAGGTCGCATCTCGGGCGGACGATCATGCAGATGCTGGGATTCTGGGGCCTCTTCCTCCTCCTGCTCCCACTGGCCATCGCATGGTTCGAGGATCGCTGGCGTCTGCGCTTCGACGTCCCGGCATGGGTGAGTCTCGGCGGGCTCGCACTGTTCCTCGCCGCGAGTGCGCTCGGCGTCTGGTCCGCGACCTCGATGGCGACCCGGGGTCGAGGTACCCCGCTCCCCTCGGCCACCGCCTCCCGGCTCGTCGTGGCCGGACCGTACCGTCTCGTGCGGAATCCGATGGCCGTCGCCGGGATCGCGCAGGCCGTGGCGGTCGGTCTGCTCCTCGGGTCCTGGCTCGTCGTGGCCTACGCACTCGGTGGCTCACTGCTGTGGAACTGGGTGGTGAGGCCCCTCGAGGAGGCCGACCTGGAGGCCCGGTTCGGCGCGGAGTTCACCGCCTATCGCGGCCGAGTCTCGTGCTGGGTGCCGCGGCTCCCTGGACGGTCGTGATCCTCGCCTGCGAAACCGGGCATCGGACTAGCCGAGCAGGGCGCTGAACCCGAGGTGCGCGAACGTGCCGAACAGCACCCCCCAGAGGATGATCGAGATGATCTGCCAGAAGATCACGGCATTCTTCGAGGCACCGAAACCCACCATCGCGGCAGAGGTGATCTGGCTCGGCAGCAGTGTTTGACCGATGAGCGACACTCCCGGTACCCCGAAGCGATCGAAGGCTCGGCGCAATCGCTGGCGCCGCGGCGTCTCCTCGACCTGATCGCTCCCCCGGACATCGCGCACCTTGCTGCGGGTGGCGTGCGTGCCCAGCACGAATACGAGCATCGAGAGCACGTTGCCGACCACCGCGGCGGCGATCGCCACGACAGGGTGGAGTCCGATCGCAACGCCGATGACCGAGCCGAAGTAGGACTCGATAAAGGGGATGGCGGAGACGAGCATGACGGCGATCCACTGCGCCCACTCGGGGAAGCCGGCCGCGAACTGCTGCAGTTGCTCGATCATTCGTGAATCTCCTCTTGACCGCGCGGGTCGTTTCTCTCGGCAGGTCGCTTCTCTTCCACGCTAGGTGCGGGCACGGAGCGGAACATCCTTCTCGAGGCCCAGTCGCCCTCCCCCGCGCGGCGGAGATTGCGTGCCGGGCTCCCCGACTTTGGGATGAATCAGCGCGCGGCCCAAGTGCGCGCGGAGGGGCGGAACGCGGCGAGGAACCTCCGCGAGCGGGAGTAGATTGGAGGGATGGTCGCATATCGTTCACGCACGGTCACCCACGGACGCAACATGGCGGGAGCGCGCGCTCTCTTCCGCGCAGCCGGCGTCGACGGCGCGGATCTGGGCCGCAAACCCATCATCGCTGTCGCGAACTCGTTCACCGAGTTCGTGCCCGGGCACACTCACCTGGCACCCGTCGGTCGCATCGTCTCCGACGCCATCAAAGAGGCTGGAGGGATCCCGCGCGAGTTCAACACCATCGCAGTCGACGACGGCATCGCGATGGGACACGGCGGCATGCTCTACTCGCTGCCCTCGCGCGACCTCATCGCCGACTCGGTCGAGTACATGGTCAATGCGCACTGTGCCGACGCCATCGTATGCATCTCGAACTGCGACAAGATCACTCCCGGCATGCTGCTCGCGGCACTCCGCCTGAACGTTCCGGTCGTCTTCGTCTCGGGCGGTCCCATGGAGTCCGGCCGCGCGGTCCTCGCGAACGGGATGGTGCGCACCCTCGACCTCGTCGATGCGATCTCGGAGGCCGTGAACGAGAACGTGTCGGACGAGGACATCCAGCGCATCGAGGAATCGGCATGCCCCACATGCGGTTCCTGCTCGGGCATGTTCACCGCGAACTCCATGAACTGCCTCACCGAGGCGATCGGCCTCTCACTGCCCGGCAACGGCTCGACGCTTGCGACGCACACCGCGCGCCGTGCGCTCTACGAGAAGGCGGGCGCGCTCGTCGTCGACATCGCCAGGCGCTACTACGAGGAGGGCGATGACAGCGTGCTGCCCCGCAGCATCGCGACGCCGGAAGCGTTCGGGAATGCGATGGCCTTGGACATCGCAATGGGCGGCTCGACCAACACGATCCTGCACCTGCTCGCCGCCGCTCACGAGGCGGGCGTGGCCTTCGGCCTCGAGGAGATCGATGCCGTCTCGCGGCGAGTGCCGTGTCTCGCGAAGGTCGCCCCGAACGTGGCGAACGGGAAGACCTATTACATGGAGGATGTGCACCGAGCCGGTGGCATTCCCGCGCTGCTCGGCGAGTTGCGCCGCGGTGGTCTGCTCGACGAGCACGTGCACACGGTGCACGCGAAAACCCTCGGCGAATGGCTCGACGAATGGGATGTGCGCGGCGGCAAGGCGAGCGAGGAGGCGTTCGAACTGTGGCACGCCGCCCCGGGAGGCGTGCGATCCTCGACCGCATTCTCGCAGTCGGAACGGTGGCGCGACCTGGATCTCGATGCGGCGAACGGCTGCATCCACGACGTCGAGCACGCCTATTCGAAGGACGGTGGCCTCGCGGTACTGCGCGGCAACATCGCGGTCGACGGCGCAGTCGTGAAGACCGCCGGCGTCGACGAATCGATCTGGACGTTCTCGGGCCCGGCCGTCGTCTGCGAGTCGCAGGACGAGGCGGTCGAGAAGATCCTGAACAAGCAGGTCGGCGAGGGTGACGTCGTGGTCATTCGCTACGAGGGCCCGAAGGGCGGGCCTGGCATGCAGGAGATGCTCTACCCGACATCGTTCTTGAAGGGTCGCGGACTCGGCAAGGCGTGCGCGCTGATCACCGATGGACGGTTCTCCGGCGGCACGTCGGGGCTCTCCATCGGGCATGTCTCGCCAGAGGCCGCCGCCGGAGGCCTGATCGCGCTCGTCGAGGACGGCGACATCATCTCGATCGATATTCCCACCCGCGGACTCTCGCTCGACGTCCCCGACGACGAGCTCGCCCGCCGCCGGACGGAACTCGAGGCCAACGGCGGGTACCGACCGAAGAATCGCGTGCGCGAGGTGTCGGATGCCCTGCGCGCATACGCGGCGTTTGCGCAGTCGGCCGACAAGGGTGCGGTGCGCGTCGTTCCCGAGGTCTAAGACTCGCACCCGACGAACGAGCGGCGCACTGGCATGGCCAGGCGTCGCTCGTTTTTTGCGTGCATGCCTCCGCACTCTCGAGAAATACGTGAGACCGATGTTGTAACTACGTCTAGACGAACATTATGATGGAGAGCACACGTCCCCTCCGAAAGGTGAACCCATGCTCCTCGGCGCCCGTCGCTTCCTCCGATTCGCCGCACTCGGCGCATCGCTCGCTGTCGCCGCTTCGCTCTCCGGATGCGGCGGCGCGACCGGCGAACTCGACCAGCGCGCTGACGAGCGACCGGTCGTTCTGACGACGTTCACCGTGCTCGCCGACATCGCGCAGAACGTCGCAGGGGAGCACCTTCGCGTGGAATCGATCACGAAGGTCGGCGCGGAGATCCACGGCTACGAGCCGACACCGGGCGACATTCGCAAGGCCACCCAGGCCGATCTGATCCTCGACAACGGGATGAACCTCGAAGCCTGGTTCGACCAGTTCGTCGGCGAGCTCGACGTGCCGCACACCGTGGTCACCGACGGCGTGGAAGCCATCGACATCTCCGAGGACGCCTACGCGGGAACCCCGAATCCGCACGCATGGATGAGCCCGTTGAACGTTCAGATCTACGTCGACAACATGGCGACCGCCTTCAGCGCGCTGGATCCGGCGCATGCCGCAGAGTTCACCCAGAACGCCGAGGACTACAAGGCCGAACTCCAGTCGGTGCAGAACGAACTCGTCGAGCAGCTTTCACGGCTTCCGGAACGCCAGCGCGCGCTGGTCACCTGCGAGGGCGCATTCTCCTATCTGGCACGGGACGCGGGCCTCACCGAAAAGTACATCTGGGCGGTCAACGCCGAACAGCAGGCCACCCCGCGGCAGATCGCATCGGCCATCGAATTCGTCGAGGCCAACGAAGTCCCTGCCGTGTTCTGCGAGTCGACCGTGTCCGATGCCGCGATGCAGCAGGTCGTGGCGGCAACCGGCGCCGAGTTCGGCGGCGTGCTCTACGTCGACTCGCTCTCCGAGGCGGACGGTCCCGTGCCCAGCTACCTCGAACTCATCCGTCACGATGCCGAGATCATCGTCTCGGGACTCCTCGGGAGCAATTCGTGAGCGTTGCGGTAGAGGTCGACCAGGTCACGGTGCACTACGGAGAGGTGCAGGCACTCGATCACGCCTCCCTCGCGCTGCACTCCGGCAGGGTCTGCGGCCTCATTGGCATGAACGGCTCGGGCAAGTCGACGCTGTTCAAGACCATCATGGGAATGATCCGCCCCGACACGGGAACCGTGCTGGTGCGCGGCGAGACCCCCGCGAAGGCGCGCAAGACCGGAGCCGTCGGCTATGTCCCGCAGAGCGAACAAGTCGACTGGGCCTTTCCCATTTCTGTGAGAGAGGTCGTGATGATGGGCCGATACGGCGGAATGGGCCACACGCGGCGGGCCCGGAGAGCCGACCGGGCCGCGGTCGACAGAGCCCTCGAACGAGTTGAGCTCACCGACTACGCGAACCGCCAGATCGGCCAGCTCTCGGGCGGTCAGAGGAAGCGCGCATTCGTTGCGCGCGGGATCGCGCAGGAGGCGGAGATTCTGCTCCTCGACGAGCCCTTCGCAGGCGTCGACAAGCGCTCCGAAGCCACGATCACGAGGCTGCTACGAGAACTCGCAGACGACGGCGCCACCGTGCTCGTCTCCACCCACGACCTGCACGCGCTCCCGGCGCTCGCCGACGAGGCGATCCTGCTCATGCAACGCGTGCTCATGCACGACACTCCCGAACGAGTGCTGCGGCCCGAGCACCTCGCGCTCGCATTCGGCCTGGATGTGATGGACCGAGGAACTGAATCATGAACCCGATCGATTTGCTGCTCGAACCACTGGGCTACGACTTCATGCTGCGCGCACTCGCCGCGTCCCTCATCGCCGCCGTGGTCTGCGCGGTGCTCTCCTGCTGGCTGGTACTGACCGGCTGGTCCCTCATGGGCGATGCGGTCTCGCACGCGGTGCTGCCCGGTGTGGTGCTGGCCTATATCTTCGGGGCACCATTCGCCCTCGGCGCCGTCGTATTCGGCTTTCTCGCGGTGGGGCTGATCGGAGCGGTCAGAGACACGAGCCGAGTCAAGGAGGATGCCGCGATCGGGATCGTCTTCACGACTCTCTTCGCGCTCGGCCTGGCCCTCATCTCGATCACCCCGTCGCAGACCGATCTCAATCACATCATCTTCGGCAATCTGCTGGGCGTCTCTCCCGGAGACCTGCTGCAGATCGTGGCGCTCGGCCTCATCGTACTGATCGTGCTGATCGCCAAGCGCAGAGACTTCACGCTCTTCGCCTTCGATCCCACGCATGCGCACGCGATCGGCTTGAATCCCCGCCTGCTCGGCGCCGCGCTCCTCGGCTTGCTCGCGCTCACCGCGGTCGTGGCGCTGCAATCCGTAGGCGTGGTGCTCGTCGTCGCCATGCTGATCATTCCGGGGGCCACAGCCTACCTACTCACCGACAGGTTCGGGCGGATGCTCGTCATCGCACCCGTGCTCGCCGCCCTCTGCTCGGTAATCGGACTCTATGCCAGCTACTATCTCGACGCTGCCTCGGGACCGATGATCGTGCTGGCGCAAGGCAGCGCGTTTGCCCTGGCCTACCTGTTCGGCCCGAAGCACGGAATCCTCGTGCGCCGACTGGTCGACTCCGGGCGTCGAGCGAAGCGCGCGCGGGCCGCCTGATCGATCGTGCAGGCGGGGAGGCATCCGGTCGTCAACACTGATTGACGAATCTCGATGCGTCATCTATCGTTGACACCATGAGCGCGCTCACACGCACCGCGACCGAGAGTCTCCCCCCTGGCGAGCCCCTCGTCGAACTGCGTCGCATCCGAGCGGCGAAGCACGACCTCGCACGGGCCGAGGCCGAGCAGGTCCGGCGCGCACGCGCCCAGGGCTACTCCTGGCTTTCCATCGCCGACGCGCTCGAGGTCTCGAAGCAGGCGGCACACAAGAGGTACGGCAAGCAGTAGGGCTCCCGCGATGACCGAAAAGATCGACTTCAAGAAGACCCTCGACAGCTATCGGGCGACCGCAGGGGAGTTCCGCATCGTCGAGATCCCCGAATTGCAGTACCTCATGATCGACGGCCACGGCGACCCCAACACCTCGCCCGAATACATCGCCGCTCTCGAAGCCCTGTACCCGGTGGCCTACAAGCTCAAGTTCGCGAGCAAACGAGCACTCGACCGCGACTACGTCGTACCCCCGCTCGAAGGACTGTGGTGGGCAGACGACATGAATGCCTTCACCGCCGCACGCGACAAGTCACGCTGGGACTGGACCATGATGCTGCTGGTTCCCGAGTGGATCGACTCGGCCATGTTCACCCGCGCAGCGTCCCAGGTGGCAGACGCCAAGGTCCCCCCTCGACGGGTCGGCGAAGTGCGGTTCGAACGACTCGCGGAAGGGCTCTGCGTACAGACCCTGCACCTCGGCTCCTACGACGACGAGGCAGACACGCTCAGCCGAATGCACGACACCTTCATCCCCGAGCAGGAACTCGTCATGACTGGCAGGCACCACGAGGTCTACTTCAGCGATCCCCGAAAGATCGCGCCCGAAAAGATGCGCACGCTCCTCAGGCAGCCAGTGCGCCGCGCGTCGAACTGACTGGCACCCGGGCGGTCCGATCGCTCAGGCGGACGCCGCGAGCAGGCGCGATCCGGGGTCACCGACGGACGGGTTCCGCCTGGCCGCGCGGTTCACGGCAGAAATGATGGCCGCGGCTGCCGCGTGGGTACGATCCGCATCGATGCCGACGCCCCACAGCCGCTGCCCATCCACATCAAGATCCACATACGCCG
>JBEBSS010000057.1:0-15587 GCA_040394175.1 Leucobacter soli | reverse complement strand
TCGCGATGAAGTACTCCGCCACCGACAGGCCCTCGCGGTACGAGTTGATGATCGGACGCGGGATGATCTCGCCCTTCGGGTCGGACACGAGTCCGCGCATACCCGAGATGTTGCGAATCTGGAGCCAGTTGCCACGAGCACCGGACGACACCATGCGGAAGATGTTGTTGTCCTCCGGGTATGCCTCGCGCATGGCCGCGGCGACCTCATCGGTTGCCTCGGTCCAGATCTCGACGAGCTCGCTGTGACGCTCGGCATCGGTGATGAGACCTCGGTCGAACTTCTTCTGCACCGCGGCAGCGGCCTTTTCGTGCTCCGCAAGGATCTGCGCCTTGTTCGCGGGGGTCACGATGTCGCTGAGCGCCACGGTCACACCAGAGCGGGTTGCCCAGTGGAAACCGGCATCCTTGATGCGGTCCAGCGTCGCGGCGACCTCGACCTTGGGGTAGCGCTCTGCCAGATCGTTGACCAGGCTCGAGAGGCTTCCCTTGTCAGCCACCCGCTCGAAGTAGGGGTAGCTGGTGGGGAGGGCCTCGTTGAACAGCGCACGTCCGAGGGTCGTCTCGACGACAACCGGGCGCTCGTTGATCTCGCCCGCGGCATCGGTATAGCCGACGAGGCGGAGCTTGATCTTCGAGCCGAGGTCGAGGGTGCCCTCGTCCATCGCGAGGATCGCCTCGGAGACCGAACCGAATGCCCGACCTTCGCCAGCCGCACCGGACTTGACCGTGGTGAGGTGGTGCAGGCCGATGATCATGTCCTGCGAGGGCAGGGTCACCGGGCGGCCGTCGGATGGCTTCAGAATGTTGTTCGAGGCGAGCATCAGCACGCGGGCCTCAGCCTGCGCTTCAACCGACAGCGGCAGGTGCACTGCCATCTGGTCACCGTCGAAGTCGGCGTTGAACGCGGCGCACACGAGCGGGTGCAGCTGGATGGCCTTGCCCTCCACGAGCTGCGGCTCGAACGCCTGGATGCCGAGGCGGTGCAGGGTCGGTGCGCGGTTCAGCAGGACCGGGCGCTCGCGGATGATCTCCTCGAGCACGTCCCAGACCTCGCTGCGGGCGCGCTCGACCATGCGCTTGGCGGCCTTGATGTTCTGCGCGTGCGACAGATCGATCAGACGCTTGATGACGAACGGCTTGAAGAGTTCGAGCGCCATGTCCTTCGGCAGGCCGCACTGGTGCAGCTTGAGCTGCGGGCCGACCACGATGACCGAACGGCCCGAGTAGTCCACGCGCTTGCCGAGCAGGTTCTGACGGAACCGACCCTGCTTGCCCTTCAGCATGTCGCTGAGCGACTTCAGCGCGCGGTTGCCGGTGCCAGTGACGGGACGGCCGCGGCGACCGTTGTCGAACAACGCGTCAACGGCCTCCTGGAGCATGCGCTTCTCGTTGTTCACGATGATCTCGGGAGCGCCGAGATCGAGCAGGCGACGAAGACGGTTGTTGCGGTTGATCACACGTCGGTACAGATCGTTCAGATCGGAGGTCGCGAAACGGCCGCCGTCAAGCTGCACCATCGGACGAAGCTCCGGCGGAATCACCGGCACCACGTCGAGCACCATGGCTGCCGGGCTCGCACCGGTCTGCAGGAACGAGTTGACGACCTTGAGGCGCTTGATGGCGCGGACCTTCTTCTGGCCCTTGCCCTCGCTGATCTGGAGGTGGAGCGAATCGCTCTCGGCTGCAAGATCGAAGGCTTCGAGGCGCTTCTTGATCGCTTCCGCACCCATGTAGGCCTCGAAGTAGTCGCCGAAGCGGTCCTGCAACTCGGCGAAGGCGGCGTCCTCAGGCTTGAGATCGCCGACCTTGAGGTTACGGAAGTCGTCCCACACGCGGTGCAGCGCAGCGATGTCGTCGTCGAAGTTCTTACGGATTCCCGCAAGCTCCTTCTCTGCCGACGCTTCTGCACGGCGGCGCTGATCGGCCTTCGCTCCCTCTGCCTCGAGCGCTGCGAGATCCTGCTCCGCCTGCTGCTGACGCTGGGCGATTGCGAGGTCGCGCTGCTGCTCCAGGCTCGAGATCTCGAGACGAAGCTCGGACTCGAGCTCGCCCATGTCCTCGTGACGGCCCTCTTCGTCCACATCGATCACCATGTAGGCGGCGAAGTAGATGACCTTCTCCAGGTCCTTGGGAGCCATATCGAGCAGGTAGCCGAGGCGGCTGGGCACGCCCTTGAAGTACCAGATGTGCGTCACGGGAGCAGCGAGCTCGATGTGCCCCATGCGCTCACGACGAACGCTGGACTTCGTCACTTCGACGCCACAGCGCTCGCAGACGATGCCCTTGTAACGTACGCGCTTGTACTTGCCGCACGCGCACTCCCAGTCGCGACTGGGTCCGAAGATCTGCTCGCCGAACAGCCCATCCTTTTCGGGCTTCAGCGTGCGGTAATTGATGGTCTCGGGCTTCTTGACCTCGCCGAACGACCAGCTGCGAATATCATCAGCGGTCGCGAGGCGGATCTGAAGCTCGTTGAAACTCGTACCCTCGAGCAATGTTTCTCCTTGGGATGTAAAAATCTATAGCTTGTGTGAACGCACGCACTGTCCTCGAACAGCGCGGCAATCGATTCAGATTTCGTCGATTGACGAAGTCTCGAAGCGGGACGAGAGATTGATACCGAGTTCCTCCGCAGTGCGGTGAGCCTCGTCGTCGTTGTCTCGCAGGTTCACAGCCTGGCCGTCGGCGCCGAGCACCTCGACGTTCAAGCAGAGCGACTGCATCTCCTTCATCAGCACTCGGAAGGACTCGGGCACACCGGGCTCGGGGATGTTCTCACCGCGCACGATGGCTTCGTAGACCTTCACACGGCCGAGGATATCGTCGGACTTGACCGTGAGCAGTTCCTGCAGCGCGTATGCGGCGCCGTAGGCCTCGAGCGCCCAGACCTCCATCTCACCGAAGCGCTGGCCGCCGAACTGGGCCTTACCGCCGAGCGGCTGCTGGGTGATCATCGAGTAGGGGCCGGTCGAGCGTGCGTGGATCTTGTCGTCGACCAGGTGGTGCAGCTTCAGGATGTACATGTAGCCGACCGATACCGGGTAGGGGTACGGTTCGCCCGAGCGTCCGTCGAAGAGGCGCGTCTTGCCGGAGGATCCGATGAGTCGCTCACCGTCACGAGTCGGCAGGGTCGAATCGAGCAGACCCTTGATCTCGTCCTCGCTGGCGCCGTCGAACACGGGGGTGGCAACCTTCGTGTTCGGAGCGGCCTCGAGGGCTTCCGCCTTCAGCTTGGCAGCCCACTCGGGCTTGCCGTCGATCTTCCATCCCTGCTTGGCGATCCAGCCGAGGTGCGTCTCCAGCACCTGGCCGAAGTTCATGCGTCCGGGAATGCCGAGGGGGTTCAGGATCACGTCGACCGGCGTACCGTCTGCGAGGAACGGCATGTCCTCGACGGGCAGGATCTTCGAGATGACACCCTTGTTGCCGTGACGGCCTGCAAGCTTGTCGCCCTCGGTGATCTTGCGCTTCTGAGCGATGTACACGACCACGCGCTGGTTCACACCCGAGCCGAGCTCGTCGTCGTTGTCGTTCTCCGCGTCGAACACCTTCACTGCGGTGACGGTACCCGAGACGCCGTGCGGCACCTTCAACGAAGTATCGCGAACCTCGCGGCTCTTCTCGTTGAAGATGGCGCGGAGCAGGCGCTCCTCGGCCGAGAGCTCGGTCTCGCCCTTCGGGGTGACCTTGCCCACGAGGATGTCGCCGGGGCGAACCTCGGCACCGATGCGGATGATGCCGCGCTCGTCGAGGTCCTTGAGCGCCTCCATGCTGGCGTTGGGAAGATCACGGGTGATCTCCTCCTTGCCGAGCTTGGTGTCGCGGGCATCGACGTCGTACTCCTCGATGTGGATCGACGAGAGCGTGTCGTCCTTCACCAGGTTCTGGCTCAGGATGATCGCGTCCTCGTAGTTGTGACCCTCCCACGGCATGAACGCGACGAGCAGGTTCTTGCCGAGCGCGAGCTCGCCGTTCTCGGTTGCGGGGCCGTCTGCGATAACCTCGCCTGCCTCGATGCGCTCACCGGCGCGAACGATCACGCGGTGGTTGTAGTTCGTGCCCTGGTTCGAGCGATCGAACTTGCGCAGGTAGTAGCTCTTCGATCCGCCCTCGTCGTGCTGCACGGTGACGAAGTCAGCCGATACCTCGCTGATGACGCCGGACTTCTCAGCGGTGACCACGTCACCTGCGTCGATTGCGGCGTAGCCCTCCATGCCGGTGCCGACGAGCGGTGACTCGCTGCGCACGAGCGGCACCGCCTGACGCTGCATGTTGGCGCCCATGAGCGCGCGGTTCGCGTCGTCATGCTCGAGGAACGGGATGAGCGAAGTCGCGACCGACACCATCTGGCGCGGCGAGACGTCCATGTACTGCACGCGGCCGGCATCGACCATCTGCACCTCGGCGCCACGGGGGCGAGCGAGCACCTGCTTGTCGGCGAACTTGCCGTCCTTGGTCAGCGGGGCGCCGGCCTGGGCGATCAGGTATTCGTCCTCTTCGTGTGCGGTGAGGTAGTCGACCTGGTCGGTGACCTTGCCCTCGACGATGCGACGGTAGGGGGTCTCGATAAAGCCGAACGCGTTGATGCGCGCGAAGGTTGCGAGTGCACCGATCAGACCGATGTTCGGGCCTTCAGGGGTCTCGATGGGGCACATGCGGCCGTAGTGGGACGGGTGAACGTCACGCACCTCGACGCCTGCGCGATCGCGGGAGAGACCGCCGGGGCCGAGGGCCGAGAGACGACGCTTGTTGGTCAGACCCGCGAGCGGGTTGTTCTGGTCCATGAACTGCGACAGCTGCGAGGTGCCGAAGAACTCCTTGATCGCAGCCAGCACCGGGCGGGTGTTGATCAGGGTGTTCGGGGTGATGGCCTCGATGTCCTGGGTGGTCATGCGCTCGCGCACGACGCGCTCCATACGGCTGAGGCCGGTGCGCACCTGGTTCTGGATCAGTTCGCCCACCGCGCGGATGCGACGGTTGCCGAAGTGATCGATGTCGTCGGTATCGAGACGGAGGTCGATGTCCTTGCCGTCACGAACGCCGGGCAGGGTCTCCGTACCCGCGTGCAGGCCGACGAGGTACTTGATCGTCGCAACGACGTCCTCGAGCGTCAGCACCGAGTCGGTGATGGGGGCGTCGATGCCGAGCTTGCGGTTGATCTTGTAGCGACCCACCTTGGCGAGGTCGTATCGCTTCGGGTTGAAGTAGCTGTTGTCGAGCAGCGCACGCGCGGCCTCGATCGCAACCTGCTCGCCCGGACGCTGCTTGCGGTAGATGTCCTTCAGCGCCTCTTCCTGAGTCGTGACGCCGTCCTTCTCGAGGGTCGCGGCGATCGACTCGTAGCCGGCGAACTCCTCGAGGATCTCCTCGGTGGTCATGCCGAGTGCCTTGAGGAACACGGTCGCCGACTGCTTGCGCTTGCGATCGATGCGCACGCCGACCTGGTCGCGCTTGTCGATCTCGAACTCGAGCCATGCGCCGCGGCTGGGGATCACGCGAGCGGTGAAGACGTCCTTATCGCTCGTCTTCTCCTGAGCGCGCTCGAAGTACACGCCGGGGCTGCGCACGAGCTGCGACACGATGACGCGCTCGGTGCCGTTGATGATGAAGGTGCCCTTGTCGGTCATGATGGGGAAGTCGCCCATGTAGACCGTCTGGCTCTTCAGCACCTGGGTCTCGGTGTTGTAGAACGCGGCCTCGACGTAGAGGGGCGCGGAGTAGGTCTTGCCCCGCTCCTTGCACTCCTCGATCGAGAACTTCTGCTCGTCGAGGATCGGGTTCTCGAACGACAGCTGCATGGTGCCAGCGTTGTCCTCGATCGGCGAGATCTCGTCGAAGATCTCCTCGAGGCCGCTCTTCAGGGCGATATCGTCGCGCCCTGCCTTCTGCGCCTCGACGACACGTTCTTTCCACGTGTCGTTGCCGACGAGCCAGTCGAAACTCTCGAGTTGCAGCGCAAGAAGATTCGGCACCGTGAGGGTGTCGCTGATCTTGGCGAACGAGAGCCGCTGGTGTGCGCGGCCGTTCTTGGGTGAATGGGTGGGAGTTGCGTTGCGCGCAGCAGCCAAGGAAACTACCTCCGTGGGCCCCGTCGGGCCGTCTGACCTGGTCTAGCGGTGATGGCTTCGATCAGCTCGTGAATAGGAACAGCGAGCTCGATGGCCGACCGCAATATGAAGGCACACAAAAAATTCGAAGCGCAGCTATCAACTGTAACCCATTTGTTACGCACCCACAAGCCCCGCCAGAGGCGCACCTCTCCCGCCGTTCGCCGTTCAGTCGCCGCGCGCCGCGAATGCGCTCCTTCCGATCGATCTGATCCCGGACCCCGGCATCGCCGACCGACGGGAATCCGCAGGCAGTGACTCAGTCCCTCCTCGGAAATCATGAAACCTGCAAGGATGGAGGCATCATGAGCATCCCCGATTGGATCCCCGCACCCAAGCGCGGCATCGTCCCGCTGCACCCGCTCGACTTCGGCACGATCCTCGGCAGATCCTTCGCAATGCTCCGGCACAACCCCGCGGTGCTCATGGGCTTCGCCGTCTGCATCCAACTCGCGGTCAATGCCATCGCCGTGGTCTTCTTCACCCTGGTGCTCGTAAACAATCTCGAGAGAATCGACACCCTCTCCCCCAGCAGCCCGGACTACGACGCGATCATGGCGGGCACGTTCGGTCTCTCGCTCGGCGGCGGACTGGTGCTCAGCCTGTTCGCCATCGCCGTCGGAGCAGCGGTGCAGGGGGTCGTCGCAGCCAACCTGCGAGCAGCCGTGCTCGGCGAGCGGCCCCGTCTCGGAGAAGTGTGGAAGCACGTGAAGCCCGCCTTCTGGCGCCTGATCGGCTACACCCTGCTCATCGGGCTCGCTGCAGGCGTGCTCATGACGATCCTCATCGCGATAGCCGTCGGGCTGACGGTGGGCCTGAGCGTCGCGTTCGACACCGCGGGTCTGGTCATCGGAATCGTGTTCGGCGTACTGCTGCTACTCGGACTCTTCGTCGCCTCGATCTGGGTCGGCACCAAGATCCTGCTCGTCCCCACAGTGCTCGTGATCGAGCACTGCACCATCTTCGAAGCCATGCGCCGTTCCTGGAGCCTGATTCGGGGCCGCTTCTGGGTGGCGTTCGGAGCCACCGCCCTGATCGGGCTCATCGTCGGAGTCGCGGCGAACGCGGTGAGCGGAGTGACGCAGCTCTTTGCGATGCTGCTGGTTCCGATCCTGATGCCCACCGGCGATCCACTTGAGAGCGAAGCGATCTCCCCGAGTTCGATCCTGCTGTTCACCCTGATGCTGCTGATTCCTCAGCTGTTGACGCTCGCGATCAGCGCCGTCGGCTCGATCGCGCAGAACACGGCCGCCGGTCTCGTGTATCTCGATTCCCGCATGCGCAAGGAGGGGCTCGATCAGGCGCTCATCTGGCATGCCGAGCATCGCGCTGTCGGGTGGACCGCCGAGCAGCTCGCCGATCCGTATGCGGTTCCGCAGTACCAGACGATGCCGCCCCGGACCGCGCCGTACGCTCACCCGTCGTCCGCTTCCCCGACCCCCTCGGGCGAGGAACCCCCGAGGCCCGTGTGATCCTCGTCCCTCTCGCGCCCCAGGCACTCGCTTCGTTTCCGGACGCCGACGAGGCGAGCCGGTGGGCTGGACAGGAGCTTTCCAAGGCCGAGTATCTCGCCGCGCAGCCGACCGCGTTCGACCGTGCGTCGCTCGCCGTCGTCCGGTTCTTCGAGCAGCTCCTGAATCCTGAACTCGGCGAAGGCAACGGCGCGGTGATCGTGCTGGCGGTCCTCGGGGTGATCCTGAGTGCCGGGCTCGTGCTGGGCGTCCTGCTCTGGGGCAGGCCCCGCGCGTCGCGTCGCGCTCGCGCCGCCGAACCGCTGCTCGGGGAGCGGGACGGCCTGAGTGCCCATGAACTGCGCCAGGCGGCCGAGAGATCGGCTCGTTCGGGCGAGTGGCGCGCCGCTATGACTCAGCGGTACCGCGCACTCGCCCGTGGTCTGGTCGAACGGGAACTGCTCGACCCGGCTCCCGGCGCGACGGCACAGGCGATCGCCACCCTCGTCGCAGCGTCGCACCCCTCGGAGCGAGCCGCTCTGCTCGAAGCCGCAGCCCTCTTCGACGGAGTCCGCTACCTGGGTACGTCCGGAGACGAGCACGGCTATCTCGCGATCCGTGCGGTGGACGAGCGCATTTCTGCGTCGAGGATCGCGGGAGTCGCATGAGCGTGTCATCCGCATCACGCGAGCAGACCCCGACGCGCTCCACTGCCCGCGCACCGGGCGCCGCGCAGTCGGCAGCCTCCGGCGCAACGCCTCGGGGACCGCGACGACGCGGATCCGTGCTCCGCTGGGTCGGCGCGACCACCCTGCTCGTCGGCGCTTCTCTCGCACTCATCGTGCTGAACGGCTCCGCTCCCGGCGCACGGGAGCCACTCGACCCGGAAAGCGCATCTCCCGAAGGGGCGAAGGCGCTCGTGCAGGTGCTGGGCGATCATGGCGTTCCGGTCGAGATCGCCGAGGGCCGCGAAGCGGCGCTGCGTCTCCTCGGTGCCGACGGCGAGTCGATCCTCGTCATGACGGCTCCTCCGATTCCGAGCGACGCCGCCACTGAGGCGATGACAGAACTCATCCGCGAGGCCCAGCAGACGGTCTTTCTCACCGCGGACGAGAAGGTGCTGCAAGATTTCGAGCTGGGCGAGGCGGCTTCGTTCGACGCCGACGAACTCGTCGATGAGCCCGGCAATGCGACGTGTCCCGCGACTCCCTACTCTCGCGTCGGCGAGATCCGCGCCCAGGTGCTCTTCGAACCGGGAGCGGGGGTCCACGGCTGCTTCCGCTCCGAGGACGGACGAGCTGCGCTGATCGTGGCCCCGTCACGAGGCGGCGGTGGGGTGTCGATGCTCGATGCCACCGAACTCTTCGACAACGGCCACCTCACCGAGAACGGCAATGCCGCACTCGCCTTCGCGATCCTCGGATCGGCTGATCATGTGATCTGGTACGTAGCGACGCCCGAAGACATCGCGTCGGATCGCACCGGAACCCTCGCAGCATTGACACCCACCTGGGTCACTCCCGCGATGCTGCTGCTCCTGCTCACCGCGGTCGTCGCCGCGGTGTGGCGTGGCCGACGATTCGGCCCCCTCGTGGAGGAGCATCTCCCCGTCACGGTACGCGCCTCGGAGACCATGCTGGGCAGGGCACGATTGGCCGCCCGGGGCGGAGATGCCGCGCACGCAGCTGCCGCGCTCCGCGCGGGCGCCGTCCGCCGACTCGCCCACCGAGTGGGACTGCCGGGCACCGCCTCGCCGGAGCAGATCACGCGCGCGCTTCCGGATCTGCCGTCCCTCGCCCCGCTGCTGAACGGCCCGCTCCCCGAGTCCGATGCCGAACTGATGCGATTCTCACGCCAACTCCGCGCGATCCTCGACCGAGTCGATCCGCTCCCCGCCGCACGGCAGCCCATTGCCACCCCACCGATGCTCCACCCACCGAACGCCACCGACGAAAGGCCGACGCCGTGACCCACGACGAACCCCAGCTGCGCACGAGCACGCCGAACCTGTCGACGCCAGCAGAAACCGCATTCGACGAATCGGAGCTCCGCGCCTCGATGCAGCGAATTCGCAGCGAGATCGAGAAGGCGGTCGTCGGCCAGGACGGCGTGATCTCGGGGCTGCTCGTCGCCCTGCTCTCCCGCGGCCACGTGCTGCTCGAAGGCGTACCCGGCGTCGCGAAGACACTGCTCGTCAGATCCTTCTCTCGGGCGCTCGGCCTCGACACGAAGCGGGTGCAGTTCACGCCCGATCTGATGCCAGGAGACGTGACCGGATCGCTCATCTACGACGCTCGATCCGGCGAGTTCGAGTTTCGACGCGGCCCGGTGTTCACCAACGTCCTCCTCGCCGACGAGATCAACCGGACGCCACCCAAGACCCAGGCCGCGCTGCTCGAAGCCATGGAAGAGCGCCAAGTGTCGGCAGACGGCACGACGCTCCCCCTCCCCGACCCGTTCCTCGTCGCGGCGACGCAGAACCCCGTCGAGCACGAAGGCACCTACACACTGCCCGAGGCCCAACTCGACCGCTTCATGATGAAGCTGGTCGTCGAGATGCCAGATCACTCCGCCGAAGTACAGGTGCTGCGTCGACATGCCGATGGCTTCTCACCACGCGAACTCGCGGATCTGCGACCCGTGACCACGCCAGAGGAGCTGCTCGCGGCCCAGCGCGCGGCTGCCGGGGTCGCCGTATCCGACGACGTGCTGGCCTACATCGTCGACCTCGCGCGCGCGACCCGCTCGGCACCCTCCGTCGAGCTCGGTGCCAGCCCACGCGCCGCTACCGCGCTGCTCGCCGCGGCGAAGGCGTGGGCCTGGCTGAACGCGTCCGTCGCCGTCACGCCCGATCACGTGCAGGCGATGACGACCCCGGTCTGGCGCCACCGGATCTCGTTGCGCCCCGATGCGCAGATGGAAGGCGTTTCGGCAGACACCGTGCTCGCCTCGATCATCCGCCAGACCGTCGTGCCGATCTAACCGCGAGCGCCCGCATGTACTTCACCGCCCGCCTTGCACTGCTCACGGCTCTCGGAGTGCTGCCCATCGTGCTGCTCGGAACCCTCGGGCTCTCCCCGTGGGCGGTGCTCGGCGGCTGGCTGCTCCTGCTCCTGGTGCTCGTGGCCGCAGATGCGTTCGCATCCGCGAACCCGCGCACCCTCGAAGTGACGCGACGGCTGCCCCCGCGAGCCAGACGCTTCGAAACGACCGAAGCCTCCATCGTGTTGCGGAACCTCGGGGGGAAGCGGCTGCGAGGCACCGTGCGTGACGCCTGGCAGCCGACAGCCGGCGTCCCGGCAGGAGACTCGCGAGCACACATCGACGTGCCCGCCGGCGAAGCGAGGCGCACCACCGTTCGCCTCGCTCCGCGGCGGCGCGGAGCGCTTCGCAGCGAATTCGTGATGGTTCGCGCACTCGGACCCATCGGACTCGCGGGAAGGCAAGCACGCCACGACGTGCTCGGACGGCTGACCGTACTGCCCGAGTTCCGCTCCCGGAAGCATCTCCCCTCGAGACTCGCGCGTCTGCGTGAGCTCGACGGCAATACGAGCGTTCAGGTACGCGGACAGGGCACCGAGTTCGATTCCCTGCGCGAATACGTCAGAGGCGACGACGTCCGTTCGATCGACTGGCGCGCGACAGCACGCAGTGCAACGACCATGCTGCGGACCTGGCGACCGGAACGGGACCGTCACGTCGTGATCCTCGTCGATACCGGTCGCACCGCCGCAGCGCGGGTCGGCGACGGCACGCGGCTCGACGCGTCACTCGAAGCCGCGCTCCTGCTCGGAGCATTGGCTTCCCAGGGAGGCGACCATGTGCACCTGCTCATGGTCGACCGCACCGTTCGCGCACGAGTCACAGGAGTCGACGGCGCGCCATTGCTCGCCGCCATGAGCGAGGCGATGGCCCCGGTGCACGCGCGGCTCGTCGACACCGACTGGCGCGCGGCATTCGCCTCGCTGCGGACCGTGACCACCCGCCCCTCGCTCATCGTCGTGCTCACCGCTCAGGACTCGATCGAAGCGGCCCGCGGGTTCCTCGGCGCGCTCCCGCAGCCCAACCGCGGCACGACGCTGCTCGTCGCTTCCGCCACAGACGGCGACCTCGCCCGGCTCGCCCGCGACACGCAGACGCGAGAGACGGTCTACCTCGCAGCGACAGCTGAGCGCACGATCCTCGAAGCCGCGCTGGTAACAGAAGCCGTGAGTCGGGCCGGCGGCGAGGCGCTGAGCGCAGAACCCGAGACGCTTCCGCAGCAGATCGCGGATCGATACCTCTCGCTCAAGGCGGCCGGGCGCCTGTAGTCCCCCCGCCGTCACCCGCTCCCGCTCAACCCGCGACGAGTGTGGGAGTGCCCGCTTCGAACTCGACCAAGTCACCGGTCTCGCCACGCTGCGCCGCCCGACGGCCGACCCAGAGCATGTACCAGAGGAAGAAGCCCAGGGCCGCCGCCCCGATGCCGATCTTGACCCACCAGGGCAGCCACCAGCCCGTAACAAAGCCTTCGATCAACCCCGCAAGAGCAAGCGTGAACACCAGCCCGATGGCGACCGTTGCAAGCGATCGTCCGGCAGCGGCGAGCGCCTCCGTCCTCCTGCGCGCGCCGGGTGCGACCCACGCCCAGAACAGGTGCAGTCCGCCCGCAGCGGCAACGAAGAGCGCGGTCAGCTCCAGCATTCCGTGCGGCAGGATGTGCAGGACCATGATGTCGAGGCGACCGTACGCGGCCATGCTGCCCGCGGCGAGACCCAGATTCATCGCGTTCTGCACCATCGCGAACACCGGCCAGACCCCGGTGACACCGAAGATCACGCACTGCACGGCGATCCACGCGTTGTTCGTCCACACCATTCCGGCGAACACCGCTGCGGGATTCTCGGTGTAGTAGCCCGTGAAATCCTCCTCGGCGTAGGCCTTGAGCGTCTCGGGATCCCAGATGGCCGCGACGACCGCAGGGTTGACCGCGATCCAGACCGCCACAACCGTCGCGATCGCCAGGAAGCCGGCAGCGACCCATGCGGTCGTCCTGCGCAACCCGTAGAGCGCTGCCGGCAGCTGCAAGAGGAAGAACTCGCCGATCCGGGTGAACACGTTCTGCGGTGTCCCGGTGAGCGCGAGCCGAGCTGCGGCGAGCACCGTCGACAGATACCTGCCCTGCGCGGAATCCCCGACCGTGCTCTTCAGCTCGGCGAGATCGGCGGAGGCGGAACGATAGCGCGCCACGAGCTCATCGATCTCCTCGCCAGAGGGAGCGGCCTTGCGGCTCAACTGGTCCAGTCGACGCCATTCAGGCAGTCGATTCTCGGCCAGCGCATCTGCGTCCACCTGATTAACTGTACTCATGCCGGCACCGAACCGCCCCCTCACCTCACCACTACCGGGTGCTGCGACGACGACGGGTGCCGTGCACGTCGACCCCGTGCACGAGCTTCTCTCCGGGGAGGCCGTCGCGATCGACGTGCAGCCCATCGGCGTAGTGTTTCGAGCGCTGGGCGCCCTCATCGATGTCGCGGTATCGATGAGCGTGCTCCTGCTCTTCATGTGGGCGGGCAGCTGGGCCGCCACTCTCGGACTCCTCGACGATGCCTCGACGAGGATCCTCACGGTCGTGATGATCGTGATCTCGTTCGTGATCCTGCCTTGCACGATCGAGGTCGCGATGCGGGGACGCAGTCTCGGCAAGCTCGCGATCGGAGGCCGCATCGTGCGGACCGACGGAGGCGCGAGCAACCTACGTCACGCGACCATCCGCGCACTCACCGGCGTGCTCGAAATCTACTTGACACTCGGCGCAGTCGCGATCGTCTCAGGCGCGTTCTCACCGCGTTCGCAGCGACTGGGCGACCTGCTCGCGGGCACCTACTGCCAGCGAGTGCGCACGAAGCCGCTGGTAGTTCCGCCCGCGGAGCTGCCTGCGCAACTCGGCGGCTGGGCGGAGGTCGCCGATGTTGCCCGGCTCCCCGACCGTCTCGGCAGGAGGATCACGCAGTTCTTCGCGCACTCCGCCGCCATGGAGCCGACGGCGCGCATGCACGTCGCTGCTGCGCTGCTCGCGGAGACCGACCCCTACGTCTCGCCCCCGCCTCCGGCACACCCCGAAATCGCACTGCGAGCGATTCTCGCCGTCCGAAGGCAGCGCGAAGCGCGATCACTGCGCCTCTCGGACGAACGGGTAGCCCAGCTCGGCTCCGGGATCCACGGTTGACCGCCGGCAGCGAGCCTCACGCTCGCTGGCAGCGTAGCCGAGCGGAGCAAGATTGACCGCGGCTCGTCGTACGCTTGAAGCATGAACGAGCAGACCACCCCCAATACGGGCGAACCAGCGCCGAGTAGCGCGAGCGAGACGATCATCTTCGGCGCGGATTGGTGCGGCGACTGCCGCCGGGCAAAGCGAGTCTTCGACAGTGCCGGAGCCTCGTATCGCTACGTCGACTTGGTCACCGACCCCGAGGCCGCCGACGTCGCTCGCGACATCAGCGGGCGCACCAACATTCCCGTCATCCTCTACGCGGACGGCAGCCATCAGGTCGAACCGTCGAACGCCGACATGCAGCGGAAGATCGATGAACTCGGTCTCGCATCGAACGCGCCGGCGTGAGACTTCCCGACCCCATCACACTGACTTCGGGGCTCACCGCCGAGATCGAGGAGGACCGCTGGGTCCCCGGTGCGATCCAGCTCGTCGTCGATGGCACGCCGCAATCGCATGTCAATCTGCGCGACCCCAGCGAGGTGTTCTTCGAGTACATCCGCCGCATCGCGCACGCGATCGACCTGTTCCGCGCCCCAGGACAGCCGATCTCAGCGCTCCACCTCGGAGGCGGGGCATTCACCCTGCCCCGGTACGTCGAGGCAACTCGGCCGGGCAGCCGACAACAGATCGTCGAACTCGAGAGCGCGCTCGTCGACCTCGTCCGAGAAGCCGCTCCGCTCCCGAAGCGCGCGAGCATCCGGGTGCGCCACGGTGATGCCAGGGCCGTGCTCGGCAAGCTGCCCCGGGGGATGCAGGGCGCCATCGACCTCGTGATCGTCGATATCTTCGCCGGATCGCGCACCCCAGCTCACGTATCGAGCGTCGAATTCTACGAAGAGATCGCACCACTGCTCGCACCCGACGGACTCGTACTCGTGAACACGACCGACGGAGCTGGCCAGGCATTCACCCGCGGACAAGTGGCGACACTCGCCTCCGTATTCGGCATCGTTGCGGCAGTCGGCGAACCTCAAACGTTGAAAGGGCGTCGCTTCGGAAACGTCGTGCTGCTCGCAGCAGACCCGCTCGACCCAGAACGCCGACCGGCCGCGCGCCCCGGCGACCGCATCGCACACGGGAACAGGCAGGGATCGCCCACCTCCATCGGCGAACTCGACTGGCTGCCGAGGCTGCTCGCGGGCGGCCCCCACCCGGCGCGCATGCTCGTCGGAAGAGAGCTCGACGAGTGGCTGCGCGGTGCACCACCAGTGACGGACGCCAACGCCGTCCCCAGCCCCGAGCCGCCACCAGAAGTCTTCGCACGTGGCTGATCTCGAACGCGTTCGGATCTGGGCCGACGCACTCATCACGATGCACCTGGAGCCGCTGCACGGCCCCGGCGCATGGACATTCGGCTTCGACCACGCCAAACGGCGCGCCGGCATGTGCAACTTCACCGCGCGACGCATCACCGTGTCGCGATACCTCGCCGCCAAATTCGACGACGACGAGATCCATCAGGTGCTGCTCCACGAAGTCGCGCACGCGCTTGCCGGAGACGCTGCAGCGCACGGACCGAAATGGAAGCGCATCGCGCGCGAGATCGGCTACGTCGGCGGCCGCACCCACGATGGTGAAATCGCACACGAACTCGCCCCCTGGCTCGGAGTGTGCCCCTCAGGGCACGAACATGCCAGATTCCGTCGGCCGACGCGAGAGACCTCCTGCGCAAGATGCGCCAGGTCCTTCTCCCGCGCCCATCTCATCTCCTGGCGCAAGAGATAGGCCGGCACAGCAGGCTCGGCACGCTCGCTGGCGAACGCGATGC
>JBEBSS010000056.1:0-15667 GCA_040394175.1 Leucobacter soli | reverse complement strand
CAGAGCGCCACCAGCCGGGTGCCTGCGCTCGTCGCGAGCGGAGCTTCTCCTGTCGGCCGAACCGCATCGACCGGCCCGTCCAAAGCCCGTGAGCGCTGATGCGTCCCGCGTGCTCGCAGCGGGGGAGACGCCGCGAGATCGGCGACGATCCTCTCCGCCTCCTCGTGACGGCCACGGTTCGCAAGCCATCGGGGTGACTCCGGCAACCCCCAGCGAACGATCAACGCGTACACCGCAGGGATCGCGCCGAGAGCAAACGCCCATCGCCACCCGTTCTCGGATGCGGGCACGATGAAATAGCCGATCAGCGCCGAGGCCGTCCACCCAACCGCCCAGAAGGCCTCGAGGATCACGATCAATCTTCCGCGGATGCGGGCGGGGGCGAACTCGCTCACGTAAGTCGATGCAACCGGCAGTTCGGCGCCGAGGCCGAGCCCGACAAAGAAGCGCAGCACCAGGAGCGCCGCGACACCGCCCACCAGGGCACTCGCCCCGGTCGCCAATCCGTAGATGAGCAGCGTGACCGCGAACACCTGGCGCCTGCCGAACCGATCGGCGAGCAACCCGCCGACACTCGCACCGATCGCCATGCCCACAAAGCCGATCGACGTGATCAGGCCCATCTCGCCCTTGTCCAGCTGCCAATGCTGCCCGAGGGCGGCGATGATGAACGAGATCAGCCCGACGTCCATCGCGTCGAGCGCCCAACCGAGGCCGGACCCGAAGAGCACCCGATTGTGCCGTTTCGTGTATGGGAGAGAGTCGAGACGTTGCGTGCCGAAATTCTGCGAGTCAGACGCTGATTCATGCATAGGTCTCATCGTAGAGCCGCTTTCGAGCCAACCGCGCAGTCGAGCGCACGCGCGGGCATTCGATCCCGCGCGCTCGACCTGTTTCGGAATGCGGCACCGGTGCCCTGCGCTTCGACCGCCCACCCGAAACCCGTGGGCAAGCCGGGCACGCTAACATAGAACTCTTATGCCCAAATCTCCAGCCCAGCCCGTGAACGAAGAGCGGGAATTCGGGCCCCGCGAGCAACTCGCCATCTGGCTCCTGCTCGCCAGTGCCTTCACCGTGATCCTCAACGAAACGATCATGGGGGTCGCCCTTCCGAAACTCATGGACGACCTCGAGATCAGCGCTGCCGCAGGGCAGTGGCTGACGACCGCCTTCCTCCTGACGATGAGCATCGTGATTCCCATCACCGGCATGCTCATCCAGCGGCTGACCACCCGGACGCTCTTCATCACCGCGATGAGCCTGTTCACGCTGGGGACGCTGATCTCCGCGGTCGCCCCCGGATTCGCGGTGCTGCTGATCGGACGCGTCGTGCAGGCCGGGGGTACGGCGATCATGATGCCGCTCCTGATGACCACGGTCACCACACTGGTTCCCGAGCAGCAGCGCGGGCGACTCATGGGGCGGATCGCCATCGTCATGTCCGTCGCTCCCGCTCTCGGGCCGACGGTCTCCGGGCTGATCCTGCAGTGGCTCGACTGGCGCTGGCTCTTCATCTTCATGCTCCCGATCGCCGCCACCGCGTTGGTCGCAGGCATTCTGCGCATGCCGAACGTGGGCGAGCAGCGAATCGCTCGCATCGACCTGCTCTCCGTGCTGCTCTCGGTCGTGGGCTTCGGCGGCATCGTCTACGGGCTGAGCGCCGTCGGCGAACGCGCGAGCGGCGGGCACACCGTCGAACCTGTGCTGCCCGTGCTCATCGGCGCGGTCTCGCTCGCGCTGTTCGTGTGGCGGCAGCTGTGGCTGCAGCGTTCGAACCGCGCCCTGCTCGATCTGCGGACGTTCCTGATCAAGCCGTACGCGCTCTCGGTGATCCTCTTCGCATTCGCATCCATCGCGCTCTTCGGAAGCCTCATCCTGCTTCCCATCTACGTGCAGAACGTGCTCGGCTACGACACTCTCGAAGCCGGTCTCGTGCTCCTGCCGGGTGGGCTGGTCATGGGCCTGCTCGGTCCCTATGTCGGGCGTCTCGTGGACCAGCGCGGCGCACGATTCGTGCTCCTGCCGGGAACCGTCGTAACGGCTCTCGCCCTCTGGAGCATGGGCTTGTTCACCGACACCACGTCGATCTGGCAGGTGCTCATCACGCATATCGCGCTCAGCCTGGGTCTTGCCGGGGTGTTCACGCCGCTCTTTGCGGTCTCGCTCGGCTCGCTGCCGCGCGGTCTCGCGTCCCACGGCAGCGCGATCATCTCGACCGTGCAACAGGTTGCCGGTGCGGCGGGGACGGCCCTATTCGTCACGGTCATGACGATCGTCTCGGCGAAGGTCGCCGGATCGCCGGAAGCCGTCGACCCGCACGCGCTGGCGGCGGGAACGCGGGTGGCATTCCTGCTGGGCGGAGCCGCCGCAACGGTCGGGGTCGCGTTCGCGTTCTTCATCACGGAGGAGAAGAAGTCCGACGAAGAGCCCTCCCCGGCATCGCTCTCGCACTGATCTCGCGCGGAGCACCCGGCACGCGAGGGTCAGTCGAGCGTGTCAATCGTGCGTCGCACCGCCTCGGCGAGCTGACGAACAGCGGGAGCCGCCTGACCGCGCACTCCGGCACCTGCGAGCAGGATCTCGCGGGCGAAACGAGGATCGTCGATCGGACGAAGCGCAACGCCCTCCGGCACATTCACCGCCGCGAGCCGGGGCACCAGCCCGATCCCCATGCCAGCGGCGACCATGCCGAGTGCAACCGCGTAGTCGTCGGTGCGAACGGCGACCTCGAAACGGCGCCCGGCAAACGCATCTCGGACCACATCGTCCAGCGTGTCGCCCGGAGTCGCGCTGAACACCCAGGGTGAGTCCTCGAGCTCGAGCAGAGAAGCGCGATCGAAGCTCCGCCTCGCAGCGGACGGATGATCAGCGGGCAGGGCGATGAGCAGTGGATCCGTGAGCAGCGGAATCGTGTGGACTTCCCGGCGGAAGGGAAGACTATAGCCGCTCGCCGTATACACGAGCGCCGCATCGAGGGTGTGCTGGTTGATCCGCGCCACGAGCGGCGCAATCTCTTCGAGCACCGCATCGAGCTCGATGCCGACATCTCGCAACCGGTGGGTGACGCCGGGCAGGAGCCGCGCCGCCGCTGTAGGAAAGGAGCCGAAGCGCAGCCGCACCTTGCCGACCTTTGAAAATTCGCGCACATCGGTGAGCGCTCGCTCCGAGAGAGCGAGGATGTCGGCCCCCCGCGCAAGCATCAGGGTGCCTGCCGCAGTGAGGGTGCTGCCTCTGGACGACCGGAGCGTGAGAGGCGACCCCACTAGTCGGTCGAGGGCCTTGAGATGATAGTCGACCGTCGGCTGACTCCATCCGAGCCTCGTCGCTGCACGTGCGACAGAACCCTCCGCCGCCACTGCGGAGAGCGCTTGGAGCTGCTTCGGGTCCAACACTCGGAACCTCATTTCCTCTGGAGCCAGTTCGAATAATCGGCGACTTTGCTACATATTCTATATGTTGCGGTGCAGGGCATTCGGGGTTCCTCCTCGCAGCGAGAACCGGCAAGCTGTAAGGATGGATCAGAGCCGCGCACCGTACGTCGAATCAATTCAGCGCCTCGCCGAGAGCGGGCCGCTGCAGGTCATGGTTCCGGGACACGGCGGGACCGCGACTCGCGGTGGCGGGCACCTCGCGGAAGTCTTCGGCGAGAAGATCGTCAACTATGACGTGCCCCTCATGCTCGACGGCATCGATCTGGGCGAAAACGGATCGCGCGAGCAGTCGCAGCGTCTGGCTGCGGAGGCCTGGGGGGCGAAGCGTGTCTGGTGGCTCACCAACGGCGCCTCACAGGGCAACCGCACGGCTGCCCTCGCGGTGCGCGGTCTCGGGGAGCGCGTGCTCATGCAGCGAAGCTCGCACTCGAGCTTCGCGGACGGAGTGCTGCTCGCCGGCCTGATTCCCGCATTCGTGGCGCCCAACGTCGACGAGCGGCACGGCATCGCGCACGGCTTGACACCGGAACGCCTCGACGAGGCGATCCGCGAAGAAATCGATCACGGACGCAGACCGAACAGCATTTACGTCGTGTCGCCCAGCTATTTCGGATCGACCGCCGACGTAAAGGGGCTCGCCGACGTGGCGCACGCCCACGGCGCCGCCTTGATCGTCGATGGTGCGTGGGGAGCACACTTCGGGTTCCACCCCGATCTGCCAGAGTCACCCGCGCGACTCGGCGCCGATCTGGTGATCTCGAGCACGCACAAGCTGGCGGGTTCACTGACGCAAGCTTCGATGCTGCACCTGGGTGAGGGCCCCTTCGCCGAGGCGCTGGAACCGCTGGTCGACCGCGCATACACGATGACCGCTTCGACCTCCGCGAGCGCGATTCTGATGGGGTCACTCGACCTCGCACGCCGCGCGCTCGTCCAGGGCGAATCCCAGATCGGCGAATCCCTCCGCTGCGCCGAGCAGCTGCGGTCGCAGGTCCGGGCCGACGAGCGCTTCGCGATCATCAGCGACCATTTCGACGAGTACCCTGACATCGTCGCGATCGACTGGCTGCGCATCCCCATCGATGTCTCCAGGCTCGGACAGAGCGGCCACTGGGTGCGCGATCGGCTGATCGTCGAGCACGGGGTCTTCTTCGAAATGTCGACTGCGACCTCGATCGTGGCAGTCATCGGCGCGCTCGCGACTCCCGACATCGAACGAATCATGGTCGCTCTGCGCGCAGTCGCAGACGAGGCGGACGCGTTGCGTCGCGCGGGGCAGGCTGACAAGGCCACTGAGTTCCCGCCGCTGCCTGCAGCAGGGACGCTGCGCATGCTGCCACGAGCCGCGTACTTCGCAGAGAGCGTCGTGGTGACCGCGCATCAGGCGATCGGGCGCATCTCCGCTGACACCCTCGCAGCATACCCGCCGGGCATTCCGAACCTCGTGCCCGGCGAGGAGATCACCGAGGAGACGGTGACCTTCCTGCAGGCCGTAGCGGCATCGCCAACCGGCGTGGTGCGTGGCGCCGCAGACCCCCTGGTGGCCACCTTCCGGGTCGTCCGAGATCCGGTCAGCGCGTCGCTGCAGGCCTGAGCGGTGCAGCGGCGATCGCCCGTCTCGGCGGGCCACAGCCGATGCCCCGTGGCCGCACTGATCCCTCGGTGCGAGGCGCGATCAACCGGAGCGGCCTAGAGGCCCGCGAATTGCGGTCGGCGCTTCTCGAGGAAGGCCGCCGTGCCCTCAAGCATGTCGGGCGTCCCGAAACGACTCGCAAACGCGTCGGCTTCGAGCGCCAGACCCTCATCGGTGGGGAAGGAGCGCACCGCACGCGTCGTGCGTTTTGCGCTCGCTACTGCGGCAGGGGATTGCCTCGCAGCGAGTTGCAGGCTCTCGCGCGCAGCCGCGTGCAACGCCTCGACATCGGGCAGCACGCGGAGCGCGAGGCCGAGCCGCAGCGCCTCATTCGAGTCGATCCTGCGCCCGGTGATGATGAGTTCGCGTGCCGCAGCGATGCCCACGTACTGGGTCAGACGGACGGTGCCACCGAATCCGGGGATCAGGCCGAGTGCCACCTCGGGCTGTCCGAAACTCGCGTTCTCAGACGCGAAGATGTAGTCGCAGGCCATCGCGAGCTCGCAGCCGCCGCCGAGCGCGAAGCCGTTGACCGCAGCGATGACGGGCACCGGCAGCGTCTCGACCCAGGAGGTGAGCTCTTGCGTGCGTACCGAGTAGTCGCGGGACTGCTCGGGTGTCATGTCGCGCATGGATGAGATGTCAGCGCCTGCGACGAATGCCTTCTCTCCGGCACCCGTGAGCATGACACCGCGCACCGACCAATCTGGGGACGAACCGGTGTCGCCTTCGCCGTGTCCGAGTGAATCGCGCAGTGCCCCGACGACTTCGCGCAGCTCATCGATGACCGTCGGGGAGAGCGCGTTCAGCACAGCAGGGCGGTTGACCGTGACGGTCAGGATCGAGTCTTCGACTGCGAGTTCGAGCGTATCGAAATCCAGGCTCTCGAGCCTCTGCGCCACGGTCATCGGATTACTTGCCCGACTTCTCGAACAGGTTGCCGACCAGCTGCGAGGTCAGGAGGACCACCGCGAGCAGCACAGCGCCGACGATCAGAATCGCGACCGTATCGACGGGCTGGCCCGCAGCCGAGAACTCGTCGGCAGGATTGAACTTCTCGACCGACTCATGCGCGAAGGCAGGGGTGGCGACGAAGAACGAAACGAGCGCTGCGGTGATCGTAGCGGCAATGCGGGTGAAGGTCTTCACGAATAACTCCTCGCGGGGCGTGTGCGGTTCGTTCCATTCTATGCCGTGGTCGCGACCGAGCCGAACGGCATCTCGCCCAGCCCATGAAATGTCGCCCACCGGTCGGCCTCGCGCTGGAGATCTTCACTGCCGTCCGAGAGCGCTTCTCCTGGCAGCGGAGTCGCGAGAAGGCCCTCGCCCCTGCGAGTTCCCTTCTTCCAAGTACCCACGACTCGTCCATTGCGCACGACGGTCGCAAGAAACATCCCGTTTCGTCCGGGCACGATGCGTTCGAAATGCGCCACGTCCAGCTGCACGCTGCGATCCTGGTACCCGAGCAGGTGCTCATCGAACGCGGGGAGCAGCAGCCACTCCTCCCCGTCGCATCGCGGCGCCTCGTTCAGGAGCCGAGGGTCAGCCCACAGCGTGATGGGCTTCTCGTCGCGGATCGTGCCGCACTCGACGAGCTGTCCCGACGCGACCGCCTGGGCAAGTCCCCGCTTGGACTCGGACGCGGTGAGCCCCGACCACCAGGCCAGGTCCTGAGCCGTAACGGCGCCGCGGGCCGTCGCGTAACGCGCTGCCAGCTCCCTGAGGGCATCATCGCCGTCCAGATCCCGAGGACCGACGATCCACTCAGATACCAGCACAAGGCGCGGTTCGCCGCGTTCGGACACCGGACCGAGCACTGCGATGCCGTTCTGGCAGAGCCACCAGATCAGGTGGTAGCGCCAATTGCTCTTCCACTCGACCCCGGCTTCGGTCCAGACAGCGGACAGCTGCTCGCGGTCCATCCCGTTCGAACCGCGCAATGCGGCGATCGAGGTCTCGACCAGATGGTCCAGCATCGCGTCGGTGATGCCGAGGAACTCCCTGCGCTTTGCCGCACCGGCAAGCACCCGGCGATTCGTCGTCCGCTGCATCCAGCCAATGTCTGAGGCGGCGAGCAGATGAATCGTGCCGCGCATCGGCCAGGACCGCACGATCAGTCCGCGATTGAAGGCCTCATGCACGTCAGCAACGGAGCTCTCGGGGGTACGAATTCCGAGCGCCCATCTGGCGGACCGCCAGTCCTGGCCTTGCACGGCCAGCATGCGCTGGGCAGTCTCCGCGATTCGCTCAGGTGCCGTCGCGGCAGGAGCGGGATCGGCGTCGGCTCGACGGTCCACCGCACTCTCGCCGCCCAGCCCGAGCGCTCGCATTCGCAGCCGGAGTACCGTGCTCCGGTCGAGGGTTTCGGTCATGCAGTGAAGTGTAGACCTGCCCACGGACATCGAATCGCGCTTCCGATGCTCTCCCGCTGTTTCGGTGCGTCGAGCCTATTTGCGAATCTCGTAGACGAGCTCGGCGAACGCTCCGACCTGCGTCGCAGATCTGAGCGCCAGCTCGTGGGCTCCGAGTGCACGGGGAAAGAGCGGCCGGCCGGAGACGAGAGTCGCAGGTGCAACTGACAGTCTGATCTCGTCGAGCAGACCCGCATCGGCGAATTGCCCTGCAAGGTCGCCGCCGCCGAGCAGCCAGATGTCTTGCCCGTTCGCCGACTCAATGATCTGCGGCCACGCATCTCGGACATCACCAGAGGCGAAGCGGAGGTCTGCCCCGTCAATGCGTCGCTGCTCGCGACTGCTGAACACCCAGGTCGGGCGTTCGCCGTAGAACTCCTGCCATTTCTCGGGGCGCTCGAGGAGGCCCTCGTGATCGACCACCCAGTGATAAGTCGTGGAACCCATCACCAAGGCACCCACTTCAGGCAAGAAGCGAGCAAGATCGCCGCCCGCTAACCCCTCGGTGGGCACTTCGAAGAGCCACTCCAGAGAGTCGTTCTCGTCGGCAAGAAAGCCGTTGAGCGTGACTGCCGTGTGAAAGACCGTTTTTGTCATGACCCGATCGTACGGCGACCCACCGACACTCTGCGCCCCGGCTCAGCGCAGAGCGTCCGCGAAAGCGACTTGCGGCTAGCGTTCGGACTGCACGCGCCGCGAACCCGTCTGGCGGGGTTTCGGCGTCTGGAACGTCGGAGCCAGCCCCGAACTGCTCGTCGAATAGATCGCGCCGGACCCGCCCGAGGAGGCGCGCTTCGGCTGGCCCGAACCGCCACGAGCCTGTCGTTGCTGACCGCCCTGCTTCGGCTGGTCGGAACGCTGAGCGCTCTGCGATCCTCGACCCCGCTGCGACGCGCCCGATGCTGTGCTCTGGCCGCGCTGCGAACCCTGCGCATCGCCGCCCTGACCGCGACCGCGGCCGCCGCGCGAACGCTTGCGCTTCGCATTGGCGCCCTGCGACTGGCCTTGACCAGCCGGGTTGTGCCCCGCTGATCTCTGCTGTTCCGACTGCGCTGCCGTCCGCAAACGTTCGGTCTCGCGCGGGTCGACCTTCGCCGCGACCTCGCCGATCAGCTCGAGCAGTTCCGGATCGTCGAGGCGCACCGAACGCGGGGTGACCTGAATCTTCGCCGCACGCATGATCTGACGCATCTCGCCGCGCTGCTCGGGCAGCACAATCGTGACCACGTCGCCCTCGTTGCCGGCTCGCGCCGTGCGGCCCGAGCGGTGCAGGTAGGCCTTGTGCTCGACCGGTGGGTCGACGTGCACCACGAGGTCGACACCGTCGACATGCACGCCACGGGCGGCCACATCGGTCGCTACGAGGACCTTGGCCTGCCCGCTCACGAACTCCGCGAGGTTGCGATCCCGCGCGTTCTGAGAGAGATTGCCCTGCAACTCGACCGCAGGGATGCCCTTCGCCGTAAGCTGCTTCGCAAGCTTCTTCGCCTGATGCTTCATGCGGGTGAAGAAGATGCGGCGAGTAGTGCCTGAGGCGAGGGCCTCGATCAGCTGATCCTTGCCGGCTCCGCTCGAGACGTCGAAGACGTGATGCGTGAGCTGCGGTACGTGCGATTCGGCGCTGTCCACCGAGTGCATGATCGGGTCGTGCAGGTACTTCTTCACGATATTGTCGACGCCGTTGTCGAGCGTCGCACTGAAGAGGAGGCGTTGCCCCTGCTTCGGGGTGGCGTTCATGATCCGCGTGACGACAGGCAGAAAGCCCATATCGGCCATATGATCGGCCTCGTCGAGGACGGTCACCTCGACGTCGTCGAGGCTCACGAGCTTCTGGCGCATGAGGTCGTCGAGGCGCCCGGGTGCGGCGACCACGATCTCGACCCCGCGCTCGAGGACCGCTTCCTGGCGTCGCTGCGGGACGCCGCCAAAGATCGTGGTGACGCGCACTCCGACCGGGTCGGCGAGCATCTTCACCGTTTCGGCGATCTGCGTCACGAGCTCACGGGTCGGCGCGAGCACGATGCCGCGCGGACGATTGGGGCGGCGCTTCTTTTCGACGTCGACCGCCAGGTTCGCGACGAGAGGAATGGCGAACGCGATCGTCTTCCCGCTGCCGGTGCGCCCGCGACCGAGTACGTCCCGTCCCTTCATGGTGTCTGGCAGCGTGTCGCGCTGAATGGGGAAGGGAGCGCTCTTTCCGTTCTTCTCGAGCGCGTTGACAACGGGAGTGGGCACGCCGAGATCGGCGAATGAGAGAGTGGTCACAGGGTGCTTTCGTGTTGATTGCACTGAAGATGTGGCACCACCGGGCACGCGCGCAAGCCAGTGCATCCGGCGCGGAGCATCGATTATTCGACGAGGATCGCTTCGCGGAGAGAACCGCATGGATCAAGAAAGTTCGGTGGTTTCCTCTATCGTACGCTACCCGGCTGAGAAGCAGTTCAGGCGGCGTGCTCGCGGGCGCGTCGTCTGCGGCGCGCCCGCCGCACGAACCAGGCTCCGCAGCACACGACGAACGCCAGGATGAGCAGCACGAGGATGGGAGCGATGAACGCCGCAACGGTGAGCGCGATGCTCGCGCCGTCTTCGGCGGTGCTGAGCGCCGGGGCGGCCGCGCCACCCGTCATGACGTTCGCGACCGGACGGACGGCGGTCTTCGCGAGACTCATCAGCAGGGCCAGCACGATGCCGATGACGACGGGTATCCAGGCGCCGGACGAGAAGAAGCTCCCCGGATCGTCGACCGCCACCGTCGAGGTGCCGATTCCGCCGGCGAAGACGATGCCGCCGGACGCCGGGCGCACCACGGTCTGCACCCAGTCGTTGATCGAGTCGACGGCGGGGATCTTGTCGGCGACGATTTCGATGAGAAAGAGCACACCGAGGATCACCAGGATCCACTCGTTCTCGAGCCAGACCCACCCTCCCGGCAGTTGGATCCAGTCCACGCGTCCGGCGATGCCCATGAGCAGCAGGGGAATGTAGGCGTTGAGGCCTGCGGCCGCAGCGAGGCCTGTTCCCGTGAGAATCTCGAGCATGCAGCCATCATAGATCCGCGGGCTCGGCTGCCGGCGAAGTCCGTGCGTTCGCCCTGCACCCGCCCGAATGTCCGAGGGAACCGGTAGCGTCGTGAGCACAGATTGGAGGCGGCATGTTTGTGCAGCAGCTGGACGACGGGCGCATCCGCCTGATGACGAGCGCAAGCGACCTGACCGCCGCGAGCGCTTGCGAGTTCGGGTTCTTGCGCCGCGTAGATGCTCGACTGGGTCGCGACGTGGCCGTGCCGCCTGATGACGACCCGATGCTCGCTCGCGCCGCTCGTCTCGGCGATGCGCACGAGGAGCGAGTACTCGCGCGGTACCGCGATGAATTCGGCGAGTTTTCCGCCGACGGGCCCGGCGGAGTCGCAGAGATCGCCCGTGCGGATCCTCGAGACGAATGCGCCCTCTCGCAGGCGGAGGCAGAGTCCAAGGCAGCCCTGTTCGGCGGTGCCGACATCGTGTTTCAGGCCACCTTCTTTGAGCGAGAAGTGCGACCGGAGGCGGGCGGGGTCCCAGAGATCGCGTTCCTGGGTTTCGCCGATTTCCTGCGCCGCACCGCCGAAGGCGAGTACGAGGTGCAAGACACCAAGCTGGCCCGCCGAGCGAAGGTGACCGCGCTCATGCAGCTGGCGGCATACGCGGAGCAGGTCGAGCGGCTCGGGATCCCGGTCGCGCCCGAGGCAGTGCTGATCCTTGGCGATGGTTCGCACAGTCGACATCGCATCGCCGACATTGGGCCGGTGTTCAGAGCCCGGCGCTCGCGTCTGCACGAGATCCTCCTCGCGCGAGTCACCTCTGTGGGCGCCGATGGTGCTCGCGAGAGCGCGCGGGCGATCGAATGGGGCGCGCCAGGAGTGCGTGCCTGCGGACGGTGCGAAGTGTGCGACCCGGAAGTGTCGCGGACCAGGGATCCGTTGCTCATCGCCGGGATACGCACCGCGCAGAGAGACCGTCTCCTGGCCGCGGGCCTCGGCACGATCGACGCGGTGGCCGAAATCCTGCCCCTGGTCTCCTCGGCGTCGCTCACCATCGACGGCATCGCGCAGCCTGCGCTCGAACGACTCGCGCTGCAGGCTTCCGTGCAGGTCGGCGCGGTTCCTGGGGCGCCGCCGCCGTACCGAGTGACCGATCCGCTGGCGCTCGCCGGTATCCCGGCACCGAACCCCGGAGATCTTTTCTTCGATTTCGAAGGGGATCCGCTCTATCGTGAACCCGGCCTCGAAGACTCGGCGAGGTGGGGAATCGACTACCTCTTCGGCATGGTCGACGCCCACGAGCGGTTCACGCCGATCTGGGCCCACGATCTCGACGCTGAGCGCCGCGCGCTCCAGGAGTTCGTGCAGTTCGTCGCCGAGCGCCGTCAGCGGTTCCCGGGGATGCGGGTATTCCACTACGCGCCCTACGAGCGCACGCACCTGCTGTCCATTGCAGGGCGTCACGGAGTCGCCGAAGCAGAGGTCGATCGTCTGTTGCGCGAGCACGTGCTCGTCGATCTCTATCCCATCGTGCGCTCCGCGCTGCGCATCGGAACGAGGTCCTACTCCATCAAGAAGTTGGAGCCGCTCTACATGGGCGAGGAACTGCGGGATCAGGAAGGCGTGACGAGCGGTGCGCAATCGGTAACCGAGTATGCCGAGGCGAGCGCGCTGCTGCGCGATGAGTCTCTCGCACGACAGGCTGAGGGGCGAGCCCGGTTGGACGCCATCGCCGACTACAACCGATACGACTGCGTCTCGACCCTGCGCCTGCGGGACTGGCTGCTGCAACTCGCCGCGCAGCACGGGGTCGATCCGGCCCCCGTCGAGTCCCTCCGCGAACCGGAGTCGGAAGCCGCCACGGACCAGGCGCCCAGCTCCGTGGCTGCCGCGCTGGCCAGGCATTCGAGCTTGGCCGATGATCCCGCCGAGCGCAAAGCCGCCGCACTCGCGGGCAGCGCGATCGACTACTACCAGCGGGAGCAGAAATCGTTCTGGTGGGCGCACTTCGCCCGGTTGGTCGATCCGATCGAGGATTGGGCAGACACCCGGGACGTGCTCATCGTCGACTCGGCGTCGAGCGATGCCGAGTCCGGATGGCATGCCCCGCAAGGCCGCGCCCGTCTCCATCGCCGACGGCTGCGGCTCCGGGGCGAGGTCGCCCCGGGGAGCAGCCTGAAAGAAGGCGGCGACGCCTACCTGCTCTACGCCGCACCGGCACCCTTCCTCACCGCGCACGCGGCTCCCGGTGCGCGAGGCGCGCGCACGGTCAAGATCGTCGAGCGCCTCGAGGACGGCGTGATCGTCGAGGAAACCCGGAGTGATGATCTGCCCGAGTGGTCGGTGCTCCCCATCGCGCTGACCCCGGGTCCACCGCCGAGAGCCGGGGCGCAGAAGAGCGCGATCGAAGCATGGGGCGCCGCGCTCGCAGCCGGGTTCGACTCCGGGGACGAATTCGCAGACCCCGTCTTCGACCTCATGCGCCGCCTGCCGCCCCGCACCCGGAGCGGCAGGGCGATCGTCGATCCTGGTTCCGAGGAAGCGCGTTGGGCAGGCGGGGGCGAGGACCTCCGCATGATCGGTGCCGTCACCGCGACGCTGCGGCAGCTCACACGGTCCGCACTCGCGGTCCAAGGGCCGCCCGGGACGGGCAAGACCTATCTCGCCGCGAGAGTGATCCGCACCCTCGTCGAACAGGACGGCTGGCACATCGGCGTCGTGGCCCAATCGCATCGTGTCGTGGAACACCTACTCGAAGGGGTCGTCGGGGCGGGCCTCGACCCCTCCTCCGTCGGGAAGGTTCCGCAGGGCGGTCGCCTTCGGGAAGGCGATCCTCAACCCATATTTACCGTGCTGCCTCAGGGCGGTCACGAGGCATTCGTTCGCAGCCATCGCTCCGCAGGCCGCGGCAGCGTCATCGGGGGCACCGCCTGGGACTTCGCGAATGAGACACGGGTGCCGCGCGGCAGCCTGGACCTGCTGGTCATCGACGAAGCCGGTCAGTTCTCGCTCGCGCCGACCATCGCCGCCTCGGTTGCGGCGCAACGGCTGCTGCTGCTCGGAGACCCCCAGCAGTTGCCTCAGGTCTCGCAAGGAGCACACCCCGAACCGGTCGACACTTCGGCTCTCGGCTGGCTGCTCGGGGAGCACGAGACGATTCCCGCTGGAGCCGGCTATTTTCTCTCGGAGACCCGCCGAATGCGGCCCGAGCTCGCCGAGGTCGTGTCCGAGCTCGCCTATGAGGGGAGGCTGCGCGCGCACCCCACCGCATCGCTCAGACAGGTGCGGGACTTCGGACCGCCGGGGCTTCACTGGCATCCGGTGAGGCACTCCGGGAACTCGACGAGCGCTCCCGAGGAGGCTGCCGAGGTCGTGCGCATCGTCACGCGCGCGCTCGGAGGGCTTCTCGTGGAGCCGGACGAGGCGCCCAGGCGGCTTGCTGCGCAGGACGTCATCGTAGTGGCCGCCTACAACGCTCAGGTCGAATGCCTGCACGAAGCGCTCGTCGCAGCGGGACTCGGCGGGGTTCGCGTCGGTACCGTCGATCGGTTCCAGGGCCAGGAGGCCGCAGTCGCGATCGTCAGTCTTGCCGCATCGAGCGGTGACGATGTTCCGCGAGGCCTGGACTTCCTGCTCATGCGCAACCGCCTCAACGTAGCGATCAGCAGGGCGCAGTGGTCCGCGCATCTGGTCTCCTCCGATCGACTCGGCGAGAGCCTGCCCGGCACGGCAGAAGGCGTCGCGGCGCTCAGCGGATACCTCGGACTGATCGAGCGCGGCCAGCATTCGACACAACTCGGCTAACGTGGAGTCATGGTGAGACCCGGTGGACCCTTCCTGACGCCTCCCGCAGGCCGACTTCCCGCGCCGACACCGGTCGGTGCCCCGCTGCAGCCGTCGAAACGCTCAGCGATTCCCCCATTCGAGGTCATGCGCATCACCGACGAGATCGCACGTCGCCGCGCCGCAGGCCACGACGTGGTTTCGCTCTGCGCGGGCGAACCCAGCGCGAGGCCAGCGCCCGGGACCTTGAAGCCTGCAGGATACACCGGTCCACTCGGCACGACTCCGCTGCGGGAAGCCATCGCCGGGCACTACCGCGACTGGTACGGAGCCGAGATCGATCCCTCACGGATCGCCGTCACGACCGGATCCTCGGGCGCATTTCAACTCGTCTTTCTGGCCACCTTCGACCCTGGTGATCGGGTTGCACTTGCCAGCCCGGGGTATCCGGCCTACCGCAACATTCTCTCGGCGCTCGGCGTGCAAGTCATCGAGATTCCGACGGGCATCGAGACCCGCTATCAGCCCACCCCGCAGATGCTCGACACGGCGGTCGCGGAGCACGGGGCGCTCGCGGGGCTCATCGTCGCCTCGCCCGCGAACCCGACCGGCACGATGCTCGGGCGCACCGAGCTCGACGCCCTCGTCACCTGGGCCCGCGCGAACGGCACACGGTTCATCAGCGATGAGATCTATCACGGCATCACGTTCAACGACAGCGAACGCGCAAGCGACGACGGGAACGTGCGAGGCGTGAGCGCGGTCGAACTCGACCCGGAAGCGATCGTGATCAACTCCTTTTCGAAGTACTGGGGGATGACCGGATGGCGATTGGGCTGGGCTGTCCTGCCCGAGAGCCTCATCGCTCCACTCGAAGCGCTCGCCTCCAACTTCGCGCTCTCTCCGCCCGCTCCCGCTCAGGAACTGGCGCTCTCGGCCTTCACCGCGGAGTCCTACGCCGAGCGAGATCGCATTGTGGAGGGGTTCGCGCGAGCCCGCACGCTCCTCCTCGAGGCAGCACCGGCACTCGAGTGGGGGACCGCGGCCCCCGCAGACGGCGCGTTCTACTACTACAGCGAGCTCGGCCCGCAACTGGAACGCTATGGAAGCGCGACCGCGTACGCGCGTGCCCTGCTCGAACAGGCGGATGTCGCGATCGTGCCAGGCGTCGACTTCGACCCGATCGCGGGAGACCGGGCGGTCCGACTGAGCTATGCGGCGGGCGAGGCCGCGGTTGCCGAGGCGCTGGACAGGATCCTGCGCTTCCAGGGCTGACCCTGGCGACGCCTCCGCGAATCGGTCTTTTCGCATGGGCTCCCCGGGCTCGACCCTGGTCGGCCCCGGGCTCGACCCCGGTCGGCCCTCGGTCGCCCCTGGGCTTTCCTCTCCTGGC
>JBEBSS010000055.1:0-15843 GCA_040394175.1 Leucobacter soli | reverse complement strand
TGGTCGCTGCCGGTCTGGTGTGAAGTGATGCTGAGAATCATCGGCATTGACCCTGCACTCAGGCGCTTGGGGCGAAGCGGAGCTTCGCGTGCCGTGTGTGCAGCGACCGTCTCTGGTCGCTGCCGGTCTGGTGTGAAGTGATGCTGAGAATCATCGGCATTGACCCTGGCCTCACCCGCTGCGGTGTGGGTATCGTCACCGCGGGACAGGGGCGTCGGGTGGGCTTCGAACATGTGGAGGTGCTGCAGAGTGCCTCGAGTGAGAGCCAGCCGGCGCGCATCTACAAGATCGGGTCGAGCATCGAGCGTCTGCTTGATGGGCATGCGCCTGACGGCATTGCGCTCGAGCGTGTCTTCGCGCAGGACAATGTCGCGAGCGTGATGGGCGTCGCGCAGATCAGCGGCGTGATCATGTATCTTGCGGAGCAGCGGGGCATTCCTGTGGCGCTGTACACTCCCAACGAGGTGAAGGCTCAGGTGACCGGCTACGGTGCCGCCGACAAGGCCCAGGTCACCGCCATGGTCACTCGTCTTCTCGGGCTCGCGGCACCGCCGAAGCCTGCCGATGCGGCTGATGCGCTCGCGCTCGCGATCACGCATGCCTGGCACCTGGGTAGGGGTGGCTCGGCGCGGCGGCAGACAGAGACGGCTGAGGGGCCGGTATCCGCACTCGGGGGCGAGACGCCGGCGCAGCGTGCGTGGCGCGAGGCGGAGCAGAGGCAGGGCAGGCGTCGCGGCGCGCGCGGAGGGTGAGCGGGCCTCTCCGAGCCAGACAAAAGGTTTGCTAATGGGTGACATTATGTTTCCGAATGTTTCAGGCGTGTTCGACGCGGCGGGAACGAGTGCCATAACCTCCTGGAATGGCAGACATAACAGAACCTTCTGCCGACCGGTTCTCGGTCGGCGTGGCCCTCGACGGCGCGGGCTGGCATCCGGCAGCGTGGCGCGAGGCAGGGGCTCAGCCCGAGCGGCTCTTCTCCGCCGCCTACTGGGGTGAGCTCGCCGAGCTCGCCGAAGTGGGCGGGCTCGACTACCTGACGATCGTCGACGCGCTGGGCTTGCAAGCAGAGCCGGGCAACGACCTTCTCGGCCCGACTGAGATTCCGCCTCGTGCGGCACCGCGCCTCGTGAGCGGACGCCTCGATGCGGCGCTTCTCGCGAGCTGGATCGCGCCGCGCACGCAACGAATCGGGCTGATTCCGACAGTGACCACGACGCACACCGAACCGTTCCACGTCGCGACCGGACTGCAGACTCTCGACCACATCTCTCTCGGACGTGCCGGCTGGCAACTGCGTATCTCGGCGGGGGCGGCCGAGGCCGCGGCGTTCGGGCGCCGAAAGGCACCGGAGATCGACCCCGCCCGTATCGCGGCGGGACGCCCCGATCCCGCGCTGCTCGAACTTCTCGACGAGGCCGCGGACGCTGCAGAAGTCGCGCGCAGACTCTGGGACAGTTGGGAGCACGACGCGATCATTCGCGACGCAGAGACCGGGCGATTCCTCGATCGGGATCGACTGCATCACGTCGACTTCGAGGGTGCGCGCTTCTCTGTGATCGGACCTTCGATCGTTCCGCGGTCGCCGCAGGGACAGCTCCCGATCACCGTGCTCGCCCATTCTCGACCGGTCTACCGCCTCGCAGCGCGCGCCGCAGATGTGGTCTTCGTCACTCCGCACCCGAAGCCGAGCGCCGCGCACCTGCCGAGTGCCGCCGACGTGACGCAGATCGTCGAGGAAGTCAGGAGCATCGAACGAGAGCTCGATCGCGAGCGCCTCGGCCTCCAGCCGCTGAGGATCGTTGCGGATCTGGTCATCGCTTTCGACTTCGATGATGATTCCGGGATCGATCGGGACGAGCAGCGCAAAGGGGAAACCGGCACGGCTCGTGTCGCCAGGCTGGACGGTTTCGGTGTTCCGCTCGTGAGCGATGCGCATCTGGCAACGGGATCCCCGCGAGCGATCGCCGACCTCATCGCGGAATGGCAAGCGCGCGGCATCGACGGCGTGCGCTTGCGCCCGCTTTCGAATCACCGAGATCTGCCCGCGATCGGGAAGCATCTGCTACCAGAACTGCGTCGTCAGGGAATCGTGACCGTCACCCGGGGGCCGGTCACACTCCGACAGGTCTTCGGGTTGCGGAAGGCAGACAACCGCTATGGGACCGAGCGGTCGCAGCGCACGACGCAGGCGAAGGAGTACGCAGCATGACGAATCGGGAGCAGGCCCGGCGACAGGTACATCTTGTCGCACACTTTCCGGGCGTCAACAGCACTACGGTGTGGCGCGACCCCGCGTCCGGAAGTCAGATCGACTTCTCTTCGTTCCATCATTTCGCACAGACCGCCGAGCGAGGCCTGTTCGACTACCTCTTCCTGGCTGAGGGGCTCAGGGTGCGGGAGCATGGCGGGAGATTCCATGATCTCGACGTGGCCGGCCGGCCGGCGACACTCTCCATCCTCGCCGCGGTCGCTTCGATCACCGAGCGCATCGGACTCGTCGGAACCCTGACATCGACCTTCAACGAGCCCTACGAACTGGCGCGGCAGCTCGCGACGCTCGACCACCTCTCAGGAGGGCGTGCAGGTTGGAACGTGGTGACCTCGCCCGACGCCTTCCACGGTGCAAACTTCCGTCGAGGCGGATTCCTCGACTATGACGATCGCTACGTGCGGGCCGAGGAGTTCGTGCGATTCTCGAAAGAGCTGTGGGATTCGTGGCGGCCCGATGCGCAGGTCACCGATGCTGCACGCGGCGTGTTCGTGGACCCCGACCGCGTCAGCGGTGTGCGCTTCCGGGGCCAGCAGTTCGACGTGACCGCTACAAGCACCGTGCCTCGCAGTCCGCAGCGCTATCCCGTGATCGTGCAGGCGGGAGACTCGCCCGACGGCCGCGACTTCGCCGCAGCGAATGCCGAGATCATCTTCTCCAGGCACACCGGATTCGAAGATGGCCGCCGGTTCTATCGGGACGTGAAGGGGCGCCTGGGCGACGCCGGACGAGCCGAGGACTCGCTCCTCATCCTTCCCGGCGCCACTTTCGTGATCGGTGATACCGACACGGAAGCCGCTGAGCGGTCGCGACACGTCGCCTTCCAGCAGATCGGGCCGCAGACCGCCGTGGCGTGGGTCGAGGCGATCTGGGGCCGCAGCATCCCAGGCCTCGACCCCGATGGACCGCTTCCCGCGAGCGATCCGGGTGACGGCGATCAGCGTCTCGGCCAGGTGAGTACTCAGGTCTCCGACCGCATCGCACGGGCCCGGCAGCTCAGGGAACGCGCGGAGACGGAGGGCTTGACGCTCCGCGAGTTGGTGATCGAGGAGACCGCGGACCACACGTTTGTCGGCACTCCCGCGCACCTTGCAGCCGAGATCGACCGCTACGTGCAGCAGCGCGCCTCAGACGGCTTCGTGCTCGTGCCCCACCTCACCCCCGGTGGCCTCGACGAGTTCGTGGACCGGGTGGTGCCTCTGCTGCAGGAGCGCGGCGTCTTCCGGACCGAGTACCCGATCGATCCGAAAACTGGCACCACCACACTCCGTGCCACGCTGGGCCTCCCCGAACCTCTCGGGGCAACTGGGAAACCAGGATCGAAGAGCGACCAGGAGCGTCTCGATCATCGACTGCACACGGAGGGAGCGGCAGCATGACTACGCTGACCGAAACGTCGCAGGGCGCGGGGAAGCCCTCGCAGGCTGCCAGTGAGACGAGCTACACCTTCGCCTACGTGAGATCCCAAGATGCTCTCGCGAGACCGCTGCTGCAGGACCTCGAGCGTGAGTACGACTCAAGATACGGAATAGAGGTATTCGGCGAGCCGGCCTCCGTTGAGATCAACCGCTACCCCGAGTCGGCTTTCGCCGAGCCCCACGGCGCGTTCCTGCTGCTCCTCGAAGACGGGGTTCCGGTGTCGGGTGGAGCATTCTTCCGCCTCGATGAGCGCACCGCGGAATTCAAGCGAGTCTGGACACGTTCCGACCGTCGTGGGCGCGGCCTCGCGAAAGCAGTGCTGTCCGAACTGGAGCGCGAGGCGAAGCGGCTCGGCTACGAACGCGTCTATCTCACCACGGGTCCGCGCCAGCCCGAGGCCGTCGCTCTCTACCGAGGGCATGACTACACGCCGCTTTTCGATGTGGCGCTTCCGCCTTCGAAGATCGGGGTGCACCCATTCGAGAAATCGCTCTCGGACATCGAGGTGCTGCCGCGCCGAGCCGGAGTCGAGGTGCCTGAGAAGCACGCGCATCGTTCGGCCGCAGGTCTTGCCTCCACCGAGATCCCACGCGCCGATCCAAGCCGTACCGATCCCATCCGCCCCCGTGATCCCGTGCCTGCGGCAGGCCGCGGCGTGCTTCCTGTGCAGTCAGCGGAGCAGTGGGCGAAGGGGGTACGGGCCTCGAACGCGGCCCGACAGGTGGTGCCGCTCAAGCATTGGGCTCGGTGGGGTCTCAGCGTGGTCGCCGTGTTCTTCCTCGCGCAGCTGGTCTGGACCTTCTTCACGAATCCGCAGTGGCGCTGGCCGGTGTTCGCCGAGTACTTCTTCAACGAGGCAGTGCTGCGGGGCCTGTGGCTCACGCTCTGGTTGACGGCCGTGTCCGCGGTGATCGGCTTTGCGCTCGGTGCACTCCTCGCGCTCGCCAGGCTCTCCGGGTCCGCGCTGCTCAACTCCTTCGCCTGGGGATACATCTGGTTCTTCCGGTCCGTGCCACTGATCGTGCAGCTCGTTCTCTGGTACAACCTCGGGTATCTCTTCCCGACGCTGGGGATCGGCTGGCCCTTCACCTACGACTTCTGGCTGGTCGAATTCAACACGGTGCAGCTGATCTCCGCGACCACGGCCGCGGTACTGGGGCTCTCCTTGCATCAGGCCGCCTACTCGGCTGAGATCATTCGCGGCGGACTCCTCTCGGTCGACCAGGGCCAATTGGAAGCCGCGAAAGCGCTCGGGATCCCGCGCTCGCGGCGCTTCTTCCGCATCGTATTGCCCCAGGCTGCGCGCGCGATCCTGCCGAACGCGTTCAATGAGGTGATCGGTCTGCTCAAGGGCACTTCCGTGGTCTTCATCGTTGCGCTTCCCGAGCTCTTCTATACCGTTCAAGTGATCTACAACCGCAACCAGCAGGTTGTACCGCTGCTCTTGGTGGCGACGGTCTGGTACACCCTCTTCACGTCGGTGCTGAGCGTGCTGCAGTACTACGTCGAGCGCCACTTCGCCAGGGGATCGGCCCGCGAGCTCCCTCCGACGCCTCTCCAACGCGCCAGGAGTGTTCTCCGCAGGGTCCTGTTCGGCCGCTCCGGCGGCCGAGACGCGACCCTCCCCAGATCATCGGTGGCCGCCATCTCGTCGGCCCAACGAGCAGGAGAAGTCGCATGACGACCGACATCGCACCGGAATCGTCGACCCGTCAGGCAGACCGGGCCCCAGATACGCCAGGGCCGACCGGGCTCGTGCAGATCACCGACGTGCACAAGTCATACGGGGTGCGCGAGGTGCTGCACGGCATCACTCTCACCGTTGAACCAGGACATGTCGTGGCCCTTCTCGGCCCATCGGGTTCGGGGAAATCAACCTTGCTCCGCGCCATCAATCACTTGGAGACGATCGATCGCGGCGAGATCACGATCGATGGCGAGTTCATCGGTTACGAGCAGCGAGGCGATCGCCTATACGAACTGTCTGAGAAACAAGTACTGCACCGGCGCACCCGCGTCGGGATGGTGTTCCAGAACTTCAACCTGTTTCCGCATTTGACGGCGCTGGAGAACATCATCGAGGCACCCATCGGTCTGAAACGCGCCAGACGCGCTGAAGCGATCGCTGTTGCCAACGAGCTCCTCGCGCGCGTCGGGCTCTCCGAGCACGCCGACCACTACCCGCGCCAACTCTCCGGCGGACAGCAACAGCGTGTCGCGATCGCGAGGGCGCTCGCACTCTCACCCGACGTGCTGCTCTTTGACGAACCGACCAGCGCGCTTGACCCCGAGCTCGTCGGCGAGGTGCTGTCGGTGATCCGTGATCTGGCAGGAGGTGGCACGACGCTCCTCATCGTGACGCATGAGATCGGCTTCGCAGCCGAGGTCGCGGATCACGTCGTCTTCCTCGACGAGGGCCGCATCGTCGAGCAGGGTTCGCCGAAGCAGGTCCTGCGCGATCCCGAGCAGTCCCGAACCAGAGAGTTCCTCGACTGGGTCATCTGAATCTCCCTCTGGCGGCTCGGTTCGCGTGCCGCCCGCTTCCTTTCCCCATCCCATCCACTGATCACACACTCGAAAAGGACACCCGAATGACCACCACGACCACCCTCCGACGACGAGGCCGCCTCGGCCGAATCGGAGTGACCGCCGCCGCTGTTCTCACACTGGCCGGGCTCGTCGCATGCAGCGCCCCGGCAGGCACCGGCCCCGGAGCGGCGGCGGCCGAGTCGGCGCCGGAATCGCCGTTCGACCTGACCTCGGCGAACGCCGAGAGCCGGCCACGCATCGACCCCGTGCCCGAGGCCGTGGCGGCGCTCGAAGAGAGCGGATTCTCGCCGATCGAAGCGGGGAAGTTGACCGTTGCGAACGGTGCCTTCACTCCTCCGATCAGTTTTCTTGCCGAGGACGACAATCGAACGCTCCTCGGCGGCGATCCGGATATCTCGCAGCTGGTCGCCGACGGCCTCGGACTCGAGTACAACGCACAGAACGTCGCCTGGGCGGATTGGCCGCTCGGAGTCGAATCGGGCAAGTACGACGTCGTGATCGCGAACGTCACGGTCACCGAGGAGCGGAAGGATCTGTTCGACTTCGCGACCTATCGCGACGACGTGCTCTCATTCGCGGTGAAGGCTGACAGTGACATCGACTCGATTTCGCGGGCAGAGGACGTCTCGGGCCTCACTGTCGTGGTGGGCAGCGGCACCAATCAGGAGAAGATTCTGCTCGGCTGGTTCGAGGAGAACGAGAAGAACGGGCGCGAGCCTGGCGAGGCGGTCTACTACGATGACACGGCCGCGGCTGCGCTCGCACTCTCGTCCGGCCGTGTCGACGCTCTCTTCCAGCCGAACTCGACCAACGCCTACAACGCGGCGGTGACCGGCGAGACGAAGGTCGTCGGCACGCTCAACGGCGGCTTCCCCGAGAACGCGCAGATCGGCGTTGCGACCGCGAAGGGCAATGGGCTGATCAAGGCCGTATCGATCGTGTTGAACCACATCGTCGAGAGCGGCGAGTATCAAGAGGTGCTCGACCGTTGGGCACTGCAGGACGAGGCGGTCACCGAGTCTCTCGTGAACCCGCCGGGACTGCCCCGGCCGTGACTGACCGAGGCTTCGCATCGGGCGCCTCCTCCGCCGCTTCGGCAGAGGAGGCGCCCGTGCGCATCGTGATTGTCGGTGCGGGACCCGCGGCCGTGATGGTTCTGGAGCGTCTGCTCGCTTCGCATCGCCGCGATCACGCCTCGCTCCATCTCGACATTCGGCTCGTCGATCCTTTTCCGCCTGGCGGCGGACGGATCTGGCGCAGGCAGCAGTCACCACTGCTGAAGCTCAATACGACACTCGAAGACGCGGCCGTGTTCACCGATCCCGCTTGCTCGATCGAAGGTCCGATCGAGCCGGGCCCGACTTTCGCCGAATGGGTACGTCTCGTGCGTGCGGGGGAGATCTCGCGCCCGGAGTGGAGTGATGACCGGCTCGACCGAGAACTCGAGACGATCGATTCCCGCGACTTCCCGACGCGTCGCCTCAACAACGCCTATCTGAGCTGGGCCTACTTGGAGGTGCTGAGACGAGCCTCGGATCGCGCCACCGTCGGTTGGCAGGAAGACTTCGTGGTCGCCGTGAAATCGGCGGGGGAGCTTTCGCGCACGGTGCACCTGCGTTCGGGCGGCGAGCTCACTGCCGATCTGGTGCTGCACGCGCTCGGACACAATGGCTCGTCGCTTTCTGCGGAGTCCGCGCAGATCCAGGAATTCGCCGTTCGGCACGGCCTCGACTATGTGCCGCCGGCCTTCACCGCTGATGTGGACTTCGGCTGGGCGGCTGCGGGCCAGGAGGTGATCGTGCGCGGTATGGGGCTTGCTGCGGTCGATCTGGCAGTGCTGCTCGGGGAGGGCAGGGGCGGACGCTTTGCACGGGACTCGGGTGGGGCCCTACGCTACCTTCCGAGCGGGCGCGAGCCAGTGCTCCATCTGGGATCGCGTCGCGGGGTGCCGTACCACTCGAAGGTCACGAGCACGATCGTCGGTGCACCAGTGCGTTTGGAGTATCTCGGTTCCGACTTCCGGGAGTCCGTCCTGAGCCGCACCGAGCCGCTTGACTTCGAGCGTGACGTCTGGCCGCTGATCTGCGCGGAACTGCTCACCGGTCACTATCGTGAACTGTTCACCGGCTATCCCGAGCGCGTGCGCGGCGATTGGGGCGGCTTTGCCTGCGAGCTTCGCTCGATTCTCGACAAGGATCGCGGCTTCGCCTCGCCGAGGCTCGCAGAACTGATTCGCGAGCGGGTACCCGATCCGTTGGATCGCTTCGAGATCGCCTCGTTCGATCGGCCGTTGGACTTCCCGCGATGGGGCGATCGGTCCGAGACCGGTGTGTGGCAGGATGCGGCGGGAGAAACCGCCGAGCGGATCTCGAAACGCGATGCGGATGCGGTGCAACGACTCGTGGCCGCGCACATCGAGGGCGATCTGCGTCAGCGCACGAGCCCGGAGCGAAGTGCCTCGCAGGCACTCTTTCTCACCATGCTGTACGCCTACATCTCGGTCGCCGAGATCCCGGCCGAGACGTGGAACGCGCGCAGTCGTACGCGGGAGCTTCCGCGGCGGTGGCACACCTTCTTCAGCTATCTCGCGAGTGGTCCGCCAGGAGAACGGCTCGAAGAACTGCTCGCCCTCGCCGACGCAGGCGTGGTGCGTTTCCTCGGAGGCCAGATTGAACTGCTGCTGAACGAGCGGAGCGGGCGCTTCATCGCCTCGGGGTCGGCGACGATCGACGGCGGGACGGCACGGACTCGCGTCGAAGCGAGGATCCTCGTCGATGCGTGGCTTCCCGAGGCGCAGGCGGCGCGTAGTGACAACCCGCTCCTGACGCAGCTCGTCGAGGACGGGGTTGCGGAGGAACTGCGGGTCGGGGACGCGCAGCATCGGGGCAGTACCGGCCAAATCGTGGTCGGCCCAGATGGTCGATTGCCGAGAGACCCTTGCCAGTTCGCCCTCGGTCCGTTCACCTCGCTCCCGACCGCCGGCGCGTTCGCCCGTCCGGGTATCGATTCGCTTCCGTTTCGCACGCACGATCGATGCGCTCGTGCGATGCTCGCCGCGGCAGCTGAAATCGCGACGCGCAGGCAGAACCTGCTCGTCGCGAGGCGCTGAGCGCGCGCCGCGCGAGACGCCGACGCCTGCTCGATGCCTGCGCGGCGCGCGCCCTATTCGGCGGGCGAGGCGGCGCGATCGAACGGGATGCCCGGTCGAAGCTCGCCTGCCTCAATGCGTACCGGGAGTCGGTTCTCTGGGGGCGGGAAAGGGCATGTCGCGCTGAGCGAGTAGGCGCAGGGCGGATTGGTGGTCCGATTGAAATCGATCTCGACCGTCTGCTCGTCGAGCCGAGTGACCGCGACGAATCTCGCTGCGGGGAAGGTGAGATCCTCTCCGCTCCGATCGGCGAAGATGGCTCTGAGGGGGCTGCCGTCGATCTCGCCGAAGAGGGTGAGCCGGAGTGTCTCGCCGCCCACCTGGAACTCTGCGATGCCGGCGGAATCGTAGTGCTGGGTTGCCCGCTCCCCGGCGGCGGAACTCACCTCGACCGCGTTGCGCGGGGCGGGGAGGAAGCGCGCCCGGAGCACCCACGCGGGGTCCGCGGGGAAGACTCCGGTGCCCCCGTAGTCGATACGGTCTCGAGACTCTGGGTTGCGTGGGCGAAGCACGAGGCGGCCGCTGCGCGCGGCGAGTTCGATTCGCTGCGCTTCCCAGGCAAGGGTGATCGAGTCGAGGCCGACGAGAGGGGGGAATGCGACCGTGCCCGAGAGCGCCGTTCCGTTCAGGGTGACTTTCGAGTCTTCGGGGAGTTCGGTGGTGACCACCCCGCTTCGGGAGTCTGCACGCCAGCTGCCAGGCACTTCGGGGAAACGCTGCGCCGTCTCGGTGAGCCAATGCAGTGCCGTCGCGCTGAGCGGGCCGTGGGGCGCCGTGCGCTGCGCTTCGACCTGCGAGTGCCAGGCCGCATGCGCTTCGGCGAACGAGAGTCCGGTGAGAGATTTCGACATGAGGATGCCTTCCGTGTGTCGTCGACGGTGGTGCGTGTGCGCGAAGGAGAGGGATCGCGCGTCTCTGAGAAAGATTACTTATCCTAATTTGAGACATTCGGTTAAGTTACTTATCGTGACTGCGCGGGATGGGATGGAAAACGTGATCCCGGGGCCTGCGACGCATCTCGTAATATAACAACAATGAATGGCACCTATTGGACTAGCTTCATTGTTGACGGTGGCGCCGCGAATCTTCAGCAGGTGCCCCGTAGCTTTCGAACCCACTCCGAAAGGGGAGTAGCCATGCCTTCACTCGTCGTTGTCGTCGGCAACCCGGCCCCGAAGTCCCGCACCCGGACGATCGCGGAAGAACTGGGAAGACGTATCGCCTCGTCGACCGGAGCCGCGCAGTTGCCCACGATCGAGCTCGCAGATCATACGGAAGAGATCTTCCGTCGACCGTCCGAACGACTCGATCCGCTCCTGGAACGACTCGCGTCCGCCGAGTACGCGGTGATTGCGAGTCCCACCTACAAGGCCAGCTACACCGGTCTGCTCAAAGGCTTTCTCGACCGGTACGGTGCGGGAGGACTCGCGGGAGTGACGGCATTCCCCGTGTTCACCATCGGGACTCCGGCGCACGCACTCGCGGTCGAGTTCACGCTCAGACCACTGCTGGTTGAACTGGGGGCGAGCCTGCCCCTCTCCGGACTCGCGTTCGAAACCTCCAGATTCGAGGAGCGATCCACCCTGCTCGACGAGTGGATCGAGCGCGAAGCATGGGCCATACCGCGCCGTTGAGCCACATCGAACCCACGCACCCAGCACGACGCAGAGAACGGGCACCGAATATGACCAGCTCCAATATCACCCCGGGCACCGACACCACCGACACCACCGAGTTCGACGCTCGACGCTACCGGGACGTGATGGGTGCATTCCCCTCAGGAGTCACCATCATCACCACGCACGGAGCGGCCGGCCCGGTCGGCTTCACCTGCCAATCCTTCTACAGCGTGTCGATCGACCCCCCGCTCGTGTCGTTCTCGATCGCACGCACCTCACGGAGTCTCGCGGCAGTCCAGGCGCACGGCAAAGTGGTGATCAACTTTCTCAGCGCGGAGCAACGACACCTCAGCGCCCAGTTCGCCCGTTCGGGCACCGACAAGTGGCAGGGTGTGGAGTGGAGCCCCGCGGAGTCGAACGGTGCCCCCGTGCTCGAGGGCGTCAGCGGCTGGGTCGCGGGAGAGATCGAACGCGAGATCGAGGCGGGGGATCACCTGATCTACCTCGTCCGGGTCGGTGGAATCCAAGCGGCATCGGATGTCGAACCGCTCGTCTTCCACAGAGGCGCCTACCGCGAGCTCGAATACATGATCTGAGCCGGCCAGCGCGCGCGGCCGAAGTGCGCGCGCGACGCCCCGAAGTGCGGGCTCACTTGGTCGTGCCCGGCCGGTCGACGGCTCCGCCGAATCGGCGGTCTCGATCCTCGTAGATCTCGATCGCGCGCCACAGCTCGCGGCGATCGAAGTCCGGCCAGAGGGTGTCCAGAAACACCATCTCTGCGTAGGCCGACTGCCAGAGCATGAAATTGCTTGTTCGCTGTTCGCCGCTCGACCGCAGGAAGAGGTCGACCTCGGGCAGTTCGGGCACGTAGAGGTGCCTCGCGATCGTTCGTTCGGTGATGCCGTGCGGTGAGAGGCGACCGCTCGCGACCTCGTGAGCGATTGCGCGGACGGCGTCCGTCAGCTCATTGCGCCCTCCGTAGTTGACGCACATCGTCAGCGTGAGGCCGGTGTTGTTCGCGGTCACGCGCTCCGACGTCTTGAGCTCGTTGATCACGGACCCCCAGAGCCGAGGGCGTCGACCGGCCCAGCGCATCCGCACATTCCAGGCGTGCAACTGTGCGCGACGTCCTCGCAGCACATCGCGGTTGAAACCCATGAGAAAACGGACCTCGTCGGGAGATCGGCGCCAGTTCTCGGTCGAGAAGGCGTAGACGCTCAAGTGGGTCACCCCGGCCTGAATCGCGCCGGCGACGACATCGAGCAGTGCCTGTTCCCCTTGCCTGTGGCCTTCGACGCGGGGGAGCCCGCGCTGGTTCGCCCAGCGGCCGTTCCCATCCATCACGATCGCGACGTGGCCCGGCACGGGACCGCGAAAGGCGGGCGGGTACTCGCCAGTCCAGTCGACCGGCACCAGCTCTGAAGGGGCTCGGCGCATGCTCACAGACCCACTGTAGTGCCCGGCATCAGGGGCCCACGCGCAGCGAACGAAGGCCGCGTTCCATATGCCACTGCGTATAGGCGGCGATAATTCCGGAGGCCTGACCGCGTTCCAACTCGCCGGAGTCGAGGGCGGTCTCCCAATCGCCGGCGAGCAACGCCGCGAGAAGCGCGATGCTCGCGGGCTCGAGTCGCGGTGCTCCCGGCACCGTGCAGTTGTCGCAGACGACACCGCCGAGCTGGACGACGATGTGCTGATGCGGACCAGGCGCTCCGCAGCGCACGCATTCCTCGAAGCCGGGCGCCCAACCCGCTGCCGACATTGCCCGAAGCAGGTACCCGTCGCGCAGCAGGTCTGGGACGATCTTGCCCTGGGCAAGCGTTCGCAGGGCTCCGATGAGCAGCCGGTACTGCTCCGGTGCGGGACCGCCCTCGCTCAGGCGCTCAGCGGTCTCGACCATGGCGCTGCCCGCCCGATAGCGGTCGTAGTCCTCGCTGATGTGGGGGCCATAGGCGCCGAGCGTGGAGGCCTGAGTGATCGTGTCGAGTGTGCGACCTTCGAAGAGCTGCAAGTCAGCGACCATGAACGGCTCGAGTCGAGCCCCGAACTTCGATGAGGTGCGGCGCACACCCTTCGCTACGACTCTGATGATTCCTCGTCCCAGCGTCAACAGCGTGACGATGCGGTCGGCTTCGCCCAGTTTCTGGGTGCGCAGCACGACGCCTTGTTCGCGGTACAGGGGCATGCCTCTATCCTCTCGCAATCGGACCCCCGTGAGTACCGCGTCTCGTGGTGTTTGGCTGCGGGCGACGAGCCTGCCGGAAATGAAGCGATTGCTTCGCCTCGTCGGTCGTGGTCCGTGAGACAATAGCTGCATATGTCTACCGCTACTGTGAACGATTCGCGCCTGCGCATCGGCCCGCTCTCCCTCGACGTTCCTGTCGTGCTGGCGCCGATGGCGGGTATCACCAACACCGCATTCCGCAGGCTGTGTCGCGAGTACGGAGCCGGGCTCTACGTGAGCGAGATGATCACGAGCCGCGCACTGGTCGAACGGACACCGGCCTCCTTGCGTCTGATCAAGCATCACGAGAGCGAGACCCCGCGATCGATCCAGCTGTACGGAGTCGATCCGACAACCGTGCGCGAAGCCGTGCGATTTCTCGTGGACCAGGACTTGGCCGACCACATCGACCTGAACTTCGGTTGCCCCGTCCCCAAGGTGACGCGCAAGGGCGGCGGATCGGCGCTGCCGTGGAAGAGCGATCTGTTCCGAGCGATCGTCGAGCAGGCCGTGACCGCTGCAGGGGATATTCCGCTGACGGTGAAGATGCGAAAGGGCATCGACGAGGATCACCTCACCTATCTCGATGCGGCCCGAGCGGCGGAGGGCGCCGGAGTTGCGGCGATCGCCCTGCACGGCCGCACTGCGAGCGAGTTCTATTCCGGACATGCGGACTGGTCTTCGATCGCCACGTTGAAGGAGACGATCACGAGCGTCCCCGTGCTCGGGAACGGAGATATCTGGTCGGCGGACGATGCGATTCGCATGGTTCGAGAGACCGGATGCGATGGTGTGGTTGTGGGGCGCGGCTGTCTGGGTCGTCCGTGGCTCTTCGGCGATCTCGTCGCCGCGTTCCGCGCCGAAGCCGGAGAGATTTCATGGGATGAGGCGGAGCAGGCGATCGCGAAGCCTCGGCTCGGTTTCGTGATGCAGGCGATGCGACGGCACACCGAGTTGTTGGTGGAGTTCTTCGACGGCGAAGAGGATCGCGCGTGCCGAGACATTCGGAAGCACGTCGCCTGGTACTTCAAGGGCTATGGAGTGGGCGGCGATCTCCGTCGTTCGCTTGCCGCGGTCGAGTCGCTGGAACAGATGGACGAGATCTTCGCGACGATGGATGCTGAGATGCCATACCCGGGCGATGGCGCGGAAGGGCAGCGTGGCCGTGCGGGGAGTCCGAAGCGCGTCGTGCTGCCCGACGGCTGGCTGAAGAGCCGCTCGAGTTCGGGTGTCGACTACTCCGAACTCATGGAAGCGGAGCGCCAGGGCCTCGGTGTCGACGGTGGTTGAGCGCTTCGTAGCGGTCAGCGAATACGACGAGCACGACTCTGAACGGTTCCTGCCCGAGCAGCACGGTGGGCACCGGAGCGACTTCGCACGCGACCGAGCACGAGTGCTGCATTCGAGCGCATGGCGCAGGCTCGCAGCGAAGACGCAGGTGTTGAGCCCGACCGCTGGGGTCGACTTCGCCCGAAACCGGCTCACGCACTCGCTCGAGGTCGCGCAGATCGGGCGAGAGCTCGCGATCTCGCTGGGTCTTGACCAGGAGATCGTGGATACGGCCTGCCTCGCACACGATCTGGGTCATCCGCCATTTGGCCATAACGGGGAGAAGGCGCTGAACTCCTGGGCCGAGGGGTTCGGCGGGTTCGAAGGGAATGCACAGACGCTGAGGATCCTCGCCCGGCTCGAGCCCAAGCGCTTCGATGAGCGTGGCCGCAGTGTGGGCCTGAACCTGACCCGGGCGACGCTCGACGCGAGCACCAAGTATCCCTGGTCGCTCGGCGAGGCTCTTCCCGGATCCTCCAAGTTCGGATATTTCGACGATGACGCCGAGGTGTTCGATTGGATGCGGCAGGGCGCTCCGCCTCGCAGGAAGTGCGCTGAGGCTCAGGTGATGGACCTCAGTGACGATATCGCCTATTCCGTGCACGATTTCGAGGACGCGGTGGTCGGCGAGTACATCGACCCCGAGATCCTGACCGCGAGGTCGGGGCACGACACCCTGATCCGCGCGGTCGCCAAATGGGCCGATGGAAGTTACACCGAGGACGAACTCGGTGCGGCATTCGACCGGATCGCAGCGACCGACACTTGGATGACCCGTTGGCGCGGCAGCCGAGCGGATCAGGCGCAGTTGAAGAACTTCACGAGCGACATGATCGGGCGCTTCGCTCGCGCAGCGATCCAGGAGACGGTGGCCAGCGCCGACGGTCGGCCGCTTGCTCGCTACGGCGCCGACGTGGTCGTTCCGCGTGAGATCTGGGCGGAGATCGCCGTGCTCAAGGGCATCGTCGCCGCGTTTGTGATGGAGAGCGGCAAGCGCCAGCCGACCTATCGGAGGCAGCGGGAATTGCTGACCGAACTGGCGGATGCGCTCTGGCGAGCGGGGGAGCGCGAGCTGGATCCCGCGTTCGCTGCCGACCTGCGCGCCGCGGCGGATGAAACCGCTGCGCGGCGCGTGGTCATCGATCAGGTCGCGTCGCTCACCGACCAGTCGGCGATCTCCTGGCATCGCCGACTGTGCGATGTACCACTCGTCTGAGGCGAACGCATCGCGTTCGCGACGAGTGGTAGCGGCGGTACTGCGTCGCCTCGTCTGAGGCGAACGCAT
>JBEBSS010000054.1:0-16170 GCA_040394175.1 Leucobacter soli | reverse complement strand
TCGTTCGGCATCCTCGCGATCGGCGTGCTCATGGCGATCGTGGGCATCGTCGTGCAGCGCTTCGGAACGCGCTGGATCAACGCGCTCATGCCGCCCGTCGTCATGGGCGCGATCGTCGCCCTCATCGGCTTCAACCTCGCACCGGCGGTGAAGAACAACTGGAACGCGACGGAGAACTCGGGCTGGGTTGCGCTCATCACGATCGTTTCTGTGCTGCTGATCACGGTGCTCTTCCGGGGCATCCTCGGCAGGCTCTCGATCGTGCTCGGCATGGTGGTGGGCTACATCGCGGCGATCTTCATGGGCGAGGTCGATTTCTCGGGAGTGCAGGAGGCTGCGTGGATCGGCCTGCCCGACTTCCATCTCCCCGGCAACCCGTTCTCCGACCCTTCGCTCTGGGGCCTGCTCCCCATGTTCCTGCCCGTGGTGCTCGTGCTGATCGCCGAGAATGTCGGGCACGTGAAGAGCGTGGGCCTCATGATCAATCGCGATCTCGACCCGGTGACCGGCCGTGCGCTGCTCGCGGACGGCATCTCGACGGTGCTCGCCGGGTTCGGCGGCGGCTCGGGCACGACGACCTATGGTGAGAACATCGGCGTGATGGCGGCCACCCGCATCTACTCGACCGCGGCCTACTGGGTCGCCGGCATCATCGCGATCCTGCTCGGATTCTCGCCGAAGGTCGGTGCGGTGATCTTCTCGGTGCCGAGCGGTGTGCTGGCCGGCGTGACGGTTGCGCTCTACGGCTTGATCGGCTTGATCGGCGTGAAGATCTGGATCGACAACAAGGTTGACTTCTCGAAGCCCATCAACCAGTTCTCGGCAGCGGTTCCGCTGATCGTCGGCATCGCGGACTTCGGTCTTGTCCTCGGATCCGAGGAGAGCCCGATCGTGTTCAACGGCATCGCGCTGGGAACGATCGCGGCGATCCTCGTCTATCATCTGATGGCCTGGGCGGCACGGTTCCGTGCCCTCGGGGACACGGCGACGCCGATCCCGGGCTCCAAGTAGCGGCGGGCCCGGCCGCGAACTCGCGGACGTGAGTCTCGGCCCGCCGCGCTTCCCGCGCTTCCCGCGCTTCCCACGCTCCTCGGACCGGCCTCGCCCGTTCGGAATGCGCAGAATCTGATGCCGAAGTGTTTCACGCAAGCGGGCAGAAAGTAGCGCCTCGCCTCGAGCGAGCCGCCGCTTTCTGTCCGTTTGCGGCATCTGGGCTGTCGACGCCGCGGCGCGCCGCAAAATCTCCGCGAAATCTGCAGCATGCCGCATAAGGTGACGGTGTGTGGAGTGTAGACCGGCGCCGTCGTCAAGGCGCAAGTACCCAGGAGGCGCAAGCGCCTCGAAACAGCGGTGCGCCCACGGCAGAGGGGTCACTCGCACCGAAGCCGGAGGAGGTCCCCTCGCAGCACGAGACGGCGAACCTCACCGATGAGCTGTACGCGACCGGTCCGGTGACCGCTGTTGACGCGTTCGCCACCGAGCATCAGGCCTGGCGCGATGAACTGGCCGCCATCGGGGGCAAGAGCCCGCTGATCCACTTCGACGACGAACCGATGAATCGCATCGAGCTCTCGACCACGCACCCGGGCGGTATGCCCCAGTTCATCACCGGCCAGAAGATCCTGCTGTCAGCGTTGATTCGCGATGATGTGGCGTTGCGGCAGGCGAGGATCGCCGCCGGTCGTGTCACCGACAAGGCCACCGAGATGCGCACGGTGCGCGGACTCGAAACCGTGCACCTCGGAATCGGCATCGCGAAGTGGCATTTCGAGGGCGAGGACTTCTGCGCGCCCGTGCTGCTGCGTCCGCTGGCGATCCGCCGCTACGGACGCGACTTCGAGCTCAAGCTCAAGAAGCATCCGATGGTCAACCGCGAGCTGCTTGCCACCCTGCGAGAGCAATACGGCATCGTCGTCGACGCCCGGACCCTCCTCGATCTTTCGCAAAGCGAGGGCGTGTTCAAACCGCAACCGGTGATCGACCGGCTCCGCCAGATGGTGACCGGCGTGCCGGGTTTCGTGGTGCAGCCACGCCTGGTGGCCTCCTCGTTCTTGAACGTATCCGCGCAGATGGTCGCCGATGCGAAGATGCTCGACACCCCTGTGCTCCAAGCGGTCTGCGGGAGCGAGGTCGCAAAGCAGCAACTCGACTCGGCCTACCGGCCAGTGACCGCAACGCACCCGAACCATCGTGCTCCGGAGGCGGATCGCCACCTGTACGACTCCGATCCCGAACAGGACGACGTGCTCGCGCAGATCGGCGCGGGCCACTCGCTGGTCGTGCGCACGCTGCCCGGAACCGGCGGCACGCAGACCGTCGTCAGCGCGGTCGGCGAGCTCGTGCGCGCGGGTAAGCGCGTGCTGGTGGTGTCGCCTCGGCGATCGACGCTCGACGGCATCTCGCATCGTCTCAGTCGAGTCGGACTCAGCGGTCTCGCGGTGAGCCCGAGACTGCTTCGTCGCAATCTGGTCGAGGCCATCAGCCGCAATGAGGCTGCAGCGCCGAGCTCGCAGCGAGATATCGACGACGCGCTGGTGCGACTGCGCGGTGTGCTGCTGAGCTACGAGGAAGCACTGTCGAAGACGGACCGACGCTTTGGCGTCTCACCTCTCGATGCGCTGCGCGAACTGAGCCGCCTGGCTCTCCTCGATCAGCCGCCGACCACGACGGTCCGACTCGATGACAAGGCGCTCGGCCAGCTGACGCTCGACCGCTCGTCGATCGCTGAGGACATCACCGAGGCGGCGCGCCTCGGTCAGTTCCAGTACGGGCCGAGCGACTCCCCGTGGTACGGGGTGGACTTCACGACGACGGAGGCTGCCCGCAACGCGTATGCGCTGGCGGTCGATCTCGCCGAGTCGCAGCTGCCTCGCCTCATCTCGCAGGCGAATCAGCTCATCGAGCAGACCTCACTTCGCCCGTACGAGACGATCTCGGAGCTGGGCGTCTACCTGCGCCTGCTGATGGGAGTGCGCGACACGCTGGATCGCTTCTCGCCCGAGGTGTTCGACCGGGCGCTCGATGACGTGATCGCCGCGCACGCACCGCGCGGTGGGGAGGACATGTCGAACGGCAATCGTCGCCGCCTGCGCAAGCTCGCCCGCGAGTACGTGCGGCCCGGCGTGCATGTCAGCGACATGTATGCGCGTCTGGTGCAGATCCAGCAGCAGCGTGTCCTGTGGCAGCGGTACAGCACCGTGGTGGGTGCGCCACCCGAGGTGCCGCTCGGCATCTCCGATGTCGCGGCGGCATTCCAGGCCGCGTACCAGGATCTGGACGAGCTCGATCGGATCCTCGGTGTGGAGCGCGACAGCGAGCGGCTGCGTACGATGCCGCTGCCCACCCTCGCTCGCCGCACCACCGATCTCGCCCGCGAGAGCGAGGTGCTGCAGAACATTCAGGAGCGCACCGCGATCGTCGAACGACTTCGTGCGGCGCACCTGGAGACGCTGATCGACGATCTCTCCGCGCGGCATGTGCCGGTGGGGCAGGTGGCGGCGGAGCTCGAGCAGGCCTGGTGGCAGTCCGCACTGGAGCGCATGCTGCAGACCAACGAGGCGCTGCTCAGCGCGAACACCGCAGTGGTCGAACGGCTGGAAGCCGACTTCCGTCTGGTCGACGACGCGCACTCCGGTGCGAGCGGAACGGTGCTCGCGGGTCGCTTGGCGGATGCGTGGCGTATCGCGGTGACCGACAATCGTGGGGAGGCGCTTGCGCTTCGCGAGTTGCTCCGCAGTGCTGATTCCTCGGTGCTGCAGCTCGCGCAGCAGGCGCCGACCCTGCTCGGCACGCTTGCTCCCGTGTGGGTGCTGTCGCCGTACGAGGCCGCCGGTCTTCCGTCCGAGCTCCGCTTCGACACCGTGATGCTCGTCGACGCGGGCGCCACGACCCTCGTCGAGAACGTGAGCGCGATCCGTCGCGGCCAGCAGGTGGTGGCGTTCGGCGACACCGTGACCCAGACTCCCTCGCGATTCGAGATCGCGGTGCGAACTCCGCACGCGGAAGCTCAGCCGGTGGCCGAAGGCCTCGAAGATCTGCACAGCCACAGTGCGTACGCGCAGTTGCGGGCGGTGCTTCCCGAACTGTCGCTCACACGCAGCTACCGCGCTGGCGGCGAGGATCTCACGAACCTCGTGAACTCCCGCTTCTACGGAGGCGATATCGACTCGTTGCCGTGGGCCGGAACCTTCCTCGGGCATTCGAGCCTCACGATCGAATTCGTCACCGACGGTCAGGGCCTCCCCGATCCGCACAGCGGCGCGGTGGAGAGCACCGACGCCGAGGTCAACCGGGTGGTGCAGCTCGTGCTGCAGCATGCCGCGGAGCGCCCGCGCGAGTCGCTCATGGTGCTGACCGCGAGCTCACGGCACGCAGTGCGCGTGCAGCAGGCGGTGCTCCAGGCCTTCTCGAAGTTGCCGCAGTACCGTGAGTTCTTGCTCGGTGAGCGTGCGGAACCGTTCGCGGTGCTCACGCTGGAGCAGGCGATGGCGCAGAGCCGAGACCGGGTGATCTTCTCGATCGGCTACGGCCGGACCCCGCACGGGAGAGTGCTGTCGAACTTCGGTTCGCTCGGGAAGCCCGGTGGCGAGCGCCTGATCGCGGTCGGCATGACTCGCGCCCGGCGCGGCATGACGATCGTCAGCTGCTTCCGCCCGGAGCACCTCGACGCCGCACGTATCAAGCACGGCGTGGTCGAGCTTTCCGAGTTGCTGGCGCTCGAGCATCCGGAGCCCGCGCAGGCCTCGTTGCCCGCGGAGCGGGATCCGCTGCTGGGGGAGCTCGCCGACCAGCTGGAACGGCTTGGCCTGACGGTCGCCCTCGACTACCGGGGCGCGATTCCGCTTGCCGCTTCGCTCGGCGAGCGCGCGATCGCGATCGACCTGGACTTTGCGGGCGCCGGGGAGCAGGGCCTGCGCAGCGCACTGCGGTTGCGCCCGGCGGTGCTGCGGCGCCTTGGATGGCACTACCACCGAGTGCACAGCTTCGATCTCTTCGCGGATCCGGAGCGGGTCGCGCTCCGAGTGGCGAGCATCGTCGGCTACGACCCTGAACCGGCGAATGACGAAGTGCAGGCTCCTGTCGAGGGAAGCGCGGCTGGCGAGGGGCGGCGCGGCTCGAACACGCTGTTCTGATGACGGGTCCGGACGACGACACCGAGCGGCCCGGCGACCCGGAGGGCGGGGAAGCAGCGCGGAAACCCGCTCGAGCACGGCGGCGCGTCACTCAGGCGGCGCCGGAAGGAAGCGACCCGCATCCGTTCGATCCGCCGGCGGCACCCCGCGCGCGAGGCGAGAACGATGAGCGTCTTCGGGCGGATCGGCCACCGCACTGGGGCTGACTCAGCGGTGCGGTGCGCACCGCATCGAATCGGACCGGTCGCGAAGCAGGTGTCGATCGAAGCTCAGGAGCCCGAGACAGGAGCGGACGAGGATCCGCTGCCGGATGCCGGCGCGCTCGACCCTGAGCTGCCCGAACCCGTCGAGCCCGAGGACGGTTTGCTCTCCGAACGCGAGTCCGTTCGATAGAATCCCGACCCGCTGAACGTGACGCCCAACGATCCGAAGACCTTGCGCAGCTTGCCTCCGCACTCGGGGCACTCGGTCAAAGCCGAGTCGCTGAACTGCTGGTAGATGTCGAATGCGTGGCCGCAGTCGGCGCAGCGGTAAGCGTAGGTAGGCACAGTGCTCGATTGTACCCCGCATCCCGCCGCGGCATCGATCCGCTCAGAACGTCAGCACTCGTTCGGGGGTGACGACGCCAGTGATCGGCACGTCATGCGGCTCGAACGGCACCTCGTCCACGAGCTCCTCGTCGAACACGACCGCGAACACCGGTGGGCGGTTCGTCATCGACGAGAGGCTCCGATCGAAATAGCCCCGACCCCACCCCAACCGGTTCCCGTGCAAGTCGACCGCAGCGGCCGGGATCAGCATCGCGTCGACGCCCTCCACGGCGAGGGGGGTCAAGCGCTCCCCGAGAGGCTCGTCGATTCCGTGCGCGCCAGGAACGGTGCCTGCGCCACTCGGTCGGATCCAATCGAGCCGACCGTCGGGTCGTGACGAGGGGAGTAGCGTGTCGATTGCCCGGCGCCGGGCCCATTCGAGGAAGGGCCGAGTATCGGGTTCGGAACGCGTCGGGAGAAAACAGGACAGCGACCGCAGCTCCCGGTCGAGGGCGAGCCGGCGAAGCTGCCGAGTGAGGCCGGATCGGGCCTCGTCACGCTGATCCTCGCCCATCGACAGGCGCGAAGCGCGAACGGCAGATCGCAGATCGCTCTTCAGTTCGGACATGTGCGTCACGCCCACAGTGTATCCAGCCGACCTCCCGAAGAGGACGCCCGTTCGGGCGCGGCGAACCATTCATGAAGGCCCGAGTTCCGCCCGCTAAGCTACGGTGCATGACGATTCCGCGTTCCACCGTCGCCAAGGCCGTGATCCCAGCGGCCGGCCTCGGTACTCGCTTTCTTCCTGCGACCAAGGCGATGCCGAAAGAGATGCTTCCGATCGTAGACAAGCCAGCGATCCAGTACGTCGTGGAAGAGGCGGTTGCCGCAGGCCTTGCCGATGTTCTCATCATCACCGGCCGCAATAAAGAGAATCTGACGAGTCACTTCGACAGTGTGCCCGAGCTCGAGCAGAGCCTCGAAAGCAAGGGCGAGAGCGGCAAACTCGACAGGGTGCATGAGGCGAGCGACCTCGCCGACGTGCATTTCCTGCGCCAGGGTCAGCCGCTCGGTCTCGGCCACGCAGTGGGTCGCGCACGCAAGCATGTGGGCGACGAGTCCTTTGCGGTTCTGCTCGGCGACGATCTGATCGATCAGCGCGACCCGCTGCTGGGCCGGATGATCGAGGTGCACGATCTGCATGGAGCGAGCGTCGTCGCGCTCATGCGGGTGCCGTCGGAGCAGGCGCATCTCTACGGGTGTGCCGCGGTCGAGCCGACCGACGATCCCGATGTGATGCGAATCACCGGACTGGTCGAGAAGCCGAAGCCGGAAGACGCACCCTCAAACCTCGCCGTCATCGGACGTTACGTGCTGCGCCCGGAGATCTTCGACGTCATCGATCGCCTCGAGCCCGGACGCGGAGGCGAGTATCAACTGACCGATGCGCTCAACAAGCTCGCAACGGGCGAAGGCGAGGGGCCGGTCTTCGGGGTGGTCTTCGACGGACGGCGCTATGACACCGGGGATCGTGCCGAGTGGATCAAGGCCAATGTGCTGCTCGGCATCGAGCACGGAGAGCTCGGCGAGGAGCTGCGCGAGTGGCTGCTCTCCTTCGCCGACGAGCTCCGTGCCGCTGACGCTGTCGGCGGGGAATAGTCGCGAGGCCGAGCCCGATGAGTCCACTGCCGCATCCGATCGAGATTCCCGATCCTCGCTTCTCCGGCCGAATCGGCATCCGGGCGGTGCGCGGGCGCGACGCGGGCGCACTCAGAACCTTGCTGACCGACAACCGGAGCTGGTTGCAGCCCTGGGAGGCGACCTTCCCGGGAGGGGGCGGCGCGGTACCCGGCACGCAGCCGATGGGCCCTGTGGTTCGCGCGTTCAACCGTCAACGGAAACTCGGCAACGGGGTCACCTTCGTGATGCTGTTCGACGGTGCGGTCGTGGGCCAGCTGAGTCTCAGCGACATCAGCGCTGGAGCGCTGCGATCAGCTTCGATCGGATACTGGGTCTCGCAGCATGTTGCAGGCCACGGGGTGACGCCGACCGCGGTAGCGCTCGCAATCGACTACGCCTTCACCGAGCTGCGATTGCACCGCGTCGAGATCTGTATCCGGCCCGAGAACGCCGCCTCGTTGCGGGTCGTGCAGAAGCTCGGAATGCGTTACGAGGGGCGTCGTGAGAAGTACATCCACATCGACGGGGAGTGGCGCGATCACGAGAGTTTCGCGGTGACCGCCGAAGAGGTGCCGCGAGGAATGCTCGCGCGGATCGGCGCGCCAAGCTCGTAAGCGAAGCCGCAGACCGTACAGTGACCACATGGCAAGCGGTGTATTCGGCGGTGGATTGATCTTCGTGGTCGCTGCACTGCTGTGGGCCGCGGTGCTGGTGCCCAGCTGGGTGAGGCGCCGGGAGTTCAAATCGGCGGAGCAGAACGCGCTGCGCCTGCAGCGCACGCTCCGTGTACTGGCCGAGACGGCGGAGATTCCCACTGAGGTGCGTGTCGAAGCGACCGCGCGTGAGGCGCTCGCGCAGGAGCGCCTGCTTCGTACCGCGCAGCGGCGTCAGGAAGCCGAGCGCAAGGCTGAGCTCACTGAGGCTCGCACCGCACAGATTCGTGCCGAGATGCGAGCCCAGCAGGTGAGGCGCAAGCAGGCCGCGCTGGTGCGCGCCGCAAAACTGCGGCGCCCCGTGGTGCGCAGGACCCGCTCGTTCGCCGCGCTGGCTCTCATCGTCGCGCTCCCCGCGATGCTGATCGGTGCGGGAATGGTGATCGCCGGGCTCGGTCCGGCACTCTTGCTCGGCGGCCTCGCCGCAACGGTGAGCTCGCTCGGCCTGCTCGTGCTGCTCGCCCCCGGTCGGGTGAAGCACGTCGAGATCGACGCGGAGAGCGTTGAGCCGGCATCGTCGAAGCAGACACCTGCTGTTGTACCCGCGGTGGAGACGGCGGATCGTTCGAGCGAGGTGCATGCGGCCGCTCAGGCCGCCGCCGCAGCGCGAATCGCGAGGGCGCGTGCCCTGGCGCGAGCTCGGGCTGAGAGCGGAGCCTCGGCCCTGCAGAACCAGCCCCAGTCGATCCTGCTGGAACGCGCCGAAGCCCGGGCCGAGACGTCAGGTGGACGGGGACAGGAGCGGCCCCCCGAGTCGAGTGCGGGAGTGGCGGCGCCCGTCGTGGTTTCTGCGCAGACAGCGGCGGCGCCCCGGGTCCGCCCGGTCCCTGGGGACCGCGCCGTGAGCGAACGACTGCGACAGATGGGCGTCATCGGCGATACCAGCGATGGCGCGCTCGACCTCGACGCTGTGCTCAAGAGCCGTCGAGCGGGCTAGGGCGCGTCTCCCGAGCTGCCGGATGGCGCGGATCGCGCTTTTCGGCTGGTAAGCTGATCTGCGCTCGGGTCTTTAGCTCAGTTGGTAGAGCGCGTCGTTCGCAATGACGAGGTCAGGGGTTCAATTCCCCTAAGATCCACCAGGATTGCCGGGCAGCGCGGGGCGCTCGCCCGTGCGGCGTCGCGTGTCAGAGGTTACAGGCGTGCGAGCAGGGCTGCGTTGATCGCGTGGACGGGGCAGAGAGTCGTCTGTCCAGGAGTTCCCACAGCCGGCGCGGAGGTACGCAGTCATATACTTGGATCACAATGGATAACTGGTGGGTGAACGCGATCTGGTCGGTGACCCCGACCGTTCTAATCGGGATTTTCTTCTTCCTCGTGCTGCGATTCATTCTGCGTGCAGATCGCACCGAGCGCCGCATCTACAAAGAGATGGAAGCCGAAGAGCGCGCACGCCTCGGCTTACCGCCGAAGTCCGACTCCTGATCCTTGCCGACCTCGGCCCGGCGGTCCGACGGTCCGATCGAGGACGGCGGTTCGCCCGCAGGGCCTGCCGCGCCGGTGAAGTGCAGGATTTTCTGACACCACCATAGAATGACTGGCATGCACGAGATCGCCGCCACGCTTCGCCTCGCAGCGGACGACGCCTTCTGGAGTTCCATCAACTGGCCGTTCCTGTGGGCCGCACTCGTGCTGGTGGTCGACAACATCATCCGCATCATCGCGCTCTTCGTGGTGCCGCGGAATCGGCGTCCCACTGCAGGCATGGCGTGGCTGATCACTATCTTCTGGTTGCCGGTGCCCGGTTTGCTGCTCTTCCTGCTGATCGGCGGCAACAAACTGCCGAAGAAACGCACCGCGAAGCAGGAATTCGCGACCTCTGTCGTGAGCGAGATCGCCGACCGCGAGCAGGCGAAGCTCGGCACCGAGCTCTCGCTCCTGCCCGACGGCGTTTCGAACGCCGTGCAACTCGGCCGCTCGCTCGGCGCGCAGCCGATGGTTCGAGGCAACGCGGTCAGCATCTGCATCGATTACGAAGAGTCGTTCGCGAGGATCGCCGCCGCGATTCGCGAGGCGAAGCAGTACGTGTACGTCGAGTTCTACATCCTGGTGCACGACGACACCACCAACGAGGTGTTCGAGGCGATGCGGGAGGTCATCGAGCGCGGGGTCGAGGTCCGAGTGCTGCTCGATCACGTCTCCGCGGTTCGCAACCCCGGCGCGAAGCGGACCGCGGACACGCTCCGCCGAATCGGGGCGAAGTGGGCCTACCTGCTCCCGGTGCGGCCCTGGCGCGGGCAGTGGCAACGACCGGATCTCCGCAATCATCGCAAGCTGGTCGTGATCGACGGCGAGGTCGGTTTCATGGGATCCCAGAATCTCGTCGATTCGAGTTACAACAAGTCCAGCAATATCCGCAGAGGGCTGCACTGGCGCGACCTCATGGTGAAGGTGGAAGGTCCGGCGGCATTGGGGCTCGAAGCGGTCTTCCTGAGTGACTGGTACGTGGAGACGGGAGAGCCCATGCCGCAGGCCATCGACGACGAGCTCCAGGTGTTCTTGCCCGGGAAGACCGACTGCCAGATTCTTCCGAGCGGTCCGGGTTTCGGCCGGGAGAACAATCTGCAGGTATTCGTCTCGCTGCTCTACACCGCGAAGAGGCGGATCAGCATCACGAGCCCCTACTTCATTCCCGAGAGCGCGATCATGCACGCCCTGCGTGCGGCTACCGCGCGCGGGGTCGAGGTGGAGCTCTTCGTGTCGGAGATCGGCGATCAGGCGGTCGTCTACCACGCCCAGCGCTCGTACTACGAGGAGTTGTTCGACGCCGGTGTTCGGATCTTCATGTATCGTCCGCCGTACATTCTGCATTCGAAGCACTTCACCATCGATGACAAGGTGGCGGTGGTCGGATCCTCGAACATGGATCAGCGATCGTTCAACCTCAACATGGAGGTGTCGATGGTGCTCTACGGCGAGAGCTTCGTGCGAGACCTCGATGAAGTGAATGCAACGTATCACCAGAATTCTCGTGAGCTCACTCGCGAGGAATGGGCGAGGCAGCCGCTGCGTTCGCAGTTGCTGGACGGTCTCGCCCGTCTCACCTCGGCGCTGCAGTAACCGGAGAGGTGCGGGCACGAAGATCGCAGAGCCGGAGGCGGCTCAGCCTTCACGGCTCCCGCTGATGGGTGGGGTCAGCCGGCCGGGTGGGCGATGCCGAGGCTCAATGCGACCGGAGCGCGCCCTGAGCGCTCCCTGGTGAGCACCCAGACCTCGCCGTTCAGGATCCTCGGCACGTCGACGCCGCAGAGTCGCGACAGGCCTGCGCGAAGCATCGCCCCGTGCGCGATGGCGACCGTGCCCGGCGCGTCGATGAGCAGCCGCTCGAGCGCCCCGGCGGCGCGCAGCGAGAGATCCTCGACCGATTCCCCTCCCGGTACTTCGAGGCCCGGCCAGCGTTGCTGCGCCTCTTCGACGAGCAATCCCTCGGCCGGTCCGAAATCCCGCTCCAGCAGCGCCGCATCGATCGTGGGCTCGGCGAGACCGAGTGTCGTGCCGAGGATCCTTGCGGTCTCGATCGCGCGGCCGAGGGGTGAACTGTGCAAGCCCGACCATTCATACCGAGGGGAGTCGGCGAGCAGTTGCGCGGTCGCTGCCGCCTGGGCCCGGCCGGTGGCGTTCAACGGCACTTCGGTACGTCCCTGGATGCGCCGCGCGAGGTTCCAGTCGGTCTCGCCGTGTCGAACGAGTGCGATCGCGCGGGGCATGGATTCAGTCATGTCTCCACGCTACCGGCATGGAGCGACGCCGCCCTCCTGGGCGGGTCACGGCAGCGTCTGGTTGAGCTCCAGCAGATCTCCTACGTCGCACTGCAGGACCCGACAGATCGCGGTGAGGGTGGAGAAGCGGATCGCGCGTGCCCGGTCGTTCTTCAACACGGAGAGATTGACGAGACTCACCCCCACCCGCTCGCTGAGCTCGGTGAGGGTCATGCCGCGTTCGAGGAGCAGTTCGTCCAATCGGCAGTGGATCGCGTGCGCCTCAGTCGGGTCCGCGGGACTCATACGAGCCCCTGCGTGTCGACCTGCAGGCGAATCGCGCGGCGCAGTGCGAGATCCACGAGACCGAACGAGGTCACGGCGAACAGGATCACGAGATACCACCCCCACCATTCGAGCGATCCGTTGGCGGTCGCCCGGACCCCGAGCGCGCCCTCGACCCCGTTCGCCCCGAGGTGCCAGAGCACGAATGAGCCGGCGCCGCCACCGAGCAGCGCCCAGCTCAGCGTGCGAAGCGCGGTTCGCGCCTGCGTCGTGAAGAAGCGGTTCTTGAGCAGGAGCCAGGCCAGGCGAGAAGTGCATGCGATGACGAGGAGCGCCGTCAGTGCGCCGAGTGCGATCGAGAGTGCGAGGCACACGGTTGACACCGCATTCACGTCGGGAATCACGACCTGGATGTGCGTGAAGATGCCGCTGATCGGTGATGCCGGGATGGGGCCATCTGCGCCGTAGTTGGCGATGCCGCTGGCCGCGCCCGGCTGGGCTTCGACGGGGAGGTTCCAGGAGATTCCCGCGGGGGTGAAGAGACGCAGGTACATGCGGACGGCCAGAGTGATGGTGGCGGCCGCGGCGAGCACGCCCATCACCATGACCGTGACGGTGTCGGCCCGCAGCCTGTCGATGCTGGGTTCTTTCGGGAGCGGAACGTGGGGCGAGGTCATTTAGATCAGTCCTTCCGTCTCGCGCTGCAGGCGGGCACCCGCTTCGAAGGCGGCGATCAGTGCGCCGAGCCCGATGGCGATCCCGAATGGTGCGAGGTCTATCTTCATGCCGAACAGCATCGATCCGGATGAGCCGAATCCGGTGTCCAGGGTGGGCGAGAGGACGCCGTCGGTGATGAACTTGAGTGTCTCGGCCTCGGCGATCGCCTGGAGGAACGGAGCGACGACTCCGTTGAGCATCACCGCCACCGCGACGATGAAGAGCGTCCAGATGACGCTCCGGGCGAAGGGGCTTCCGCTGAGGAGGCGTCGGGAGAGGAGGATCGCCGCGATGCACATGCCGAGTCCGAGCGTGGCCTGGAGCAGCGTCTGCGCTACGAGGATCCAGCGGATGCCCTGCGGGAGATCGGCGACGGTCACGGATTCCCGAACGCTGGACACTTCGACGACGTGTTCGGGCAGGGGCGCGGTCTCGGTCGCCGGGGCCCCTTGAAGTACGATGCCGAGGTCGGAGAAGCGGGTGGTCGGGCTGGCGAGCAGCTCGAAGATCCGTGCGCCGAGCGCGACGAGCAGGATGAGTCCGATGCCGATGGCGCCCCAGGCGATCCAGCGGAGGATCTGGCGCTCCGTGCGAGACGCGAGCGTGGTTGTCATCTGTTCTCCTTATCGATATTCGATATTATCGCTTATCGATAAGTATGCGAAGCGCGCGTACCGATGTCAAGCCCGCAGGCTTACACTCACGGCATGGGCAGACCTCTGAGCAACTGGCACGAACAGCATCACGAAGACCTCACTCCCGGGCAGCGCGCAGCCGATGGCCTGCGCAACGGCATGGGGTCCTGGACCTTCATCTCGCTCTTCATCGCGTTCATGGTCGTCTGGGCCATGATCAACCTCGCGGTGAAGGCCTGGGATCCGTACCCCTTCATTCTGCTCAATCTCTTCCTGAGCATGCTCGCCGGACTTCAGGGAGCGATCCTGCTGATCGCCGCGAAGCGACAGGACGCGATCGCCGCCGCCCTTGCGCAGCACGACTACGAGACCAATCTCGCCGCGAAAGAGGAGATCGAAGAGCTGATGGCGATCAACCATCGGCAGCTCGAAATGCTGTCCGAGTTGCACGCCCGTCTGGATCGGCGAGGCGAGCAGCCGGAAGCCGCATCGGGCGAAAGCCCCCGACCCGGTGCACCAGGGGAGTAGCGGCGAAAGCGTCACGCCTGCGGCGAACAACGGCCCAAGACGCCCGTGCGGTGCGTAGTCTGTTGCTATCGGTCGCGTGATCCGCAGACGCGACCGCATGGAGGAAAGATGTTCGAGAGATTTACGGATCGCGCCCGTCGAGTGGTGGTGCTCGCCCAAGAAGAGGCGAAGATGCTCAACCACAACTACATCGGCACCGAGCACATTTTGCTCGGCCTCATTCACGAGGGCGAGGGTGTTGCCGCGAAAGCGCTTGAGCAGCTCGACATCTCGCTCGATGCCGTGCGTGAGCAGGTGACCGACATCATCGGCACCGGTCAGCAGCCACCCGCGGGACACATTCCCTTCACACCGCGTGCCAAGAAGGTGCTGGAGCTGTCGCTTCGTGAGGCCCTGCAGCTCGGCCACAACTACATCGGCACGGAGCATATTTTGCTCGGCCTCATCCGCGAGGGCGAGGGCGTTGCCGCCCAGGTCCTCGTGAAGCTCGGTGCCGACCTCAACCGGGTGCGCCAGACGGTGATCCAGCTCTTGAGCGGTTACCAGGCCGGCAAAGAGAACGCAACCGTCGGCGCTCCGGAGAGTGCCCCGGAGGTCAAGGGATCGCAGGTGCTCGACCAGTTCGGTCGCAACCTCACCCAGGCCGCGCGCGAGGGCAAGCTCGATCCCGTGATCGGCCGCGAAAAAGAGGTCGAGCGCGTCATGCAGATCCTCTCGCGCCGCACGAAGAACAACCCCGTGCTGATCGGCGAACCCGGCGTCGGCAAGACCGCCGTGGTCGAAGGTCTCGCCCAGGCGATCATCGCAGGCCAGGTGCCCGAGACGCTGAAGGACAAGCAGGTCTACGTGCTCGACCTCTCCTCGCTGATCGCGGGCAGCCGGTACCGAGGCGACTTCGAGGAGCGCCTGAAGAAGGTGACCAAGGAGATCCGCAACCGAGGCGACATCATCATCTTCATCGACGAGATCCACACGCTCGTCGGAGCCGGAGCGGCAGAGGGCGCAATCGATGCGGCCAATATCCTGAAGCCGATGCTCGCTCGCGGGGAACTGCAGACCATCGGTGCCACGACGCTCGATGAGTTCCGCAAGCACTTCGAGAAGGACGCCGCGCTCGAGCGCCGCTTCCAGTCCATCATGGTCGGCGAGCCATCCCTGCCGCACGCCATCAATATCCTGAAGGGCCTGCGCGACCGCTACGAGGCGCACCACAAGGTGTCGATCACCGACGGCGCAATCGTCGCCGCCGTGAACCTCGCCGATCGCTACATCCAGGATCGCTTCCTGCCCGATAAGGCCATCGACCTGATCGACGAGGCCGGCGCCCGCCTGCGTCTGTCGATCCTCTCCTCGCCGCCCGAGCTTCGGGAGTTCGACGAGAAGATCGCTGTCGTGCGCGCGGACAAGGAGCAGGCGATCGAAGGCCAGGACTTCGAGAAGGCTGCAGCCAAGCGCGACGAGGAGAAGAAGCTGATCGGTGAGCGTCTGCGCCTCGAGAAGCAGTGGCGCACGGGTGATGTCTCGACGACGGCAGAGGTCGACGAGGGGCTGATCGCCGAGGTGCTGGCCCAGGCCACCGGAATCCCGGTGTTCAAGCTCACGGAAGAGGAGACCGCTCGTCTCCGCTTCATGGAGCAGGCACTGCACCAGCGCGTCATCGGTCAGAACGAAGCGATCGCCGCGCTCGCGAAGACGATTCGCCGTCAGCGTGCGGGCCTCAAGGATCCGAAGCGTCCCTCCGGCTCGTTCATCTTCGCCGGCCCGACCGGCGTCGGCAAGACCGAGCTGGCGAAGGCACTCGCGGAGTTCCTGTTCGACGACGAGGACGCCCTGATCTCGCTCGACATGAGCGAGTACGGCGAGAAGCACACCGTGTCCCGTCTGTTCGGGGCTCCTCCCGGATTCGTCGGCTTCGAAGAGGGCGGCCAGCTCACCGAGAAGGTGCGTCGCAAGCCGTTCTCCGTCGTGCTGTTCGACGAGATCGAGAAGGCTCACCCCGACATCTTCAACTCACTGCTGCAGATCCTCGAGGAGGGTCGCCTGACCGACGGTCAGGGACGCGTGGTCGACTTCAAGAACACCGTCATCATCATGACTACGAACCTCGGTTCGTCCGCCATCGCAGGTGGCCCGGTGGGCTTCCAGGTCGAGGGCAACGAGGCGGTGGGCTACGAGATGATGAAGGGCAAGGTCAACGAGGAGCTCAAGAAGCACTTCAAGCCCGAGTTCCTGAACCGCGTCGACGACACGATCGT
>JBEBSS010000053.1:0-16172 GCA_040394175.1 Leucobacter soli | reverse complement strand
CCTCGGGCGCCCATTGGCGCGCGAGTGTGTCGATGTACAAAAGGGTTCGGCTCGATTCGGATCCTCGCCGTTCACACGCGAGACGCTTTTCCCTCTCATCGGCAGTTTTTCCGACGCCCGCTCGAGCGACAAAATATATCTTTGCGACGTGCCACATCGAGCTTGACATGCTCGATCTTTCCCAGTATTTGTCCACAGGCAATGCGAGGGCGGAAGCTTCAAGTTGCACCTGAGACTTGAATAACTTCACAGGACAAAAACGTTAAAAGTCCTGATCAGATCCATAAATGAGACTAGGATCCACATTCTCTCCACAGGTTATCCCCAGAAGTGTGGATAACACGCGGTGAGAAGCGGTGAGTTATCCACGGAGTTATCCACAGGCCTCTCGCGGGTCGTTTGCCGAGACTCGTCACGGGGCCTAGCGTGAGTGTCGGTGGCTCGGTGTCTACTGGGTGAACAACAGGCGAGATTGTCCGCTCAGACCCGTGTCACCCTCGAAAGGAGTTCGACTTGTCGATCGCGCACCTCGGCATCCCTGATGCCCCTCCGGAGTTCGAGGACGACTCCCGCGGTTTCGAACGGGTACCTCCGCACGACCTCCTCGCTGAGCAGAGCGTGCTCGGCGGCATGCTCCTCTCCAAGGACGCCGTTGCCGATGTCACCGGCCAGCTCCGCCCGGGCGACTTCTACGTGCCCAAGCACGAGGTCATCTATGAAGCCGTGCTGACGCTGTACGCGCAGGGGGAGCCGACGGACGTCATCACCGTCACCGACCAGCTCACCAAAGCGGGAGATCTCCAGCGCTCGGGCGGCGTGGAATACCTGCACACGCTGACGAGCATCGTGCCCACCGCCGCGAACGCGAGCTTCTACGCCGAGATCGTCGGAGAGAAGGCCCTGCTGCGCCGGCTGGTCGAAGCCGGAACCCGAATCACCCAGATGGGGTACGCGGGCGAGGGCGAAGCGGTCGATCTGGTCAACAGCGCCCAAGCCGAGATCTATACCGTGACGGGCGCAGATCAGGCAGACGACTACGTGCCGCTCTCGCTCGCCGTTGAAGCGGCATTCGAGGAGATCTCGAGGGCCCGTGAAACCCCGGAGGGAATGCTCGGCGTTCCCACCGGCTTCACCGAACTCGATGCGATGACGAACGGCTTCGCCGGCGGACAGATGATCATCATCGCCGCCCGACCAGCGATGGGCAAGTCCACGCTCGCGCTCGACGTCGCCCGCAATGCTTCGGTGCACGCCGATGCGCCGACGGTGTTCTTCTCGCTCGAAATGGGGCGCGCCGAAATCGCGATGCGTCTGCTCTCCGCCGAGGCGTCGGTGCCGCTGCAGACGCTGCGCAAGGGCACCCTCGACAATCGCGACTTCCAGAAGCTCGCGGCGACCCAGGCGCGCATCTCGGAGAAGCCGCTGTTCATCGACGACAGCCCGAATCTCACGCTGGTCGAGATTCGGGCGAAGTGCCGGAGGCTCAAGCAGCAGTACGGCCTCAGGATGGTGGTCATCGACTACCTGCAGCTGCTGTCCTCCGGAAAGAAGTCCGAGAGTCGTCAGCAGGAGGTCAGCGAGTTCTCTCGTTCTCTGAAGCTGCTCTCGAAGGAGCTCGACGTTCCGGTCATCGCGCTTTCGCAGCTGAACCGCGCCTCGGAGCAGCGTGCAGACAAGATGCCCGCAATCAGCGACCTCCGAGAGTCGGGATCGCTGGAGCAGGACGCCGACATGGTGATCTTGCTGCATCGCGAAGCCGCAGGCGACCGCGACAGCCCTCGCGCAGGCGAGGCCGACTTCATTCTCGCAAAGCAGCGCAATGGCCCCACGGGTACGGTGACCGTGGCGTTCCAGGGTCACTACTCGCGATTCGCCGACATGCCATCGGGACTGTAGATCCTCGTCGCCACCGAACCGACCGCTGATGCTCCTCACACCTTGGGGGAGTAGACTTGGGCCGTTATGAATAGGGAGACGGGGGCTGAAGTGCAGGATCGACAGGCAGTTGACGTCACTCCCGAGATTCGCGGCTTCCGCACCGCTCAGCTGATTCGCGCTGGTGTGCTGGTGCTCGTGGGTGTCGCCATCGCGTTCACCGCCCCGCTGCACAGCGAAATCGGCTTCGACCGCTGGGTGCTGGGTCTCGGCCTCGCCCTCATCGGCGCGGCAACGCTCTGGGAGTACCGCTCGATGCGGGGGACCGGTGAGAGCTGGTGGATCGCCGCCCGTGCCGTGGTCGCCTTCGCCGCAGCAGGATCACTGATCGCGGTCGTCGACGCTCTGACGTTCGCGCTGGTGGTGGTGCTGTGGGCGGCGCTCACCGGGGCGATCACCCTCATGCGACTCGTGCGCAAGGTGCAGCCCCCGCGGGTCGCCCTGCCCTCCATGATCCTGAGCGTCGCGCTCGCCGGGTCTGCACTCGTGGTGCGCGAGGATCCGGTTGCGGTCATCGGCTTCTTCGGCGCGTACGCGATCATCCGAGGGGTCTTCCTCGCAATCGCCGCACTCGATACCACCACAGCGGTCGCTTCGGCTCCCGTGGACCAAGACAACGAATAGCACCTGAGTATCACTGGAACTGATGATGACTGATCCCACACAGCCCGAACCTACGCAGCCCGATCCGATGCAGGACGTCACGCCCACGCGTCGCGATCGTCTGCGCCCGCTCGAGCTGGTGGGCTTCGCTGGCGTGCTCGCCGTCTTCGCGGGTCTGGTCGTGCTGCTCGTGCTGCGGACGCCCGAGGGGGTCGTCGACTTCGTGCGCGCCGGCATCGTCACCGGCATCGTCTTCATCGTCTCGCTCGTGGTGCTTGCCCTCCTCGGCCTCGGCGGGAAGCCGAGCGCGGAGGACCTCGAGGCGCGCAAGGATCTGCATCAGCCCGATAAGGACGGCTGGCACTAACGCCGAGCAACCGCCCGTATCCTCTCCTTTCCTCGCAGAGGCCACGGTTGTCGAGTCCTCGTCTCCCGTCGCGGACGATCTGCCGCGTGCGCCCTGAGCGCGTCCGAAATGCAGGTGGAGCGCTGCTCGGTTGACATTGGGCCGCGAAAGGTACATACTCGAACCCAATTGAGGCCCAATCGGGGAGGGTGGTATGGAGCAATCCATTGAGCGGCTGCGCGCGATCGAGCTCGACCCTTCGAGCCCCGTGCCGGTCTACTACCAGCTCTTCGAAGCGATGCGCTCACAGCTCGGTTCGGGCTACTTCGTCGCGGGATCGAAGCTTCCGACGGAACGAGCGATCGCGGAACTGCTGGCGGTGAGCCGACAGACCGTTCGGCACGCCTTCGCGCGATTGGAACGCGATGGCCTGGTCTATCGCCGTCAGGGAGACGGGACCTACGTCTCCCAGCCGCGCGTCGAAGGATCGCTCCGATTCCTGAGCGGCTTCACCTCGGAGGTTGCCCAACGCGGCCATCGGGTCCGCTCAGAGGTGCTGGATCTCCGGCTCGCGACGCCGCCGGAGTCGGTCGCCGAACAGTTGCAGCTCGCCAGCGTGAAAGACGGCGCGGTCATGCTCAGGCGCGTTCGTCTGCTCGATGGCACCCCCGCGATGCTCGAAACGGTGTGGTTGCCCGCGGCACTCTGCGCTCCCATTCTGCAGATGCGCATGGAGGACCGCTCGCTCTACTCGGTGCTCAGGGATTCGCTCGGACTCGTGCCGCACCGGGCGACCGAAAGACTCTCGGCCACCGTCCTCGACGAGTTCGAGGCGAACGAACTCGAACGTCGGCCCGGAGATCCCGCGCTCCTGGTGGAACGCAACACCTTCGACGAAACGGGTCGCCCCCTCGAAGCGGTCAAGAGCCTGCTCCGCGCAGACCGCTTCTCCTTCACCACCGAACTCGACCTCTTCGCAGCCCAGACCAGCGAATAAGCCAGCGCTTCACCCGAGACACCGTCACACGACATCAACCAGCAGTTCCAAAGGAGGAACACCGAAATGTCTGAAAGCACTCCCATCACTCCGAGGCGACAGGCCTTCTTCACTCCGAAGCGGATCGCCCGAGTCGCGATTCTCATCGCGCTGAGCGCGGTCGGCGCCTTCATCAAGATTCCGAGCCCGACAGGCACCGTCGCGCTCGACTCCGCCCCGGCCTTCGTCGCCGCAGCGGCCTTCAGCCCGGGCGAGGGCGCGATCGTCGGCGCGATCGGACACATGTTCTCCGCCCTCGTCACCGGCTTTCCGCTCGGGCTGCCCATCCATGCCCTCGTCGCCGCCTCGATGATCGTGTTCATCTGGCTCTTCGGATTCGTCGCGCGCAAGACCAACATCTGGGTCGCGATCCCCGTCGGCATCCTGCTGAACGGTGTCGGCGGGGCCGCGCTCCTGATCCCCATCTACGGGGTGGGCATCTTCGTCACGCTGCTGCTCCCTCTGCTCGTCGGATCGGCAATCAACGTCATCATCGCCGCCGCGGTGGTGAAGGTGCTCGATGCAACCGGGCTGTCGGAGAACGCCAAGCGCAAGGGCGGCAAGGAAATCACGCTCGAAGCGCCCACGGCCGAGTAGACACGATATGACCTCGACTGTCCTGTCCGTCCGCCGGATCCGCGATCTCACCGTCGTGGATCAGGCGGACGGCACCTCATGGATCATCGCCTGCGACTCGGTGGGATCGATCGGCCCCAAGCCCGCCGACGTCTACGCGACCGATGCGCGTACCGTCGCCCACTTCGCGGCGCGGGTACCGCTCGTCGAAACCCTGGCGATCGGCGCGAAGCCCCAGGTCATCGTCGACACGCTGAGCGTCGAACTCGACCCGACGGGACTTGAGATGATTGCAGAGGTGCGCGCATTGGCAGCCGAGCTCGGGCTCGGTGCCGACCGCGTGACCGGAAGCACCGAGGACAATGTGCCGTCTGCTGCCACCGGCATCGGAGTCACCGTCTTCTCCCAGATCTCGACCGAGGCCTTGCGGCCCGACCGGGCGACCCCGGGAAGCAGAGTGCTCTGCCTTGGACGCCCGACCAGCGCACCGGGAGATCGTGTCGAGATCGGAGATCGGCGGATGATCGCACTGGAGACCCTCGCCGCCGTCCGGGAGCTCCCCGGCGTCGAGGACGTGCTGCCGGTCGGCTCGAAGGGCGTCGGTTACGAAGCCGCCCTCCTCGCAGCGACGAACGGGCTCGCGTGGCAACCCGGACAGCACGACGTAGATCTCGAGCACAGCGGCGGACCCGCCAGCTGCGTGCTCGTCGCAGTGCAGCAGGACGCGGTCGACGCCGTGCTCGGTGCACTGCCCGACGACCTTCCACGCGCGGACATTGGAGCACTCGTATGAGCGACATCGCGATCGCGGTCAACGGATTCAGCTTCAGCTACCGGGGTTCCGGTGCCTGGCAGCTCTCCTCCGTCACGACCGCGCTTGCCCGGGGAGAGCGGCTCGCCGTCATGGGGGCCACCGGGGCGGGCAAATCGACGCTTGCGATGGCGCTCAACGGGCTGATCCCGCACCACCACGAGGGGCAGGTCCACGGCACGATCCTCGTGGATGGCATGGACACCGCACAGGTCTCGACCACGGATCTGGTGCGTCGAGTCGGTCTCGTGATGCAGGATCCCGAGACGCAGATCACCGGGCAGACCGTGCTCAGCGACGCGGCCGTTGGGCCGGCCAACCTCGGACTGCCAAAAGCCGACGTGCTCGAACAGGCGCGCGAGGCGCTTCGCCTCGTCGGGATGAGCGACCTCGATGCGAGAGACGCCACCGCGCTGTCAGGCGGGCAGAAGCAGCGGCTCGCCATCGCCGGCATCATCGCCATGCGGCCGGATATTCTCGTGCTAGACGAGCCGACGAGCGAGCTCGACCCGCAGGCGACCGCCGAAGTGTTCGAGGTGGTGAAGCGCCTGAGCGCCGGCACCGACACCTCGCTGATCATGATCGATCACGAGCCCGAGATCATTGCGGAATGGGCTGACAGGCTTCTGGTCCTGAGCGAGGGGCGCGTCGCGTACGACGGACCGCCCCAGGCGTTCTTCGCCGATGCCGACGCTGTCGCGGACGCATCGCTCCGAGCGCCTCAGGTCGCCCAGGTCGCGATCGAGCTGACCGAGCGGGGTGCCTATGACGGGCGTATCCCGGCCACGCTGGAAGAGGCCGAGCGACTGCTGCCGCGGTTCGGAGACGAGCGGATCGGGTTGCGCGACCCCGAGCCCGTGGTGTCGGGCGACGTACTCGTCGAGGCGCGCGGGCTGGGGCACGTGTATCCGAATGGCGTGGATGCGCTCGCCGGAGTCGACGTCGATATCCGTGCGGGGGAGTTCCTCGCCGTGCTCGGGCGAAACGGCGCCGGGAAGACGACCTTCGCTCGTCACTTGAACGGACTGCTCCGGCCATCGTCCGGCAGCCTGCGAATCGCAGGTGAGGACTCGGCCGACTTCTCGGTCGGACAACTGGCGGCCCATGTCGGATACGTCTTCCAGAATCCGGATCACCAGATCTTCGCGAACAGTGTGCGAGAGGAGATCGGCTTCGGCCTGAAGAACCAGGGCTGGGAGGCGGACCGGATCGCCGCTCGGGTCGACGAGGTGCTCGAACGCGTCGACATGGCTACGTTCGCGGACCGTCATCCGTTCACACTCGGCAAAGGGCAACGGCAACGTCTCGCGGTGGCGAGCGTCTTGGCGCTCGAACCCGAGGTGCTCGTCATCGACGAGCCCACTACCGGCCAGGACCACGTCGGTGCGCAGGCGATGCTCGAGCTGATCAGGGACCTCAACAGCAGCGGCCACGCCGTGGTCATGATCACCCACGATATGACGCTCGTCGCCGAGTACGCGAGGAGAGTGCTTCTCTTCGGGAACGGCCGACTGCTCGCGGACACCGTTCCGAGGGAGCTGTTCGGCTCGAGCGACCTGCTGGAGCGAGGGAGTCTGATCCCACCGCAGGCCACGCTGCTCGCGCAGAAGCTCGGTGCGCCGGAAACGGTCATCACGCCCGATGAGTACCTCGAACTGTTCGCCGCACGAGAGGGGGCATCCGATGCGCATTGAGTACCAACCGGGAGATTCGCTCCTGCACCGGCTCGACGTCCGGGCGAAGCTGCTCGGCTTCACCGTCATCCTCGTCGCGACATTCCTGTTCGGACGGTGGGAGATCAATCTGGGCTTCACCCTGCTCGCGATCGGACTCACGATGTGGGCGAGGATCGGGATGAAGCAGGTGCTGAAGACTCTCGCTCCGCTCGCGATCATCGTGGTCATCGTGATGGTGTTCGCGGCATACAGCTTCCGCGGCGGCGACCTCGTGGATCCAGCGAACAACGAGGTGCTCGTCAGCCTGCCGAACGGCGCGCTGGCGCTCACCGCAGGAGCGGTGTCCTACGGCGTCAGCCTCGGCCTGCGCATCGTGACGATGGTGCTGATGACCTTGCTGCTGCTGTTCACCACCCCGATCGACGACTTCGTGGCCGCGATGCGGCAGGCGCGGGTGCCGCATGTGATCATCTTCATCGTGATGACGGCGCTCCGCTTCATCCCGACCATGCAGCAGCGCGCCGACCAGGTGCTGGATGCGCAGCGCGCTCGCGGCGCGCACATCGACGACGGCGGCACGCTGCGACGCATCCGCGCCTTCGTCCCCGTCATGGTGCCCCTCCTGACCAGCGGCATTCGAATGAGCGACGATCTCGCCGCCGCGATGATCAACCGAGGCTGGGGTGCCACGAAGCGTCCCACCGCGCTGTACGAACTGCGGTTCGCCGCCCGCGATTGGGTGGCGATCGTCCTGCTGCTGCTTGCGCTCGCAGCCGTGATCACCGCCCGCGTCACCGGCGTCGGCGCACTCTGACCTTCTCTCGCTACTAAGGAGCAACCATGACCAACGACACGCAGATCACCGCCGACAAGATCCTGGGCTGCTTCTACGGGGTCGCCCTCGGTGATGCCATGGGCATGCCCGGAGAACTCTGGCCGCGCGCGCAGGTACTCGACCACTTCGGCCGTATCGATCGCTTCCTGCCCGGCCCCGACGGACACTTCGTCGTGGACGGGTTCGTGGCGGGCCAGGTCACCGACGACACGCAGCAGACACTCATGCTGGCCGAGGCGATCATCGCCGAGGACGGCGATGTCGTGCCGGAGACGGTCGCCCGCCATCTCGTGGCGTGGGCTGACCGCGTCGGAGCCAGCGAGGGGAGCTTCCTCGGCCCGAGCTCGGCCCGCGCCATCGATCGACTGCGCAACGGCGAATCACTCTGGGAGACGGGACGCACAGGTGAGACCAACGGCGCGGCGATGCGCATCGCGCCGGTGGGTCTCGTCTCGCATGTGCGCGAACTGGAGGACCTCGTAGACCGCGTGGAAGCCTCGGCCGCGATGAGCCACCGTACCGATGTGGCGATCAGCGGTGCCGCTGCGATCGCAGCCGCGGTCGCGGAGGCGGTGGAAGCGGATCCCGCCGACCCTGCGGCGATCGACCGTGTCGTCGATGCCGCACTCGCGGGAGCCAGGGCGGGCGCGCAGCGCGGTGTCGCGGTCGTCGCTCCCTCGATCGCTCGCCGCATCGAGCTGGCAGTGAGCCTGGTGCGCGCCGCGTCCGACGACGATGCTGCGCTGCGCGATCTCTACGAGGTCGCCGGCGCGAGCGTCGCCACCACCGACACGGTGCCCACAGCGATCGCGCTCTTTGTGCTCGCGAACGGAAATCCGCACCGCTCGGCACTGCTGTCGGCGAATCTGGGGGGCGACACCGATACGATCGGAGCGATCGTCGGAAGCATCTGCGGTGCTTTCTCCGGCATCGCTGCGATCCCGGCCGATCTCCGAGCGAAGCTCGACGAGGTGAACGAACTGCCGATCGCCGCGATCTCCGAGGCGTTCACGGAGTTCCGCGCCAGGGGGTTCCGCCCCAATCGCGCCGGGGTGCTCGCACCGCTCTAGTGCGCGGGCTGCGAGTGCCGCAGCGTCCGGGCGGGCCGCTGCGTGCTGCCGACTGCTTTCTGGAGAAGCCAGCGAGGAGAAGGCAGATCGGCCTGTGTTCTGCAGCGCCGAGGAACGATCCTGAATCGACAACGATCCGGATCAGTGCAGCCAGGACTCAAGACCTCCGGCGGCGCGGCCGGCGTGCCCAGGCACGCGCGTCTCGGCTCGACAGCGCGAGCAGGACGAGAATGTCGAGGGCCACCGTGAGCAGGGTGGTGTGGATCGTGATCTTCTCGCCGTTCGCGAAATAGCCCACGGCAGAGGTCAGCGTGCTGATCGTGACGCCGAACATGACGAGCACTCGTGCCGTGTTGCTTCCCCGCCAGATCGACCAGGCGAGCACCAGGGAGATGAGCGCAGCGGGCACCGCGATGCAGACGATCACCCAGAGCATGAGCGTCCTGATATCGGTCGGCACGTGCTCTTCGGCCGCGTACTCCGGCCAGACCAGCGCGAATCCGCCGATCCAGAGCAGCCCTGCGATGCCGCGGCCGAATACGAACAGCGCGCCGAGGGTCGTCGCGAGCGGCCGTTCTGAGAGATCCGCCGGCCCGCCCTCGGTCCGGCTGAGCAGCACCTCGACCGGTTCGTTGGCCGGCCGCTTTCTCTGGGAGCGCGTGCTCATGCGGTGTCCTCTCGGACTGCGGCTGCTTCGGACGTGGACGCGGGTGCGGAATCGACCGCGGCATCGGTCAGTGCCGCGGTGCGCGTGAGCTGCTGCAGGTCGAGGATCGGCAGATCGCCGTCGGTGCGAATGCTGTCGCCGCCGCCGTTTCGCGAATGGTAGCCGGTCGAGAAGTCACGCAGCATCTCGATCCCCACTTCGGGGTGGGCGGCCTGCACCGTGGCGATGATGTGGTCCCGTTCGATGTCGATGTCCGCGTCGATCTTGTGCGTCACCTGGAGGGTGAAGAGCGAGAAGCCGACTGCGCGATCGAAGGTGCCAGCTGCGAGCCAGTCCACCCGAGTACCACCGGGAAGCAGCCAGCCGTCCGGAGTCCGCCAGAACCGCACGTGATGCCGTTTCGCCGGGTTTCCGGCAACCTCTTGCTGGTAGGCGAAGTCCTGCATGCGTCCGAAGAGGAAGAGCGGGCTAACCGGTGCCTCGTCGTAGCTTCTCCGAGTGAGGGTCGAGGTGATGATCCGCCAGGAGGTACGCAGTGTGACCCGGTCCGCACGAGTCCACGAGGCGTTGCGCATCGCCGTGTGCAGCGCCTCTTCATCCCCGCGGAGTGCGAGATTGATCGGATCGCCGAGCAGCCCGTCACTGGTTCGGGTGCGACCGATGAAGTAGTCGGGCACGTAGATCGTCGTGAGCATGCGATGAATGCGCGGAAGAGCCAGATAGGCGAGCATGCCCCAGAACACGATGAAGACCAGAATGCCCCACCAACCGAGTTGGAAGCTCTCGGTGAGGAGCAACCAGGCCAGCCACACGGCGGCCAGCCCGGCGAAGATGAAGAAGAACTGATCGAGCGTGGTCAGCAGGGAGATGCGCCGCGGAGCGGCATCGCCTGTCGCCGTCCGATCTCCCGGCGCCTTCGTCGTCATACCCTCATGTTACTGAGCGAATCGCCATCCGGAAGCAGAAACGACTCCGCGATGTCGCGGCTGCGCCGCTGTGCTCGATCTCAGCCGCGCCCAAGATGGGTGAGTAGTTCGGCCGCTGCCCCGGTGTAGGTAGCCGGAGTCAACTCGAGCAGACGCTGCTTCGCCTCGTCGCCGATCTCGAGCGCCGAGACGAACTCGACGAGATCGGCCTGGCCGATCCGCTTGCCCCGAGTGAGCTCCTTCAACGCCGCGTAAGGGTCGCTGATCGACGAGCGACCGGCGGTCACCTCAGCGCGAATCACCGTCTGAATCGCTTCGCCGAGCACTTCCCAGTTGCTGTCGAGATCTGCCGCGAGCACGTCGGGGGCCGCGTCGATCTGGCCGAGCCCGCGCGTGATGTTGTCGAGTGCGAGCACCGAGTGGCCGATGCCGACGCCGATGTTGCGCTGCGCGGAGGAATCGGTGAGGTCGCGCTGCCAGCGACTCGTCACGAGCGTCTCGGAGAGGGAGTCGAGGATCGCGTTCGAGAGCTCCAGGTTCGCCTCGGCGTTCTCGAAACGGATCGGGTTCACCTTGTGCGGCATCGTCGAGGACCCCGTGGCCCCGGCGACGGGAATCTGACGGAAGTAGCCGATGGAGATGTAGCTCCAGACGTCGGTGGCGAGGTTGTGCAGAATGCGGTTCGCGTGGGCGATGCGGGAGTAGAGCTCGGCCTGCCAGTCGTGCGATTCGATCTGCGTCGTGAGAGGGTTCCAGTCGAGCCCGAGTCCCTCGACGAACTCGCGCGACACTGCCTGCCAGTCGACCGTCGGGTCGGCGGCGAGGTGCGCGGCGAAGGTTCCGGTCGCTCCCGAGAACTTTCCGAGGTATTCGATCTGCGCGATCTGCGCCACCTGACGGTTCAAGCGGTGCACGAACACGGCGAGCTCTTTGCCGAGCGTCGTCGGGGTGGCCGGCTGCCCGTGCGTGCGGCTCATCATCGGCAGGTCGCGGTACTGCTCGGCCTGTCGCGCGAGCTCGGTCATCACGGCGTTGAGCTTGGGGAGCCACACTTCGGCGATCGCGTGCTTCACGGTGATCGCATAGGACAGATTGTTGATGTCCTCGCTCGTGCAGGCGACGTGGGTGAGTTCGGCGATGCGGTCGAGCCCCTGGCGGGTCAGCTGCGCGCGCACGAGGTATTCGACGGCCTTCACGTCGTGCTGTGTCGTCGCCTCGATCTCGGCGAGCGTGTCGATCTCGGTCTGGCCGAAGTCGGCGGCCCAGGTGCGCAGCGTCGCGACATCACCGGCGTCGAGCGGCGTCGCGCCGAGCAGCGAGTGAGAGGTCAGGTAGACGAGCCATTCGACCTCGACGTGCACGCGCGCCTTGTTGAGCCCCGCTTCCGAAAGAAAGTCGCCGAGCCCTTCGACCGCACCGCGGTATCTTCCGTCGAGCGGACTGATGGGCTGCGGGGGAAGCTGCGTCATGGGGAACTCTCCGTGTCGTACGTGTCGAGGATCGGCCGGACTCTATTCTCCCATGCGTTAGTCTGCCTGCAGACGAACCGAGCGGAACCCAGCGCGATCGCGTGGAGAAGAGGAACGAGTGCACAAGCGGATTCGGGTGCGTGCCGTGATGGCGCTCGCGGCGGGCCTGCTTCTCGCGCCGACGCTCATCGCCTGCTCGCCGTTCGCGCTCGTCGATCTGATCGCAGGCTCCGGTCGGGGCAGCGAGCTCGAGTCTCCCGCGGAGATGGAGAACAGCGGGCTCGCGCTCGGTGTCGAGGAGACGCTGACCCACATCTGGGCCGGGGAGTGGGAGTTGCCCGTCGGCGGGAACGTCCGGAGTGCCTGCGACGCCGGTCAGGACGCCGACGCCTACCGCTTCTACGGATCCTGGTTCTCGCCGGAGGAGACCGGGTTTCCGGCCGATCGCGACGTTGCGGAGTCGGGCATGGCTGGGCTGCGCGACTGGCTGAGCGCACAGGGGTGGACCGATCTCGACGAGTTCGAGTTCCATGACGACGTCGTCGATGTGAACGCGTTCGGTGTGGAGGGCGCAAAGCCCGAAGCGGGGATCAGCTGGATGCAGGCGATCTACTACTACGAGGGCGACGTCGGACGAGCGTACCCGCACGTGGTGGTCGATATCGACAGCGAGTGCCTGGTCGCCGATCGCTAGGCTCGCCGGGCCGTGCCCGGGTCCGACCGCGCCTGCCCGAACGCGTCGAGCAGCGCCGAGCAACTGCGCTCGACCTGCGCGAGCACGCGCTCGAAGGCTCGCTCGTCGGAATAGTAGGGGTCGGCGCGCCTCAGCGATCCCGCTTCTTGTTGGTGCCGAGCAGACCGTTCATGATGCCCGAAAGCAGTGAGAGCACGAGTGCCGCGAGCACACCCCACCAGAAGCCGCCGATCTCCAGGCCGAAACCGGCGAGGCCGGAGAGCCATGCGACGACCCAGAGCAGGAAGCCGTTGACGATCAACCCGAACAGGCCGAGCGTCAGAATGTACAGGGGAATCGAGACGACTCGCACGATCTTGCCCAGGGTGCCGTTCACCAACCCGAACACGAGCGCGACGAGCAGCAGGGTGATCAGGTGATCGTAGTCTCCGGTGCCGAGAGGCTTGATCCAGATGCCGTGGTCGCCGCTGCCGCCCACGATGAGGGTGGTCAGCCAGAGCGCGAATGCGCTGACGAGAACTCGAATCACGGTACGCATATCTCAAGTGTCGCAGAAAGTCGCGGGTTTGTGTGTTCTCCAGGAGAGGAACCCCGACCCTTCCCACACCGCCGCGGCGAGCCTAGGCTGGAAGGAGTGGAGGGCGGGTTCATCGCTCGAAATCGAACCGAAGGCGCCGTCTTCCGTTCGAGAGAGAGGAACTTCCATGAAAGCTGCAAGGTATTACGGCCGCGAAGACATTCGGATCGAAGACATCGAGCAGCAACCGCTGCTTCCCGGCACGGTTCGCATCGACGTCGCCTGGACAGGGATCTGCGGAAGCGATCTGCACGAGTATCTCGACGGGCCCATCTTCGTGCCGCCCGCGGGTCATCCGCACCCGATCTCGGGGGAGTCGGCTCCGATCACGCTGGGGCATGAGTTCTCCGGTGTGGTCAGCGAGGTCGGCGAGGGGGTCACGGATCTCCGGGTCGGTCAGCACGTCGTGGTGGAACCCTATATTCTCGACCCCTCGGTCGACACCGGTCCCGACAGCACCGACTATCACCTTTCGGAGCACATGAACTTCATCGGCCTCGGCGGCCGCGGCGGGGGACTCTCCGAGAACGTCGTGGTGCAGCGTCGCTGGGTGCACCCCATCGCCGATTCCATTCCCCTTGACGAAGCCGCGCTCATCGAGCCGCTCGCCGTCGCCCATCACGCGGTGACCCGTTCAGGGGTGCGTGCCGGGGACTGGGCGCTGGTCGGCGGCGCAGGTCCGATCGGCCTGCTCACCGCCGCCGTACTCAAGGCGGAGGGCGTACGCGTCATCATCTCCGAGATCAGTCCGCTCCGCCGAGGGAAGGCACTCGAGGCCGGGGTCGCCGATGCTGCCCTCAACCCGCGAGAGGTCGACGTGGTGTCCGAGGTCAAGAGGCTGACCGGCGGGCGAGGAGCGGACGTCGCGTTCGAGGCGACCAGCGTGCAGGTCGTCTTCGACACGCTTGTCGACGCGGTGCGGCCCCAGGGCGTGATCGTCGTCATCTCGATCTGGGGACATCCGGCCACGCTCGACATGCAGAAGCTCGTGCTCAAGGAGATCGATCTGAGAGGCACGATCGCCTACGTCAACGACCACCCTGCGACGATCGAACTCGTCGAGGAGGGCAAGATCGACCTGAAGCCCTTCATCACCGGAAGGATCGGTCTCGACGACCTCGTCTCCAAGGGATTCGACACGCTGATTCATCACAACGAGACGGCCGTCAAGATTCTCGTCTCTCCGAGCGGCGCCGGACTCTGATCCTCGCACCGTGAGCGGTGCCCTGCGTCCGAGCGGGGCATCGCTTCCGGAGTGTCATTTTTTCTGAGAGTGCACGGAAATATCCGTATGCGAACATGACCGCTCGTTACACTTGGCGCAATGAGTGCAACGACAACGTTCGGGGTCGACATGACCGACCCGGAACCGATCCGCTTTCTCGATGACGAGGGTCGGTACGCTCCGTCTGCAAGCGCGGCAGAATTCGCGGGAGAGCTCGACGGGCTCGACCAGGACGATCTCAAGCAGTGGTACCGAGACATGGTCGCGGTGCGAGCGTTCGACACCGAGTGCACGCACCTCCAGCGGCAGGGCCAGCTCGCGCTCTGGGCGCCGAGCGTCGGCCAGGAGGGCGGCCAGGTGGGCATCGCGCATGCCGCCCTGCCCCAGGATCACCTCTTCCCCACCTACCGAGAGCACACGGTCGCGTACGTGCGCGGCGTCGATCTCGTCCAGATCGCCGGGCAGTTCCGCGGGGTGACCCACGGCGGCTGGGACATCAGCGATCCTTCGAACGGCAACTGCCACCTCTACACGCTGGTGCTCGGAAGCCAGGCGCAGCACGCCTCCGGTTTCGCCATGGGTCAGGTGCTCGATGCCAAGCGCGCCTCGGGCAGCGATTCGCTCGCACCGGGTGAAGCGGGAGTGCCGACCGAGGGCGCGACGATCGTCTTCTACGGCGATGGCACGACGAGCGAGGGCGACGTGAGCGAGTCGATGGTCTTCGCCTCCAGTTTCCAGGCCCCGCTGCTGCACGTGATGCAGAACAACAGCTGGGCCATCTCCGTGCCGGTCGCACGCCAGTCGCGCACGCCGATCTACCGGCGGGCACTCGGCTTCGGCCTGCGCGCCGTGCAGATCGACGGCAACGATCCGCTCGCGGGCTATGCCGTGGCGAAGCGCTTTCTCGATGAGGCGCGCGCGGGGAACGGACCCGGCTACATCGAGGCCCTCACCTACCGCATGGGCGCTCACACCACGAGTGACGATCCCACGAGGTACCGCGAGACCGACGAGCTGGAATCGTGGCGTCAGCGGGACCCGATCGTGCGCTTCGAGCGCTACCTGCGCGAGCTCGGGATCGGCGATGACTTCTTCGAAGCAGCGGCGCAGGAGGCCGACGCGATCGCGAAGACCGCTCGCGAGGGCATTCTGACCATGGTCGAGCCCGGCAATGACGCGATGTTCGCGCACGTCTACAGCGAACCTCACCCGCTGATGGACGCGCAGCGCGACTGGCTCGAAGACTACGAGGCATCGATGAACGACGGGAGCCGAGGATGAACGAGGCGAGCACGACCCTGGCCGAGCGCCAGCAGTTGCCCATCTCGAAGGCCATCAATGCCGGCTTGCGCGCGGCGATGGCCGCCGATGAGCGCGTCGTCCTGATGGGCGAGGACATCGGACCGCTCGGCGGCGTCTTCCGGGTGACGGACGGCCTGCAACGCGACTTCGGCTCCGCCCGGGTCATCGACACTCCGCTCGCCGAGGCAGGCATCGTCGGCAGTGCGATCGGGCTCGCGATGGCAGGCTACCGCCCCGTCGTCGAGATCCAGTTCGACGGTTTCGTGTTCCCCGCGTTCAACCAGATCGTGACGCAGCTCGCGAAGCTGACGAGCCGCACCGATGGGAAGCAGTCGATGCCCGTCGTGATCCGGCTGCCGTATGGCGGTCACATCGGCGCGGTCGAGCATCACCAGGAGAGCCCGGAGGCGTACTTCGCGCACAC
>JBEBSS010000052.1:0-16653 GCA_040394175.1 Leucobacter soli | reverse complement strand
CGGATTAGAAGGCCGCTGCTCTATCCCCTGAGCTACGGAGGCGCAGGATCCAGAGTATCAGTGCTCGGCGCTCGATACGTCCGTGCCCTTCGGAGTCAGTACGAACACGAACACCGCCACCGCGAGCATGAAGAAGCCGCCTGCGTAGCCCGCTGCTTGGAGCGAGCGGTTGAATGCAACGCTCGCGCTCTCGATCAGCTCGGGAGTGCCGGACTCTTGAGCAATCGATACCGCCGCTCCGAGAGATTCCTTCGCTCGTCCGAGCACATCGCGATCGAGGTGCTGCACGGCCGGGTCGATCGAGAGCTGGAAGCGGTAGATCAGCGCCGAGATGGAACCGAGAATGGCGACGCCGATCGTGGCTCCGAGCTCGTAGGAAGTCTCTTCGAGCGCTCCGGCGTTGCCCGCCTTCTCTTCCGGCGACCCGAACATGATCATGGCCGAGCCGATTGCGAGCGAGCCGGTCCCTCCTCCGATGAGCGTCATCGCGACGATCACGCCGACGAGGTTGAGCCCGTCTCCCGCGACGCCGATGGAGAGCATGCCGATTGCGGCGAACCCGAGTCCGCCGGCGAGTACGGCGCGCGCACCGATCACGCGCGAGAGCGCGGGAGCGAGCATCGAGGCGATCGCACCGGCGATCGCGACCGGCATGAGTCGCACACCTGCTTCGATCGGCGTGGCACCGTCGATGAGCTGCAGCCACTGCGCGATGAGCAGCAGTGCCGCCACCATCGAGAAGGTAGTGCCGAGCGCCGCGACGATTCCCGCGGAGAACGGCCTGCTGCGGAACAGTCGCAAGTCGAGCAGAGGCGCATCGCTTCGCATGCAGCGCAACACGAACCAGGTCAGCAGCGCAGCGGCGAAGGCGATCGCGACCCATGCCTCGGGCACCGAGAAGCTCGCGTGCTTGCCGAACTGCTTGATGGCCCAGACCAGCAGGATCATGCCGATGAACGAGAGCAGGGCGGCGAGCGCATCCCACTTGCCAGGGTTCGCGACGCGCGACTCGGGGAGAAACAGCAGGCCGGCAACCACGGCAGCGAGCATGAGCGGCACGTTGACGAGGAAGGCGGCATGCCAGGAGAAGTGCTCGAGCAGCAGTCCGCCGACGAGGGGGCCGACCGCAGCGCCGAGCCCAGAGACCGCCGCCCAGATACCGAGTGCGGTTGCGCGCTCTTTCGGGTCGGTGAAGATCACGCGGATCAGCGACAGTGTGGTCGGCATGATCATCGCGCCACCGACGCCGAGGAAGGCGCGGATCGCGATAACTCCCTCAGCGCTGTCTGCGATGAGCACCAGCAGGGAGGCGAGCGCGAAGATCACGTAGCCGAGCATGAGCATTCGTTTGCGACCCCAGCGGTCGGCGATCGCCGCCCACGAGACGAGGAGTCCGGCCAGGACGAGCGAGTAGATGTCGATGATCCACAGTTGCTGCTCGGAGGTCGGCTGGAGCTCTGCCGCGATCTCCGGGAGCGCGATGTTCAGGATCGTCATGTCCATCGTGATCACCAGGAGGCTCGCGGTGAGCACCGCCAATGCGGCCCAGCGACGGGCTTTCGAGAGTTCTCCGGTGCGTCCAACGAGGTTCGCGTTCATGATCTTTCCTGATTCGAGGCCAATACGGTACATCTGTACCACTAGTACAGTACATTTGTACCATATGTAGGATGGTGAGGACATGAACACCGAGCAGCGCTCCGAGAAACTCGCCCCCATCGGCGAAGCGGTACCCGCGGGTCGCCACGACCCCGAGGGACGTCGTCGCCAGATCGTGCGCGCCGCAGCCGAGCTCATTCCCGAGGTCGGTCTCGCGAAGCTCACGCATCGGCTCGTCGCGCATCGGGCGGGCGTCTCACTCGGATCCACGACGCGCTACTTCGCGAACCTCGACGAACTGCGAAAGGAGGCGCTCACCGAGATCTCGGAAATCCTCGAACAGGACATCGCCACCACCCGAGCTCGACTCGAAGCGGACGGATGCACCCCCGAGAGCCTGACGGCCGATCTCGCAGAGTTTCTGGCCGAACACGAGTTGGTCCGAATCTCGATCGAGCTGGTTGTCGCCGCCAACGCCGACCCGATTCTCCGCCCCCTCGCGAACCACTGGGGCGAGGGAATCGTGGCCCTGCTCTCCCCCACGCTCGGCCCAGCGGTCGCCCGCGGCATCGTGCTCATCATGGACGGTGCCACGATGCACGCATCCGTCAACGCGCACCCCCTCTCGAACGATCTGCTCCGGGATATCTTCGCTGCGATTCTCGCGGGATCGCCCGGCACCCTTGCGACAAGCGCTGATCCCCCTCGCACCCCGTAGACTCGATAGGTGACAACGACCGCCAAGACCCCCCTGCCGTTCGAGGTCTGGGCCCTCGTCGCAGGCGGGTTCGCCGTCGCCCTCGGCTACGGCGTCGTCGCACCGGCAATTCCCCAGTTCGCGCTCGAATTCGGCGTCTCCAACTTCGCCGCTTCCGCGATCGTCAGCGCCTTCGCACTCATGCGCCTCATCGGCGCACCGCTTGCCGGTCCGCTGCTGAATCGCCTCGGCGAACGCCGGATCTACACGACCGGAATCGTCATCGTCGCCGCCTCGACCGGTGCTTCTGCGCTCGCGGTCGACTATTCGCAGTTCGTCATCCTTCGAGGCGCAGGTGGCATCGGCTCGGCGATGTTCACCGTCGCCGCAACTGCCCTGCTCGCCAAGGTGAGTCCGGTTGAATCACGCGGGCGAGTCGCGAGCCTCAACGCGGCCGGGTTTCTGCTCGGCGGACTCTTCGGCCCCGTGCTCGGCGGGCTCGTGGCCGTATTCGGGCTCCGCGCACCATTCGTCTTCTACTTCTTCACCCTGATCGCAGCGGCCACGATCGTTGCGATCGCCCTCCGCGGATCACGGGCCGCAGGATCCCCCAGGTCCCTCGGCGCCGACTTCGCAGCGAGGGCCACAGCTGACGAGATGACGCTGAGGCAGGCCGCGCGCATCCCGCAGTTTCGTTCGCTGATCTTCTCGGTCTTCAGTTTCGGCTGGGCGTCGTACGGGGTGCGGGTCTCCCTCATTCCGCTGCTCGTCGCAGTCACGTTCGGCGGTGATGCCACGGCGGCAGCATGGATCCTCGCCGCCTATGCACTCGGCAACGCGATCTTCATCTTCCCCTCGGGGCGATGGAACGACACCGTCGGCCGAAAGCCGATGCTGGTGATCGGCATGATCACCCTCGCAGGCACCTACGCCGCGATGGGAATCGCCCCGTCTCTCTGGGCCCTCGCGGCGATCATGGTGCTCGCGGGGGCCGGCTCTGCACTAGCGAACCCTGGGCAGCAGGCGGTGCTCGCCGATGTGCTCGCCAAAAGGCGAGGGGGCAACGTCGTGGCCGCCTATTCGATGTCGAGCGACCTCGGCGGAGTGCTCGGACCCGCGCTCGCGGGAGCCATCGTCGATCTCGCGGGATTCGGCTGGGCGTTCGCCCTCACCGCGATACTGCTCGCCGCTGCCGCAACGGTCTGGTCTCTGACGCCTGACTCGCGCAGAATCAAAGGCGCCTGACAGCAGCATCCGCGGCCCAGGCGGACGCGGCTCACCCCTCGAGGTCGTCGACCCCTGGCAGCCAGCTCAGACCCGGTGCACCCCAGCCGTTCTTCCGCTCGGCTTTCTGAGCTCCGCGGCTTTCGGGATGCACCAGCCGGTCGACGTAGAGCAAGCCGTCGAGATGGTCGAACTCGTGCTGCATGATGCGCGCGAACCACCCGCTCACCTCGAATTCGAACGGCTTGCCGTCGATGTCCTGGGCGCGCAGCAGCGCGCGCGAGGAGCGACGGAGGGCAAATCGCTCGCCCGGGAACGACAGGCAGCCCTCGACCTCCTCCTCGCCGGGGAGTCCCGGTGACGGCGGGGAGATCCAGAGCTCGGGGTTGACGGCCACGCCGCGCTCGGGTGCCTCGTGCTGATCCTCGTACATCCAGACGAACAGACGCTTTCCCACGCCGACCTGCGGAGCGGCGAGACCCACACCGGGCGCGGCCTCGCAGGTCTCGAACATGTCGTCCACCAGGGCGCGCAGGGCATCGTCGAACTCGGTGACGGGTTCGGCGGGGCGGTGCAGCACTGGTTCGCCGCAGATCACGATCGGAAGAATTGCCATGCAGATCAGTGTATTAGGGCGTGAGCGAGATGCTCGCCAAAGTCGCCTCGGCCGACGCCCGCATCGATCCAGCCGAGCAAAGCACTCACGAGCATCGCCGTCGTCGCAGCCGCCTGCGCGTGCAATGCGATCGGATCGATGCTCCCTCCCTGCTGCAGATAGCGCACGAAGGCCCAGTTCAGCTCGAGTGCGCGGCTCGCGCCACTCGCAACGAGATCGTCGGAGGCCTCGAGCAGTCGATAGTTCTGCAGCGCCCACGGGATTCGATCGCTTCCCAGGCCCGTCGCGAATCGCAGCAGCGCGGAACGCAGATCGAGCGGATTCTCGCCGCTGAGCTGTGCGTCGAGAGACTCCCGTAGCGCGGCGATGAGCGTATCGGTCTCCAGCCAGAAGAGATCGGCTTTCGACGAGAAGCAATTGAAGAAGGTCGCTCGACTGAACCCTGCGGTCCTCGCGATCTGTTCGATCGTCGTGCTGCGATACCCGCGCAGCTGGAAGAGTTCGAATGCCGCCTCCTGCAGCAATTCCTGCGAGGCTCTTCGCGGCCTACCCGCCGATGACGCCATGAGCACTCTCCGAGAAATATTCGAGATCGAATTAATAGACTGAGTCCAATAATATAGGATCGAGTCTCGTGAGTGAAGCAAGCAATCAGAAGATGAGAATCGCCACAGCGATCCTCGCCACCCTCGTTCTCCCCCTCTCCGCCTGTGCACCCGCCACGGGCGGAGACTCCGGCGAGCCTCGAGCGGCCATCGTCTACGCGACCGGAGACGGCGAACCCGACTGCCTCGACCCGCACGTGGGCGGCAACTATCCGCAGGCGCTCATCGCGACTCAGGTACTCGAGTCCCTGGTCTCACTCGATGAGAACGGTGCGGTCGTTCCCTGGCTCGCAACGGAATGGGAGTCGAGCGAAGACGGACTGACCTGGGACTTCACACTCGATTCCCACGCGAAGTTCAGCGACGGCACTCCCGTCGACGCTGCCGCGATCAAGACGAACATCGAGCACCTGCAGGACCCAGAGACCGGCTCCTCGACGGGATACCTGGCGGTCCAGCAGATCTCCGAGGTCGAGGTGGTCAGCCCCGAACTCGCCCGTCTCCACCTGACCCGCCCGGACGCGGCGCTGCTCGAATCGCTCGCACAGCCCTGGGTCGCCATCCAGTCGCCCGCAGGCATCGAGCGAGGAACCGACGAGAACTGCCTCGCGCCGATCGGCTCGGGTCCATTCGTCGTCAGCAGCTGGACCAAACAGGATCGCATCGTGCTCGACCGCAATCCCGACTACTCGACCGCGCCCACCGGCTTCGAGGCCGCCTCCGGTGACGCCCCCGAACAGCTCATCTGGCGGTTCATCCCCGATGCCACCGCTCGTTTCGCAGCACTCCAGAGTGGAGAAGTCGACATCATCGACAACCCGCTGCCCGAGCAGATCACCACGGCCGAGGACGACGCAGCGCTCGCCCACCTCGATGCCCCGCGCCCGGGAGCCAGCAATCGTCTGGAACTCAACAGCGGACAAGCCCCCTTCGACGACAAGAACGTCCGCGAGGCCTTCATCGCCGCAGCGCTCGTCAACCCGGGCATCGAGACGCTCTTCGAAGGTACCGCGACCCGTTCGTACAGTGCCCTGTCCAGCGTGGAGCCGCTCAACGTCCAATCGCCCGAGTTCTACGACACCGATCCCGCGCACGCCAACGAGCTGCTCGACCAGGCAGGCTGGACGGAACGCGACGACGACGGAATCCGCACGAAGAACGGCGAACGACTCACCGTGCGCTTCCCGGTCACGGGGTCGCAATCCACTCAGACGGAACAAGCGCTCTTCGAACAGATTCAGGCGTCCGTGCGCGAGGTGGGCTTCGACGTGCAGATCACGCTCCTCGACCTGGGCGCCTGGTACGGTGCGCTCGGAGCGCACGAGTACGAGCTCGTCAGCGCTCCCTACACGAAGATCGGCCCCGACGTTCTCCGATTCCTCTTCCACAGCGATGCCACCGTGCCTGCGCCGAGCGGCTACTTCGCGAATCACGCGATGATCGAGAATCCCGAACTCGACGCCCTGCTCGACGCAATCGGCAGTGACCAGAATCCGGAAGCGCGCGCCGCGGCGGCGCAGGCAGCACAGCAGTTCATCGCAGAGCAGCAGGTGATTCTGCCCGTCTACGACCAGCAGAACCACTTCCTCTACCGCGCAGATCTGCAGGAGTTCCGCGCGCTGCCCACGGTGAGTACCCCGTGGATCGGCCAGGTCGTGGCGGGTTGATCCGAGTTCGAACCGCGCTCTCGCGAGTGGTCGGCGCCGCGGCGGTGATGTGCATCGTCGCGACGCTGGCTTTCGTCGCACTGCAGCTGATCCCGGGCGATCCAGCCGAGGCGGCGCTCGGCGGCCCCGGCAGCCAGGCGAGTGCCGAGGCGCTTGCTGCAGCCCGAGCCGAGTTCGGGCTCGATCGCCCGGTTCTCGCGCAGTACGCGGACTTCCTCTGGCGCCTGCTCCGCGGGGATCTGGGGATCTCCTACGCGCAGAAGATCCCCGTCGCTCAAGTGCTCGCGGGAGCGATCGGTCCCACGCTCGCACTCGCGGGCATCTCCCTCCTCCTTGCGTGGGCGATTGCACTCGTCAGCGTGTTCATCGCGAGCGGGCATTCGCGCGTCGCCAGGACAATCGCCTCCGCTCTCGACCTCATCGCAGCAGCCATGCCGAACTTTTGGCTCGCGAGTCTCCTCGTGCTCCTCTTCACCGGAATGCTCGGCTGGTTCCCCGCCGTCAGCACGGGCGGGTTCCACGGAATCGTCCTGCCCGCACTCTCCTTGGCGGTTCCCACCGCAGGTTTCATCGCCCAGGTCTGCCGTGCAGGCGTGGACAATGCGCGCAGCGCACCATTCGTGGAAAGCGCCAGGGCGCGTGGAGAGAGCGAGGCCGGAGTTCGCCTCCGACACATCATCCGCCACGGCATCGTGCCCGGACTCAACATGACCGCCTGGGCGCTGGGCTCCCTCCTCGGCGGAGCTGCCGTCATCGAAGTGATCTTCGCACGACCCGGACTCGGACGCACTCTCGTCAATGCCGTCATCGTCCGCGATATCCCGGTGGTCCTGGGTGTCGTCCTGTTCGCCGCGTTCGCCTACATCGTGGTCACTCTTCTCACCGATCTCACGATCGCCCGCGTCGACCCTCGTACCGAGGCGCGTCTGCACCGGGTGGTGGCAGGTGGCTAGATCTCGTCTGGGAGTCGACGGGTGGATCGCGCTCGGGTGTGTTGCACTGCTGGCCTGCTGCGCGATCGTGCCGGGAATGCTCGCTCCATTCCCCCCGCTTGCGATCGACCCGACAGGCGCGTTTGCTCCCCCGTCCATGGCGCATCCCTTCGGCACCGACGATTCGGGCCGAGACGTGCTCAGCCGCGTCGTCTACGGCGCACGCGATTCGCTGACCATCGGCGTGGTCGCCACGCTCGGCGGGCTGCTCGCCGGCACACTACTCGGCTCCGTCGCGGGAGGCAGCCGGACTCGCGCGTTCGGGCCGCTCCGGTACGCCGCCGACCGCTTCATCGAAGCCCTGTTCTCGTTCCCGGGCCTCCTGCTCGCACTCCTCTTGATCTCGGTGCGCGGTCCCGGTGTCGCGTCCGTCGTGATCGCGGTCGCGATCTCGACAGCGCCGGGGTATGCGCGCATGGTACGCGGAGGCGTGCGCCAGATGCTCGGCTCCGGCTCCGTGGAAGCCGCGCAGGTACAGGGCGACAGCACCGCGCGCATCTGGCGGACACTCGTGCTGCCGGAGACGCTTCGGCCGGTGCTGGTCCTCGCTACGCTCGGCGTGGGCCACGCCGTGATCCTCGCCGCAGCACTCGGCTTCCTGGGACTCGGCACTCCGCCGCCCGCACCCGAATGGGGTGCGATGCTCAACGCGGGTCGTCCGTACCTGACCAAGGCATGGTGGCTCACCTTCTTCCCCGGTCTCGCCATTCTCACCGTCGGCATCGCCTGCACCGTGCTGGGTCGGGCCCTCGAGCGGAGGGAGCAGTGGCAGTGACCTCCACGATTCCGCTCGTGCGAGTCGAAGCGCTCACGGTGACCTTTCCAGGAAGGGAACTCCCCGCAGTCGACAACGTCAGCTTCGCCGTGCATCCTGGCGAGTGCGTGGCGCTCGTCGGTGAGAGCGGCTCGGGGAAATCGCTGACCGCAAGGGCCCTGCTCGGACTGCTCCCGTCTTCCGCTCGTCACCGCGGTGCCATCTCTCTCGGCGAGGACCCGGCCCCGGCGAATGGCAGCCCTGCATGGACTGCCATTCGCGGCAGACGCGCCGCCCTCGTGCCGCAGGACGCTCTGGGGGCGCTCGATCCGCTGAGGCGCATCGAGCTCGAGGTCGGCGATGCGTTGCGCCTGCACCGGCTCGTCCCTCCGTCCGGGCGGCGCGAAAGGGTGGTCCAGGCACTCGCCGATGCAGGCATGCCCACGCCAGAACAGCAGCTGCGTCGACGATCCGACGAGCTCTCTGGCGGTCTACGGCAGCGCGCACTGGTCGCGTCTGCGCTGATCGCGGAGCCGGAGCTGATCGTCGCAGACGAGCCTACGACCGCGCTCGACGCAGGGCACCGCAGGAGAATTCTCGGCGAACTGCGCCGCAGAGTCCGCGAAGGCGCCGGCCTTCTGCTCATCAGTCACGATCTGGCGAGCGTCCGTGATGTCGCGGACCGAGTGCTCGTGATGCGGAACGGCCGTGTCGTGGAGCATGGGGATCCGCGAACCGTGTTCTCGACTCCTGCGCATCCCTTCACCCGCGAGCTGATCGCCGCGTCACCGGGCGGCAAGCCCCGGGGCAGTCGACTGCTCTCGACCTCGACCTCGACATCCGCCGCGCATCGCGCGCAGCCCGCCCCGAAGCCTCGCCTCGAACTCCGCGGAATCGTCACGGGCTTCGGAACGGGAAGCCTCCGGACGCCGGTGCTGCGGCATCTGACATTGGAGGTGAATGCCGGAGAAACCGTCGGTCTGCTCGGCGAGAGCGGGTCCGGAAAGACGACGCTGTTGCGCGTCGCCCTCGGATTGCACCGCCCGGAGGCCGGCCGGGTGCTGATCGACGGAGTCGATCGAGGAGCCACGAGCCGAGCCGACAGCAGGCGTATGCAGCGACGAATCGGGCTCGTTCCGCAGGATCCTCTCGATTCCTTTCCCCGAGGCGCGAGCGGCCAGTCGGTCCTCCTCGATGCGCTACGTGCTGCCGGGGTCGCGCGGGCCCAGCGCCCTCACCGGGCGAGCGCACTGGCATCGGAAGTCGATCTGAGCCCGGAGCTGCTGCACCGGGACGCCGCAACCCTCTCAGGCGGGCAACGCCAGCGACTTGCGATCGCACGGGCGCTGGCCCGGGAACCCGAGCTGCTACTGCTCGACGAGCCGGTATCGGCCCTCGATGTCACCGTACAGGCTCGGGTGCTGGACTTGCTCGACGAGTTGCAGGAGCGACGGGGCACGGCCTACCTGCTCGTCTCCCATGACACCGACGTCGTCTCGCACATGAGCGACCGGGTGCTGCGCCTCGAGAAGGGCACGGTGAGCGAGCGGTAGACTGATTCGGCCCGCCCATCGTAAGGAGTCCCATGTCGAATACCCCAGCCGCTCAACTGGTCTGGATCGACTGCGAAATGACTGGCCTCGATGTCGACCGTGATGGGCTCTGCGAGATCGCCGTCATCGTCACGGACTTCGATCTCACTCCGCTGCACCCCGGATTCGAAGTCGTCATCAACCCGGGCTCCGAGTCGATCGCGCATATGGGCGACTTCGTTCGTGGAATGCATGAGAAATCCGGGCTGCTGCCGCGCATCGAGCACGGGGTCAGCGTCGCAGAGGCAGAACGCCAGGTCATCGACTATCTCTCCCGGCATGTCGCCGCGGGTCGGCGCCCGATCGTCGCGGGCAATACCATCGGCATGGATCGACGCTTCATTGCCAAGTACATGCCTGCACTGGAAGAGAAGCTGCACTACCGCAGCGTCGATGTCTCCACGCTCAAAGAGCTCGCTCGGCAGTGGTTCCCCGCCGCATTCTTCGCCGCTCCGGCCAAGCGCGGCGGCCACCGTGCACTCGCGGACATCGCCGAGTCGATTCAGGAGCTCGCCTACTTCCGAGATGCCGTTATCGTCGAGCGACCAGGTCCCGACAAGACATCGAGCGAGCGCATTGCGGCCGAGGTGAGCGGCGTCTACGCGCCGTTCATCGACGGCACCGCCTAGTTCTCTTCGGTGCGAAACGAGGATCGCCGAGCGGCAGTCCGTCCGGGTCTCTCGAGGCACGAGCTGTCTCTGATCGGCGTCACCGTGCTGTGGGGCGGCACCTTTCTCATCGTTCACACGGCGATGAGCTTCAGCGGGCCGCTGTTCTTCGTCGGTGTGAGGTTTCTCGTTGCAGGGGTGGTCGCCGCCACGGTGTTCTGGCGCTGGCTCAGGGGCCTCACGTGGGCCGAGTTCGGGGCAGGAATGGCGATCGGCGCTTCGCTCGCGCTCGGCTACGGACTGCAGACCATCGGATTGCAGACCGTTTCGAGCAGCATGTCCGGCTTCATCACCGCGTTCTACGTACCCCTTGTCCCGCTCATGCAGTGGGCGTTTCTGCGCAGACCTCCGGGCAGGATGAGCCTGATCGGCGCGGGGCTCGCCTTCGCGGGGCTCATCGTGCTCGGCGGTCCCGGTGCGGGGCATTTCAGTTTCGGTTTCGGTGAGTGGGTCACGGTCGCCGCGGCGGTGGCGTGCGCTGTCGAGGTGATCCTGATCAGTGCCTTCGCGAGCAAGCGTGTCGAGTTCCGCCGGGTCACGGTCGTGCAGTTGCTCGCGGCTTCGGGGTTCGCGTTCCTGGCGATGCCGTTCACCGGCGAAGACGCACCGGTACTCGATTGGCGCTGGATCGCCCCGGCCGTCGCCCTGGGGGTGATGAGCATGGTGATCCAGCTCACCATGAACTGGGCGCAGCGTCAGATCACTGCGACGCGGGCGACCATCATCTATTCGGCCGAGCCCGTGTGGGCCGGCATCATCGGGTGGATCGCCGGCGATCAGCTCCCCTGGTTCGCGTTCGTCGGTGCTGCGCTCATCGTGGCCGGTGTCCTCGTGAGCGAATTGACACCCGGGCGGGGCGGAGACCCGAGCCGTGCGGAAGATAGTCTGGTTGCTTCGCAGTGACAGGAGAACACGTGCAGCCCCTCACGCCCCTTCGGCGCCGGATGGCGCTTTTCACGCTCGCGCTCGGCGGGTTCGCGATCGGGGTGACCGAGTTCGCGTCGATGGGCGTGCTGCCGAACATCGCTGAGGATCTGCTGCCGGGGTTTGCGAGCGATCCCGCGCACGGCATCTCCCAGGCCGGCGTTCTGATCACGCTCTACGCGCTCGGCGTGGTCATCGGGGCTCCGGTGATCACCGCGCTGGCGGCTCGAGCCTCGCAGACCACGCTCGTGTTCTGGTTGCTGCTCGCGTTCGTCGTGGGATCGATTGCGTCCGCGGTCGCACCGACCTTCGCCACGCTCGCGGTCGCACGATTGCTGGCCGGGCTCCCCCATGCGACCTTCTTCGGTGCCTCCGCGCTGCTCGCCGGCCGGCTCATGGGCCCCGGGAATCAGGGCAAGGGCATTGCCATCGCCATGTCGGGGTTGCCGATCGCGAACATTCTCGGCGTTCCTCTCGCGACCTGGATCGGTCAGGCATTGGGCTGGCGCTGGGCCTATGCCCTGGTCGCCGTGCTCTTCGCCCTCACGCTTGCGCTGTCGATGAAGTACCTTCCGCGGGTGCAGGGCGATCGAGAACTCAGCCCGCTGCGCAGCCTGGCCGGCTTCAAGAACGTTCGCGTCTGGATCATGATCGCCCTTGCCGCGATCGGCTTCGGCGGCTTCTTCGCGGTGTACTCCTACATCGCCGAGGTCGTGACCCGAGTCACCGGTATGCCCCCTGGAGCCATCCCGTGGGTGCTGTCGGTCATCGGCATCGGGATGACGCTCGGCACGTTCTTCGGAGGTTGGGCGGCCGACAAGCACACGCCTCGTGCGATCCTCGGCGCCTTCACCGCGCTGATCCTGTCGCTCGGCCTCTACGTCGCCGTCGCAACGACACCGCTCGGACTCTTCATCTCGGTCTTCATCGTCGGATTCTGGTTCTCTGCGCTCACCCCTGCGGTGCAGACACGGTTCATTCGCATGGCACGCGAGGCCGAACTCATGGGATCGGCACTCACCCATGCCGCGTTCAACGTTGCGAATGCCCTCGGCGCGTGGATCGGCGGCGTCGTCATCGCTGCCGGCTTCGGCTACCTGGCGCCGGGATGGGCTGGAATCGCACTGGCAGCGGCAGGCCTGATCCTCGCGGTGATCAGCATCTCCCTCACGCGTCGTGACCGTGCGCGCAGCATCGACACGACCGGGATCCAGCTGCCCTGACACTCCCGCAGGAGGCAAAAGACCCCTCATGCACCCGCTAGAGCCCCGGTACCCTTGCTCTGTTTCCAGCCTGGGGGAGTTTCCGAAGATAGCGCCACATGAGGGGCCTTAACGAGCTTACCCTATTCGGGGACCTCTACTGAACCGGAGGGAGTGCCGGTCGCGTCGACGGGTGCCTCGTCCTCCTCTGCATCGGTTCCCTTGAACTGCGACTGGTACAGGTGGTAGTACGCGCCTCGCTGCTCGATCAACTGCTCGTGCGAACCCTGCTCCACGATGCGGCCGCGCTCCATCATCAAGATCGTGTCTGCATCGCGAATCGTGGACAGACGGTGCGCGATGACGAAGGACGTGCGATCGGCGCGCAGCGCGCGCATCGCCTGTTGCACGAGCACCTCGGTGCGAGTGTCGACCGAAGAGGTCGCTTCGTCGAGGATCAGCAGCGACGGGTTCGCGATGAACGCCCGAGCGATCGTCAGCAGCTGACGCTCGCCCGCCGACAGCGAGGAGGCGTTCTCCTCGATCACCGTGTCGTAGCCCTCCGGCAGTTGCCGAACGAAACGGTCGACCATGGTGGCCTTTGCCGCCTCTACGACGTCCTCGTCCGTCGCCTCGAGCCGTCCGTAGCGAATATTCTCGCGGATCGTTCCGCCGAACAGCCACGCGTCCTGCAGCACCATTCCCACGTGGCCACGAAGTTCGGCACGCGAGAGTCGAGTGATATCGATCCCATCGAGCAGAATCTTGCCGCTCTGCAGTTCATAGAACCGCATGATCAGATTCACCAGGGTGGTCTTGCCGGCCCCGGTCGGACCGACGATGGCGACCGTCTGGCCCGGCAGCACCTCGAGCGAGAGATCCTCGATCAACGGCTCTTCCGGATCGTAGCTGAACGCGACATGATCGAACTCGACGTGACCCGTCGCTCGATCGGGAAGCCGTTCCGAAACGGTCTCCGCGTCCTGCTCCTCGGAGTCCAGCAGTTCAAAGGTTCGCTCGGCCGAAGCCACACCCGACTGCAGCATGTTCGCCATGCCCGCCAGCTCGCCGATCGGCTGCGCGAACTCGCGCGAGTACTGGATGAACGCGGTCACATCGCCGAGTGTCATCTGGCCGCTGGTCACGCGCAACGCGCCCACCACGGCGATCAGCACGTAAGTCAGGTACTGCACGAACTGCATCGCCGGCATCATAGTGCCCGAAAGCGCCTGCGCCTTGAACGAGGCATCGTAGAGCCCTTCGTTTCGACGGTCGAACTCCTCGACCATCTCGGTGTCGCGGTTGAACACCCGAATGAGCTCGTGCCCGGTGAATGCCTCCTCGATGTGCCCGTTCAAGTCACCCGTGCGCTTCCACTGGGCGGTGAACAGCTTCTGCGCGCGCACGCCGACGATTCCGACGATCACACCCGAGAGTGGGAGGGCGAGCAGCGCGATCAGTCCGAGCTGCCACGAGACCCAGAACATCATCGCCCCGATGCCGATGACGGTCAGCACCGATTGCACGAGCTGGGAGAAGGCCTGCTGCAGCGCCTGCTGGATGTTGTCGACGTCGTTCGTGACTCTCGAGAGCACGTCGCCTCGCTGGCGCCCGTCGAAGTACGACAGCGGGAGACGGTTGATCTTCTCCTCGATGTCCTTGCGCAGCTTGTAGACCACGCGCATCACGAGGCCGTTCAGCAGGAAGCCCTGCAGCCACATGAGGAACGAAGCGACGAGGTAGAGGGCCAGTACGACGAGGATCAGCCAGCCGAGGCGCTGGAAGTCGATGCCCTCGCCCGGGACGACGTTCGCACCCTGCAGCATGTCGGCGAACTGGGTCTCGCCCTGCGCGCGCAGGCCTTCGATGATCTGTTCCTTGGGCACGCCCGCGGGGAGCTGGGCTCCGAGAATCCCGTTGAAGATGACGTCCATCGCCTCGCCCAACACCTTTGGCGCGATGACGGTCAGGACCACCGATCCCACCACGAGCAGTGTGACGAAGCCGAAGAGCGCCTTCTCTGGTGCGAGCAGTCCGATCAGTCGCTTCGCCGATGGCCAGAAGTGCTTTGCCTTCCGAGTCGGCTGGCTTCCTGTCCAGTCGTCCGTATCGGGAACGTAGTCATCGGGCAGCTCGAACTCCGCGGTGTCCGTGCTCACCGGGTGCTTGCTCTGCTTTTCCTTCGCCATCAGGCCGCCTCCGCCTCAGTCAACTGCGATCTGACGATTTCTTGGTACACGGAACTGCTCTCGAGGAGTTCATGGTGGGTACCACGACCCACGAGTTCACCGTCTTCGAGCACGAGGATCTGGTCGGCATCGGTGATCGTCGAGACTCGCTGCGCCACGATGATCCTCGTCGCGCCGGAAGTCGCAGTCGGCAGCGCGGCACGCAGCCGGGCATCAGTCGCGACGTCGAGTGCGGAGAACGAATCGTCGAAGAGGTACACGCGAGGCTTCGCGACAAGCGCACGGGCGATCGACAGACGCTGACGCTGTCCGCCTGAGACGCTCGTGCCGCCCTGGGAGACCGGCTCCTCGAGCCCATGCTCCTTCTCGCGCACGAAATCCTCTCCCTGAGCGATGCGCAGCGCCTCCCAGAGCTCATCATCCGTCGCCTCAGCGTTCCCGAACCGCAGGTTCGAAGCGATGGTGCCACCGAAGAGGTACGGGCGCTGGGGCACGAGGCCCATCGAAGCCGCGAGCTGCGCGCGGGTCAGCGCCGAGACGGGCTGCCCGTCGATCGTCACGCTCCCCTCCTGCGCGTCGAAGAGTCGAAGCATCAGCCCGAGCAAGGTGGTCTTGCCGGATCCCGTCGAACCGATGATCGCGGTCGTCTGTCCCGGCTCGGCGACGAAGCTCACGTTCTTGATGACCGGGAGTTCGGCACCGGGGAAGCCGAAGGTCACGTTCGCGAACTCGACTCGCCCGGCAGCCGGGCTCGGCACCAGTTCGCGGTCGGGGAACTGCAGGCTCGACTTCGTGTCGAGCAGTTCGCGGATACGCTCGGCGCAGACGACGGCGCGCGGGATCATCATGACCATGAAGACGCCCATCATCACGGCGATCAGAATCTGCAGCAGGTACTGCAGGAAGGCGGTCAGCGATCCGATCTCCACGATACCCGCGTCGACGCGGTGCCCGCCGAACCACAGCACTGCAGCAGTGGCGAGGTGAAGCACCATCATGATGACGGGGAACATCAGTACGAAGACGTTGCCGACCTGCACCGAGATGCGGGTGATGTTCTCGTTCGCGACCCGGTAGCGGTTCTCCTCGAACGGCTCGCGCACGAAGGCACGAACCACGCGGATGCCCATGATCTGCTCGCGCAGCACGCTGTTGATGTCGTCGACGCGGCCCTGCATCTGACGGAACAGCGGCAGAAGGATCCAGACCAGGAAGCCGACGATGATCGCGAGCACCGCGACGGACGCCCAGACGAGCCAGGACATTCCGGCGTCCTCGCGGAGGGCCATGAAGATGCCGCCGATTGCCATGATCGGAGCGGAGATCATGAAGTTCATAGTCATCAGCACGAGCATCTGCACCTGCTGCACATCGTTCGTGCCGCGGGTGATCAGCGTGCCCGCGCCGAACTTCGTGGCCTCAAGCGTTGAGAGCGAATCGACCTTGCGGAAGACCTCGCGCCGCAGATCGCGACCGACGGACATCGCCACGCGGGCACCGCAGTACACGGCGAGCACCGCAGCGGCGAGCTGTCCGAAGGACACTGCCAGCATCACGCCGCCGGTGTTCCAGATGAAGTCGATGTCTCCGAGTGTGATGCCCTTGTCGATGATCTGCGCGTTGAGGCTCGGGAGCCACAGCGCGGCGATCGTCGAAAGCAGTTGCAGCACAAGCACGGCGACGACCCACGGCCAGTAGGGCTTGGCGTGGTGAAGGGTGAGTCTAAGAAGAGCCACGGAACACCTTTCAGATGAGAAACGATCAACTATAGCGTCTCACCGCAGGTGTGTGCAAGAGTCTGCGTCGACGAAGTACGGCGGTGCGTCTCTCATCGACGAGCGCCGCAGGTCATCAGGCCCCGCGTTCGGAAGCGCGAATCTGCGGACGGGACCTGCGCTTCGCAGCAACCGGTGGTGGCGGGGCG
>JBEBSS010000051.1:0-16765 GCA_040394175.1 Leucobacter soli | reverse complement strand
GGATCGCCTCAGACGTCCGGGGTCGAATCCGGAGTCGTATGCGAATCCGCGCCCCGCCGCTTCCTCTTGGCGAGAAACGCGACGACCGCGACGACCGCTCCGACTGCAATCAGGCCGAGGGCGACCCAGAGGATGGGCAGCATGCTCTCTCCTCCGGTATTCGCGAGCCCCTGGGAGACGAATCGCACTGGGTTCCCGTGCAGCAGCACCTCGGTGAGTTCGATGGTGGTACGCATCCCTGCCTCCTCGTCCGTCCGGTACGGGCAGTCTAGCCCGCGGAGCCGTGTCGCGACCGATTGACCCTATCGAGGATCCCCTGACCGCGCAACGGGGTGTCGCCTCGGACGTTCTCGCGATGTGCTGGAGGGACACGCAGAAGGCCGCTGCGTGCAGACCGAGCAGAACGGAGTGCATCATGACCAAGCTTTCAGGAAAGCGAGTAGCGATCCTTGCAACCAACGGATTCGAGGATTCGGAGCTGACGTCGCCGCTCGAAGCGGTCCGAACCCACGGCGCAGACGTGGACATCATCTCGACTCACACCGGGAGCATCAGAGGTGAGCACGGTTTCGAAGCCGTGGTCAGCAGGCAGAGTTCCGACACGACTGCCTCAGAGTACGACGCGCTGATCCTCCCCGGCGGAGTCCGGAACGGCGATGCCATTCGGCTTGACGAGCACGCGGTCGCACTGGTCCGAGGCTTCTTCGAACAGCACAAACCAGTTGCTGCGATCTGCCACGGCGGGTGGATCCTCGCAGATGCCGATGTGCTGCAGGGGCGCGAGGTGACCTCCTACCCGAGCCTCAAGACAGATCTGCGCAACGCCGGAGCACGCTGGGTCGATGAAGAGGTCGTCGTCGATCAAGGCCTGGTGACCAGCCGCACCCCCGATGATCTTCCCGCGTTCAACGGAAAGCTCGTCGAAGAGATCGCGGAAGGCAAGCATCGAGGCCAGACCGCCTAGAGCCTTCACGTTCGCGCGAGGTGAGCCGTCGTCCCGTTCGTCGCGAGGAGGAGGTCGGCGGGCGTGAGTTCGATGTCGAAACCGCGGCGTCCCCCTGACACGAGCACGGTCTCGAACTCCAGCGCTGATTCATCGACGACCGTGCGCAGACGCGTTCGCTGGCCGATCGGGCTGATGCCGCCGACGACGTAGCCGGTCTTTCGTTCTGCCACGGCGGCATCGGCCATCGCCGCTCTTCGGGCGCCCACTGCCGCTGCGAGCGCTTTGAGGTCGAGCATGCCCGAAACGGGAACGATCCCGACGACCAGTTGCCCGTCTGCCTCGGCAAGGAGCGTTTTGAACACGCGCTCGGGCGGCACACCGAGTGCCGAAGCAGCTTCTCCCCCGAAGTCGCTCACGGTCGGGTCATGACGGTAGGTGCGCAATCGGAAGTCGATCTGGAGTTTCGTCAGGGCGACCGTCGCGGGTGTCGAACCGTGACCACCGGCTTTCTTCTTGGCCATGCACCCAGCCTAGCTCCGGCAGGGTCGTCTAGTTGCCGAGCCTCCGGCGCAGCAGGTCAATGCGCTGCTGCAGCTGGGTCACGCTGGCCTGGGCCACGGCCGGCCCGCCGCAGATCCGACGCAGCTCGGTGTGAATCGAGGCGTGTGGGTCGCCGCTCACCCGAGAGTACATCCCGACGAGGCTATTGAGCAGTTTCCGCTGCTCGCCGAGTGTCCGATGAAGCGCTTGCGGTGCTTCCGCGCGTTCCGGCGCGTGTTCGAGAATGCCCTGCTTCGCCGCGGATCGTTTCGCCTGCCTTGCCTGCCGCTGCAGGAGCAGGGTGCGCACTTCCTCGGGTTCGAGCAACCCCGGCAGTCCGAGGAAATCGAGTTCCTCCTCGCTCTCCACCTCGGCATAGCCGCCGAACTCCGCGCCGTCGAACAGTGCCCGGTCGAAGTGGGCGTCGGACGAGAGCGCCTCGTAGCGGAATTCCCCGGTAAGGTCCTCGGACGCGCGATCCTCGCGCTCCGCCGCGGCAAGCTCAGCCGCCTCGGCATCCCACATCTCCTCCGCACTGCCTGGGCCTTCCAGGACGTGCCCGCGCTGCTTCTCCAGTTCAGCGGCGAGTTGCATGAGGGTGGGCACATTCGGGATGAATACCGAGGCCACCTCGCCCTTACGCCGAAGGCGCACGAAGCGACCGATCGCCTGCGCGAAGAAGAGCGGCGTCGATGAGCTCGTCGCATAGACGCCGACGGCGAGGCGAGGCACATCGACCCCTTCGGAGACCATACGGACGGCCACCATCCACCGGCTGTCGCCCTTCGAGTACTCGTCGATCCGCTCGCTGGCCCCGGCATCGTCCGAGAGGATCAGCGCGACCTGCTCACCCGTGATCTGTTCGAGCTGGGCCGCGTACGCCTTCGCCGCCGCATGGTCCGTGGCGATGACGAGCGCACCCGCGTCCGGGATGTGCGTCCGCACCTCGGTCAGTCTGCGGTCCGCAGCTTGCAGCACTTTGGTGATCCACTGACCGGCGGGATCGAGCGCCGTGCGCCAGGCCTGCGCGGTGATGTCCTTGGTGTTGCCCTCGCCCAGGCGCGCCTGCATCTCCTCGCCGGCCGAGGTCTGCCAGCGCATTTCCCCCGCGTACACCATGAAGATCACGGGGCGAACCACCCCGTCTTCCAGGGCACGATCGTAGCCGTATCCGTAGTCGGTCGCCGAAACCTTGCTCCCGTCGGGTTGCGGAATGTACTCCACGAACGGAATGGTCGCATCGTCCGACCGGAAGGGGGTTCCGGTGAGGGAAAGCCGCCGCTTCGCCGTTCCGTAGGCCTCGCGGATCGCCTCGCCCCAGCTCAGGGCGTCACCGCCGTGATGCACCTCGTCGAGGATCACCAGCGTATCCTCGCGCTCGGTGAGCAGTCGATGCTGCACCGGCTTCATCGCCACCTGGGCATATGTCACGACGACCCCGTGGAAGCGGCGTCCGTAGGCGGTGCCATCGCTATTCGAGTAGCGCGGATTCAGGTGAATGCCGCCACGCGCTGCGGCGTCGGCCCACTGGGTCTTCAGATGCTCGGTCGGAGCCACCACGACGATCTGGGTCACGGTGTGGTTGGCTCGAAGGATCGCGGCCAGACGGAGGGCGAATGTGGTCTTTCCGGCACCGGGAGTCGCCGAGACCAGGAAGTCCCGGGGCTGCTTCTCCAGGTAGCGACCGATGGCTTCCTCCTGCCAGGCTCGCAGCGTGCTCGCGGTACCGCGAGCCGCACGATCGGGGTATGCGGGCGGGAGGTGTTCGGCTGCACTTGTGCCCGGCAGGTGCAGGGCAGATTCAGACTCGATCACGACGCTCTAGACTAGTCCTTGCGGATGAGAGATTCGAAGACGCGAGGAGGATCACGCTGTGTCCGATGAGAAGACTGAGCTTCCCTGGTCGAGATTTGTCGCAATCGGCGACTCGTTTACCGAGGGTGTCGGGGACCCCGAAGCGGACAGCCCTGGCGGGCTGCGCGGCTGGGCCGACCGCTTCGCCGAGGTGCTTGCCGAGCACAACGATGATTTCGCATACGCCAATCTCGCTGTTCGCGGCAAGCTGATTCGACAGATCACCGATGAGCAGCTCGAAGCCGCGATCAATCTGCGCCCAGATCTCGTGAGCGTCTGCGCAGGCGGCAACGACGTCATCCGCCCCGGCGCCGATCCAGACGCTGTCGCGGTGCAGCTGGAATATGTGCTCCGCAAACTGCGCGAAACGGGGGCGACGGTGATGGTGTTCACCGGCGCGGACGTCGCGTTCCAGCCCGTGTTCCGCTCGATCCGCGGCAAGGTCGCGATCTACAACGAGAACGTGCGCAAGGTCGCGCAACGTCACGACTGCGTCGTGGTCGATCAGTGGGCGATCGAGGAGCTCCAGGATGCCCGATACTGGGCGGATGATCGACTCCACCTGAACTCGCTCGGTCACCACACGATCGCGAAGGCGGCATTGGCCGCGCTCAATGTGCCGAACAATCTGAAACCGCTCGATCCGCCGCCGCTTCCGCAGCAGAATTGGCGTCGGGCGCGCCAGGAAGACGTCGTCTGGGCGAAGGAGCATCTCGTGCCCTGGGTGATCCGTCGCATCAAGCATGTCTCGTCCGGCGACAATATCGTCGCAAAACGGCCCGAGCCCGGAGCCGTAAAGAGCGTAGACTGAGCCGCATGGCCAACATCACCAAGCAGATCGCAGATACCGTCACTTCCGTCGGCGTGCACGCCGCCTACGGCGAACCCGTCGAACTCGACGGCACCACGATCGTCCCAGTCGCTATTGCCGGCTACGGGTTCGGCGCGGGCGAGGGCGGCATGGAGGCGCAGGGCGAGGGCTCGGGCGCCGGTGGCGGCGGCTTCGCCTGCCCGACGGGCGCCTATGTGACCCGTGACGGCTACACGCGCTTCGAGCCGAACACGATTGCGCTGCTCGCCGTCGGTATCCCGTTCATCTGGGTCGCAGGGCGTTCGCTGGCACGACTGATTCGGGTGCTCAAGAAGTAGCCCTGCACCAGCGCGGATCGCGGACTGGCCCTGTCGAGGCGACCGGTTCTCGCGGATACCCGCGTGCGAGCGTGCTGGCTACCCGGATCCACCCGCCGCAGGACCGGCGTCGGGGAACCACACCCAGGGATCACGAGGCAGCGCCGCCGGGTCGAACCGAGGAAGCAGCTGCGCAAGCGAAAGCGACTCACCGTGTTTCGCGAGCCCGAGCGATACCGCCAGATCGTCGCGGACCTCGGATGCGCTGATGCCCCGCGCCGCGAGATCCTCGAGCGTGACCGCTCCGTCGCGTTTTGCGAGTCGGGCGCCGGTCGGGCCCAGCACCAGCGCGACATGCGCATACTGCGGAGTGGGAAGGCCGAGCAGCTGCTGGAGAAGGATCTGTCTCGGCGTGGACGAGGCGAGGTCATCGCCCCGAACCACCTGGTCGACGCCCATATCTGCGTCGTCGACCACCACTGCCAGGTTGTAGGCGATGGCCCCGTCACCGCGCCGCAGCACGAAGTCATCGATCGATGCGGTCACGCTCCCCAGCAGCGCGTCTTCGAAGCTGAGTTCGTGCGTGTCGGTGCGCAGGCGCAGCGCCGGCAACCGCGGCGAAATGGCCATACGAGCCGCCGCCCGCTCCCCCTCCGTGCGATCTCTGCAGGTACCCGGGTACGCTCCGGGCGCTCCGTGCGGTGCAGTGGGTGCTTCGAGGATCTCCCGGCGCGTGCAGGTGCACTCGTAGACGAGCTCCCGCGAGGCGAGGGTCGCAATCGCACGCTCGTGCGCGCCGCGCCGCGCAGTTTGATAGACGGGCGCTCCGTCCCAGTCGAGTCCGATTGCCGCGAGTTCCGCAAGCTGCGCATCCGCTGCCCCGGCGTCTCGGCCCCGATCCACGTCTTCGATACGCATCAGAAACTGCCGGCCGCTCCCCCGGGCGAACAGCCAGGCGACCATCGCAGTCCGCAGATTCCCCAGGTGGAGACGACCGGACGGGCTCGGTGCGTACCGTCCTGCACCTGTGTTCGCCATTCCCCCATCTTGACACAGCTGCAACAATGAGTCATGACCAACCACTCGGCTCTTTCCTCGGACATCGGCTTCTCCGAGTTGCCCCAGATCACGGACGAACGGCCGATTCTGCCGGCGTCCACCACCGCACGCATCGATGCGGGCCGACATCTCCGCACGCGCCTGCCCAGGCGAGAGCTCGGCATGCTCAGCTCCCACGATCGACGTCCGCTCGAGATCCTCGAAGCTCAGAACGCGTCGCGGCTGCAGGACCTCATCCCGCTTCGCAACGAACGGATGTCACAGAGCCCGTTCACCTTCTATCGCGGCACTGCGGCACTGATGGCGGCGGACCTTGCCGCCGACGCGCACAGCACCATCATGGTCCCCTCATGCGGCGATGCACACGTTTCGAACTTCGGTTTCTACGCATCCCCGCAACGCACTCTGGTGTTCGACCTCAACGACTTCGACGAGGCCGCCTGGGCCCCCTGGGAGTGGGATCTCAAACGGCTCGTGACCAGCATCATCATCGCGGGCCAGTCGACGGGCCGCGACGCGGCCACGGTCGATCAGGCCGCGTTGACCACCGTTCGCGCATATGCGAAGGCGCTCCGGTCGAGTCTGACGCTGTCTCCCACGGAACGCTACTACACACGACTCGATGCCGAAGCGGGCATCGATACGCTTCCGCCGGATTCGCAGCGCGTACTCCGCAAAGCGATCAGGCAGGCACGCAAACGAACCGGTGAGCGCTCGGTCAGGAAGCTGACCGTCACCGGTGAGGACGGACGCATGCGGTTCGTCGAACAGCCACCAACGCTGAGCCCGCTTCCCGCTGAGACGAAGCACCAGCTGCGGCATCTGATGCGCCGCTACCTCGAGACCGCGAGCACAGATATCCATCAGCTCCTTCGCCACTATGTGATCGAAGATGCGGCTCGACGTGTCGTCGGTGTCGGCAGCGTGGGGACGCGCTGTGCGCTGAGCTTGCTGCAGGATGGCGACGAGCACGCACTGCTACTGCAGTCGAAGGAAGCGAATCGGAGTGTGCTCGAGCAGTACGGCGGGATCGCTCAACCTCGGGTGCTCTCCGAGGGGGTGGCCTCGTACGGGGAAGGCGCAAGAGTGGTGGGCTTGCAGCGTGTGCTCCAGGCCGTGTCGGACCCGTTTCTCGGCTACCTCAGATACGAGGGCGCGGATCTCTATGTGAGGCAGTTTCACGATATGAAGGGCGGAATCGAAGCAGATCAACTCGAGGACGGTCCGTTCCAAGGGTACTCGCAGGCATGCGGTGTCACTCTCGCCCGGGCGCACAGCCAGTCTCCGATGGCCGCGCTGGTCAGCGGCTATGTGGGGGCTGGCCGCGCCATCGGCAGCGCACTGCTGCAGTGGGGGTACGCGTATGCGGAGCGCTCCAGGGACGACTACGAGGCGTTCCTCGCCTCGGTTCAGACAAGCGAGGCGGGTGGCTTCTCGCCGCCGATGAACCCGGCGATCAGGCCCGGGGCTTCCGCCCCGGAGAGCGCCCGACCGATCGTGCGCGCCTCGTCATCAAGCGTCTCGGAGAACGTCCGACCGTAGGTCGAGCGGATGAGGCGCTTGGCCTGTCCACGGGCATCCGGCGCGTGGCCGGCGATGAACCGGGCCAGTTCCTCGGCCCGGGCCAGCACCTGATCGTCGGGGACGACCTCCGCAACGAGCCCCCATTCGAGCGCCTCCTTGGCCGTGAGCAGACGATCCTGGAGAACCAATTGCAGAGCTCGGCGCTCGCCCACCGCGCGCGCGAGCAATGCGGGGACGGTCAGGTCTGGAGTCAGCCCGAGCTTCGCGTAGATGCTTCCGACACGCGAGCTTTCGCCGACGATCGCGTAATCGCTGTTCAAGAGAATGCCGAGCCCACCTCCGGCCGTTGTTCCGTGCGCGGCAGCAATGACCGGAATCGAAGAGTTCAGCAGCGCGAGCTGGCCCTGGTTGATGAGATGCGCAAGCTCGATGATGTGGTCCTCGCTGAATCCACCGGTCGCCATCGAACGCACGTCGCCGCCGGCGCAGAATGCGCGCCCCTTTCCGGAGAGCAGGATGACTCGTACATCGTCCCTGCCGACCGTTTCCGTCGCGACTTGCGCCCAGGCCTCCGCCGTTTCTTCGCTGAATGCGTTGAGCCGATCGGGTCGGTTCAACGTGATGCGGGCAATGCCGTCTGCAACCTCGCAGAGGACCGAGTCATTCATGAAGCGCACCTTTCGTCGTGCATGCTCTCGTACGGATACGGAGATTCTCTCTCCGTCTTCACCCTAGTCGGTGGACCGTTTTGTACCGTGTCCCCCGTGCCTTTGGTTCATCCTGCGCGGAAAATGAGAAGATCGAAAGATGCGTATTCTCTCGATCCAAAGCTCGGTTTCATACGGTCACGTAGGAAACTCGGCAGCTGTGTTCCCTCTGCAGCGCATGGGCCACGAAGTGATGCCCATCTACACGGTGATGTTTTCGAATCACACCGGGTACGGCGATTGGGGCGGCCCCATGCTGACGGGAGAGAACGTACGCGACGTGGTGAAGGGAATCGATGCTCGCGGTGGCCTCGATGATGTGCAGCTCGTCCTGAGCGGCTACCAGGGTGGAGACGACATCGGAGACGCGATTCTCGACGCGGTGGCGCTCGTGAAGCAGCGCAACCCCGAGGCGATCTACGCCTGCGACCCGGTGCTGGGCAGCGCCTCCTCCGGTTGCTTCGTCGCGCCCGAGGTGCAGTCGCTGATCCGCGACCGAGTGGTGCCGAAAGCCGATCTCATCACGCCGAATCAGTTCGAGCTGGGTTTTCTCACAGGCACGGACCCGCATTCGATCGAAGAAACCTTGGCTTCCGTTGAGCTGGTGCGGTCCGCTGGCCCACAGACCGTGCTCGTCACCAGCGTGCTGCGCCCCGACCGCCCCGAGGGCACGATCGAAATGCTCGCAGTGACTGCTGATGGCGCATGGATCGTGCAGACCCCGCAGTTGCCGTTCAAGGCGAATGGCTCCGGAGATGTGACGGCCGCGCTGTTTGCAGCGCAGCTTCGAGGATCCGGTGACGCTGCTTCGGCCCTCGGCCGCACTGCCGCCAGCGTCTTCGAGTTGCTGGAACGCACGCTGACTTCGGGAGCGCGTGAGCTGCAACTCGTCGAGTCTCAGGATGCCTACGTCTCGCCGACGCTCCATTTCGAGGTGACGCAGGTTCGCTAGCCGAGCTGAGGCGGTGAGAAGAAAGAGCTGCACCGTCCTCGATCACGAGCTTCCTCAGACCGACCAGGCCACCGAGCGTCTACGCTGGCAAGATGATGGATTCCCTTCCTCAGTCTCTCCGAATGACGCGGCGCCCGACGAATCTCACCCTGGTGCTCGCGCTCCTCTGCCTGCTCACAGTGTGCGTCGCAGGGGCGTATCTCTCGAGCGTGGAGGGGGCACCATTCCTCCTCGACCATGCGTGGCACACCGCTGTCGAGACGTTTCCCGGCTCCCCTGCCTACACGGTGGCCGTCGTGCTCGCCGCTCTCGGAAGCGCGGTGGGCGTCAGCGTCTGCGTCGGCATCATCGCGGTGCTCTTCTTGACACGACGTCATCCCAGAGAAGCGCTCATCCTGTTGAGCACCGCGATCGTGGGCGTCGCCGCCAGCGAGGTGCTCAAGGCCCTGGTCTCCAGGCCGCGACCGATGGATGCGCTGCTCGATCCTCCCGGCTTCTCTTTTCCTTCGGGTCACTCGATGGGCGCGGCGATGCTCGCCACCGCAGTGGTTCTTGCGCTCGCGATGCCGCTCACCGAGCGACGTTCTCGTGGCCTGCTCTACGCGTGCGGGGCTGTCTGGGTACTGCTTGTGATGTGGAGCCGGACCGCATTGCATGTGCACTGGCTCAGCGACACGGTTGCCGGCGCCCTGCTCGGGTGGGGCATCGCCGTGCTGGTGCGCGCACTGATCCTGCGCATCCCTCCCACGAGTGATCGGATGACGCGCTCGTAGAAGCGTGGGGTGCCAGCCGGCGGACGACGGACGTGGATATAGAACACTCGCCGATGGCAAGAGAGTGCCGTCTGAGTGGGTCTGTGCGGCGAGGAATTCTCACAGGCGAAAGCATCGCCTTCATCGGATTCCGAGCGAGGTCGCGAGGAGCCCCAAACAAAAGAAATCCCGCTCTTGCGAACGAGATTTCCAGCGAGTGGATCTGAGGGGACTCGAACCCCTGACCCCCTGCATGCCATGCAGGTGCGCTACCAGCTGCGCCACAGACCCATGGAAGTCGGGCGAATTCTCACCCGACAACCCTTCTATTCTACACCAGTCTGAGCCTGCACTTGCAAATCGTCGGTGGTCTCAAGCATGGTCGCGAGCCCGATCGTCGGACAGTCTTTCCAGAGGCGTTCGAGCCCGTAGAACTCTCGCTCCTCCTGATGGAAGACATGCACGATGAGGTCGCCGAAGTCGAGAAGCACCCAACGGCCGCCTTCGCGTCCCTCGCGCCGGATCGTCCGCACGCCGGCGTCATTGAGGGCGTCCTCGATGTGGTCCGAAATGGCCTGAACGTTGCGTTCCACGCTGCCCGAAAGGATCAGGAACGCATCTGCGAGGGGAAACAACTCGCTCACGCTCAGCGCGACAGGAGCCGTGGCCCCCGTGTCGTCGGCTGCACGGACCGCGAGACGCACGCTCTCGAGTGTCGACTCGGCGACGTTGGCGCTCATCCGAACAATCCGCTCGCCGCTGCCCACACGATCAATCCGGTCGCCCCCAGGACGAGAACGCCGCCGGTGGCAATCAGCACCACCGGGAGCTTGCTCTTGTCCTTCGACGCTTCGGACACGATCGCTCCCTGCGTGCCACGCGCGCTCACCGCGCGAGACGCCGAGACCGGAGCCATCATGCCGGTGGGCGCGGCATCCGTGAAGCCGAGTTCATCGAAGTGCTCTGCGTCGATCGAGTCATGCAGTGACGCATGCCCGCCGGTTTCGCTGAGCGACTTGGGAAGGTCGAAGGATCCCGTGATGTAGAGTTCGCCGGTTTCGCCAAGCGGGCCCGAGAGCGCGTCCGACTCGGGCATCGTCGGCAAGATCAGCGCAGACGTGTTCGTCGTGCTCGTCGCGCCTTCCTGAGCCACGGCGCGAGTGATGAGGTCGTCGAAATCTCCCCCACCGGCGGCCTCGGGATCGGGTTGCGCGGCCGCGGCGGCCCCCATCACGCGAAGCGCGGGATCGTCGAAGATCGATTGCCCCTCATCCAGAGGTGCGATGTCCGGGAACGAATACGACTGACCTGTCGATGCGGCAACCGGCGCGGCGAGTGCCTCGGGGTCGGCCTCGACCTCTTCCTCCGGTTCGATCGACGCCGAGTCCGCCGAAACGGGCCCGGCATCGGCCGCGACGTCGACCTCGGATACCGCGTCGGTGACGAGCTCATCCGTCGCCTCGACGACGAGCTCGGTTCCTCCCCCGGCGTCAGGCTCGACCTCAGCCGCAGCCACTGCTTCTTCTCCAGCGACTTCGGACTCTGCGAGATCGTCCCCGGTTGCTGCGGTGGACTCCCCCTCGGGATCCGGTCCGGATTCGTCTTCGACCGCGGGAGCAGCATCGACGGCCGCGTCAGGTTCCACCTCATGGTCATCGAGCCCGGGGGCTGTGGCCGATGCCGGATCTACCTCAGCGACGGCGTCGTCGAGCGTTTCCTCGGCACCGGACTCACGCTCCGCCTCTTCGAGAGCCGCTGCCTCCTGGGCTGTCGCCTCCCGGAGCAGCGCGTCGAAGTCTGAGGCATCCGCAGGAACCGCTGCTGCGACGTGTTCGTCAGCGGCCGACTCTTCGAGCACCACGGCGTCCGAGAGACCGAGTTCGCTCAGCGTCTCGTCGAGTTGTTCGGCACCGGTGTCCGGGGACGTCTCGGAGCCAGCAGCGGCCGCCTCGGCCGACAGCTCGGCGATTGCTCGTTCCCGGAGTTCGCGAAGCTCACGACGACTGCGCTGGCGTCCGTTCTCATCGAACAGAGGAATATCGATCTCGGCGGAAGACCCCGCGGAACCCGGAGTACCAGCCGAGGTTTCAGCAGGGGGCGCCGGCGAAGGCTCCACAGCGGCAACCCCAGCCGCGGCCATTTCGCGCAGACGGAGTTCGCGCCGGCTCAGCGGGCGGTTTTCGTCTTGGTCAGTCATGCGTCAGTCACTTCCATCGATGTACAAGCGGTGCTTGGCGATGTATTGCACGACTCCGTCAGGTACCAAATACCAGACCGGATGGCCGCGAGCCACACGGCTGCGACAGTCAGTCGATGAGATCGCCAATGCAGGCACTTCTAACAAGCTTACGTGCTCGCCCGATAATCCTGAAAGCGAGAGCTCATGCCCGGGTCGGGAAACTCCAATGAAATGCGCCAGATCCCAGAGTTCGTCTTTGTCTTTCCAGCTCACGATTTGCGCCACGGCATCCGCACCCGAGATGAAAAAGAGGTCGTCATCGGGGTACTGTGCGCGCAGATCTCTCAGAGTGTCGACCGTATAGGTCGGTCCATCTCGGTCGATATCGACTCGACTCACCGTGAACCTGGGGTTCGAGGCCGTCGCGATGACCGTCATCAGGTACCGGTGCTCCCCGGGACTCACCTTGGTCTTCTGCCAGGGAATGCCAGTGGGGACGAAGATGACCTCATCAAGCTCGAACTTGGCGGCAACTTCGCTCGCCGCAACCAAGTGCCCGTGATGCACCGGGTCGAATGTGCCGCCCATCACCCCGATGCGGCGCCTCGGCGCCACCGCCTCAGTGGTGCTGCTGAGCGCCGTGCTCACGAGCGTAGGCCTCGGCCTTCTCTGCGTGCCGGTTTGCCACGTCGCGGAAGCTGTATGTCACCCCGGCACACGCAAGGAACAGCACGAGCATGACGACGCCGAACAACGGAGCCGGCATCCACAGCTCGTTGAGGTGGTGCGCCTCTTCGGCGGCAACAGCGATCGTGGCGAGAACAGACATCAATACCCCTGCGATGAGAACGTTTGTTGAATGAACATAGTCTAGCGGGTTTGGCCTGACATCCGCGCCAGGCACCTGGCGCAGCGCCAGGCGCGCGCGCCGGTCAGCGAATCTGACCGTTGCCGCGTACGAGCCACTTGGTGCTGGTGAGCTCGGGCAGTCCCATCGGGCCTCGCGCGTGCAGCTTTTGCGTGGAGATGCCGACCTCGGCACCGAACCCGAACTCTCCCCCATCCGTGAAGCGCGTCGAAGTGTTGACCATGACTACCGCCGAATCCACCTCCGCCAAGAAGCGCTGAGCGTTCTCGTAGTCTTCCGTCACGATCGACTCGGTGTGCCGCGTCGAGTACCGTTCGATATGAGCCAGTGCCTCGTCCAGGGAGTCAACGATCTTCACGCCCATCTCGAGTGCGTGGTGCTCGGTCGACCACACCTCCTCGTCTGCTTCGGCGATGCCCGAGTTCAGCGATCGAGAGGCCGCGTCGCCGAAGAGGGAGACCTGCTCATCGAGCAGCACCGACGCCAGCTTCGGCAGAAGCCGATCCGCCGCATCCCGGTGCACGAGCAGCGTCTCGGCCGCATTGCACACACTCGGGCGATGCGTCTTCGAGTTCTTGACGATCGCAAGCGCCTTCGCCTCGTCTGCGCTGGCGTCCACGAAGACGTGCACCAGACCGGAGCCTGTCTCGATCACCGGAACCGTCGACTCCTGCACCACGGTCGAGATCAAGCCAGCAGATCCCCGCGGAATCAGCACATCGATGTAACCGCGGGCGCGCATGAGTCTCGCTGCCCCCTCGCGTCCGAACTCGTCGATCGTCTGCACGATGTCCCCATCGAGTTCGGTGCTGCTGATCGCGCGCTGGATCAGCTCGACGAGAATCCGGTTCGAGTTCTCGGCAGCTGAACCGCCGCGGAGCACCGCACCGTTGCCGCTCTTGAGCGCCAACGCCGCGATGTCCACCGTCACGTTCGGCCTGGCCTCGTAGATCGCGCCGACCACCCCGAACGGCACGCGCACCTGCGTGAGCTGGACTCCGTTCGCCAGCGTGCTGCCGCGAACCACCTCGCCGACCGGATCCGGGATGCCGATCACCTCGCGCACCGCATTCGCGAGCCCGATCAACCGGGGTTCGTCGAGCAGTAGGCGGTCGAGCAATCCCTCGCCGATCTCCTGCTCGCGACCGCGGGCAAGGTCGAGTTCGTTCGCCGCGATGACCTCTGGAACTGCAGCCTCGATGGCATCGGCGATCGCCGCGAGGGCAGCGTTCTTCTGCGCGGTAGTAGCAGTGGCCAGGCTGCGCGAAGCCGCACGCGCTCGCGTCAGCTTCTCGAGGAATGCATCGTTGCTCATACCCCAATTCTAGGGGATGCACTGCCTAGGAGCGGGCCACGTCGACCTCACTGGGAGCCGGCTCGAACACGGTCCCGTGCGCGGACCCGTCGAGCACCGCGGCCAGCAGCCGAGTTTCGGTCAACAGCACCGAGGTGCCCGCCGCTGCAGCAAGACGGGCGGCCTGAACCTTCGTCGCCGCGCCTCCGGTGCCCCAACCGGATTGTGCCGCTCCGATCTCCACGCCTTCGAGCTCGTCACCGTACGGGACGTGCGCGATCCTCGTCGCCCCGGGGGTCTCGGGAGGCGCCGTGTAGAGGGCGTCGACATCGGACAGGAGAACCAACTGATCCGCACGGATCAGGCGGGCGACGAGCGCCGCCAGCCGATCGTTGTCCCCGAAGCGGATCTCGTGCGTGGCGACGGTATCGTTCTCATTGATGATCGGCAGGATCCCGAGTTGCAGCAAGCGTTCAAGCGCTCGCTTCGCGTTGATGCGGTGCGTATCGTTCTCCATGTCGCTGGCGGTGAGCAGCACCTGTCCCGCGATGATCTCGTGCACGGTGAGCGCTCGCTGGTACCGGTTGACGAGGATGTTCTGTCCGACAGCAGCCGCGGCCTGCTGCGTCGCCAGGTCATCGGGTCGCACGTCGAGACGCAGGAACGGGACACCGGTGGAGATCGCGCCGCTCGACACGAGGATGACCTCGCTGCCTGCACGATGGAGCCGAGCAAGGGAATCGACCAGATGCGGAATCTGTGCGGAATTCTCACCGCTCACCGAAGAGGAGCCCACCTTGACGACGACACGCTTCCCCGCGAAACGAGGCGACGCGGCGTGCTTCGTCGTCTGCGCTGCACCGTCGCTGGATCCCCCTGCGATCATCAGTCCTCTTCCCACATCCCTGCTTCGCGCTCGCGCTCGAGCTCGGCGCGTGCTTCCGCCTTCGCATCCATCATGTCGTGATAGGTGTCCCGACGTTCCTTGTTCGTTCGTCGTTCATTGAAGCCGATCCGAGGATCGCTGCCTCGCGAGCCCACCTGGACCTCGGCAGCCGTGGTCAAGGTCGGCTCCCAGTCGAAGACGACGCCCGAGCCGGGGCCGATCACAACGGTCGACCCGGCAACGGCACCGGCCTTGACCAAGGCGTCCTCGATGCCGATCTTCTGCAGTCGGTCGGCCAGGTATCCGACGGCTTCATCGTTGGTGAAATCGGTTTGAGCGACCCATCGCTCCGGCTTCTCGCCGAGCACGCGGTAGAGCGTGCCGTAGGTGCCGCCTTCGGCGACGACTCGGAACCCGCCATCGTTCACGGCCCTCGGGCGCAGCACGATCCGGGGCGAGGCCTCGGCCGCGACGGCGGCCGCGGCACGCGCCGTGTCCACGAGACCGCCGAGCGCGAAGCCCAGCTGGCGCAGGCCCTCATGCGAGGTCGCCGAGATCTCGAACACGCGATACCCCTGAGCTTCGAGCTCGGGGCGCACGAAGTCTGCGAGCTCTCGCGCCTCGGGCACATCGATCTTGTTCAGCGCGACGAGCTGCGGACGTTCCAGCAGCGGCGTCTGCCCCTCCGGCACGGGGTAGGCAGCGAGCTCACGGCGAATCACCTCGAGATCGGAGAGTGGATCGCGGCCTGGTTCGAGCGTCGCGCAGTCCAGTACGTGCAGCAGAGCGCTGCAGCGCTCGACATGCCTGAGAAAATCGAGGCCGAGCCCTTTGCCTTCACTTGCGCCCTCGATGAGGCCGGGAACATCGGCGACGGTGAAGCGGTGGTCCCCCACCTCGACGACTCCGAGGTTCGGGTGCAGCGTCGTGAACGGATAGTCGGCGATCTTCGGCCGCGCCGCGCTGAGCGCGGCGATCAGGCTGGACTTGCCTGCCGAAGGATAGCCCACGAGGGCGACGTCGGCGATCGTCTTGAGTTCGAGCGTGAGGGTGGCTTGATTGCCCTCGGTGCCGAGCAGGGCAAAGCCGGGCGCCTTGCGCTTCGGGCTCGCCAGCGCGTTGTTCCCGAGGCCTCCAACGCCGCCCTTCGCGGCGAGATAGCGGCTCCCTGCGTCGGTGAGGTCTGCGAGCACGTCGCCGGCATCGTTCTTCACGACGGTTCCGATGGGCACCGAGAGCACGAGTTCGGCACCATCGCTGCCATCCCGGTACCCACCGGCACCGTAGCCGCCGTTCTCGGCGTTCCGGTGCGATCTGCGGTGATACTCGAGCAGGGTCGTGACCTGGGGGTCGGCGAGGATCACGATGTCGCCACCGTGTCCGCCAGCACCGCCGTCCGGGCCAGCGAGCGGCTTGAACTTCTCGCGACGAACCGACACGCAGCCGTTGCCGCCGCGACCCGCTTGCAGATGCACCTGCACCTGATCGACGAACGTTACCATGCCGCTTCCCCTCTCAGAACTGTGATCCGAAGCGCAATGGCCCCGGAAACGGCAAAAGGCGAGCCGAAGCCCGCCTCGCCGTAGTCGACCGCTTACGCAGCAGCGACGATGTTGACGACCTTGCGGCCACCCTTCGCACCGAACTCGACCGAGCCAGCTGCAAGAGCGAACAGGGTGTCGTCCCCGCCACGGCCGACGTTCACGCCGGGGTGGAAGTGAGTGCCACGCTGGCGAACGATGATCTCGCCTGCGTTCACCTGCTGACCGCCGAAGCGCTTCACGCCAAGACGCTGTGCATTCGAGTCGCGACCGTTGCGGGTCGAGCTCGCGCCCTTTTTATGTGCCATGAGTCTCTACTCCTTAGGTAAGTGCCCGGAACGGGTTACTTGATGCCAGTGACCTTGATGCGAGTCAGGTCCTGACGGTGGCCCTGGCGCTTCTTGTAACCGGTCTTGTTCTTGTACTTCTGGATGATGATCTTCGGGCCACGGAGGTCGTTGAGTACCTCGGCGGTCACCTTCACCTTTGCCAGCTTCGCGGGGTCGGTGGTCACCTTGTCGCCGTCGACGAGCAG
>JBEBSS010000050.1:0-17031 GCA_040394175.1 Leucobacter soli | reverse complement strand
CACTCGGGAGGGTGTGGGAGAGTAGGACACCGCCGGACCTCTTTTCAGATAGGGGCCGACCTTCGGGTCGGCCCCTTTTTTGTTTCTCCGTATGGCCTTGACCGCGCCAAGTGGCCTCGGGGGAGCGTGTCCTCCGATAGAATGGACGAGATACTCAGGCGGAGTTGGGACGGAGGATGCGTATGGGAACGTTAGCGACGCTGCTGCTCGCGCTCTCGTTCTCTGCTCTCCTTATCCACCCCATCGTCAAGCGTCTGCAGAGCAACGGATTCCTGATCGCGGCGATCCCTCCTGCAGTTGCATTCGGCGTTCTGCTGCCTCTCGGCGCGAACCAAGAAGTCGTCGTCGAGCATCTCACGTGGCTGCCGCAGCTGGGCCTCGACCTCACTTTCCGCATGGACCAGCTTTCCTGGCTCTTCGCGCTGCTCGTCAGCGGTGCGGGAACACTCGTGCTGATCTACTGCCGGAACTACTTCGACGATGTTGAAGAGGGGCTTGCCAGGTTCGCTTCTGTGTTCCTGGGTTTCGCTGCGAGCATGCTCGGCCTGGTTCTGGCCGACAATGTCTACCTGCTCTTTGTCTTCTGGGAAGCCACCTCCGTATTCTCGTTCCTGCTGATCGCACACGCGTTCAAACGGCGCACCAGCCGCGCGGCTGCGCTGCAGGCGCTCATGGTGACGACCGCCGGCGGACTCGTCATGCTCGTCGGCCTGGTGATCCTCGCAACGCTCAGCGGAACCGCGAACCTTTCCGAAATACTCGCTGCGCCCCCAGAGGGGACCATCGCCACGGTTTCGGTGTTCCTCGTGCTCGTAGGTGCGCTCTCGAAATCGGCGATCTTCCCCTTCCACTTCTGGTTGCCAGGCGCCATGGCCGCGCCCACACCCGTGAGCGCCTATTTGCATGCTGCCGCCATGGTCAAAGCAGGCGTGTACCTCATCGCCAGACTCGGCACCGGCTTCGCCGACGTCCCCGGCTATCGGGAGACCCTCGTCATCCTCGGGGCGATCACCATGCTGCACGGAGGGATCCGCGCACTTCGTCAATACGACATCAAACTGATTGTCGCTCACGGCACCGTGAGTCAGCTCGGACTCCTGGTGATGGTCTTCGGCGTTGCGGATCCTCGTGTCGAATTCGCCGGCCTGGCCCTGCTATTTGCACATGCGCTCGCGAAAGCGCCACTCTTCCTGGTCGTCGGCATCGTCGATCATCGCACCGGGACGAGAGACCTTCGGCGGCTGAGCGGCCTCTGGCGACAGGCGCCAGGACTTGCGCTCGTCGCCCTCCTCGCTTCCCTGAGCATGATGGGGGTGCCGCCCTTCATCGGATTTGTCGCCAAGGAGTCTGCATTCACCGAACTGCTCAAGGTGGGGCAGACCCTGCCCATCGCGGTGCTCGCGTTCGCCGTCGCGATACTCGGCAGCGTGCTGACAGTCGCCTACATGATCAGGTTCGTCTGGGGAACCTTCGCCACCAAGCGCGAAGTCCAACTCTGCACGATCGTGCACAGTGATACCCCGTCGACCCTCATCACTCCGGCTATCTTTGTCGGCTTGACCGTGGTGGGCGGTCTGGCCGCACCGGGATTCGACGCGCTGCTGCAGCGTGCGCTCCCGAACAGCGGTGCAGAGCATCTTGCGCTCTGGCACGGGTTCACTCCCGCGCTCGGGGCGTCCGCACTGGTGCTCGCCCTCGGCACATTGCTCGCGCTCGTGCTTATTCGCAGCACGAGGACCATCACGATGGTGCCCGAGCGATTCTCCGCCTCCCACGTGTACTGGTTGCTGACGCACTGGCTCGACGTCGTCGCAGTCAGACTCACCTCGCTCACCCAACGGGGCTCCTTGCCGTTCTACCTCGCGGTCATTCTCTCTGTGACGGCTGTGACGCTGGGCGGTACGCTGCTCGCAACCGGACAACTGCCCGCCGGTATGCCGTTGTTCACCTCGCCTGTGCAGATTCCGATCGCCGCCATCATGATCTTGGCGGCCTGCTTCGCGATGCGTGCGCAGACCCGGTTCCAAGCGGTGGTCCTCGTCGGTATCACCGGCTACGGCATGGCCGCGATATTCGTGCTGCACGGTGCCCCCGATCTGGCGCTGACGCAGGTTCTCGTCGAAACAGTCACCCTGATCGCATTCGTGCTCGTGATCCGCAGGCTTCCACAACGCATCGGCCTTCGTGCAAATCGATGGAAGCGCTGGGTCCGAGCCCTCATCGGCGCCTCGATCGGCCTCACCATCGGCGCGCTGGCCCTCATCGCGCTCAACGCTCGTGTGGCCGATCCCATCTCGCTCCTGCTTCCCGAGCTCGCCTATTCCGGGGGCCACGGGTCGAACGTGGTCAACGTGATGCTCGTCGATATCCGCGGCTGGGACACCTTCGGCGAGCTCTCAGTGATTCTGGCAGCAGCGACCGGTGTGGCGTCGCTCGTCTTCCTCAGCACGAGGGTCGACACCCTGCCGAAGCTGAGCCGCAAAGATGCGAGGAAGCAGGTGCAGGCGCTCATTCAGCGAGTCGACGATCCGAACGATCCCGTCGAGCGTCGCACATGGTTGCTCGCAGGGAGGAACCTCGATCCCTCCAGGCGGTCGATTCTGCTCGAGGTCGTGGTGCGCTTGATCTTCCACGCCCTGATCCTGCTCTCCTTCTACCTACTGCTCGTCGGCCATAACGCCCCGGGCGGAGGATTCGCGGGAGGGCTGGTTGCGGGACTCGCCCTCGTCGCCCGCTACTTGACGGGTGGGCGAGATGAACTCGGTGCCACGGTCCCGGTGGACGCCGGAAGGATCCTCGGCGCAGGTCTCGCGCTCGCTTCGACGATGGCGATCCTGCCGCTCTTCTTCGGACAGGCGGCGCTCGCCTCGGCATGGATCGACCTCGACCTCGGGCCTCTCGGCACGCTGCCCCTCGTCACCTCGACGCTCTTCGACATCGGTGTGTACCTCGTGGTCTTCGGGCTCGTGCTCGATGTGCTGCGCAGCCTCGGCGCGGAGATCGACAAGCAGGAAGAGAGCGATCTCGAGACGGCTCTCGATGAGACCGCTGTGGACGGAGGTGGTGCGCGGTGACGCTCTCCATGCCTCTCGTGCTCGTCGCGGTGATGGTCGTCCTCTTCTCGGTCGGCGTCTATCTTCTGCTGGACCGCAGTCTGACCCGAGTGCTGCTCGGCTTCCTGCTCGTGGGCAACGCCACGAACCTGCTGATTTTCCTGACCTCGGGCGCGTTCGGCGCCGCACCCATCTATGGCGAGGCCGAACCATTGGAGATGAGCGATCCGCTCCCGCAGGCATTCATCTTGACCGCGATCGTGATCACCTTCGGGGTGAGCGCATTCATGCTCGCACTCATCTACCGCAGCTGGCGACTCGCTCGCGAGGACGAGGACGCGGTGGTCGATGACGCGCACGATCTCGAGCTGGTTGAAGCGGAGACGCTCACCACCGAGGAGGTCACGGACGAGGAGCTCGAGAAGACGCCCGAGTTCACCGATAGCGACGCAGACGATGATCAGGAGGAGGACCGATGATCTCCCTCGTGCCCCTCGTCGTATTGATTCCGCTGAGCAGCGCGGCGCTCGCGCTCGCGCTGCCCGGTCGCCGCAGAGCCCAGCAGCTGATCACCGTGGTCGCGCTTACCGCAGTGGTCGCGCTGAGCGGTGCATTCATGTGGATCGTCGACCAGCAGGGCACGCTGGTGATGCAGGTCGGAGGCTGGGCCGCTCCGTTCGGCATCTCACTGGTCGTGGATCGCCTGAGTGCGCTCATGCTCACCGTGTCGGCGGTGGTGCTGCTGGGCGTGCTGCTCTTCTCGCTGGGGCAGGGGCTTGCGGACGGCGATGACGAGACCCCGGTCTCCATCTACTATCCGACCTATCTCGTCCTCGGCGCGGGCGTCTGCAATGCGTTCATCGCGGGGGACCTGTTCAACCTCTACGTCGGGTTCGAAATCCTCCTCGTGGCGAGCTACGTGCTCATCACGCTCGGTGGTACCGGGCCACGTATTCGTGCTGGAGTGACCTATGTCGTCGTCTCGCTCGTCTCTTCCATTCTCTTCCTGGTGTCGATCGCTCTCGTCTACGCAGCGACCGGAACGGTCAACATCGCCCAGCTCACCCTGCGCATTGCGGAGTTGCCGTCGAACATTCAGCTGATGCTGAACCTCGCGCTGTTGGTCGCATTCGGCATCAAGGCCGCGATCTTCCCGCTCGCGTTCTGGCTGCCGGACTCGTATCCGACGGCTCCGGCTCCGGTCACTGCGGTGTTCGCTGGGCTTCTCACCAAGGTCGGCGTCTACGCCATCATTCGAGCCCAGACACAGCTCTTCCCGTATTCGAGTGTCGACGGGTTGCTCCTGGTCGTAGCCGCGTTCACGCTGGTCGTGGGAATTCTCGGCGCGATCTCCCAACTCGACATCAAGCGTCTGCTGTCATTCACGCTGATCAGTCACATCGGCTATCTCATCTTCGGCATCGGAATGGCCACGAGTGCCGGGTACGCGGCGACCATCTACTACATTGCCCATCACATTATTGTGCAGACCACGCTCTTTCTCGCGGTCGGCCTCATCGAGCGCCACGGGGGTACGACGTCGCTCACGTCGCTCGGCGGCATGCTCCGTGCGGCACCCGTCATCGCCGTCCTCTTCTTCATTCCGATGCTCAATCTCGGCGGCATCCCTCCGTTCTCTGGGTTCATCGGCAAGCTCGGCCTGTTTACGGCCGCGGCCGAACTCGGAACTCCGGGCGCATATTGGCTGATGGGCGTCGGGGCCCTCGTCTCGCTGCTGACCCTCTACGCGTTGGCTCGCACCTGGAGCCTCGCGTTCTGGCGCACGCGCGCGGCGGCCCTCGGCGGCTCGAACGCGCCGGTGCCGAACACTCCGGAAGGGCTCATGCTGCAGGGGCGGGAGACCGCCTTGATCGAGCGCCTGCACGATGCACCTGACGCACTTCCGCTCCAGGAGCAGCGAGAGACCCCGGCACTCATGATTGCGGCGACCGCGGGCATGGTCGGCGTCAGCCTGCTGCTCACGTTCTTTGCGGGCCCGCTGTACGCGTACTCGGTGCGGGCGGGGGAGCGACTCGCGCAGTCCGAGCTGCTGGTCGACGATGTGCTCGGGAACCCCGTCGAGATTGGAAGCGGAAGCGGGAACAACCGGGCAGAGGGCTACGATCCTCGTGACTCCCGAGGGGGTGATTCCTCATGAGCCGGGGCACAGGATCTCGCGAGCGCAAGGAATGGCCGCTCCTGCGCCTGCATGAGCTCCCGTTGCTGATCGGGTTGCTGCTGACCTGGATGCTCCTCTGGCGGGAGTTCTCCTGGCTCTCGTTGCTGAGCGGGATCGTGGTGTCGATCGTCGCAATGCGACTCTTCTACTTGCCCCCCGTCGTGCTCGCGGGCCGATTCAACGCCTGGTGGGCACTGCGTTATCTGGGCTATTTCTTTTGGCACCTCGCGGTGGCCTCGGTGCAGGTGGCCTGGCTCGCGTTCCGACCCGGCCCGCCGCCGAGGACCGCGATCATCGCCGTTCGGCTCCGGACCGGATCGGACTTCATCCTGACGCTGGTCTCGATGACGATCTCGTTGATTCCGGGATCGCTGGTGGTCGAGGTGGATCGCTTCGGCTCGACGCTGTACCTGCATGTGCTGAACACGCCGACTCAGCGCGAGATCCGGCGCATGCGAGCGCAGACGAGGTACATCGAGCAATTGCTGATTCGTGTGCTCGGGTCGCGAAAAGAAGTGGAGGCCTTGCCGTGAGCCTGTTCCAGACCATCGCGACCGTCATCGTCATCGTGGGTCTTGCGCTGACCGCGTTCGCTGCGCTCATCCGCATCGTGCGAGGCCCGACGATCCTTGACCGAATGGTTGCCTCCGATGTGCTGCTCACCACGTTGATGCTCGCGATCGGCAGCCATATGGCCCTCCGCGGCAACACGGAGAACATCCCGATCATGGTGGCCATTGCTGCGACTGCCGTGCTCGCCACCATCGTGGTCGCTCGATATGTTCGGCGTCGTGCCACGACACAGGTGGAGCCGAGTGAAGTTTCGCCTCGAGGATCGGAGACCGGCCATGTATGAGACGGTGCTCGATGCGCTTTCGCTGGTCTGCCTCATCGCTGCTGCCGGATTCTCGGTCGCAGCGGGGGTGGGCCTGCTTCGATTCCCGGATGTGCTGAGCCGCCTGCATGCCGCCACGAAGCCGCAGATCTTTGGGCTGCTGCTCGTGATCGCTGCGATTGCGTTGCACGACCGCTCCTGGATGACGCTGCTGGCGCTGCTTCCCGTCTTCGTCTTCCAGGCGCTGACTGCTCCCATTGCCGCGCACATGGTCGGTCGTGCCGCCTATCGCACTGGACAGCTTGATGACGAGTCGCTGGTCATCGACGAGCTCGCCCCCGCGGTCGAGCGCTCTGAGCGGATTCACTAGTTCCACCGAGTCTTGGCCACTCGGCGGCGGCGCTCAGGGGCGATCCGTCTGCGTCGGGCCCGCGCCACGCGGGGAGGGGTTCGGGCAGCGTACCCGAACCCCTCCCCGCGTCCTTGGTGATCTAGTTGTCCACGAGGTACCGGCTGTATGCGGGAACCGTGAGGAACGTGGGGAACGCGTCGCCGAGTGCCACGTCCTCGAACAGATCGGCGGCGTCGTCGTACCGGTCGCCCTCGAATCGCTCGAAACCAGCGATCTCGGACCCGACGAGTTCGCGCACCCAGCCGCGGGTGATTCGCGTGCCCTCAGCCGTCGACTGGTCTTGGTGGATCCACTGCCAGATCTGCGAGCGGCTGATCTCCGCGGTCGCTGCATCTTCCATCAGATTGTCGATGGCGACTGCACCGAAGCCACGCAACCAGGCTTCGATGTAGCGGATGGCTACTGAGACATTGTCTCGGACGCCGGCGTCGGTGATCTCTCGACCGATGTGCACGTCGAGTAGCTGCGCGGCGGTCACGTCGACCTCGTCGCGCTGGCGATCCACCTGATTCGGCCGCTCTCCCAGTACCGCGTCGAATTCTGCCTGCGCGATGGGGATCAGGTCGGGGTGAGCGACCCAGGTGCCATCGAAGCCGTCGTTCGCCTCGCGATGCTTGTCTGCGCGAACCCTCTCCTCCGCGCGCGCAGTGACCTCTGGGTCGCGGCGGTTCGGGATGAACGCACTCATTCCTCCGATTGCGTGGGCTCCGCGCTTGTGACTGGTCTTCACGAGCAGCTCGGTGTAGGCGCGCATGAACGGCACCGTCATCGTGACCTCGCTGCGGTCGGGCAGCACGAACCGTGCGCCGCGGCCGCGGTAGTTCTTGATGATCGAGAAGATGTAGTCCCAGCGGCCTGCGTTCAGGCCCGCGATGTGGTCGCGCATGACATAGAGGATCTCCTCCATCTCGAATGCCGCGGGAAGCGTTTCGATGAGGACGGTTGCTCGGATCGTGCCGTGATCGATCCCGAGGTACTCCTCGGTGAATGAGAATACGTCGTCCCACAGCTTCGCTTCCTCGCTCGACTCGAGCTTGGCGATGTAGAAGTAGGGACCGCTGCCGTTCTCGATGAGCTGCTTGGCGTTGTGGAAGGCGTAGAGCCCGAAGTCCACCAGACTGCCCGATGCGGCACCGGACTGCCCGTGCGCATCGGTGAAGCGGATGTGCTTCTCCACCAGGTGCCACCCACGGGGACGCATCACGATCGTCGGGGTACGCTCCGTGGTCACCTCGTAGTGCTTGCCCTCGGGGCTCGTGTAGCTCAACTGGCCGCGAATCGCATCGAACAGTGAGAGTTGGCCGCCGATCACGTTCTGCCAGGTCGGGCTCGTCGCGTCTTCCTGATCGGCGAGCCACACGCGTGCTCCGGAGTTGAGCGCGTTGATGGTCATCTTGGGGTCGGTCGGGCCGGTGATCTCAACCCGGCGGTCTTCCAGGCCGGGGCCGGGGCCGGCGACGCGCCAGCTCAGATCCTCGCGGATCGCTCGCGTATCTTCGCGGAACTTCGGGTCTCGGCCGTTGCCGATCTCATAGCGACGGCGCTGGCGGTCGGCGAGGCGCTCGTGACGATGTGCCGCGAAGCGACGGTGGAGCTGTCCGAGAAACTCGATGGCTTCGGGGGTGAGGATCTCTTCCGAACGGGGCGATGGCTTGCCCAGGACCTCGATGCCGGTATCGGTGAGTGTTGCAGACATGTGGTGGACCAGCCCTTTCTTTCGGTGACAGTGATCTGCCCGTTTGGTCAGATGTGTGCGGTGTTTCCATCTTCACGGAGGTTGAGGGGGAGATTCGGCCCATATCTGGGGTGAAATTATCGAATATTTCTGCTTTTCGAAATTCTCTTTGTCTGCGAGGATGGATGCATGGTCCCATATGACGCTCTCCCGGCTGTGCCGAACACGCTCGCAACCACTCCTGCCACGGGCGAGCATGACACGGCTGACGCGCTCACCCTCGGCCGGCGTGTTCGCGAACGACGGACGCAGCTGGGTCTGAAGCTCGAGCAGCTTGCTGCCGCGATCGACCGCGCACCGTCCCAGATCTCGGCGATCGAGAACGGAAAGCGCGAGCCGAGCCTGCCAGTGCTGAGGGCGCTGGCCAGCGCCCTCAGATGCACCGTTGACGAACTGTTGATGGACGAGGCTCCGAGCGAGCGTGCCGCACTCGAGATCGCGGTCGAGCGTGCGCAGCGAGGTGCGGTGTTCTCGGCATTGGGGATCCAACCGATTCGGGTCTCGAAGGCGACCCCGGACGAGACGCTGAAGGCATTGCTCGGGCTGCATCAGGAGGTCGAGCGTCTGCACCGGGAACGTGCTGCGACCCCGGAGGAAGCGCGCCGTGCGAACACCGAGCTCCGCTCGGAGATGCGCGTGCGCGGCAACTATTACCAGGAGTTCGAGCGGGAGGCACAGCAACTGCTCGCCTCGGTCGGATACTCCGGGGGGCCGGTCTCGCAGCAGTCCATCTCGAACATCGCGGAGAAGCTGGGCTTCACGCTGCACTATGTCGGAGACCTGCCGCACTCGACGCGGTCGGTGATCGATCGACGCAATAGCCGCATCTTCCTCGGCTCGAACCTGCCCTCGCGAGACGCGCGAGCCCCGATCCTGCGCGCCCTTGCGAGCATCGTCTGCCGACACGAGGAACCGCGCAGCTATGGCGAGTTTCTGCGACAGCGCGTCGAGGCCAACTACCTCGCCGGAGCGGTGCTGCTTCCCGAGCAGGCGGCGGTGGCTTCGCTCAGCGAAGCGAAGAAGCAGCGACAGATTTCGATGGAGGATCTGCGTGACGCATTCGGAGTGTCCTACGAAATGGCAGCGCATCGATTCACGAATCTCGCCACCACGCACCTCGACCTGGATGTGCACTTCATGAAGGTGCACGAGTCGGGCACGTTGGTGAAAGCCTACGAGAACGACGGTGTGAGGTTCCCCTCCGATGCGCTCGGCAATCTCGAGGGTGCGATGGTGTGCCGCAACTGGACCGCGCGCAGCGTCTTCAGCCAGCCGGACCGGTTCAATCCCTGGTATCAGTACACCGATATGGCGGAGGGTGGCACCTACTGGTGCACTTCCCGTCTGGAGACCGCGAAAGAGGGGCAGTACTCGGTCAGCGTCGGCGTGCCGTTCGACGGCGTGCGCTGGTTCCGTGGGCGGGAGACGCCACATCGTTCGAAGTCGTTCTGCCCGGACGAGCGCTGCTGCCGAAGGGCGTCGGATGAGATGACGCGCAAGTGGGAAGCGGCCTCTTGGCCTGAGGCGGCGACACCCACGAGCCTGCTCGCGGCGCTCCCCACCGGCACGTTTCCCGGTGTCGATTCTCACGAGGTCTACGCATTTCTCGAAGGCTACGAACGGGGATAGCGCGGGTATAACACCGCTTGGACGAAATCAAGGGGCGGCGCGCCGGGATTGAGATGCGCCGCCGCCGCCGCTGCGATAACGTAGAGAGACCCGCAGCCGTCTGAGGTGGCTGCCTGAGACCCAGAGGGGAGCCGCACGTGACGAACGAAGAACAGGCCCACAGGGTCGGCGAGACTGAGGTTCGCGCAACCCAGCAGTTCCGTGAGGATCTCAGCTCAATGATCCGCGCTCATGCCACCGATCTTTCGATCGATGAGCAGGAGGCCGTACACTCGCTTCCTTCCGGCGCCGCACTGCTCGTGGTGCGTCGCGGTCCGGATTTCGGTGCCCGCTTCCTCCTCGATCAAGACTCAACGATCGCGGGGCGCCATCCGGAGGTCGACATCTTCCTCGATGATGTGACGGTATCGAGGCGTCACGCAGAATTCGGGCGAACCGGCACTCGGTTCACGGTACGCGACCTTGGCTCTCTCAACGGCACCTATTGCGGAGGCGAACGTATTGATGCCGAGGTCGAACTGAGCGACGGCGTCGAGGTGCAGGTGGGCAAGTTCAAGTTCACCTTCTTCGCCTCGCGTTTTGATCTGCCGGGGCAGCTGTAGGTGGGAGCGAGAGCGGCGGGAGCCCAGCGCGACCCGAACCTCTTCAGCATCGGACAGGTGCTGGAGCGGCTTCAAGGAGAGTTCGGCGACCTGACTCCGTCGAAGCTCCGCTTCCTGGAGGAGCAGGGCCTCGTGGCTCCGCAGCGGACGAAGTCCGGGTATCGCAAGTTTTCGCAACAGCACATCGAGCGACTCCGTCTGATTCTGACGCTGCAGCGAGAGCACTATCTTCCGCTCAAGGTCATCGCCGAAGTGCTCGAGGAGATCGACGCCGGGCGCGATCCGCAGATCCCCGGGGCCTCGAATCGCAGTGCGTCGAGCATTCTGGTTCCGCAGCGACTGTTGAGTCGGGAAGAGTTGCAGCGATTGACGGGTGCAAACTCACGGTTCGTCGGCGAGGCGATCGCTGCGGGTCTGCTGCCGGCTGCCGAGGTATTTCCTCATGAGGCAGTCGCGGAGCTGTCTGCGCTGCTGAAACTGGCGGAACTCGGTCTGACGCCGAGACATCTGCGCAACATGCGTGCGGCCGCAGAGCGTGACGCCGATCTGATTGCGCAGGCGGTGGAAGCCCGCGGCGTCAAGGGGACGACTCCGGGCGCGATCGAGGACGCACTCGAGCTGGGGGAGCTGCTGGAGATCGCCCGTGGTGGCGTGCTCCGGCGTCGGCTCCGGCGATAATTCGCCCCCTGCTTTTCAGCCGCGACACACCTAAAGTTTTAGTTGAAGGTTAATTGCTTCGACGTGCTTTGGGCGCTAACGTTGAGGGAGTATTGAATAGGAACGAGAGGATCGCGATGGACGGTTTCGCACACACACCCACCATCGTTTCCTCGCCCCAAATTCTGTTCGACGACGGACTCCCGCAGCTCGATCGAGACGGCGGATTCAAGGGTGCGGTTGCGGCGAAAGCGGCAGGCATCAGTTACCGCCAACTCGATTACTGGGCCCGCACCGGACTCGTCGAACCGACCGTGCAGGGCGCGAGCGGTTCGGGGTCGCAACGGCTCTACGGCTTTCGCGACATCCTCGTCCTGAAGCTGGTCAAGCGCCTCCTCGACACGGGGATCTCCCTGCAGCAGATTCGCACCGCGGTCGCTCAGCTCCGTGAATCCGGTGTGCATGATCTTGCCGAGACCACGCTCATGAGCGACGGTGCGAGCGTCTACCTGTGCACCTCGAACGACGAGGTGATCGACCTGGTGAGCCGAGGCCAGGGTGTGTTCGGCATTGCAGTCGGCAAAGTGCTGCGAGAAGTTGAGACGTCGCTGGTCGACCTCGACGAGCGACGTTCCGGAGCCGATCAGCTCGACGAACTGGCTGCTCGACGCGAGGCTCGCAAGATCTCGTAGTCGTCAGCAGCGCCGCACAGGCGACGGTGCTCGGGCCGGTCGGCCCGTCTCAGCGGATGGGCGCCCCTGCTCCCGCGGTCAGCCCCGGTCTGCCTCCGGTCTCTCGCCGAAGACATGCTTCGCGATACTCCTGGTGCGGCGCAGGATCCCGCCGATCAGGGCATGGGGCGTTCAGTCGTCCTCTGCGTGATCCGTGACGGCGGTATCGTCGCCGACGGGCTCGCTCTCAGGCAGAACAGTGGTTGCGGTGGGTCGAGAGTGGTGCGTCGCGGGCTTCATCACAAGGTCTGCGGATCGGGCAACCTGATCGAGCACGTTGTCGAAGTACGACGCCATCTCCTGGGCGGTCTCGCCCGGCCAGAGGTGCACGGGCTTTGCTGCGCCCTGCGCTTGCTGCAGCGACGTGCGCTCCGGCAGTTGAGGCGAAAGCACGAGCGGGCCAAAAAGCTCCTTCAGCTCCTTGATGCGGAACTGGTGCTCCATCGACTGCGGACGCGTGCGGTTGACAAGAATTCCGAGGGGTTCGAGCCGCGGGCTCACCCCTCGACGCACCTCTTCGATCGCTCGGAGCGCGCGGTCTGCGGCGGAGACCGCGAAGAGCCCGGGCTCCGTCACCACCAGTACGCGGTCGCTCGCGGCCCAGGCGGTACGGGTGAGCGCGTTGAGCGAGGGGGAGCAGTCGATGATGACAAGGTCGTAGTCGCTTTCGACGACGGTGAGTGCCTCTTCGAGTTTCCAGATCTCACGGATCGAGGGGTGCGGTCCGTCGAAGTTGATGGCCGACGGGGAGCCGATGAGCAGGTCGATCGATCCCTCGTAGTGCTGATTCCAGCCGCTCGGGGCGATGGCAGAGCGGATCGACTTCGGCTTCTCGAGCACGTCGGCGATGTTGGCGTACCCTTCCGGATTCACGTCCATGCCAGTGGACACGTCGGACTGCGGGTCGAGATCGACAACCAGGGTACGCAGGCCGCGCGAAAACGCGGCAGAAGCCAGCCCGAGGGCTACCGTGGTCTTTCCGACGCCGCCCTTGAGGGAGCTCACACTAAGAACATGCACCCACTCAGTTTACGGGGGCGTTCCGCTTCTAGGCAAAGAATGCTGCGGAGAGCGAACGCTTTGCGGGTCTTTTCTGGGAAGCGCACGGAATATATCTGGAATCTACGTGCGTGTAGGCTGAACCTCGGGCAGATTTCAGCAGGCTGGGCATGATACAGAGGAGTTCCGTGTTCAAAAAGATTCTGGTTGCCAATCGTGGTGAGATCGCTATCCGCGCGTTTCGCGCGGCCAACGAGCTGGGAGCAGGCACAGTTGCCGTGTTTCCCTACGAGGATCGCAATTCGCTGCACCGTCTCAAGGCGGACGAGGCGTATCTGATCGGTACCGAGGGACACCCGGTTCGGGCGTATCTCGATGTCGCAGAGATCGTGCGCGTGGCAAGCGAAGCTGGGTGCGATGCGATCTATCCGGGGTACGGTTTTCTCTCCGAGAACCCGGAACTCGCGGCCGCTGCAGAAGCCGCGGGAATTACCTTCATCGGGCCGGGCAAGCAGGCGCTCGAAATGGCGGGCAATAAGGTGGCGGCGAAAGAGCATGCGATCGCCGCAGGTGTTCCGGTGCTGCGTTCGACGCCTCCGTCAACCGATCTCGACGCACTGATCGAGGGCGCGAGAGAGATCGGGTTCCCGGTGTTCGCAAAGGCCGTCGCCGGCGGCGGCGGCCGCGGGATGCGTCGAGTAGAGCGCGAGGAGGATCTGCGTGCGGCGCTCGAGTCCGCGATGCGCGAAGCGGAGAGCGCGTTCGGCGATGCCACGATGTTCATCGAGCAGGCGGTGCTCCGGCCTCGCCACATCGAGGTGCAGGTTCTCGCCGACCGAACCGGAGCCACCGTGCATCTGTATGAGCGTGACTGCTCGGTGCAGCGCAGACATCAGAAGGTCGTGGAGATCGCACCGGCGCCGAACCTCGCCCCCGAGGTGCGGGATGCCCTGACGCGCGACGCGATCGCATTTGCCAAGAGCATCGGCTATGAGAATGCCGGGACGGTCGAGTTTCTGCTCGACACGGAGGGTGAGCGTGCCGGCGAGCACGTATTCATCGAGATGAATCCCCGGATCCAGGTCGAGCACACGGTCACCGAAGAGGTCACCGACATCGATCTGGTGCAGTCGCAGATGCGCATCGCCGCAGGGGAGACGCTTGCCGATCTCGGGTTGACCCAGGACCAGATCCACCTGCGTGGGGCTGCCCTGCAGTGCCGGATCACGACGGAGAATCCGGCAGACGGCTTCCGTCCCGACCTCGGTCGCATCACCACGTATCGTTCTCCGGGCGGCGGCGGCGTGCGTCTCGACGGTGGAACGATCAACCCGGGTGCGCATATCAGCCCCCACTTCGACTCGATGCTCGCGAAGCTCACCTGTCGCGGACGCGACTTCAACGCGGCCGTCGTACGGGCGCGTCGCGCACTCGCCGAATTCCGCATCCGCGGTGTGGCTACCAACATCCCCTTCCTGCAGGCCGTCCTCGACGACCCGGATTTCCAGGCCGGGGACGTGTCGACCGCGTTTATCGAAGAGCGCCCCGGCCTCCTGACGCTGAATAAGCCGAAGGATCGCGCAACGCGCATGCTGCAGTATCTCGCAGATGTGACGGTGAACCAGCCGAATGGCGTTCGTCCCGCCTCGATCGAGCCAGCCGTCAAGCTCCCGGCCCTCGACCTCGCCTCGCCGATCCCGGAGGGGCAACGGCAGAAGCTTCTGGAGCTCGGACCGGAGGGCTTTGCGAAGGCGCTTCGGAAGCAGACGGCGCTCGCGGTGACCGAGACGACCTTCCGCGACGCGCATCAGTCGCTGCTCGCCACTCGCGTACGCACCAAGGATCTCGTGGCGGCTGCACCGTACGTGGCGAGGCTCACTCCCCAGCTGCTCTCCGTAGAAGCCTGGGGCGGTGCGACCTACGACGTCGCGCTTCGTTTTCTGAGCGAAGATCCCTGGCATCGGCTCGCCGCTCTGCGCGAAGCGATGCCGAACGTGCCGATCCAGATGCTGCTCCGCGGGCAGAACACCGTCGGATATACGCCTTACCCGGCTCAGGTCGCGCGGGCATTCGTGCAGGAGGCCGCCGCGACCGGAGTGGACATCTTCCGGATCTTCGATGCGCTGAATGATGTGGACCAGATGCGTGTGGCGATCGATGCGGTCCGCGAGACGGGAACCGCCGTGGCCGAGGTCGCGTTCTGCTACACGGGCGATCTCACGAACCCGGCAGAGGACAAGTTCACACTCGACTACTATCTGAATCTCGCCGAGCAGATCGTTGAAGCAGGGGCGCATGTCCTCGCCATCAAGGACATGGCCGGTCTGCTGCGCCCGATGGCGGCCGAGCAGCTCGTCGCGGCGCTTCGCGAACGGTTCGACCTTCCCGTGCACCTGCACACGCATGACACGCCCGGGGGTCAGCTCGCCACCTTGCTCGCCGCGGCGAGAGCCGGCGTCGATGCGGTTGACGCCGCATCTGCCCCGATGTCGGGAACGACGTCGCAGCCGTCGCTCTCCGCGCTCGTCGCCGCGATGGCTCATACGGAGCGAGACACGGGTCTTGACCCGGACGCCGTCTACGGTCTCGAACCGTACTGGGATGCCGTGCGTACGGCATACCGTCCGTTCGAGTCCGGCCTGCCGTCTCCCACGGGTCGCGTCTACACGCACGAGATTCCGGGCGGACAGCTCTCGAACCTGCGCCAGCAAGCCATCGCGCTCGGTCTTTCGGACAACTTCGAGAAGATCGAAGACATGTACGCCGCCGCGGATCGGATCCTCGGACGTATTCCGAAGGTGACACCCTCGTCGAAGGTCGTCGGCGACCTGGCGCTGCATCTGGCGGCCGTAGATGCGGACCCTGCCGACTTCGAGGCGAACCCGGAGAAGTACGATATCCCGGATTCGGTCGTGGGATTCCTCGCGGGCGAACTCGGTGAGATCCCCGGCGGCTGGCCGGAGCCCTTCCGTTCGCGCGTGCTCGCAGGACGCAACGTGTCGATCGAGGTTGCAGCGGTCTCCGATGAGGACGTGGCACTGCTGGACGGATCGAGCGAGGAGCGCAGAGATACGCTGAACCGTCTGCTCTTCCCGGCTCCGACGGCTCAGTATCGGGCGACACGCGAAAAGTACGGCAACCTGTCGATCCTCGACACCGGCGACTACCTGTACGGGCTCGAATCCGGTGCGGAGCACGCGATCGACCTCTCGAAGGGCGTTCGGCTGTACGTCGGACTCGAAGCGATCGGCGAGGCGGACGACAAGGGAATGCGTACCGTGATGGTTCGCGTCAACGGTCAGTTGCGCCCGGTGTTCGCGAAGGACGACTCGGTGGCGGTCACCGTGGTCACCGCCGAGAAGGCCGACAAGCAGAACGCGGGACAGGTCGCCGCTCCGTTCTCAGGCACAGTGACGCAGAAGCTCTCCGTCGGCGACGTCGTCGAAGCAGGTCAGGCAGTCGCTACGATTGAGGCGATGAAGATGGAGGCGGCGATCACCGCGCCCGTGAGCGGACGCGTACAGCGGCTCGCCTTCCCAGGAGCCCGTGGCGTCGAATCCGGCGACCTCGTGCTGGTGATTGAGGAGTAACCCACTGCATGACGGTACGAGAGATACGCACCTTCGGAGATCCCGTGCTGCGCACGGTGTGCGAGCCGATCGAGCACATTGACGACGGAGTGCGTTCGCTCGTCACCGACCTGCTCGATACCGTGGCGTTCGATGGACGAGCGGGTCTGGCGGCAACGCAGATCGGCTTCACGCAGCGGGCGTTCAGCCTGCATATCGACGGCGAGATCAGCTATCTGCTGAACCCGGAAATCGTCGAGCTGAGCGGCGAACCGGTGCCGACGGGGGAGGGCTGCCTCTCCGTGCCCGAACTCTGGTTCGAAGTGCTGCGCTATCCTCGGGCAGTCGTGCGCGGGATGGATCTTGAAGGGGAGGCGCTGGTCATCGAGGGCGAGGGCTTGCTGGCGCAGGCGCTGCAGCACGAGTGCGACCATCTCGACGGCAAACTGTATCTCAATCGGCTCGACCGTGTGCAGCGCGGTGAGGCGATGCGCAAGATCCGGGCCTCGGACTGGTTCTAACCGGACAAAAAGAGGGGGGGGGGCGGCGGGCGGGGCCCCCCCCCCCCCGGGGCCCGGGACGTGTGTGGGGCGCGGGGGGGGTCGGGGGGAGGACCCAACACAAAACCAA
>JBEBSS010000049.1:0-17551 GCA_040394175.1 Leucobacter soli | reverse complement strand
AGGACGTCTTCACCATCACCGGTCGTGGCACCGTGGTGACCGGTCGCGCCGAGCGCGGCACGCTGAAGATCAACTCCGAGGTCGAGATCGTGGGTCTGCGTCCGACGCAGAAGACCACCGTCACCGGCATCGAGATGTTCCACAAGCAGCTCGACGAGGCATGGGCCGGCGAGAACTGTGGTCTGCTCCTCCGCGGCACCAAGCGCGAGGACGTGGAGCGCGGCCAGGTTGTGGTTGCACCCGGTTCGATCACCCCGCACACCAAGTTCGAGGGCACCGCCTACATCCTGAAGAAGGAAGAGGGCGGCCGCCACAACCCGTTCGAGACGAACTACCGTCCGCAGTTCTACTTCCGTACGACTGACGTGACCGGTGTCATCACCCTCCCCGAGGACAAGCCGATGGTCATGCCCGGCGACACCACCGACATGGTCGTTGAGCTGATCCAGCCCATCGCTATGGAGGACGGCCTCGGCTTCGCAATCCGTGAGGGTGGCCGCACCGTCGGCGCCGGCACGGTGACGAAGGTTATCGCCTAATCTCTGCACTGAGATGAGAAAGAACCCCCGGGAGAAATCCCGGGGGTTCTTTCTTTGCGTCTGTGCCGATTCGGACTGTGCTTCTCTGCAGGTCCGAGACAGATGCGCACTCGGTCAGGACAGGTGCTCACCGCCGTGAGAGAGACGAGGTGGGCACCTCGTGACGAGTGCGGCGGTCGCGCGACCGCCCGGAGCGACTACTCGTTGCCGATGTGCTTGTCGGCGGTATCGCGTGCGCCGTCGATCTGATCCTTGAACTTTCCGCCCGTCAGCTTGTTCGCGAAATCCGCGGCGCCGTCGAGAACCTTGTCGCTCACGCCCTCGGCCTGTTCGCTCTTGAGCGCTTCAGAGACCTTGTCGGCATTGTTCTTTGCGAAGTCACCGGCTTGCTTTGCGAGATCTTCGATTCCCATGGTTGCTCCTTAAGCGTTTGGGGAGTGCCGTAGGCGGCAGTGCGCGTGGAGCGCACGAGATCATTATCTACCGAAATCCCCGCGGGCGACAGAGTATTCTGCGACAGCAGTTCGCCGCATCCCGGCACGTCAGTCAGGTGTGTCTGGGCTGACGAGACTATGCTCGAAGAGTGGATCAGGCCAACACTGCAGACCGGAGCGCGGCGCCCCGTATCGTATCGAGTGGCTTCGCGCAATCAGTGCGTGGCTCGGGCATGCTCTTCCTCTGCGACGCGATCGCCTGGGCGATAGGAATTCTCGCGGCCCTTGCGCTGCGCTTCGATTTTGTGCTGGCGAGCATCCATTGGGGCTGGGCGCTCGTGCTGATCGCCGCAACCATGGTGTTGCAGCTGATCGCGGGATGGGTCTTCTGGCTCTATCGCGGCCGCTACGAGGTCGGCGGTTTCGATGAGGTGAAGGCGCTCGTCTTCGACGTGTTCTCAGTGATGGCAGTGGCGTGGATCGTCGCCTACCTGCTCGCCTACGGAAACGGCATCCCGCGAAGCACGATGATCATCGCGGCACCGATCACGTTCACGCTCATGGCAGCTGCTCGCTACCTCATTCGCCTGTCTGCCGAACGCGGTATGAAGCCGAGCCAGCACGCGGAACGCGCGCTCCTCTACGGAGCCGGATATCTTGGCAATCAGACGGTGAAGCGTCTCCTGACCGACCACGTGGCGACCACTCTCCCGGTGGGCTTCCTCGATGACGACCCTCGAAAGCGCAACCTCGAGATTCGTGGGGTGCGGGTGTTGGGAGGTCTGGAGGATCTCGCCGGGGCGGCGACGCAGACCCGTGCCACGACCCTGATCGTGTGCATCGGGGATGCGGATGCCGGGTTGATGCGACGCATCGACCAGCTCGCTGATCGAAGCGGACTCAAAGTGCTGGTGCTGCCGCCTCTCGAGCAGATCCTGCAGAATGCTTCTGTCGTCAACGAGGTGCGCGAGCTGTCGATCGAGGATCTCATCGGAAGACATCCCGTCCGTCTCGAGACCGAGTCGATCGCGCAGTACCTTCAGGATCGCGTCGTGCTCGTCACGGGTGCCGGAGGATCGATCGGCGCCGAGCTCAGCCGGCAACTGGCGAAGTTCGCGCCGCGTGAGCTGATCCTGTTGGATCGCGACGAGACCGCACTCCAGGTCGCGCAGCTCTCGATCAGCGGGCATGGCCTGCTCGACACCCGCGATGTCGTACTCGCCGACATCCGGGACTCGGTCGCGCTGAAGCAGATCTTCGAAGAGCGGCGACCCGAGGTCGTCTTCCACGCGGCGGCACTGAAGCACCTTCCGATGCTCGAGCAGTACCCGGATGAGGCGTGGAAGACCAATGTGCTCGGCACTCTCAACGTGCTGCAGGCAGCTCGCGCGGCCGAGGTGAGCACGTTCGTGAACGTTTCGACGGACAAGGCAGCGAACCCCACCAGCGTGCTGGGGCACTCGAAGCGGGTCGCTGAGAAGCTCACGGCATGGATGGCGCAGCAGACCGGTCAGCGATACCTTTCGGTGCGCTTCGGCAATGTCATCGGCAGCCGCGGATCGATGCTGCCCACGTTCCGCTCCCTCATCGACTCGGGTGGGCCCCTCACTGTCACGCACCCCGAAGTCACCCGCTTCTTCATGACGATCCCCGAGGCCTGCCAGTTGGTGATCCAAGCCGGAGGAATCGGCAGGCAGGGTGAGGTGCTGATCCTCGACATGGGAGAACCCGTCAAGATCCTTGACGTCGCGAAGCGCATGATCGCTCAATCGGGCAAGCCGATCGACATCGTCTTCACCGGACTGCGCCACGGCGAGAAGCTGCACGAGGAGCTCGTCGCCGATGGGGAGGGCGACGAGCGACCCTTCCATAGCAAGATCACGCATGCGCACGTCGACACGCTGAGCCCCGATTCGTTGGACCATGCCGGGTGGGTCGCCCGGATGGATCTCACGGATGAGGCAGGGGAGCGAGTGCAGTGAGCGCCGCCCTTCTCGCGGGTGGCTTGACGCTGGTGCTGAGCCTCCTGCTCCCGTTCGCAGTGAAGCCTGTGCTGGTGAGGCTCGGCATCATGGACGTGCCGAACGAGCGCTCGTCGCACGAGAGGCCGGTGCTGCGCGGCCTCGGTCTCGCGGTGCTCGCCGCGATGGTCGTGGGTGGGGGAGTTGGCGTAGTGCTGCTCTGGACCCCGGGCCTGCCGCTGATGGGCTGGGACCTGCTGCTCGCTGTGCTTGTCGGCTCGCTGCTGGCCGGTCTGCTCGGTCTCGGCGAGGATCTACGTGGTCTCAGCGTGAAGGTCCGCAGTACGCTGCTCCTGCTGATCGGGCTGTTGGTTCCCGTATCGCTTGTTGTGCTCCTGCACCTCTTGTTCTTCAGCGGAGACTACATCAACACGAGCGGTTCGTTCGGCTGTCGCGCGATAGTGCTCAGAGGGATTGATGACGTGGGATCGGCCGCGCAGCTCTGCGCTGTAGCGGGGTTGGCGGCGCCGCTCCCGCTCTGGGCGGGCTTTGCGTTGATCCCGTATGCGCTGCTGTTCATTTCGAGCTATATCAACGTGGCGAACTTTATGGATGGGTTGAACGGCATCAGTGGCTTTCACGGGGTGATCGCCGGGCTCTCCTTCGCGGCCGCCGGGTGGTTCACGGGACTCCCGTGGCTTCTCGTCATGGGACTCGTGCTGGCAGGCGGGTTCGCGGGCTTCTTGCCCTGGAACCTCAAGAAGCCTGGGGCGTTTCTCGGCGATGTCGGCAGTTACCTGCTCGGAGGAGCGGTTGCCATCACGAGCTTTGCCGCGCTGCTTTCGGGCGTGCCGATCCTTGCCACCATCGGACCCATGATCATCTACTTCGGTGACGTGGGCGTCACGCTCGTGAAGCGTGTGCGCGCCGGGCACAAGTGGGACGAGCCACACAAAGAGCACGTCTACCAGCGTCTCAACCAGCTGGGTCTGCCGCATGTGATGGCTTCGGGGATCACCGCGCTGTTCACGCTCGCTGCCTCCGTGCTGGGGCTTGTCTCGCTCTTCGTGGCCCCGATCTGGTGGCTCCTGTTGCTCATGTTGGGACTCGCGCTCGTCGTACTGTACGTGCGCATGCCGAAGCTGCTCGCTCGTCGCTGAGTCGCGAGCGAGCCGAGCTCGACGCGCCCGCACCAGCGTGCTCAGGGCAGAGCCGAGCGTTGCGCGCCGTATGTGCCGAGCCGGTCTCGGGCTCGGATATCGGGTGTTCGGGGAGCCGGCGAGTTCCGCGACACGCCCGGGTTGCACGGAAGGGCAACTCGTGTCAGAATAGACAGGTTCAGTACTTCTCGCATGCGAGGATCACTGCCAGGCTGTGCATAGTTCCCTTCGACGAGTTCGGAGGTCGGACTAGGCCGCGGGCAGCGAACAACACGTCACTGAAGCCGGGTCCGAGTACGGACTCGGGGTGGGGCCGCGCAGAAGCCAGAAATGGTGGAGGCGCAGAACAGTCTCGTCCGTGTCGGGGATTCCCCGGCTCGCTGCGCAGTGCGCGTTTGACAGGTGAACAGCGAGCGTCATTCTCCGTGAATGTACAGGGCGCTGATACGCAAGACGTCCAATGCTGGGCGCGATGATCCTTGTCTGCAAAGACCGGGAGAGACGCACACAGTACGACGCGACAAGAAAGAGAGAAGTCTATGGCGGCGCAAAAGATCCGCATTCGACTGAAGTCGTACGACCACGAGGTCATCGACACCTCCGCACGCAAGATCGTCGACACGGTGACCCGCGCGGGTGCGACCGTGATCGGCCCGGTGCCGCTCCCCACGGAGAAGAACGTGATCGCCGTGATCCGTTCGCCTCACAAGTACAAGGACAGCCGCGAGCACTTCGAGAAGCGCACGCACAAGCGTCTGATCGACATCGTCGATCCCACGCCCAAGGCCGTCGACTCGCTCATGCGACTCGACCTGCCGGCTGACGTCAACATCGAGATCAAGCTGTAGGGGGTCTCGAATGTCGAACGCAGAACGCAACGTCAAGGGCCTGCTGGGCACGAAGCTCGGTATGACCCAGGTTTGGGACGAGAACGGCAAGGTCGTTCCCGTCACCGTTATCGAGGTGGCCCCCAACGTGGTCACCCAGATCCGCACCGCAGAGGTCGACGGCTACAGTGCCGTGCAGATCGCCGCCGGGCAGATCGATCCCCGGAAGGTGAACCAGCCCTCGGCTGGTCACTTCGCCAAGGCAGGCGTCACCCCGCGTCGCCACCTCACCGAGGTGCGCACCGCAGACGCTTCCGACTACGCGCTGGGCCAGGAGCTCACCGTCGAGAGCACCTTCGAAGCCGGTCAGAAGATCGACGTCGTCGGTACCTCGAAGGGTAAGGGCTTCGCTGGAACCATGAAGCGTCACAACTTCCACGGTGTCGGCGCATCGCACGGTGCTCACCGCAACCACCGCAAGCCCGGTTCCATCGGTGGCGCGGCAACTCCCGGTCGTGTGTTCAAGGGCCAGAAGATGGCCGGCCGCATGGGTAGCGATCGCGTTACCGTGCAGAACCTCGTCGTTCAGGCAGTCGACGCCGAGAAGGGCCTGCTGCTCATCAAGGGCGCCGTTCCCGGTGGCCGTGGCCGTCTCGTATTCGTTCGCAACGCAGTGAAGGGGGCGTAGTTCATGGCTACCGCTACCAAGCTCGACGTCGTCGACGCGAAGGGCAAGAAGGCCGGTTCGGTCGAGCTTCCCGAGTCGATCTTCGGCGCTGAAACCAATGTGCCCCTGATCCACCAGGTGGTGACCGCTCAGCTCGCCGCTGCGCGTCAGGGCACGCACAAGACCAAGACCCGCGGCGAGGTCAGCGGCTCGGGCAGCAAGCCCTTCAAGCAGAAGGGCACTGGCCGCGCACGTCAGGGTTCGATCCGCATGCCGCAGCACCGTGGTGGTGGCGTGGTGCACGGTCCCGTGCCCCGCGACTACTCGCAGCGCACCCCCAAGAAGATGATCGCTGCCGCGCTCGTCGGTCTCCTGAGCGATCGTGCTCGCGCGAACCGTCTGCACGTCGTCGAGAGCTTCGGCATCGAGGGCAAGCCCAGCACCAAGAGCGCTCGCGAGTTCCTCGCATCGGTCGCTCCCGGCAATCGCGTGCTCGTGGTCGTCGACCGCGAAGACGAGTTGACCGTGCTGAGCGTGCGCAACCTGCCCCAGGTGCACGTGCTGTACCAGGATCAGGTCAACGCATACGACGTTGTCGTCAGCGACGACCTCGTCTTCACCAAGGTCGCCTTCGACAACTTCGTCGAGGCTCGTGCCCAGAAGGAGGTCTCGAAGTGAGCCTGAACAAGTCGCACCACGACGTGATCATCCGCCCGATCGTCTCCGAGAAGAGCTACGGGCTGATTGACCAGAACGGTCAGTACACCTTCGAGGTTGCACCGACCGCGAGCAAGACTGAGATCAAGTTCGCCATCGAGCAGGTCTTCGGCGTGAAGGTCGGCAAGATCAACACGCTCAACCGCAAGGGGAAGACCCGCCGCACCAAGTTCGGCCTGGGCAAGCGCAAGGACACCAAGCGTGCGATTGTGACCCTGAAGTCGGGCACCATCGACATCTTCACGGCTGCGCTGTAGCTCGGAAGCGAAGAGGAAACAACATGGCAATTCGTAAGTACAAGCCGACGACCCCGGGTCGTCGCGGATCGAGTGTCGCCGATTTCGCTGAGATCACGCGCTCGACCCCCGAGAAGTCACTGCTGCGCCCGCTGCCGAAGACCGGTGGCCGTAACAACCAGGGTCGCATCACCACCCGCCACATCGGTGGTGGACACAAGCGTCAGTACCGCGTCATCGACTTCCGTCGTCATGACAAGGACGGCGTGAACGCCAAGGTCGCTCACATCGAGTACGATCCGAACCGCACCGCTCGCATCGCGCTGTTGCACTACGTTGATGGAACCAAGCGTTACATCATCGCCCCCAACAAGCTGAAGCAGGGCGACATCGTCGAGGCGGGTCCCGCGGCCGATATCAAGCCCGGTAACAACCTGCCGCTGCGCAACATCCCCACGGGTACGCTGATCCACGCGATCGAGCTCAAGCCCGGCGGAGGTGCGAAGATGGCTCGTTCGGCAGGCGCCTCGGTGCGTCTCGTCGCGAAGGACGGCCCCTACGCCCAGCTGCGTCTGCCCTCGGGCGAAATCCGCAACGTCGACGTGCGCTGCCGCGCAACCGTCGGCGAGGTGGGCAACGCCGAGCAGTCGAACATCAACTGGGGCAAGGCCGGCCGTATGCGTTGGAAGGGCGTCCGCCCGACCGTTCGCGGTGTCGTGATGAACCCGGTCGACCACCCGCACGGTGGTGGTGAGGGCCGCACTTCGGGTGGTCGTCACCCGGTCAGCCCCTGGGGTCAGAAGGAAGGCCGTACGCGTAAGGCCAACAAGGAAAGCGACAAGCTCATCGTGCGTCGCCGTCCGTCCGGTAAGAAGCGCTAACAGGCAGGTAAGGAGTAGAAGATGCCTCGTAGTCTCAAGAAGGGCCCCTTCGTAGACAACCACCTGCTTCACAAGGTGGTTGCCCAGAACGAAGCTGGCACCAAGAACGTGATCAAGACCTGGTCGCGCCGTTCGATGATCATCCCCGCAATGCTGGGTCACACCATCGCTGTGCACGACGGTCGGAAGCACATCCCGGTATTCGTCACGGAGACCATGGTGGGTCACAAGCTGGGCGAGTTCGCGCCCACTCGTACCTTCCGCGGTCACGTGAAGGACGACAAGAAGGGCCGTCGCCGCTAACGCGGTGACGTGAAGGAGGAAGAGAAATGGTGGAGTCGATCGCCCGCGTGCGTCATATCCGCATCACCCCCCAGAAGGCCCGTCGTGTCGTTGACCTGATCCGTGGGAAGAACGCCCAGGAGGCCCTGGCCATCCTGAAGTTCGCACCCCAGGCCGCGTCGGAGCCGATTTTCAAGCTGGTGGCCTCGGCCATCGCGAATGCCCGCGTACAGGCGGATAACGAGAACCTGCGCCTCAACGAGGACGAGCTCGTCATCGCCCGCGCTTTCGTGGACGAGGGTGCAACGCTCAAGCGTTTCCGCCCCCGGGCACAGGGTCGCGCGTTCCGCATCAACAAGCGCACGAGCCACATCACTGTCGTTCTGCAGAGCGCAGATGAGCTCGCGGCAGCAAAGAAGGGAGCCAAGTAATGGGCCAGAAGATTCATCCCTACGGCTTCCGCCTCGGGATCACCACCGACCACGTGTCGCGCTGGTTCTCGGACTCGACGAAGAAGGGTCAGCGTTACGCCGACTACCTCGCCGAGGACATCAAGATCCGTCAGCACCTCACTGCTTCGCTTGATCGCGCTGGCGTGAGCCGCATCGAGATCGAACGTACTCGTGACCGAGTGCGCGTCGATATCCACTCGGCTCGTCCCGGCATCGTGATCGGCCGTCGTGGCGCCGAGGCCGAGCGCATCCGCGCCGACCTCGAGAAGCTCACCGGCAAGCAGATCCAGCTCAACATCCTCGAGGTGAAGAACCCTGAGGCAGACGCCCAGCTCGTCGCTCAGGGCATCGCCGAGCAGCTCGCGGCTCGCGTGGCATTCCGCCGCGCGATGCGCAAGGGACTGCAGGGTGCGCAGCGCGCCGGCGCCAAGGGTGTCCGCATCCAGGTGTCGGGCCGTCTCGGCGGCGCTGAGATGAGCCGGTCGGAGTTCTACCGCGAGGGTCGCGTGCCGCTGCACACGCTCCGTGCGAACATCGACTACGGCTTCTACGAGGCCAAGACCACCTTCGGGCGCATCGGCGTGAAGGTCTGGATCTACAAGGGCGATCTCACCAACAAGGAACTCGCTCGTGAGCAGGCGGCCCAGAAGCCGTCGCGCGATCGCGGCGACCGCCGCCGGGCGCCCCGTGGTGCTCAGGCCGAGGCTGCGTCCAACGCAGCAGGAGCGGAGAAGTAAGTCATGCTGATTCCCCGTCGAGTCAAGTACCGCAAGCAGCACCACCCCGGTCGCAGCGGTCAGTCGAAGGGTGGCAACAAGGTCACCTTCGGCGAGTTCGGCATCCAGGCCCTCACCCCCGCGTATGTGACGAACCGTCAGATCGAGTCCGCTCGTATCGCGATGACCCGTCACATCAAGCGCGGTGGAAAGGTGTGGATCAACATCTACCCAGACCGTCCGCTCACGAAGAAGCCCGCCGAAACCCGCATGGGTTCGGGTAAGGGCTCGCCCGAGTGGTGGGTCGCCAACGTCAAGCCGGGTCGCGTCCTCTTCGAGGTCGCCGGTGTCGACGAGCAGCTGGCTCGCGAGGCAATGACCCGCGCGATCCACAAGCTGCCGTTGAAGGCCCGCATCATCAAGCGCGAGGAGGGCGACGCGTAATGGCTATCGGAAGCAAGGATCTTGCCATCACCGAACTCGATACTTTCGAGAACGAGCGACTGGCTGAAGAGCTGAAGAAGGCGAAGGCCGAGCTGTTCAACCTGCGGTTCCAGTCGGCCACCGGCCAGCTGGAGAGCCACGGCCGCGTGCGTCAGGTGAAGCGCGACATCGCTCGCATCTACACCGTGCTGCGCGAGCGCGAGCTCGGCATCCGCGCCACCCCGGCAGCGGCTCCCGAGAAGAAGTCTCCCGCTAAGAAGAGCACCAAGAAGACCGAGCAGGCGGACGCCGCCGCTGAGACGAAGGAGGCCTGACAATGGCTGAGGTCGAAACCGAACAGCGCGGCTACCGCAAGGCACGTCGTGGCTACGTCGTCAGCGACAAGATGGACAAGACCATCGTTGTCGAGGTCGAGGACCGCGTGAAGCACCCGCTCTACGGCAAGGTGATGCGTCGCTCCTCGAAGGTCAAGGCACACGATGAGCAGAACACCGCCGGCATCGGCGATCTCGTGCTCATCCACGAGACCCGCCCGCAGAGCGCGTCCAAGCGGTGGCGCTTGGTCGAGATCCTCGAGAAGGCGAAGTAAGCCCCGGCTTACGGAAAAAGGAGTAACCAGTGATTCAGCAGGAATCGCGACTCAAGGTAGCTGATAACAGCGGCGCCAAGGAGTTGCTCACGATTCGTGTGCTCGGGGGATCGAAGCGCCGCTACGCGGGGCTCGGTGACACCATCGTCGCGACCGTCAAGGACGCGATCCCGGGCGGCAACGTCAAGAAGGGCGACGTCGTCAAGGCCGTCGTCGTTCGCACCCGCAAGTCGACCCGTCGCGCTGATGGCTCGTACATCAGCTTCGACGAGAACGCTGCGGTCATTCTGAAGGCAGACGGGGAGCCTCGCGGCACCCGTATCTTCGGGCCGGTCGGCCGTGAGCTTCGCGACAAGAAGTTCATGAAGATCGTCTCGCTCGCACCGGAGGTGATCTAGTCCTATGGGCGCAAAGATCAAGAAGGGTGACCTCGTCGAGGTCATCACGGGCGCCACGCAGGAGCGCGGCGGCTACAAGGGCAAGCAGGGCCACGTCCTCGAGGTTCTCAAGGAAAGCGACCGCGTGATCGTCGAAGGCGTGAACTACGTCAAGAAGCACGTGCGTCAGGGCCAGAGTTCGCGCGGAACGAACGAGGGCGGAATCGAAACCCACGAGGCTCCGATCCACATCTCGAACGTCGCGCTTGTCGATCCCAAGACGAAGAAGCCCACGCGTGTCGGCTTCCGTGTCGAAGAGGTCGAGAAGAACGGCGTCAAGAAGACCGTGCGCGTTCGCTACGCCAAGAAGTCAGGGAAGGATCTCTAATGACTGAGACTGCTGTAGCAGCAACTACTGAGCTGCCCCGACTGAAGCAGAAGTACCGGAGCGAGATCGTTCCGGCGCTCCGCGAGGAGTTCGGCTACGCCAACGTCATGCAGGTTCCCGGTCTGGTCAAGATCGTCGTGAACACCGGTGTCGGCGAGGCTGCTCGTGACAGCAAGGTGATCGAGGGCGCAATCGCCGACCTCACCAAGATCACCGGTCAGAAGCCCATGGTGACCAAGGCTCGCAAGAGCATCGCGCAGTTCAAGCTGCGCGAGGGTCAGGCCATCGGCGCGCACGTCACCCTGCGTGGCGACCGCGCGTGGGAGTTCATGGACCGTCTGGTCACGCTCGCACTGCCCCGTATCCGCGACTTCCGAGGCCTTTCGCCGAAGCAGTTCGACGGAAACGGCAACTACACCTTCGGTTTGACCGAGCAGAGTGTGTTCCACGAGATCGATCAGGATAAGATCGATCGGGTGCGCGGTTTCGACATCACTGTCGTCACCACCGCCCAGACCGACGACGAGGGTCGTGCGCTGCTTCGCGCGCTCGGCTTCCCGTTCAAGGCCGAATAATTCAATAGTCCAAGTGGATCGGCACCCCGAGCGTTCGGGGTGCCCGTCCGCGTGTCACCCAGGTCGCCAGTCGTGTAACGGCTGGCGATACCAGGCGAGAAAGAAGAGTCACTTATGACGATGACCGATCCGGTCGCAGATATGCTGACCCGGCTGCGCAATGCAAACAGTGCGCACCACGACGACGTTTCGCTCCCCGGCTCCAAGCTGAAGGAACGAATCGCCGAGATCCTGAAGCGCGAAGGCTACATCGCCGACTGGAAGGTGGAGGACGCTCGCGTCGGAACCACTCTCACCCTGTCGCTGAAGTACGGCCCGAACCGCGAGCGTTCGATCGAAGGCATCAAGCGGGTATCGAAGCCCGGCCTTCGCGTCTACTCGGGTTCGACCGAGATCCCGAGCGTGCTCGGCGGTCTGGGTATCGCTATCCTGTCCACCTCCTCGGGGCTCCTCACCGACCGCGAGGCTGAGCAGAAGGGCGTGGGCGGCGAAGTGCTGGCCTACGTGTGGTAAGCCGTTATGTCACGTATTGGTAAGCTTCCCATCACCGTTCCCGGTGGTGTAGACATCAAGATCGATGGCCAGCAGGTCACGGTCAAGGGCCCGAAGGGCGAGCTGTCGCTCACCGTCGCCGAGCCCATTCGCGTCGCTCTCGAAGACGGCCAGGTGCTGGTCACCCGTCCCGATGACGAGCGCGCTTCACGAGCGCTGCACGGTCTGACCCGCACGCTCATCAACAACGACATCATCGGTGTCACCGAGGGCTACTCGAAGCAGCTCGAGGTTGTCGGAACCGGTTACCGCGTGCAGCAGAAGGGCAACGGCCTCGAGCTGGCGCTCGGCTTCTCGCACCCGGTGATCTTCGACGCTCCCGAGGGAGTCACCCTTGGCGTCGAGGGCAACACCAAGATCTCCGTGAGCGGCATCTCCAAGCAGGCCGTTGGCGAGGTCGCCGCCAACATCCGCAAGCTGAAGAAGCCGGAACCCTACAAGGGCAAGGGCATCCGCTACGCGGGCGAGAACGTTCGCCGCAAGGCTGGAAAGGCTGGTAAGTAACCATGGCCGCAAATATTTCCCGCGCCAAGGGTCGCACGGCTGCGCGTATCCGCCGCCACGCTCGCCTGCGCAAGAAGATCGTCGGCACCGAGGTGCGTCCGCGCCTCGTCGTCACCCGATCGGCTCGTCACGTATTCGTGCAGGTCATCGACGACGCCAAGGGCCTCACCCTTGCGTCGGCCTCGACCATGGAAGCGGATCTGCGTAGCTTCGACGGTGACAAGACCGCCAAGGCTCGTCGCGTCGGCGAGTTGGTAGCCGAGCGCGCCAAGGGCGCCGGCATCGAGGCCGTGGTCTTCGACCGCGGCGGCAGCAAGTACGCCGGCCGTGTCGCAGCCATCGCCGACGGTGCACGCGAAGGGGGGCTGACCCTGTGAGCGAAGAGACGAAGGAGCAGCAAGTGTCTGCAGAGACCCAGGAGGCCTCGGCGCAGGGCGCTGAGACTCAGTCCAACGATCACCGCAGCGAGCCCCGCGAACAGCGTCGTGGCAGCCGCGATCGTGGCACCCGTGGCGAGCGTGGCGGTCGTGACCGCAACGAGAGCCAGTTCCTCGAGCGCGTGGTCACCATCAACCGCGTGTCGAAGGTCGTCAAGGGCGGCCGTCGCTTCAGCTTCACCGCGCTCGTCGTGGTGGGTGACGGCAACGGCACCGTCGGTGTCGGCTACGGCAAGGCCAAAGAGGTTCCCCTCGCAATCTCGAAGGGCGTCGAAGAGGCGAAGAAGAACTTCTTCCGCGTTCCTCGCGTCGGCAACACCATCCCGCACCCGGTGCAGGGTGAGGCTGCGGCAGGCGTCGTTCTGCTGCGTCCCGCTGCCGCAGGTACCGGCGTTATCGCCGGTGGCCCCGTGCGCGCCGTACTCGAGTGCGCGGGCATCCACGACGTGCTCAGCAAGTCGCTCGGCTCGTCGAACACCCTGAACATCGTGCATGCGACCGTCGAGGCGCTGCAGCAGCTCGAGGAGCCCCGCTCCGTCGCTGCTCGTCGTGGCCTCGACTTCGACCGCGTCGCTCCGGCTCGCCTGGTGCGCGCTGAGGCGAAGGCCGCGGCCGACGCTGCAGCCAAGGCAAAGGCAGGTGCGTAATGGCTGCGCAGAAGAAGAGCCTGCAGATTACGCAGACGAAGTCCGTTATCAGTGAGAAGCAGAACCAGCGCGACACGCTGCGCAGCCTGGGCCTCCGCAAGATCGGCCAGACGGTCGTTCGCGAGGATACCCCGGTGAACCGCGGCTACGTCCGTGCTGTTGCTCACCTGGTGAAGGTTGAGGAGATCGACGCATGAGCGAGAAGAACGAGGAGCGCGGCGACGTGCTGAAGGCGCACCACCTGCGCCCGGCGCCCGGCGCGAAGAAGGCGAAGACCCGTGTGGGTCGCGGTGAGGGATCCAAGGGTAAGACCGCTGGTCGCGGCACCAAGGGCACCAAGGCGCGCTACCAGGTCAAGGCTGGTTTCGAGGGTGGGCAGATGCCGCTGCACATGCGCACCCCGAAGCTGCGCGGGTTCAAGAACCCGTTCCGCACCGAGTACCAGGTCGTGAACGTTGCCAAGCTGGCAGAGCTCTACCCGAAGGGTGGAGAGGTCACGATCGAGGACCTCGTCGAGAAGGGCGCAGTGCGCAAGAACCAGCCCGTCAAGGTGCTGGGGAATGGCGACCTGAGCGTCAAGCTCGTCGTGTCGGTAGACAAGGTATCTGCTTCGGCAGAGCAGAAGATTCTCGCTGCAGGCGGCGAGATCAAGTAACGCTCGAACATCTCGAGCTGGGGGGCCGGGTCAGATTCTTTCCTTTCGAGGGAGAATCGACTCGGCCCCCTGCTTTTTCACACCAGCCGCGCAGTGTAGGCTGGAGCCTTGGTGTTCGTTTTCGACGCGTACACCTCAGATTTTTGCAGGAGGCAGGCCCTTGTTCAGCGCCATCGGACGGATCTTTAAGACGCCCGACCTGCGACGGAAGATTGTCTTCACGCTCGCGATCGTGTCATTGTTCCGACTGGGTTCATTCGTACCCGCACCGTTTGTCAACTTCGACAACGTGCAGGCATGTCTGCTCGCAAACCAGTCCAATACCTCGGGCATCTACGAGATGATCAATATGTTCAGCGGTGGCGCATTGCTGCAGCTGTCGATCTTCTCGCTGGGAATCATGCCGTACATCACGGCGTCGATTATCACGCAGTTGCTCCGAGTCGTCATTCCGCACTTCGAAACTCTGCACAAAGAGGGACAAGCGGGCCAGGCGAAGCTCACCCAGTACACCCGCTACCTGACGATCGCGCTCGCAGTGCTGCAGTCGACCGTTCTGATCACGGTGGCGGGCTCGGGGATGCTCTTCGGCAACTCGGCCAACCCGGCCTGTGGAAACCTGGTCTCGAAGGAGTGGTGGGCGGTCATAATCATGATCCTCACCCTGACCGCTGGTACGGGTCTGATCATGTGGTTCGGCGAGCTCATCACGGAGCGCGGCGTCGGCAACGGCATGTCGCTCTTGATCTTCACCTCGATCGCCGCGCAGTTCCCGAACGCGCTCTGGACGATCAAGCTCTCGAAGGGCTGGGAGGTCTTCTTCTTCGTCATCGCCGTCGGCCTGGTCGTGATCGCGGCAGTGGTCTTCGTCGAGCAGTCGCAGCGCCGGATCCCGGTGCAGTACGCCAAGCGCGTCGTGGGTCGCCGCACCTACGGCGGCAGCAGCACCTACATTCCGATCAAGGTGAACATGGCGGGCGTGATCCCTGTGATCTTCGCTTCGGCGATCCTCTACCTGCCGATGCTGATCGCTCAGTTCAACCAGACGCCGGACAAGGACGGCAACCTGCCGGCTTGGGTGGTCTGGATCTCTGCGAACCTGGTGCAGGGCGATCAGCCCGTGTACATGGCAGTGTTCTTCCTGCTCTGCATCGGCTTCACGTTCTTCTACGTGCAGATCACCTTCAACCCCGAAGAGGTGTCTGACAATATGAAGAAGTACGGCGGCTTCATTCCGGGTATCCGCGCAGGGCGCCCGACCGCTGAGTACCTCAACTACGTGCTGAACCGCATCACGAGTGCCGGTTCGCTCTACCTCGGTCTGATCGCACTGCTGCCGCTCATCGCGCTGGCATTCTTCGGTGCGAATCAGAACTTCCCATTCGGCGGTGCGTCCATCCTCATCATCGTGGGTGTCGGGCTTGAGACCGTCAAGCAGATCGACGCGCAACTGCAGCAGCGTCATTACGAAGGGCTTCTTAAGTGAGCGGAAACGCACAGACCCGACTTCTCATCGTCGGCCCGCCCGGAGCGGGCAAAGGCACGCAGGCATCGCGCATCGTCGAGCGCTACGGGGTTCCCTGGATCTCGACCGGAGATATCTTTCGTGCCAACATCAAGGCAGGCACCGAGCTCGGCAAGCGCGTCTCGCAGATCATCGAGTCGGGACAGCTGGTTCCGGACGAGCTGACGAATGAGATCGTCGCCGACCGGCTGCAGCACGATGACGTGGTGAACGGATTCCTGCTCGACGGATACCCTCGTACGGTGGACCAGGCACACTCGCTCGATCGTGTGCTCGAAGCTGAAGCGCGCGCGCTGGACGCGGTGGTGCTGCTCGAGGTCGACACGGACGAGGTCGTGTCGCGACTGCTCGGTCGTGCCGCGGTGGAGGGTCGTGCGGACGACACCGAAGAGATCATCCGTCACCGCCAAGAGGTGTATCAAGAGCAGACCAAGCCGCTCGTGGAGCTCTATGGTGAGCGTGGCGTGCTGGTCTCGGTCGACGGCCTCGGCGAGGTCGACGACGTGACCGCGCGCATTTTCGCGGCGCTCGATGCGAAGCTTGCCGGATAATTCCGGTAGGCCTACGAGGGAGCTGAATCAGTGAGCCGCGGACTGCTGCGACGTTCGATCTACAAATCACCCGCGCAGTTGCGCCTGATGGAGGCGCCCGGACGGGCGACCGCCGCGGCTCTTGCCGCAATGGCGTCCGCCGTTCGTCCTGGCGTCACGCCGTTGGAGCTGGACGCGCTGGCAGAGCAGGCCGTTCGCGAGGCCGGTGGGGCCCCCAACTTCATGATGGAGCCCGGCTACCGGCACACGATCTGCGCGAACGTGAACGAGCACGTCGTGCACGCCATCCCCACGGATCGCCCGCTCGAGCCGGGTGACATCGTGGCCCTCGACGCAGGCGCCGTCGTAGACGGCTGGCATGGCGATGCCGCGATCACGGTGGTGCTGCCCGACCCGGAACGGCCGGAGCATACCGCCAGGATGGAGCATCTGAGCCATGTCACCGAGCAGGCGATGTGGCGCGGTATCGCGAGGCTCGCAACGGCTCGGCATCTGAATGAGGTGGGAGAGGCCGTCTCTGCATACGTGCGGGCGGAGAGCGATTTCGGTGTGCTCGAGGACTACATCGGACACGGTATCGGCCGCCGCATGCACGAGGAGCCTCCCGTCTTCAACGTGCCGACGTCTCGCAGGGGCCCTGAGGTGAAACCGGGCCTGGTGGTGGCAATCGAGCCGATCATCTCGGCGGGAACGATCGACACCATCATTGAAGACGACGACTGGACCGTCACCATCGCCGATGGTTCGATGAGTGCGCAATGGGAGCACTCGGTCGCGGTGCACGCGAACGGGATCTGGGTGCTGACCGCTCCGGACGGCGGTGCGGCCGGGCTTGCCCCGCTCGGCGTGACACCGGTCCCGATCCCGTAGGCTGCGCCAGCTGAGGCCGAGCGCTTCGAATTGGCGCGTGGTCCGAAGCGTTCGGCCGGCCGCGACGCGCGTACGTCGCGACACTTCGATACGGTCGTGTTCGGCGACAGCGCGCACGCCGATGCAGCAGCGCTGATCAGGGCGAGCAACGCCCTCGAAAACGAGCGCACTGCCGAAGCGCTCCCGAGTGACTTCGATGAGCTCGAGGCCTCTGATCATGAGCAGCAGAGCTGGCTGTCGCTGACGGTCGAGGCGGCTGAGGTCACTCCCACGCTCCGCAAGCCTTCGTTCGCGGGCACCTCCATCAACGTGTGGAGCATTGTGATCGTGCAGGACGGCGCGCGTCGAGGATCACCCTCGTCGGAAGCCGCGTCAATCGCGGTGGGTTTTCGGGCCGTCCCTGTACCGGTCCCCGCGGATCTCGGCGAGTCTCGCCTCTCGCGGAATACCCATAGGGGGTATATCGTTGGGTGGAGTATCGCCGAACGCTGAGTTTGGCGAGAGGAGGCGACAGTGACACAGCACCATCCGGGACACGAGGACCATCAGGACCGTGCAGTTCATG
>JBEBSS010000048.1:0-18756 GCA_040394175.1 Leucobacter soli | reverse complement strand
GTCGACTTGATGTGGGCCTGGCCCACGACGACGTTCTTCTTATCCTTGCGACGCGGCTTACGCGCCGCGGCCTTTGGTGCAGCCATTGAGTATTCTCCTGAAAGCTATGTGGTCGCGCTGACCGGGTTACTTCTTCTTACCGGCGACGGTACGCTTCGGTCCCTTGCGGGTGCGAGCGTTCGTCTTCGTGCGCTGACCGTGCACGGGAAGACCCTTGCGGTGGCGCAGACCCTGGTAGCTTCCGATCTCGACCTTGCGGCGGATATCGGCTGCAACCTCTCGGCGAAGGTCGCCCTCAACCTTGAAGTTCGCGTCGATGTAGTCACGAAGCAGAACGAGCTGATCGTCGGACAGATCCTTGACGCGGATGCTGCCGTCGATGCCGGTATCGGCGAGGGTCTTGACGGCGCTGGTACGACCAACTCCGTAGATGTAGGTGAGTGCAATCACCACGCGCTTGTCACGTGGGATGTCAACTCCGGCGAGACGTGCCATGTTGGCTCTCCTTGGTGTTGTGGAGGTGTGGTGCGCATCGGGGGTTCGGGCCTCCACCCCGAGGTGTCCCCTGTGCTCTTGCGAGCTGGCGGGTCCGGAGACTCGCTGCAGAATCGGCCGAACGCGAGGCGTTCGCCCTTGAGTCATCTGCGCAGGTTCTTCGATGCGCTGGTGTGTTATTGAGTTGTCAAACGTTCGCGCTGAGAGCGCACTGCTCGATTAGCCCTGGCGCTGCTTGTGCCGGGGGTTGCTCTTGCAGATCACCATGACACGGCCGTGGCGGCGAATCACCTTGCAGTGATCGCAGATCGGCTTGACGCTGGGGTTGACCTTCATTGCGGTTCCTTACTCGCTGTCCTCGTACTCACAGAGTTCCGTGAGCCGTTACTTTTCGACAGGCTTACTTGTAGCGGTAGACGATCCGGCCGCGGGTCAGATCGTAGGGGGTCAGTTCCACGATGACGCGGTCCTCTGGGAGGATGCGAATGTAGTGCTGACGCATCTTGCCCGAGATGTGAGCGAGCACCTTGTGTCCGTTGGTCAGCTCAACGCGGAACATCGCGTTGGGCAGAGCCTCGACAACCTGGCCCTCGATCTCGATGACGCCGTCTTTTTTGGCCATATCCTCTGTATCGCTTAAGTAAATCTGCTGATCATGCGAGTGCTCAGCGCTGACGATCGCGGGAACGCGAAAGCAGGCGCAAAGCACCAAAAGTCAATACTATACTCGGCTCCCGCAAATATTCAAGTGCGTCCTGCCCGCGTGTCGGCAGCACCCGGCCCGCGCCGCACCGGGCATATGCTCGTTCTCATGTCTCCCTCTGATGCCGCAGAACTCGAATCGCTCGCGACCCTCGCCGGATCGATCGCCCGGAGCGTGGGAACGAGGATCCGCCGCCTGCGCGAGCAGGGCGTCGAGATCGCTGAGACCAAGTCGAGCCTCGCAGATGTCGTGACCGAGGCCGACAGGGAGGCTGAGCGGTTGATCGCCGAGGCACTGCGTGCGGCGCGACCGGGCGACGGCCTGCTGGGAGAGGAAGGGGCGAGCGTCGACAGCCGAACGGGCATCACCTGGGTGGTCGACCCGATCGATGGGACGGTGAACTATCTCTACGGCCTTCCCTCATACGCGGTCAGCATTGCGGCGACGATCGAGGATTCGAGCAGCGGTGCGATGCACGACGGCCGGCGGGCCGTCGCGGGGGCCGTCTACGTGCCCGCGCTCGATGAACTCTTCGACGCCTACTCAGGCGGAGGAGCACGGCTGAACGGCCGATCGATCCGAATCGCCGATCCCGTGGATCTGCCGCTGGCGCTCATCGCCACGGGGTTCGGCTACACCGTTGAGCGGCGAACCGAACAGGCTGAGATCGTGCGGCGCCTGATCCCCCGGGTCCGGGACATCCGCCGGATGGGGGCTGCGGCGGTGGATCTCTGCAATCTCGCCGCTGGTCGCCTCGATGCATACTACGAGCGCGGGCTGCAACCGTGGGATTATGCCGCGGGAGCCCTGGTCGCACGCGAGGCCGGGGCGTCGATCCTCGGGCTCGAAGCCGACCGTCTGCCCGGCGAGCCGATGCTGATCGCAGGTCCGCCGACGCTCGCCCACGCGCTCCGGGAGGCGATCCTCGACGCCTCCGCTCTTCCCGGTCGATAGCCGCGCCACCTGCGTTCTGACAGTCGGCGGGGGATCCACCGTCATGTCCGAAACCCGCGTGCGGCCTCGGGTCCATTGCCTCAGAATGAAGGTATGACCAGCTCTCGCACCCGGCAGCACCCGGCCTCGCTGCCGCTCGACTTCGATGCCTGCTACCGCGCGATCTCCGGTCGCGACACCCGCTGGGACGGCCGGGTATATCTCGGCGTATCGAGTACTGGAATCTACTGCCGCCCCTCTTGCCCTGCGCGCAAGCCCATCCCGGCCAACTGCCGATTCTTCGCCAGTGCGGCGGCCTGCGTCGCAGCCGGCTTCCGCGCGTGCAAGCGCTGCCGACCCGATGCCGCCCCGGGAACCCGCGACTGGGATACCCGAGGCGACCTGGCGGCGCGCGCGGTCCGCCGCATTCGAGACGGCGCAGTCGACACTGCAGGCGTCTCCGGGTTGGCTCGCGAGCTGGCAGTCAGCGAGCGCCATCTGCATCGTGTGCTCGTCGAAGAGGTGGGCGCGAGTCCGCTGCAACTCGCCCGCACGCGACGCGCGCACGCGGCGCGCCTGCTCATCGAGCAGACCGATCTGCCACTGTCCGATATCGCGTTCGCGGCGGGGTTCGGGAGCCTGCGGCAGTTCGGTGACACGATGCGCGAGGAGTTCGGCGTCGCCCCCTCGCTGCTCTCCCGAAAGCAAGGGGACGAGGATCGGGACCTCGCCTCCGTGCAGGCCGGAGGGAGCGGGAGCCCGTCCTCGGACGAGCGTCCCAGCCTCGGTCTGCAGTTGCGCACGCGATCGCCCTATGACGCTGCCGGGATGCGGGCCTTCCTCGGCGCGCACGCGATCCCCGGCCGGGATGCGGTCGAGCCGACGAGTGCCGGGCACGCCACGGGCGCCACGACGAGCCACGCGATCGATGTTCCCGGTGGTACGGCGGTCGTCCGGATCTCATGGCAGGCGGTGCACGAGCACGGCGGATACACCTCGCTGCCGGTACAGCTCTCGCTCCCCGGAATCGCTGACACGATGCCGGCGATCGCGTCGATTCGGAGACTGCTCGATCTCGACGCAGATCCGGCTCAGATCGCGGAGACGCTGGGACGGGACCCGCGACTCGCGTCGCTCGTCGAGTTGCGACCCGGCCTGCGGTTGCCCGGCGCACGCAATCCGCAGGAGTTCGCGCTCGGAACGGTGCTCGGGCAGCAGGTCTCTCTTGCGGCGGCGCGCACGCTGCAGGGAAGACTCGCGGAGGCGTTTGCGTTTCCCATCGATTCGCGCTCCCGATCGACCAGCGGCTTCCACGCGGCTCCGGATGTCGCGAGGATCGCCGGGACCCGGACAATGGAGCTACGGGAACTGATCGGATTGCCCGCGGCGCGGGCCGAGACCCTGCGCTCGCTCGCTCGGGCACTCGCCGACGGGCTTGACCTCAGCGCAGGGGCCGATCGCGAGGGTGCGCGCCGCACTCTGGCCGCGCTCCGAGGCATCGGACCCTGGAGCGTGGAACTCATCGCGATGCGGGCACTCGGAGACCCCGATGCCTACCCTGCGGGAGATCTCATCCTGCGGAGAGTGCTCGGTACCCGCACTGATCGCGAGACGCGTGAGCTCGCGGAGGGCTGGCGCCCCTACCGCGGGTATGCGACGCAGCATCTCTGGGCCGGGTTTCTCGCGGAGCAAGCGGCTCGACTTTCCAGACCCACCTCCAGATGACAGGAAGCACCCGCATGCACACGTTGACCAGCACACCCGCACCGCTGAGCCGAGTGGTCGTCACGATCGTCGGTGCCCCGTTCCATGCCTATGTCACTCCCGAGGACGGGGTGATTCGAGCCGCAGGGTTCGCCACCGCAGCGGATCCGGACGCGGACGAGCTCTTCGAGCGGCTCTCGCGGGCCGATCACACGATCGCCCGTCGGGGGGTCGACGAACGCCTCTTCAGCAACGGAGCCGTCGCGAGCGCGCTGCGAGCGTACGCGGACGGCGACCTGACCGCAATCGACGACCTCCCCGTCTCCCAACCGCACTCGCCGTTCCGCGGAGAGGTCTGGCGCGCGCTCCGCACCGTCACGCCCGGAAGCCCGGTGACGTACTCCGAACTCGCAGCACTGGCGGGACGCCCGTCCGCCGTTCGTGCCGCGGCTTCGGGGTGCGCGAACAATCTGGTCGCGCTGATCGTGCCCTGCCACCGCATCGTGCGGCGAGATGGCGGTCTCGGGGGCTACTTGTTCGGCACCGATCTCAAGCAACGTCTGCTGGACCACGAGAACCGCAGGGCCCGCTGAGGACGCACCCCGCGCAGCGGGCTCGACGTGCAGGCAGGGCGGGCAGCGGCGAGTCAGGCCCGGCGGTAGGCGAGGTCGCGGATGTCTCGGCCCTTGTCGATTCCCTTCTGCTCGAACGCGGTGAGCACTCGTCCCTCGAAACGAGATGCCCACTCCCCCTCGAAGTCTCGCTCGAAGTCGTCGGCGGCGTCGCAGACCTCGCGCATCTGCTGGGCGTAGTCCTCCCAGTCGGTCGCCAGGCGCAGCACTCCGCCGGACCGGAGCGCGCGCGCCGCGACCCTCAGGAACCGGTCGGACACGAGCCGGCGCTTCTTGTGCCGCTCCTTGGCCCACGGATCCGGGAAGAAGACCCAGAGCTCATCGACCGATCCCGCGGGAAGGGCGCGTTCGAGTACTTCTGGCGCATTTGCCTCGACCATCTTCAAGTTGTCGGCGGCCGCCCATTCCGCGCGAATCATCGTTCGCGCGAGTCCGGCGCGAAATACCTCTATCGCGAGGAAGTCCCGCTCCGGGTGCTGTTCTGCGGCGTGCACGATCGCATGGCCCTGTCCGGAGCCCACCTCGACCGTCAACGGAGCAGTACGGCCGAACACCCGCTCCGGGTCGACGCGCACCTCGTCGGCAACGCTCGTCGCAGCATGCCCGCGGGGCAGCTCGAGCAGGAAGCGCGGACCGAGATCCGCCCAGGCTCGCTCCTGAGAGGGCGTCATGCGCCCGCTGCGTCGCACGAACGAGACCGGATGGTCCCGGAAGGTACGCGAATCGAAGCTCTTGGCGGGGAGCGGTTGCTGAGGCGTTTCGGGCATCCCTTAAGCCTAAGCGATCACGCCGCCGGAGCGGGGCGAACGGGTAGCATTGTGGCATGACACGACGGATGCTGCTGGTGAACGGGCCGAACCTCAACCTGCTGGGCGTCCGCGAGCCGGACGTCTACGGAACCGACACGCTCGATGACGTGGTGGCGCTCGTCGAACGGACCGCGGCCGAGTTCGGCTTCGAGGTGCGCGCCGTGCAATCGAACCACGAGGGCGTGCTGATCGATGCGATCCATGAGGCGCGCACCGAGTGCGAGGCCGTCATCATCAACCCGGGCGCGTTCACGCACACCTCCATCGCGCTCCGCGACGCGCTCAGCGGTGTCGCCCTCCCGGTGGCCGAGGTCCATCTGAGCAACGTGCACGCGCGCGAAGAGTTCCGCCATCACAGCTATCTCTCCCCGATCGCCAAATTCGTCATTGCCGGTGCAGGAATCCAGGGGTACGAATTCGCGGTGCGACGCTTCGCCGCGCTGCTGCCTCGTCGCTAGACACGACCCGGCCCTCACCCGGCTCGCCGCCTACGGTGCGGTCGGGAAGATGTCGAACAGCGATGGATTGTGCGCGTGCACGAGTACCGCGAACACGACGGCGTCGAAGAGCAGGTGCACCGTCACGACGTAGCCCAGAGACTTGGTGCGGAGAAAGATCAGGCCCTGCACCAGTGCGAACGGGACCGTGAGCAGCGGCCCCCACTCGCGGTAGCCGAGCTCCCAGAGAAACGAGACGAAGACGACCGACTGCAGGACGTTCGCCAGCCACCCGGGAAAGTGCCTGAGCAGCACGGCGAACACCGTGCAGATGAAGAAGAGTTCGTCCCAGATCCCCACCGCACCGACTCCGATGAACAGGCGCGCGATCAGCTCGGGACTGTCGACCTCCGGCCAGTTCTGATACACCCCTGACCCGATGAAGTAGAACGGCAGAATCAGCCAGCCGAGCACGAGCACCGCTGCGAGCCACCCCCAGTGCAGTGCTCCCCACCGCTGTCGTGCCCGCCAGGGAAAACCCGTGGCACGGTCGTTGTAGATGAATCGCGACACGAGATACGGTACGAGCACGGCGCCGCCGAGCGCGAGGGTGAACCGGAGCATGGCGAGGTTGTCGAGCTCCGCCGCGAGTGAGATCGTGCGCACGATGAGCAGTCCGATTGCGATGAGCGACAGGTCTCGAAGCAGCGAGGGAGGTCGTGCGGCGGTCGAGGACGTCCTCGTGGTCCGGTCGTCCGGCGCCCCTCCGGTGATCCACGACGCCTCGTACGCCGCGTGCCCCGCGAGCGCGCGAACTGCCGGTTCTGCCGAGGATCCCCTCCGGTCCGCGATGCACCCTGCAATCAACCCGAGCGCAAGGAGCAGCAGCCCCGAGGGCAGGTCTTCGAGGACGAAGAACGCCGGGGCCGAGAGCACCGTCAAGGCGGCCGCGATCGTCGGCCACGGTTTCACGCTGAGGCGCGGCTGCAGATCGGTGCGCATGGAACCCAGGGTAATGCCTCTCTCCGCGCGCATTTCAGGAATGCCACGACGGATCAGGAATGAAGAAGCCAAATGTCCGCCGCCCGCAGTACGCTGGCTCCATGCCAGCTACCCCACCACGCCATCCGGCCGATTCCCACGACAGCATTCAGGTCTCGGGTGCCCGCGAGAACAATCTGAAGAACGTCAGTGTCGACATTCCGAAGCGCCGGCTCACCGCGTTCACCGGGGTCTCCGGTTCGGGCAAGAGTTCGCTCGTCTTCGGCACGATCGCAGCCGAGTCGCAGCGACTGATCAACGAGACCTACAGCGCATTCGTGCAGGGGTTCATGCCGTCCCAGGCGCGTCCCGATGTCGACGTGCTCGAAGGACTCACCACGGCGATCACCGTCGACCAGGAGCGGATGGGCGCGAACCCGAGATCCACCGTCGGCACCGCGACCGACGTGAACGCGATGCTCCGCATTCTGTTCTCGCGACTCGGCTCCCCGCGTATCGGCTCGCCGAACGCCTTCTCGTTCAATGTCGCCTCGGTCAGCGGCTCAGGGGCTGTGACGCTCGAGAAGGGTGGTCGCCAGGTGAAGGAGCGCCGCAGCTTCGAGATATTGGGCGGCATGTGCGCGAAGTGCGAGGGCCGTGGATCGGTCAGCGACTTCGACCTCGATGAGCTCTACGACGCGGACAAGTCGCTCAACGGCGGAGCCTTGAAGGTCCCCGGCTACAGCATGGACGGCTGGTGGGGGCGCATTTTCGGCGACCTCTTCGACATGGAGAAGCCGATCGGCGAGTACACCAGGAAGGAGCTCGACGATCTGCTCTACAAGGAGCCCACGAAGATCAAGGTCGAGGGAGTGAACCTCACGTACGAAGGCCTGATCCCGCGCATCCAGAAGTCGATGCTGTCGAAGGATCGCGAAGCGATGCAGTCGCACATCCGCGCCTTCGTGGACCGCGCGATCGTATTCCACACCTGTCCGGACTGCGACGGCACCCGCCTGAACGAAACGGCGCGGTCCTCGAAGATCGCGGGGCGTTCGATCGCCGACGTCTGCGCCATGCAGATCTCGGATGTCGCCGAATGGGTGCGCACGGTCGATGAACCGAGCATGGCCCCGCTCATCGCGAAGCTCGCCGACACCCTCGATTCCTTCGTGCAGATCGGGCTCGGCTACCTCTCGCTCGAGCGCCCGACCGGCACGCTGTCGGGCGGGGAATCGCAGCGAACGAAGATGATCCGCCATCTCGGCTCCCCCATCACCGACGCGACCTACGTATTCGATGAGCCCTCCATCGGCCTCCATCCTCATGACATCCAGCGGATGAACCAGCTGCTGCTGAAGCTGCGTGACAAGGGCAACACGGTGCTCGTGGTCGAGCACAAGCCGGAGATGATCGCCATCGCCGACCACGTCGTCGACCTCGGTCCTGGAGCGGGCGTGAACGGCGGAGAGATCTGCTTCGAAGGCACGGTGGAGGGACTGCGCGCCTCGCACACGCTCACCGGACGCCATCTGGACGACCGGGCGAGGTTGAAGGAATCGGTGAGGGAGCATCAGGGGGCGATCGAGGTACGCGGAGCCGATCTGCACAACCTCGACAAGGTCGATGTGGATCTCCCGCTCGGCGTGCTCTGCGTGGTCACGGGGGTCGCCGGGTCGGGCAAGAGCTCGCTGATCCACGGGTATGTTGCGAAGCGCGAGGATGTCGTCGCAGTGGATCAGGGCGCGATCAAGGGATCCCGCCGATCCAATCCCGCGACCTATACCGGGCTGCTCGACCCCGTGCGAACCGCATTCGCCAAGGCGAACGGGGTCAAGCCGGCGTTGTTCAGTGCGAACTCGGAGGGCGCCTGCCCGGAATGCAAGGGCGCGGGCATCATCTATACCGATCTCGGCATGATGGCCACGATGGAGAGCGTGTGCGAGGTGTGCGAGGGGAAGCGCTTCGATTCCGCCGTGCTCGACTACACCCTCGGAGGCAAGAGCATCGCCGAAGTACTCGACCTCTCCATGGCAGAGGCGAAGGATTTCTTCTCTGGAGCGCCTCGGTCGGATGAGAACGAAGCGGATTCCGATGCGAGCGCTCCCGACGTGGCTGCGTCTGTGCGGGCTGAGGCGAGAGTACCGAAGGCCGCGAAGATTCTGGAACGACTCGTCGACGTGGGCCTGGGCTATCTGACGCTCGGGCAACCGCTGTCCACGCTCTCCGGCGGCGAGCGGCAACGGCTGAAGCTCGCGATCCACATGCTCGAAGATGCCGACGTGTACGTGCTCGACGAGCCCACCACTGGCCTGCACCTCGCCGATGTCGAGCAACTCCTCGCGCTCCTCGATCGTCTCGTGGATGCGGGCAAGAGCGTGATCGTGATCGAGCACCATCAGGCGGTGATGGCGCACGCCGACTGGATCGTCGACATCGGCCCCGGCGCTGGACAGCAGGGTGGGAAGGTCGTATTCGAAGGGACTCCCTCGGATCTCGTCACAGCGAAGTCCACCCTGACCGGACAGCACCTCTCCGAGTACGTCGCCGTCTAGTCTTCGATCCCCCGAAGCGGTTCGAGGCCGCGGTTGCGGCGAATGTCGCGGTAGTTCCACTGGATCTCCCGTGCCTGCGCGAGCCAGCGCACCACGAGGGCTTCATCGACCTCGGCGACGTCGGTGTAGCGGGTCTCCGCCGCTTTGAACGAGCCCTCCGGGTCGAGCTCGGGTGCGTCGAAGGACTGCCCGCTCCAGAACAGCAGGCGAACCGAGTGCTTCAGCCGGTCGTAACCCACCACGGGATTGCCGTCGAAGAACCAGACCGGATGCGCATGCCAGACTTTTCGCTCCGCGTCCGGGAGCGTCCGCTCGATGATGCCGAGCAGACGGTCGCAGATGGGTCTGGCTGTCGGATCGAGCTTCTCGTGATATTCAAGGATCTCGTCGGGAGTGCTCATCTCCAGAGCATACGCGCAGGGGCGCACCGAGAGAAGCGTCTGTCGGAGCGATCTCCTGTTATTCAGCCTCGGGAAGCGAGCACTCCGCCGGAGCGGAGGGCAGCTCGTTGATCGCACGGATGACGCGGTACAGTTCGCCGACCGCGCGTCGTCGAGGCGTGAACACCAGGCGGGGAAGATCGAGGTGGTCCTCGTCGGCGGCCTCAGCCGGGAGCGGCTCGGTGAGTTCGATACGTCCGAGGCTCAGCAGCTCTCCGAACTCTTCATTGAGGCCGTCCAGCTCCGCCTGCGTCGGCACGGCGCGCAACCGCAACACGAGCCGCTCTCCCACCCAGCGCAGCGAGTCGTAGTTGCGCCAGAACCCCGATATCTCGGTCACCGCCTCCTCGACCGACTCTGTGATGAGCACCCGGTCGAGGTCGCCGGCTGAGATCATTCCGCTGCGCTCCAGGTGGTCGATGACGAAACGTTCGAAGCCGCGCCAGAACCCGCCCCCCGGTCGGTCGAGCAGCACGATCGGGGTGGGAACCATCTTCCCGGTCTGCTGCAGCGTGAGCAGTTCGAAGGTTTCGTCCATCGTGCCGTAGCCTCCGGGCAGGCAGACGAAACCGCGGGACTCTTTGACCAGCATCAGTTTCCGCGTGAAGAAGTACTTCATCGAGACAAGCCGGTCGTTGCTTGCGATCTCGTGCGTCGGGCGCTCCTCGAACGGCAGTCGGATCGACACCCCGAGCGATTGCTCGGGACCCGCCCCGGTCGATGCGGCCTCCATGATGCCGGGACCCGCCCCCGTCACCACCATCCAGCCGAGTGCCGCGAGCTCGCGTGAAGCGGATTGCGCCTGCTGCGACAGCGGATCGTCGGCCTGGGTTCGCGCCGAGCCGAAGATCGTCACCTTGGGGGCATGCGCGAACGGCGCGAAGAGCCGGAACGCGGCCCGCATCTCTTCGAGCGCCGCCGCAGAGATCTTGAGGTCCAGCCGGCTCGTGCCGTCGAGTCCCAGGCCGATTCCTGTCTCGATGATGCGGGTGACGAGCTTCTTCTGCCAGTCGACCCCCGCATCGTTGAGCAGGGACGCGATGGCGTCTTGCAACTGGGCGGTGTCTGAGTGCTCGTCCACACCCCCAGCCTAGTCCGACTTGCTAGGGTGATCCTCGTGGCGCAGCAACAGCAGGACGGGCGGCAGATGCCGCGAGCAGCGGGAGGGGATGCACCCTGGTCTCTGCGGCTCGCCTCGTGGATCTGGGGTCTCGCAGGAATCGTCTTCGCCTGTGGCCCCGCCCTCGCCATGCTGTTGCTCTGGTTGCAGTACCGATCCCTGCGCACGCAGGCGTTTCGGTCGGCCGACATCGCCGAGTTCCTCATCCCGTCTGAGTCCTTCGACCTCGCGCCGATCATCGCCGAGGCCAAGCGGATCGAAGGCGGTGTGTTCAGTACCGCCAGCTGGTGGCTGTTTCTCGTACTGGGCCTTTCGCTCCTCGCCGCAGCGGCGATCGTGGCGGCCTATCTGGTCGTCTGCAAATACACGGTGCTCGGCACGAACACGGCGAGGGTCTTCGGGACGTTCCTCTCTGCGGTCTCGAGCCTGGCCGTTCTCATGATCTGGCAGACATTCGCGGTGATCTCCTGGCTCCCGATCGATGCGCTCTGGGCGAACCATCTGGGGCTGGTCGTGATCGGGCTGCATCTGGCAGGCGCGGTGCTGGTGTGGCTGCCCTCCTCGAACGCGTTCGTGAGTCGGTCTGCGTTGCGAGGATCGACGCACATCCGCGCATGACAAAATGGTGCCGATGAGCGAGAAGGACCTTCCCCCCAGCAGACGTGAGTCGCGCGCGCGGATGATGCGCAGACGGAAGATCACGATCGGAGCCCTCGCGGGCGCAGTGGTCGTGCTGCTCGGCGGCGGAGGCGCGGTCTGGGCGCTCTCGGCACGCCAGCCGGAGCCCGAGCCGAAGGCGACGAAGGTCACGATCGCGCCGAAGCCGACGCCCACCCCGACGCCGACCCCGACGCCCGAGCCCGCTCCGCCCCCAGCCCCCGTCTACGACCTCGACACCCCGTCGTCGATCACGGTGGTCGTCAACAAGCAGCGTCCGCTCAATCCGATCGATTGGGCCCCCGATGATCTGGTGCTGCCCGAGGGCATTCCGAACGTCTGGGATCATCCGATCCGTGCGGAAGCGGCGTCAGCGCTGCAGCAGATGTACTCGGCGGCGACCGAGGCGGGAGTGCCGTTCACCATCACGAGCGGCTATCGCGACTACTGGCTGCAGAAGAGCATCTACGATGACCTCGTTGCCCAGGGCGGGGTCGATTTCGCGGATCGCGATACTGCCCGCCCCGGCCATTCAGAGCATCAGACCGGCCTCACGGTTGATCTGTTCGGGGCCGAGGGGTGCCAGCTCTCGGAATGCTTCGGCGAGACGGCGACCGGAATCTGGCTGCGCGACAACGCTTACCGTTTCGGCTACATCCTCCGGTATCACAATGGCGAGCAGGCCACGGTCGGGTACACCTACGAACCGTGGCACTTCCGCTATGTCGGCGTCGATGTCGCCACGGCGATGCACGATCAGGGTGTGCTGAACCTCGAGGACTTCTTCGGACTTCCGCCCGCCCCGACGAACTAGGGGGACGGGACTCCGGAGCGCGTAGCGCGTGCTGCGGCGGCGTGAACCGCCTCCGCAGCGAGGATCGGGAGTTCGGCGTCAGCCGAACAAGGACACGGGTTTCACGATGTCTGCGTAGACCAGGAGCACGCTCATGGCTCCGAGCACGATCACGACCGCGAACGTGACCGGCACCATCTTGGCGGTATCGACGGGTCCGGGATCCTTCTTGCCGAAGAGCTTGAAGAGTCGGCGCTTGATGCCCTCATAGATCGCGCCGGCCACGTGACCGCCATCGAGGGGCATCAGCGGGACGAGGTTGAACACGAACAGTGCGATGTTCAACGATCCGAGCAGGCTGAGGATGAGTTGCGAACGCGCGGCGACGGGGGCCTCGTCCATGCTCACGATCTCGCCCGCGAGCCGGCCGACGCCGACGACCCCGATCGGGCCGTTGGGGTCGCGCTCCTCGGCGCCGAACGCTGCATTCCAGATATCGACCATGCGCTGCGGCAGCCCGACGATCACTTGCGACACTTGCACCACGTTCTGACCGACGAAGGCGGGCACGGCGGTGATCGGCTGCTTCACGACTTCGGTCGCAGGATTCACGCCGATCATCCCGACGGTCTCCGTCAAGGGTTCGCCGTCGGAGCCGAGGACGGCTTCTCCCTGCTCGTCGAGCACCCAGCGCTCGGTCGCCGCTGGCGTGACCGAGACATCCTGGGTCGCACCGTTGCGCTCCACCTCGACGGACAGCGCGGTCGCCGGAGAGGCGCTGACGATGTCGCGAATCTGGGCCCACGAGGTGATCTCAGTGCCGTCGACGGCGAGAATTCGATCGCCTGGCTGGAGGCCCGCGGCCGCAGCCGGGGCGAGCGGGTCATCGCTCGTGCACTCGGTCTGCGTGCTCGATGCCGGCAGAATGCACTGACTGACGTAGCCGAGCGTCGTGCTGTACTGGGGCGTCCCGAAGCCCATCAGGACGATGCCGAAGAACACGAAGGCGAGCACGAGGTTCATGAACGGGCCGCCGAGCATGATGATGATCTTCTTCCAGACCGGCAGCCGGTAGAAGGTGCGACGATCCTCGCCCTCGCTGATGGTGTCTGCGGAGGCCTCTCGCGCGTCCTGCGCCATGCTGTCGAAGAAGCCGGTGCTCGCGTCGCGGGCACGCTCCCCGGGATGGGCCGGAGGGAACATGCCGGTCATCGCGATGTAGCCGCCGAGCGGGATCATCTTGACGCCGTACTCGGTCTCCCCTTTACGCCTGGACCAGATGGTCCTGCCGAAACCGATCATGTACTGGGTGACTTTCACCCCGGACAGTTTCGCGGGCACGAGGTGGCCGATCTCGTGCAGACCGATTGACACGGCCAGCCCGATCAGCATGATCAGGATTCCGAGTACGTAGAGGAGCACGTCAGTCACTCGAACAGGCTAATGCTGATCGCTGTGAGGCAGGCTGAGTGCATGCTGCCGATGGGCTGAGCGCTTGCCGCGAGCATCGTTAACACTCGATGACGTTGACCGCCAGGCCCCCCATCGCGGTCTCCTTGTACTTCTCGCTCATGTCTCGCCCCGTCTCGCGCATCGTGACGATCACCTCGTCGAGGCTCACATGATGCGCGCCGTCTCCCATGAGCGCCATCTTCGCCGCGTTGATCGCTTTCGAGGCTGCGATCGCGTTTCGCTCGATGCAGGGGATCTGCACCAATCCGCCGATGGGATCGCAGGTGAGTCCGAGATTGTGCTCCATGGCGATCTCGGCTGCGTTCTCGACCTGTGCAGGCGTGCCGCCGAGCACCTGGGCGAGACCGGCTGCAGCCATCGACGAGGCCGAGCCGACTTCGCCCTGGCAGCCGACCTCGGCACCGGAGATCGATGCCTGCTCCTTGTAGAGCACGCCGACCGCTGCAGCGGCGAGCAGGAAGTCGGCGATCACCCGCTGCTTCTCGTCCTCGCTCCAGTTCGCGGCGTTCGGCAAGTAGTGGGTCGCGTAGAAGAGGACCGCCGGGATGATGCCCGCCGCCCCGTTCGTCGGCGCTGTCACGACCCGCCCGCCTGTCGCGTTCTCCTCGTTCACCGCGAGGGCGACCAGATTCACCCATTCCTGCCAGAACACCGGGTCTCGACGAGGATCCTGCTCGCTCAACCGACGATGCCAATCAGGTGCACGCCTTCGCACGTTCAGGCCGCCCGGCAGTACCCCGGTGCGGGTCAATGCGGAGTCCTTGCAGGCCTCCATCACTTCCCAGATGTGGGTGAGGCCCCCGCGAACCTCGGACTCGCTGCGGGAGACGAGTTCGTTCGCGAGCATGATCTCGGCGATGCTCCGGTCTTGGCGTGCGCAGTGCTGGAGAAGCTCGGCTGCGGTGCGGAACGGAAACGGCTTCTCCGCGAGAGTCGCCTCGAGCCGATCCAGCACGGCTTCCTCGGCACCCTCGCGAATGATGAAGCCGCCACCGACGGAGAAGTAGAGCTGCTCGTCGACCGTGCCACCCGCGGCATCGATGGCCGCGAAGCGCATCCCGTTGCTGTGTCGCGGCAACACGGTGAGAGGGTGCAGGAGAATGCGCTCGACTCCGAATGGAATGATGATCGCGTCCGACTCGCCCGCACCGTTGAGCCGCTCACCGATCCGCAGTTCGCCAGTTCGGTCGATGCGTTCGAGTGCCGTGTCGACCTCCTCAGGGAGCACCGTCTCCGGATCGTAGCCTTCCAGCCCGAGCAGCACTGCGGTAAATGTGCCGTGCCCGTGTCCGGTTGCGGCGAGAGAGCCGTACAGGTCGACCTTGAGGTCGGCAAGCGCCGTGAGGCGGCCGTGCGTTGCGAGCGTGCTCACGAATGCGTGTGCGGCACGCATCGGACCCACCGTATGCGAACTGGAGGGTCCGATGCCGACCGTGAACAGGTCGAACACGCTGATTGCCATGCTGGCTCCCGGGGGCGTGAAGCGGTCGAGCCGTTACTCGACCGTCGCGTCGTGCTGCGAAGCGTAGTCCTCGGCGCTCAGCAGCGGACCCTCTTCGGTCACTGCGACGCGGAACAGCCAGGCCGCACCGTAGGGGTCGGCGTTGACGAGTGCCGGATCTGCGACCACCGCGTCGTTCACCTCGACGACCTCACCGCTGACGGGCGAGTAGAGTTCGCTGACCGACTTGGTCGACTCGATCTCGCCGCAGACCTGGCCAGCGGTCAGCCGTGCACCGACCTGGGGCAAGTCGACGTAGACGACCTCGCCGAGCGCATCTGCCGCGACCTGGCTGACGCCCACCGATACCGGACTCTCGTCGTTGATCCACTCGTGCTCTGCCGAGTAGCGGAGTCCTGCCTGTACCTTGCTCATGTTTCTGTCCTTCTGTTTCCTGCTGCTGTCTGGTTAGTCGTTGATCTCAGTGTGACGCCGATAGAACGGGAGCGCTACCACTGCGAAGGGCTCCGGTTTGCCGCGCAGATCGACCTCGACCGCGGTGCCGGGCTCGGCGAAGTCGGGCTCGACGTACGCGAGCGCGATCGGATACCCCAGAGTCGGACTGGGCTGGCCGCTCGTGATCGAGCCGATCTGGCGCCCCTCGGCATGCACCGGGTACCCTCCGCGGCCGGCACGGCGGCCTGAGCCCCGCAGCCCCACGAGGACCCGTTTCGGTCCTTCTGCTTTGGCTGTTTCTAAGGCGTCGCGACCCACGAAGGTCTCCGGCTTCTTGAACGACACCACCGGGCCGAGACCGGCTTCGAACGGAGTGGTTTCGAGGTTCAGCTCATTGCCGTAGAGCGGCATTCCCGCTTCGAGACGCAGGGAGTCCCTCGCTGCCAGGCCCGCAGCGATGAGCCCCCGTGACGCGCCGACCTCGAGCGCGAGACGCCACACCTGTGCGGCTCGGTCATTGGGCAGATAGAGTTCGAACCCGTCCTCTCCGGTGTAGCCGGTGCGGGCGAGCAGCACGTCGATGTCGCCCACCACGACGGCGGTCCAGGCGTAGTACGGCAGATCCACGACGGCCTGTCGGTGATCCTCGCTCACGAGGTCGAGCAGAATACCCTCGGCGGCCGGACCCTGCAACGCGATGAGCGAGGTCTCGGCCGAAGCATCGATCACCTCGACCTCGAACCCCTCTGCCCTCGCGGCGAGGGCCGCGGCGACAGTCGGCGCATTTCCCGCGTTCGGGACGACGAGGTAGCGCGTGTCAGCGATTCGATAGACGATCAGGTCGTCGATGATGCCGCCTCGATCGTCGCAGATGAGCGAATACTTCGCCTTGCCGACCGCGATCACCGCGAGGTTCCCGACGAGCGCGGTGTTCAGCAGTGTTGCGGCGTCGGGGCCCGTGACCCAGACCTCGCCCATATGCGAAAGGTCGAAGAGCCCGGCAGCCTCCCGCACTGCGCGATGCTCCGCCAGCTCACTGCCGTAGCGCAGCGGCATGTCCCACCCACCGAAATCGGTGAAGATGGCACCCAGCGCTTCATGCTCGGGATGGAGTGCGGTGTGTTTCACGTCGGTCATTCTCATGCTCTCATTCTCTGAGTAGTTCCTGGTTCGAGACCGAGGCGGTCTCCGCATCTGCGCCGTGGGGCGAGACGAGCCGCCCTCAGTGGCTCGATGCGAACGCCTCGGGCGGCGGGCAGGCGCAGACGAGGTTGCGATCGCCGAATGCCCCATCGATCCGCGAGACCGGCGGGAAGTACTTGTCCACGCGCAACCGCTCGACGGGGAAGGCCGCGCGCTCGCGCGAGTACGACCGGTCCCACTCGTCGGAGACGAGCACGGATGCCGGGTGCGGCGCATTGCGCAGAGGTGAGTCCTCCAACGAGAACTCGCCTGCGATCACTGCGTCGATCTCACCGCGGATCGTGATCATCGCCTCGATGAAGCGATCGATCTCGCCGAGATCCTCGCTCTCCGTCGGCTCGACCATGAGCGTGCCCGCCACGGGGAACGCGAGGGTCGGCGCATGGAAACCGAAGTCGATGAGGCGCTTCGCCACGTCCTCCGCGGTCACTCCGGAGGCTGCGGTCAGCTCGCGAAGATCAAGAATGCACTCGTGCGCGACGAGACCCGCGTTGCCGGTGAACAGCACCGGGAAGTGCTCCCGCAGGCGCGCTGCGACGTAGTTCGCGCTGAGGAGCGCGGTCTCCGTCGCACGCGTCAGCCCGGGGCCACCCATCATGGCGATGTACGCATAGGAGATCGGCAGCACGCCGGCCGAGCCGAAGAGCGTTGCGACCACGGGCACGCCGTCGGCCACCGCGAATTCAGAGGTGGGATCGCCGGGCAGGAACGGCGCAAGATGCGAGGCGACGGCGACGGGTCCGACACCGGGACCGCCCCCTCCATGCGGAATCGCGAAGGTCTTGTGCAGGTTCAGGTGCGACACGTCGCCGCCGAACTGACCGGGCTTGGCGACTCCGACGAGCGCATTCATGTTGGCGCCGTCGATGTAGACCTGCCCTCCGGCCGCATGCACGAGGTCGCACACCTCCCGCACGTCGTCATCGTAGACGCCGTAGGTCGAGGGATACGTGATCATGATGGCGGCGAGCGCGTTGCGGTTCGCCTCGATCTTGGCACGCAGGTCGTCCATGTCGATGTGACCGGTCTCGGTGTTCGAGACCACGATGACGCGCATCCCCGCGAGCACGGCCGAGGCAGCGTTCGTGCCGTGCGCGGAGGCGGGAATGAGGCAGATGTCGCGTTCGGCGTCTCCGTTTGCGAGGTGATAGCGGCGGATCGCGAGCAGGCCAGCGTACTCGCCCTGCGATCCGGCATTAGGCTGCAGCGAGATGTCCGAGTATCCGGTGATCTCGACGAGCCAGCGCTCGAGCGAGGAGATCAGTTCACGCCAGCCGACGCTCTGATCTGCGGGCACATAGGGGTGTATGGCCGCGAACTCGGGCCATGAGATCGATTCCATCTCGGCGGTCGAGTTGAGCTTCATCGTGCACGAGCCGAGCGGGATCATGGTGCGGTCGAGAGCGAGGTCCCGGTCGGCGAGGCGGCGCAGGTAGCGCAGCATCTGGGTCTCGCTGCGAACCGTGTGGAAGATGGGATGTGTGAGGTAGTCGCTCGTGCGCTGGAGCTCGGAGCTGAAGCTGGAGTCGTTCGAGGCGCCCTCCGAAAGAGCTGCCTCGATGGTTTCCACTTCGATTCCGAAGGCGCCTGCGACCGCGATGACGTCGGCGTCCGTGGTGGTCTCGTCGGTCGAGATGCCGACCGTGTCTTCGTCGACGAGGCGCAGGTTGATGCCCGCATCGGACGCGGCTCCGACGATCTCGACCGCGCGCGCGGGCACTCTGGCCCAGACGGTGTCGAAGAATGAGTCGCTCCCGAGTTCGATACCTGCCGAACGGAGTGCGGCAGCGAGGGCCTTCGCGTAGCCGTGCGTGCGCTGAGCGATCGCCTTCAGCCCTTCCGGACCGTGGTAGACCGCATACATGGATGCGGTGATGGCGAGCAGCGCCTGCGCGGTGCAGATGTTGCTCGTGGCCTTCTCGCG
>JBEBSS010000047.1:0-19065 GCA_040394175.1 Leucobacter soli | reverse complement strand
CGTCGTGACGGCGGCTCGTACGATCGCAAACCTCGCCGCGACGGCGAGCGGTCTGGAGATCGTGCGCCGCGACGCGACTCGGATCAGCAGCAGTTCGGTCGTGGAGGCACCCGCGGTGGCGGGAGAAGCGATCGAGGCGGTCGTGGCCGCGAGTTCACCGAGGCCGAGCGCCTGCAGCACGAGCTTCGGCCCGTGCGCAGCGAGCACGACGACCCGACCATTCCGGACGATGTCACCCCGTTCGACCTGCACCCGGGCGCGCGCAATGAACTGAAAACGCTGCAGCCCGAGACTGCCGAACGAGTGGCGCTGCATCTCGCGATGGTCGGAATGCTGATCGATGACGATCCGCAGCTCGCACATCAGCACGCCATCTCGGCAAGTCGTCGAGCCGGTCGGATCCCCGTCGCTCGCGAAACGCTCGCGGTGACGGCCTATCACATTGGTGACTATGCGCTCGCCCTCCGTGAGCTTCGCACCTTCCGCCGCCTGACCGGCTCGCAGGGTCACCTTGCGCTCATGGTGGAATGCGAGCGCGCTCTCGGTCGCCCCGAGCGGGGTATCGAGACGGGGCTCGCAGCGGATCTGAAGGATCTGAGTGCAGAGCAGCGGGTGCAGTTGGCGATTGCGATGTCGGGTGCCCGGCTCGATCTCGGCCAGACGCAGCAAGCGCTGTTCGAACTCGAGATCCCGGAGCTCGACCCGAGCCGAGCATTCAGCTGGAGTCCTGAGCTGTTCGCGGCATATGCGAGTGTCCTCGAGGATCTCGGCCGCGAGAAGGACAGCACGAAGTGGCGTGAGCGAGCGCTGCTCGCTGAGTCGGCGATCAGTGAGCACCTCGGTGGGCACGACCAGATCGAAGTCGTCGAGGTGTACGAGCATGCACCGCGACACGAGGAGGCTTCCTCCGTTGATGCTTCCGAGGGCGACGGCTCTGCGAACGCGGAGAGCGTGCCCCGCGACGACGACTCCACGCGGCAGGGGGAAGAAGCGGTCGCGCTGGACGAGGAGACCGAGCCTCAGACCGAAGCTTCAACCGATGAGCGCCTCTCCGGGGATTCGCAGACGTCGGAAGGTGAAACGACAAGTAGCGACGACGCGTCCGCTGACGAGGGAGAGTAGTGGCACTGTTCACAAGGCCGACCCCACTGGGCGCAGCTCCCATCGAGGGTCGGAAGCTGATCCTCGCCGACCTGGATGGCGTGGTCTACCGTGGTGCACTCGCCATTCCTCGCGCAGTGGAGCAGCTGAATGCGGCGGCTCTGCACGCTCGGGTCGGATATCTCACCAACAATGCTTCGCGAACCGATGCCGCCGTGGCCGAGCAGTTGCGTTCGTTCGGGCTTGCGCTCGAGGCTTCCGACGTCGTGACATCGCCGCAAGCGGCGACAGCGCTCCTTGCTCGTACCGTGGCCCCGGGATCCAAGGTGCTGGTCGTGGGCGGCGATGGTCTTGTCGATGAGCTGACCAAGGCCGGCTTCTCGGTCACTCGCAGTGCAGACGACGATCCCGACGCTGTGGTGCAGGGGTTTGCTCCGCACCTCGGGTGGCAGGACCTGGCCGAGGCCGCCTTCGCACTCGCCGAACGACCCGGCCGTGATCCCTTGCCCTGGATTGCTACGAACACCGACTGGACACTGCCTCTCGAACGCGGCATCGCGCCCGGGAACGGCACGCTCGTGTCTGCGGTGCACACGGCGGTGCAACGTCTCCCCGAGTTCGCAGGAAAGCCGGAGCCCGCGATCTTCGAGTCGGCGTTCGAGCGTTTCGGGACACGCGACGCGCTGATGATCGGCGACCGGCTCGATACCGACATCAAGGGTGCTCGTGCAGCCGGAATTGCCTCCCTGCACGTGTTGACCGGTGTGGACCGCCCGAAGCAGCTCGTCGCGGCAGGAGCGGATATGCGTCCAGACTTTATCGTGGCCGACCTCGACGGGCTGCATGCGCCCTATCCCAAGACGGTGGTCGCGAAGGACGGGACGATGAAAGTCGGCACCTCTCGTGTGCGAATGGACGGGCATATCGTCAGGATTCTCGATCACGGCGACGCGCCCATCGATTTGCTGCGCGCGGGTTGCGCTGCAATCTGGGCCTCGGGTCTTGCGATTTACGGGTTGCAGGTTCCCGAGGTGCTCTACGAGGATCACTGGCGCTCAGAGCAGTCTGCAATAGGGTGAGTGTATGAGCCAGCAGTACGAAGAGCGCGCCGATGACAGCGGGGGTCTGCTCGGTCGCATCGAGGTGATCGAGGCGCAACCGCTCGGACAGCGCGCGCTGCACTACGATCAGCTCGCCGAAGAACTGCTGACCGAACTGCAGCGCAGCGATCACGAATCGGCCGAATAGCCTGGACATCGTGACACCAACGTCTTCCGCCACGTGGACCGAGCCTGCTGAACGACTCGATCGGGCGCTTCCCGCGCTCGGTCTCGCCCGCTCGCGGAGTCAAGCTGCCGAGCTGATCGCGCAGCAAAAAGTGCGTATCGATGGCTCCGTTGCCGGGAAAGCCGGCGCGAGGGTGGCCCCAGGGTCGGTGATCGCTGTTGCTGGCGTAGACCACTATGTCAGTCGCGCCGCTCAGAAGCTGCTCACCGGGTTGGACCGCTTCGGCGTCGATCCGAGTGGCATGCTCGCGCTCGATGTCGGCGCCTCGACCGGCGGCTTCACCCAGGTGCTGCTCGAGCGAGGCGCCAGCGAGGTGCTGGCGATCGATGTGGGTCACGGGCAGCTGGCGCGTAGCGTTCGAGAGGATCCTCGAGTGCGCTCGGTCGAGGGATGCAATGCGCGTGAGCTCACTCCCGAATCACTCGCGGAGGCGACCGGAGTGAGTGCGGCACCGCAGATCGTGGTCGCGGACCTCTCCTTCATCTCCCTCGAACTCGTACTGCCGGCGCTCGCAGCGGTCGCCGCACCCGACGCCCAGATGGTCTTGCTCATCAAACCGCAGTTCGAAGTGGGAAGGACCGGCATCAGCGGCGGAATCGTCACGAACACGGAACTCGCCGTCGAAGCGGTCGCGCGCGTGATCAGCCGCGCGACCGGGCTCGGACTCGAATGTCGCGGTGTCGCTCTCTCACCGGTCACCGGAGAGCACGGTAACCGCGAGGTCCTCTGCCACTTCGCAATCGCGGCACCCGTCGAGGCCGGTGATCCGACAGAATGGAGGGAGTGCATTCGCGCACTCTTCAACGCCGGAGGTGAGGTATGAGCGGCCGCTGCATTCTCGTCGTTTCGCACACGGCGCGCCCCGAAGCGATCGATGCGACCGTCATCGCGGTCGGTAAGCTCCGTGACGCCGGCATCACGCCGGTGATGCCGGCGAGCGATCGCGAAGAGTTCGCCCCGCACCTGTCCACCCGGCTGACCGCGGAGCTGGACACCGAGATCGAGGTGGCGAAGATCGAGGTGGCGTTGGTGCTCGGCGGCGACGGAACGATCCTTCGCGCCGCGGAGTTGCTCCGAGGATCAGCCTGTCCCATCCTCGGGGTCAACCTGGGGCACGTCGGCTTCCTCGCCGAGGCAGAGTCTCATGACTTGACGTTCACGCTCGATCGAGTGCTCGCCGGCGATTACCAGGTCGAGGAGCGCATGACGCTCGACGTGTGCGCCTATCTGCCGGATCCGGAGAACGGGGAAGCGGATCGACGAGGGACGGTCATCACCCGAACATGGGCCGTGAACGAGGCGAGCGTTGAAAAGCGCGGACGCATGCTCGAAGTCGCCATGGGGGTCGATGGAAGGCCGCTCTCGTCGTTCGGCTGCGACGGCGTGGTGCTGGCGACTCCGACCGGGTCGACGGCCTATTCCTTCAGCGCGGGAGGGCCTGTCGTTTGGCCCGGGGTGCAGGCGTTGCTGGCCGTCCCGCTCGCTGCTCACGCGCTGTTCAACAGGCCGATCGTCGTGGGTCCGCAGTCTGTGCTCACCGTCGAGATACTGCCGCACAGCGGAGGTCTCGGTGTGCTGTGGTGCGATGGTCGCCGCCGCACCGAACTGCCAGTGGGGGCCGTGGTCGAGGTGCGTCGTTCCGAATTGCCCTTGCGCCTCGCGAGGATCGACGAAGCCGTGTTCACTGATCGTCTGGTCAACAAGTTCCACCTGCCCGTCTCGGGCTGGCGCGGCGAGCAGGGAGCGGACAGGTGATCGAGCAACTGCGAATTCGCGACCTCGGAGTCATCGTGGACACGACGATGTCCCTGGGTCCGGGATTCACCGCGATCACGGGCGAGACCGGAGCGGGCAAGACCATGGTCGTGAGCGCTCTCGGTCTGCTCATGGGGGAGCGCAGTGACGCGGGCGCGGTGCGCAACGGAGCAGACGCGGCACGGGTGGGTGGCCTCGTGCGTACGTCGGATCCGCAGGTCATCGAACTCGTTGAAGACGCCGGCGGTGAAGTGGAGGATGGGGATCTGACGCTCACCCGAACGGTGAGCAGCGAGGGTCGCAGTCGTGCGAGTGTGGGTGGGAGCGCCGCCCCGGTGGGTAGTCTCGCGAAGCTCGCGGACCGCCTCTTCGCGGTGCACGGGCAGAGCGAGCAGCTGCGATTGCGCAGCGCCGTCGCGCAGCGCGAAATGCTGGACCGGTTCGGGGGCGCGTCGCTTTTCGGTGTGCGTTCCGACTATCAGCGAGCGCACGCGGAGCGGCGGGAGCTCGAAGCGGTCTTGGCGGAGCTGGTGGAATCTCGGGACGAGCGCACGCGCGAGGCGGTGAGACTCCGGGACGAGCTCGAGCAGATCGAGGCGGTCGACCCGCAGCCGGGAGAAGAGATCGAACTCAAACAGCGCATCGAACGACTCAGCAATCTCGAAGAGCTCCGAAGCGCGACCTCTACTGCGCTGCGAGCCGTATCGAACGATGGGGACGACCCCTACGCCTCCGACGCCACCGGACTCATCGATGAGGCGCTGCGCGAAATCGAGCGGGTGGCGTCGGTCGATGCGCGACTCGAATCGATCGCCGAGTCCTTGCGGTCGCTCAGCTTCCAAGTGAGTGACACCGGACGCGAGCTCGCGAGCTATGCGAGCAACCTCGACCAGGACGGTCCGGGAGAACTCGCCGCGGCCAATGAACGACTGGCGCAGCTGACGACGCTGCTGAGGCTGTACGGAGCGGACACCGAAGCGGTGATCGCGCACGGCGCGACATCCTCGGTGAAGCTCGCAGAGCTCGATGGCGACGATGAACGCATCGACCTGCTGTCGCGCGACCTGGAGGCGGCCGCGCAGCGCGAACAGGAGTTGGCGACGCAGCTGACCGCAGTTCGCACCGAGGCCGCGGCGAGATTGAGCGCGCTGGTGACGATCGAGCTGCGCGAGCTCGCCCTGCCCGACGCCGAGTTCCTCGTCGAAGTGGAGCCGGTTGAGCTCGGTCGATTCGGGGCAGACGAAATCAGATTGCTGCTCACACCGCACCCGGGCGCTTCTCCGCGACCGCTCGCGAAGGGGGCTTCTGGCGGAGAGCTCTCGCGAGTGATGCTTGCACTCGAGGTCGTCGTCGCCGCGAGCGATCCGGTGCCGACTTTCGTGTTCGACGAGGTCGATGCCGGAGTCGGCGGTGCGGCCGCGATCGAGATCGGACGAAGGCTTGCACGACTCGCTCGGACCTCGCAGGTCATTGTCGTGACTCACCTCGCGCAGGTCGCCGCGTTCGCCAACAACCATTTGCAGATCGTGAAGGATTCCGCGGGTGGCTTCACGCAATCGAGTTGCCGACAGCTCGAAGGCGAAGCACGTCTCGCCGAGATGGCTCGACTGCTCTCGGGACTCTCGGATTCGGAAAGTGCGATCGCGCACGCGGCCGAACTGCTCGACCTCGCATCCGAATAATCCCTCGGCGGCCGAGGCGCCCCCGGAATGTCGTACCCGGGGTGCTAACCTCGCCACATGAAGAGAATCTTCCCGAAGCGCCGCGTGTCCGAGGCCGCCACTGGCGAGCTCGATGCGAAGGAGCAGCTCGAAGCGATCGAAGATCACCCCGATGTCGTGCATGCCGACCTCGAACGACTCGACACCGAGACGAGAGCGATGTATCGGGACTCTCAGCAGGCCGCGGTAGTCGAGGCCGAACGCCAGCAGCGGAGGGAAGGGCGCACTCGCGAGTTCGTCGTGCAGGCTCCGTTCCGCCTGGGGTTCGTGATCACTCTGGGGGCGCTCGCCGCGATCCTCGTGGGGGAGATGCTGGGGCAGCTCAGTCTGATCATCATGTACGTGGTCGGCGGACTCTTCATCGCGCTCGCGCTCGACCCGCTCGTGTCGCGCCTCGAACGGCACGGCATCAAGCGGCCGATGGGCATAGCGATCGTGTTCGCAAGTTTCATCCTGATCGTTGGCGGCATCCTGGCAGTCGTGATTCCGATGATCGCCACCCAGATCGGTGTCCTGATCAGGACAGCGCCGAGCTATTTCGTCGATGTTCAGCATCAGGAGTGGTATTCGGTTCTCGAGGATCGCTTCGGTCAGTTCATCGATTTCGGTGGGCTGTTGACCACGGCGCAGGACCTCATCGGCAAGCCGGAGAACTGGGCGCAGCTCGCCGGCGGGGTCTGGCAGGCGGGCATCGGCATCGCGAACGGCGTGACCGCGACCATCGTCGTCCTGATCCTGAGCCTCTACTTCTTGTCGTCGCTGCAGACCACGAAGCGCGCCTTCTACAGCGTGATCGCGCGAAGCGATCGGGCCAAGGTCATCGATATCACCGAGCAGATCACCACCTCGGTGGGCGGGTACGTGAACGGCATGGTGCTGCTCGCCTTGATCAACTCGGTACTGGGCTTCATCATGATGACGATCGTCGGAGTGCCGTTCGCAGGACTCGTCGCAGTCGGCGTGTTCCTGCTGGCGCTGATACCGCTCATCGGGTCGGTGCTTGCGACCGTCCTCGTATCGGTCGTTGCGCTCTTCAACTCCCCGACGACCGCGCTCATCGCGGCGGTCTACTACTTGATCTACATGCAGATCGAGTCCTACCTGCTGACTCCGCGTGTCATGAATCGCGTCGTATCGGTTCCGGGTGCGCTCGTCGTGATCGGTGCGCTCGCCGGGGGCACGCTCCTCGGACTTCTCGGTGCGCTGATCTCGATCCCGGTGACCGCGATGGTGCTCATGATTATCAAGCAGGTGTGGGTCCCACGCCAGGACGCGCAGTAGGGGTCTGTTCGGTGCCCGCCAAGAATGATAGGATCGAAGTCCGTGGGAACTAACGCGGCGCAGAGCAAGACGACCAAGCACATCTTCGTGACTGGAGGTGTGGTCTCCTCGCTCGGCAAGGGCCTGACCGCTGCCAGTCTCGGCAACCTTCTGACCGCACGTGGTCTGCACGTGGTGATGCAGAAGCTGGATCCCTATCTGAATGTGGATCCCGGCACGATGAACCCGTTCGAGCACGGCGAGGTATTCGTGACCGACGACGGGGCCGAAACGGACCTCGATATCGGTCACTACGAGCGATTCCTCGGAATCAATCTTTCGCGCGCCGCGAATGTCACCACCGGGCAGATCTACTCGGAGGTCATCGCGGCAGAGCGACGAGGGGACTACCTCGGCGCCACGGTGCAGGTGATTCCGCACATCACCAATGAGATCAAGCGTCGGATGCGCTTGCAGTCTTACCAGGAGCCGCAGCCCGATGTCATCATCACGGAGATCGGTGGCACCGTCGGCGACATCGAGTCACAGCCGTTCCTCGAAGCCGCACGTCAGGTTCGTCACGAGCTCGGTCGCAAGAATGTGATCTTCGTGCACGTGTCGCTCGTGCCGTTCATGGGAGCCTCGGGGGAGCAGAAGACCAAGCCGACCCAGCATTCGGTGGCAGCACTGCGTTCCATCGGTATCCAGCCCGATGCGCTCGTGCTGCGCAGCGATCGGCCTGTCACCGAGGACAACCTGCGCAAGATCGCGCTCATGTGCGACGTCGACGAGAGCGCCGTGGTCAACGCGGTCGATGTGAAGAGCATCTACGATCTGCCGAAACTGTTCAACGAGCAGGGTCTCGATCAGACGGTGGTCGACCATCTCGATATCGAGTCGGATTCGAGTAGCGTCGACTGGACCAATTGGCAGCCCGTCCTCGACGCGGTGCACAATCCGAAGGGCGAGGTCAATATCGCCCTCGTCGGCAAGTACATCGATCTTCCCGATGCGTACCTCTCGGTCTCGGAGGCCCTGCGTGCAGGTGGCTTCGCCCACTCGACGAAGGTCAACATCAAGTGGGTCGCCTCTGACGATTGCCAGACTCCCGAGGGTGCACTCGAAGCGCTCGGCGATATGCATGCGATTTGCGTGCCGGGAGGCTTCGGCGTGCGCGGCATCGAGGGCAAGCTCGGCGCGCTGAGGTTCGCGCGCGAGAACGGGATTCCGACGCTCGGTATCTGCCTGGGCCTCCAGTGCATGGTCATCGAGTACGCCCGCAACGTCGTCGGTCTTGAGGGGGCGTCGTCGACGGAGTTCGATCCCCACACGGCGATCCCGGTGATCGCTACGATGGCCGAGCAGGTGGACATCCTCGATGGCGGCGACCTCGGTGGGACGATGCGGCTCGGCCTCTATGAAGCGAAGCTGGCTGAGGGCTCGCTTGCGGCAGAGCTCTACGGTTCGGACTCGGCGAGCGAGCGCCACCGTCACCGCTACGAGGTGAACAACGCCTACCGCGACCAGATCGCCGAAGCGGGACTCTCCTTCTCGGGCCTCAGCCCCAGCGGAGACCTGGTGGAGTATGTGGAGTTGCCCCGCGATGTGCACCCCTACTACATCTCGACGCAGGCTCATCCGGAGCTGCGTTCGCGTCCCGGGCGTCCGCACCCTCTGTTCGCGGGCCTCGCGGCTGCAGCGATCGAACGCCGCGAGGCTGCACGCCTGTTCGCAGAAACCGAGTAGGCGGTTGGTAGGCGGTGGCCGCGCTGCATCCGGAGCAGGGCGCCGCCCGCTATCTCCGCCACGTCGCCCTTGAGCGTGGACTCTCGCAGAACACTCGCGATGCATATCGTCGCGACCTCGAAGCCTACTCGACCTGGCTACGCGACCGCGGGATCGACGATCTCTCGCGGGTGGAACCGGAAACGCTTTCCGACTATGTCGCAGAGCTGAATGGGGCTTCGGCCTCTCCGGGGGGAGCGGACACCGGCGCGAGGGCGGTGGATCGGCAGCGCTATTCCGTGACCACCATCAACCGGCGTCTCTCAACCGTTCGCGGCATGCATCGCTTTCTCTTCGAGGAAGGGGCGCTGGCGAGCTACGCGGGAAGTGGAGTACGCACTCCGAAGCGCGGGCAGCGCCTGCCCAAAGCGCTGTCTATCGAGCAGGTCGAATCGATCCTCGCCGCAACCGGAGGAGAGGACCCGGTTTCGCTCAGGGATCGCGCACTGCTCGAGCTGCTCTATGCGACGGGTGCAAGAGTCAGCGAGGTGACTGCACTCGATCTCGACGATCTGCTCACCGGTGAGCATCGCGATGCTTGGGTCGATCCCGAGGCCGCGATCGGCGGCGGAGGTTTCTTGAAGGTGATGGGGAAGGGCTCGAAGCAGAGGATCGTGCCCTACGGAAGCTATGCCGGTCGTGCGCTGGCGGCGTATCTTGTTCGCGCGAGGCCCGCGATGGTCTCGAGAGGGATCGGCACGCCTGCGCTCTTCGTGGGACCCCGCGGAGGCCGTGTCTCGAGGCAGGGCGCTTGGCTCATCATTCGTGCGGCAGCGGAGCGCGCCGGACTCGCCGTTGAAGTGTCGCCGCACACGATGCGTCACAGCTTCGCCACGCATCTGCTTGCGGGAGGGGCGGATGTGCGATCGGTGCAGGAGCTGCTGGGGCACGCTTCGGTGGAAACGACGCAGATCTACACTCAGGTCACCGTCGACACCTTGCGGGAGCACTACCTGAGCGCTCACCCTCGCGCGAAGTAGCTCCCCATTCCGTCGCGCGCGGAGCTGCCCGCCCGCCACGCATCCGCGCCAGCGTGGAGTATTGCGACATTGCACATATATGCCCATGCGAAACTGTAGGATGCGTACACTTCACAGTATGACCGAACGCACCCCGGGTACCTTTCCCGAGCCTGACAGTCTTTCCCTGCCGCTCCTGGAAGATGCGGACCACCACGCGGGAGCGGCTGAAGAACAGAAGCCCACTTGGCGAGGGTGGATCCATGCAGCCACCTTCCCGATCGCAATCGCTGCGGGCACCGTGCTGGTCACCCTCGCGCACGGCACGATATCGAAGTGGGCTTCCGCCGTCTTCATGGCCTGCAGCATGATTCTCTTCGGCATCTCGGCGCTGTATCACCGGTTCAACTGGAAGCCGAAGACCAGACAAGTCTTCCGCCGGCTCGATCATGCCAACATCTTCCTGCTCATCGCGGGCACGTACACCCCGATTGCTCTGCTTGCGCTTCCGCTCGACAAGGGCGTCATTCTGCTCATCGCGGTCTGGAGCGGAGCACTCCTCGGAATCGGATTCCGCGTGTTCTGGATCGGCGCGCCCCGATGGCTCTACGTGCCGCTCTATCTGCTGCTCGGATGGGCTGCCGTCATGTATATCGGTGACATTGCGAACGCGAACATCGCTGCGATGGTACTCGTGATCGTCGGCGGACTGCTGTACACCCTCGGTGCGATCATCTACGGGATCAAGCGACCGAACCCGGTGCCGGGCATCTTTGGATTCCACGAGATATTCCACTCGCTGACGGTGCTCGCGTTCCTGTGCCATTGGACGGCCGCGCTCCTGGTCGCGCTCGATCCCGTATATCTCCGCTAGTCCGGACCAGCTATCGGACGTAACCGCCGTCCCGCAGTCCGGCTTCGATCTCGAACCGATTCTGCAACGGATCCCGCCCGCTCAGCTGGTAGAGCACGGGCAGTGCGAGCCCGTAGTGACGCCACTGCTGCTGATGCACGCGTTCGTGGCGGAGCACCGCGTCGCTGACGTTGTGGTCGGTGAGATAGCATGCGCCGACGCAGCTTCCGCCACGACCGAAGGTCCACTTCGGCATTCCAGTGAAGACCCACAGGCCCGCTACGCGTCTGATCCTGCCCGTGCTCCAGATGGTCCCCCAGATCAGGCCGACCGCAGTCGCATACAGATATCCCAGTCGCGCGAACGGCAGCGGGCGCCGACCCCTCGACGCCTGCTCGGAATCCCGGCTCACGGCTCGCCCACCGTCACGAAATCGATCAGATGCTCCACTCGCCCGACAAGGGCAGGTTCGAGGTCGCGGTACGTCCTCACGCGTCCGCGGATCCGGGACCACGCATCCGCGATATCGGCAGGTTCCTCGCCGGGCCAGCCGAGTGCCTGGCAGATCCCGCGCTTCCATTCGATCGAGCGCGGGATCTCCGGCCAAGCGGAGAGCCCGACACGCTCAGGCTTCACCGCAGCCCAGATGTCGACGAACGGATGGCCGACGATCAGCACATTCGCCCCGAACGGAAGCGATGCGATGCGCTGCGCGATCCTCGTCTCCTTGCTCCCGGCGACCAGATGATCGAGCAGCACGCCTGCGCGACGATCGTGCGCCGGTGAGAACTCCGTCAGGACCTGTTCGAGGTTGTCGGCGCCTTCGAGCAGTTCCACGACCACGCCCTCGACGCGAAGATCGTCCCCCCATACCTGCTCGACCAGCTCTGCATCGTGACGACCCTCCACGAAGATGCGACTCGGCATTGCCACCCGAGCGCGCTGCTGCGGAGCCGCGAGAGACCCCGAAGCGGTCACCTTCCGTTGCGGTGCGCGGTGCGGCATGACGAGCGTGACCGGCTTCCCATCGATCATGAACCCATCATTCATGGGAAACGACCGCAGTTTGCCCCGGCCGTCCTCGAGCTGCACGAGTCCCTCGCGAGCGCCGACCACCGCTCCGCACCATTCGGACTCGCTGTGCTCGACGACGAGCCCGCGGGCGAGGGTCACCTTGCGCCGCTCCACCGGGCCGCGGCGGGGCCTCATCGCGGCCAGGGGATCCGTGTCGTATCTCTCGTCGTACATCTAGATCTCTGCCATCTCGTGGGTCGTTCCCGCGGTCGCGCGCGACCGCTCCCTGCGCGCACGGCGCGCAACGTCTCGTGTCGCCTCCGAAGGGCCTCGTGCATTGCAGCCGTCACACATAAATACAACGTTACCCATGGTTTGTGACTTCGTCGCCCGTCTGAAAGCGGATAGGGTTTCGAGAGTGGGTGGAGCGAGCGCAGACGAAGAGTCCGAGAGAGAGCTTCCGTCCAGGGCGGAAGGTCAGCGCAAACGCGGTTTGCGGGCATTGCTCGTAGATACGACGCCGCTCACCTACAGTCCCATATTCGCGCGTCTCTGGATCGGCACGTCGGTCTCGCAGATCGGCGCGCAGCTCACGATCGTCGCGGTCGGCCTGCACATCTACGCGCTCACGCAGTCCACCCTCGCGGTATCGTTCGTGGCGCTGTGGGCACTCGGCCCGATGATCGTCGCCGGATTCGTGGGAGGTGCCCTCGCCGACCGCTTCGATCGGCGATTGGTCGCGCTCGTGACCGCGATCATCGCCTGGATCAGTATCGTCACGATGACCGCAATCGCGTTCCTCTCCGTCGATGCGACCTGGCCTTACTATGCGCTCGCCGCAGTGAACGCGGCGAGCGCGACCATCATGGGTGCCGCCCGCGGCGCCATTCAGCCCCGTCTGCTGCCGACGCAGCTGCTGCCCGCAGCTGCAGCACTCGGAGGCATCACCATGGGACTCGCAATCACGGTCGGACCTGCCGTCGCCGGGGTCATGGTGGCCAGCGTCGGATTCGCGTGGACCTACCTTGTGGATGCCGTGCTGTTCACCGGTGCGTTCCTCGGGATCCTCGGACTGCCTCCGATGATTCCCGAGGGGCTGGCCATCACCGACCCGGGCGAGGGGAGAACGGGCCGCGGACGGGCGTTCCTCCGGGAGGTGCGCGGGAGCTTCGCCTCGGTCGGCGAGAGCCTACGGTTTCTCCGAACCGCGCCCAACGTGCGAGCCACGTTCATCTTTGACCTGATCGCGATGATCTTCGGCACTCCACGCGTGGTGTTTCCCGCGGCGGCATCGGTCGTTCTGGGAGGCGGCGCGGTGACGGTGGGGCTGATGACCGCTGCGTTCGCGGTCGGCGGCCTTCTGAGCAGCCTGTTCTCGGGGCCGCTCGGATCCGTGCGCAGACAGGGCCGGGCGGTGACCGGGGCGATCCTCGTGTACGGAGCATGCACCGCCATGTTCGGAGCGGTGCTGCTGATCACGATGCTCCTCGCCCCGAACCCCTCGGGCAGCGAACGCGAGCCGCTCGTGCTGTCGCTCGTGCTCGCGGCGATCGCGCTCGCAGGATCCGGCGCCTCCGACAATGTGAGCGCCGTCTTCCGCACCACCATCCTCCAGGCGGCGGCACCCGACGAAGTGCGCGGCAGAATGCAGGGGCTGTTCTACGTCGTGGTCGCCGGTGGGCCCCGTGTCGGCGACTTGCTCGCGGGCGCACTCGCGACGATTATCGCGCTCTGGGCGCCGGCGCTCATCGGAGGACTCGTCGTCGTGGCGCTCATGGTGGTGCTCTGGCGCGTGTACGGTGGATTCCAGCGCTACGACGCATTGCATCCGACACCGTAGCCCGGCCACGTCATCGTGGCAGCCCAGCACCCACGAAGACCTACGGAGCTCCAGTGTCAGACACCACCCCTACCGAATCGCACGTGCTGTCCCGCCGGGAAGGTGCGATCACCCGGATCACGCTGAACCGACCGCGAGCGCTGAACGCGCTCACACGGGAGATGGTGATCGCCGTGCGAGAGGCACTGGAGGTCGCGCACACCGACGGCTCCACCGCGGTGTTGCTCGATGGTGCCGGAGACCGCGGCTTCTGCGGAGGAGGCGATGTCAAGGCAATGGTCGCCGGCGGGGAAGCAGGTTCGCAGGCGTTTCTCTGGGACGAGTACCAGACCGACTATGCGGTCCACGCATCGAGATTGCCCGTGATCGGATTCATGGACGGGATCACCATGGGCGGAGGCATCGGGCTCACTGGGCATGCCGCGGTGCGGGTGGTCACCGAGCGGAGCCGTCTGGCGATGCCCGAGACTCGTATCGGAATCGTGCCCGACGTCGGCGGCAACATGATGCTGGCGGCCGCTCCCGGGCGCCTCGGCGATCTCCTCGCCGCCTCCTCCGGAAGCATGACCGCCGGTGATGCCATCGCGCTCGGCTTCGCCGACTTCTATGTGCACAGCTCTCGCCTCGACGGAGTGCGTGCTCGCCTGAGCGAGGGCTTGGATCCTGCGGCAGCGGTGGCAGAGTTCGCGGAGAACGCGCCCGACGCGCCACTGCTTGTCGCGCGGGAGTGGTTCGACCAGCTCGCTGAGCCGGCACTCGGGTCGGCGTCCCGCACGCTCGCCGACCCGACCGCGGCGGCAGTGCGGCTCATCGATGCGCTCGAGGTCTCCGAAATCGAGGAGGCTCGCGCGCTCGCCGCTGAGATCCGCGGCGTCTGCCCCACTTCGGTCGTCGTCGCGCTGGCTCAGCTTGCTCGTGTGCGCGCGGAAGGTCTCGATGTCGCCGGAGTGCTCGTCGACGACTACCGGGTGCTCCGCCGAATGACTGCGCGAGCCGATTTCGCCGAGGGCGCCCGAGCGCAACTCATCGACAAGGACGGTGCCCCGCACTGGAACCCCTCGGAACTCGAAGACGTGGATCCGTCAGAGATCGCGAGCATTCTCGACCCTCGTCTCAGAGACGGAGAGCAGGCACTCGAGCTGGGACGCTGACTCGATGACTGAGTCTCGGCAGGGAGATTCCACGGCGCGCAGACGCCGAGGCAGAGTAGGCTGACGGCATGGCCAGATACACTGACGAAGCACAGGCCCTGGCAGACGGGTTCCGCATCGAGCACGAAGCCGGGAGGCATCGCTTTGTGGTGCTCCAGTCGGGGAGAGACGCCGAAGCCGGCGAGCGAGTGGTGGGCGAAGCCCATTACACCTTGCTGGGGGAACACGGAATCGATTTCGATCATACGGTCGTCGACACGGAGTTCCGCGGCACCGGGCTCTCGGGGTTGCTCGCCGAACACGCGCTGACAGACGGCATCGTGAGGGGTCGGAAGATTCGCGCGTCGTGCTGGTATATCGAAGGCTATCTCGAGCGGAACCCGCATCTCGCCGAATCCGGCGCATAGCCTCGGCGAACGTCCCTAGGCCTCGCTGCGCTTCGTGAAGACCTTGCGCTTGGGGGTCTTCCCATCTGAGACGTCCGCGGATGGCCGCTGCTTCATCAGGTCGGTCAGATCACGCTGGATGAGCAGTTCGATACGCGACTCCCGCTCGCGCTTGTACTCCTCGCTCGAGCCGCCGGCATAGTACGGGTGGCTGGCCTTCTCCTTGAGCGAATCGCCGATCTCATTCCACGCAGCGCTACGCGCTCGCTCGGCAGCCTCGTCGAGATATTCGTCGTCCTCTGTGCGCTCGCGCAGTTGCGCAGCCACCTGCTCGTACACCTCTTGCCGGTGCCGAAGAGTTGCGTTGTCGTCGCTACCGTAGTCGTTCTCGCTCCAAGAGCTGAACCCGGTCTTCCGGATCTCACCCCGCATGCGAGAGATATGGCGGGCGTCGCGTTCGCGTTCGACGGCGAGCTCCATCGCCGCATCCTGGACCATCTGCCTGATCTGCTGCTCATCGTAATCTGCCTTACGACCGAGCGCGTTCAGGATGATGGCGTTCTTCACATTCATGCGCACCGCGACATCGGCGACCATGAGCCCTTGCTCGACGATTTCTTCGACCGGAGCGAGGTGACGCTGGGGAAGGCGGCGCTTCGTGCGCGGGGCAGCCTTGCGCTTGCGCTTCAGCCAGTCGAATGCCATGCCGCACCCCTCTCGTTCCGATCCATCGTTTTGCCGGTCGCACTGCTTCAAGTATCCCAAAAACACCGCGCGTTCGATGCATGCGGCAGAGAAGGACATTCCGGCGTACCCTGAGGGCTATGGACGTGCGGATCAAACGGATCTACGAAGCTCCGGAGCCTTCGGACGGTATGCGGGTGCTCGTCGATCGGCTCTGGCCTCGCGGCATGAAGAAAGCCGACGCCGACCTCGATCTCTGGCTGAAGGAGGTCGCCCCGAGCGCGGAGTTGCGCAAGAGCTGGCACGCAGACCCCGTTGCGCACGATCCTGCGCATTTTGCGGCCTTCTCCGAGAGCTATTCGAACGAGCTCGCAACCGGAGCCTCCCGCGAAGCGCTGGATCGGCTGGTCTCGCTCGCTCGCGAGTCTGAGCGGCTCACGCTCCTCTACGGTGCGCGCGACCGGGAATCGAACCACGCGGTGGTGCTTCGTGACACGGTGCTGCAGCGTGCCGCTGAGCTGCGACGCTCTTCGGGGTAGGGTTCAGCGTTCGGCCGCTGGGCTCACGGTCGCAGCGTCTCGTCGAGAACCGTGCGCAACTCCCGGAGCGCGCGATCGAATTGCGCATCGTCGAGGCTGCCGCCGGTGCCGATGACGAGACCGAAGCGCTCTCCAGCCGAGTGCAATCCATGCCAATAGGCGCTCAGCGGCACCGGGCCGAGATGCGCGCTGCGTTGCAGGACCCTCGCTTCGGCATCGGCCGACCCGTGAACGATCTCGATCACCGCGTGCAGCCCACCGCTCATCGGGCGAACGCGGATCCCCGGGGCAGCGAAGAGCCGCTCGACCACGATCTCCCTTCGCGCGGCGTAGCGCCGACGCATGCGCGCCGTGTGGCGGCGCAGCTCCCCGCTCGCCAGGTATTCGGCGAGCGCGGCCTGCACCACGGCGGATACGGGTCCGCCGAGATCGTGCCGAGCAGGTTCGACGATGCGCCGAAGGCTCTCGGGTACGAGGAGGAATCCGGCTGAGAGCGCCTGCGACACCGTCTTCGAGAAGGTGCCGAGCAGTGCCACCGAACCCGAGTCCCGATCGTCCAGCGCGGCGAGCGTGGGGAGCGGGCTCCCGCTGTGCCGCAACTCGCTGTCGTAGTCGTCCTCGACGATCACCGCCCCCGTGCGCTTCGCCCAATCGAGCAGTTCGCGCCGCCGAGAGAGGGGGAGCGACCCCCCGAGGGGATACTGATGACTGGGCGTCACGAGCACCGCATCGAGGAGTCCCTCCGGCAACTGCTCGGTGACGAGGCCTTCCGCATCGACGGGAAGCGCGATGATCCGCGCCCCATGCCGAGAGGCCACTCGGCGAAGCGACGGGTACCCGGGATCCTCGACCCCGACCGTGAGCGCTCGTCCCCGTGTCGTGCCGAGTGCGCTGAGAAGCAGGCTCAGGCCCTCGCGGGCACCGGCGGTCACGATGATGTCCTCCGGAGGGCGTGTCGTGCCGCGCATGCGCCTCAAGTGCTCGGCGATCTCCGCGCGGAGCCGAGGGTCTCCCAGATCTGGAGCTTCGAGATGTGCGCGAGCGGCTGCGCTGCGCCATGCAGAGCGCCAGGCGGGTGTTTCTACCGCACTCGTGTCAGGGAGCCCTGGCATGAGCGGCCCGGGGGTGTGCGTCTCGGGCATCTCGGTCTTGTGCGTCGGATCGGCCCCGCGGGGAGCCGGCGGGCCGTCCGGTCCGCTCAGCTGGGCTGCTGCGGTTCGTGCGCTGCTGCGTTGATCCGCATGGGGCGGGACGGATCCGATGCGCTGCAATTCGGGGTGCACCCTGGTACCGCGTCCATGGCCCGCAGAGAGATAGCCTTCGGCGATCAGTTGCTCGTATGCGGCGACGACGACTCCACGAGCGACCCCGAGCCGGGCCGCGAGCTCGCGAGTGGCGGGCACGGCTTCTCCGGGGCGCAAGGTGTGCTGGTCGATGGCTTCTCGCAAGGCAGCAGCGATCTGCGAGGGGAGCGGGTTGTCGGCCGTCCGGTCCACGGTGATCGGAAGCTCGCTGAACTCGCGGTGGTGGGTCTCGACCATCCTTCTAGTGTGGCAGTGGAGGCTGCCTTGGTCTACCTGTCTTTTCTCGATGAGCCCGGAGCGCAGGACCACTCGGCGTGTCTCGATCCGCCTCGTTGTGCGCGATGCCCCTGCGTCGCTAGCGTGATGCGCAGATGCCGCGCGACCCGCGGGGCCTCAGCCGCACGCGAACGAACGGAGCCGCAATGATCCAGCTCGGGATGATCACGATGGACACGACCGATGCGCGAGCGCTCGCGGCCTGGTGGGCGGCCAGGTTGGGCGGTGAGGTGCAGAGCGACATGGATGGATGGTTCTGCACGGTGAAGCTTCCCGAGCTGCCCGTGATCCTCGGCTTCCAGAAAGTCGATTCCGTCACCCCCGGCAAGAATCGCCTGCACCTCGACCTCAACCGCAGCGCGAGCGTCGACCGCGACGAGATGGTCCTCGAGTGGGTGGCCGCGGGGGCGATCCACCTCGGACATCGGGGCGAGGAGGGGTTCAACTGGGACACGTTCGCGGATCCCGACGGCAACGAGTTCTGCATCGGCGACCCGCACTAGCTCGCGAAGACGAACCTAGCGGTCGTCGAGCGCCCGACCGCCGCGGTCGACCAGACCCCACGCGGTGCCCGCGGCCACGACGAAGAACACCGCGAACACGGTGAAGGTGAGCCCGGCTCCGCCCGAAACCAGCAGCACCGGCACCACCAAGGGGGCGATGATCGAGGCGATACGGCCCACGCCGGCGGCCCATCCCGCACCCGTCGCGCGCAGCGAAGTCGGATAGATCTCGGGCGTCACCGCGTACAGCGCCCCCCAAGCTCCCAGGTTGAAGAACGAGAGCGCCATGCCCGACGCGATAATCGCGGGTTCCGTGTGCACGGTGCCGAACACGATCGCCGAGACCGCGGATCCTGCGAGGAACACCGAGAGCGTGAGCCGCCTGCCCCACACCTCGATCAGCCATGCCGAGACCGCGTACCCCGGAAGCTGCGCCAGGGTGATGACGAGCGTGAAACCGAACGAGCGAACGAGGGGGAACCCCGCGTCGACCAGGATGCTGGGAATCCAGATGAACGCGCCGTAGTAGGCGAAGTTCACGCAGAACCAGACCACCCAGATCGAGATCGTGCGAAGACGGAATTCCGGCGACCAGAGCGCCACCAGCCGGGTGCCTGCGCTCGTCGCGAGCGGAGCTTCTCCTGTCG
>JBEBSS010000046.1:0-19297 GCA_040394175.1 Leucobacter soli | reverse complement strand
GTCCGTCTCGGGCTCGGTTGCTGGGTTGGGTGGGGCGCTCGGGGCGCAGCGATGACTGTTCACTCTCGTTCACCTCCCGTTCACTCGTTCGAAGACCTTGCTTCATGTCTGCTGCGTACCGTCAATCAAGTGGGGAATCTTCCCACCACGACATCTCTTCAGAAACGGATACGAACTGACGTGAAGACCTCAGCCACGATCAAGGCCGCCGCTCTCGGCGGCATCGCCCTTCTCGCGCTCACCTCGTGCGCTGCGAACGAAGCTGCTGCCCCGGCCGAAGACGCAAGCGCTTCGTCGCTCTCCGGCACGCTTGTGGGTGGCGGCGCCTCGTCGCAGGGTTCAGCTCAGGAAGCATGGATTGCCGGCTTCCAGACCGCACACGCAGACGTCACGGTGAACTACGATCCTGCCGGCTCGGGCGCGGGCCGCGACACCTTCCAGCAGGGGGCGAGCGCCTTCGCCGGAAGCGACCGCGCATTCAAGGTGGACGAGATCGCCGCGGGCCCCTTCGAGGCGTGTGCGACTCCCGACATCGTCGAGATCCCGGCATACATCTCGCCGATCGCGATCATCTTCAACCTCGACGGCGTCGATTCCCTGGATCTCGACGCGGAGACTGTCGCCAAGATCTTCACCGGCCAGATCACCAAGTGGAACGATCCTGCGATCGCCGCGCTGAACCCGAAGGCGACACTTCCGGATCAGGCGATCTCGCCCGTGCACCGTTCGGACAAGTCCGGCACGACCGGGAACTTCACCGACTATCTTGCCGCTGCTGCGCCTTCGGCATGGACCGCGGGTTCGGTCGAGGAGTGGCCGACGGAGCTCGGCGGCGAGGCTGCGCAGGGCACTTCGGGTGTCGTCGAGGCAGTGACCAACGGCGTCGGCATGATCGGTTACGCGGATGCATCGCGCGCCGAGGGCCTCGGCACCGTCGCGATCCAGGTCGGCGAGAGCTTCGTCTCTTACTCTCCCGAGGCGGCGGCGGCGATCGTCGATGCTTCTGAGCTCGAGAGCGACCGCACCGACCACGACATCGCGATCAAGCTCGATCGCACCAGCACTGCCGATGGCGTCTACCCGATTGTTCTGGTCAGCTACCTCATCGGTTGCGAGCAGTATGCGGACGCGGCGAACGCGGAGCTCGTGAAGGCGTACTTCGAGTACATCGTCAGCGAAGAGGGCCAGAAGGTTGCTGCGGAGGCCGCGGGAAGCGCCCCCATCTCGGCCGATCTGCGCAGCAAGATCGAGCCCGCGATCGCTTCTATCAGCTAGGCGATGACGTTCCTGGGCCTGTCGATCGCTTCGCTCGACGGGTCCAGGGACGTACACTTCCCGTATCTCTCCCTCACTGAAGGAAGCACCCTGTGACCTCCTCCGCGTCTCCCGCAAGGCCTGTGCTGAGCCTCGGCGACCGCATCTTCTCCCGGTCGGCAGTCTTCGCGGGAAGCATGATCCTCGTCACTCTGGCTGCGGTTGCCATCTTCTTGATCGTGCAGAGCCTGCCCGCGTTCGTCGCGACGAACGCGGACGCCTCGCTTCTCCCCGACAACTTCTGGTCGTATGTCTGGCCCCTCATCTTCGGCACGGTCTGGGCTGCGGTGCTCGCACTGCTCATCTCGTTGCCGCTCGCGATCGGCATCGCGCTCTTCATCTCGCACTACGCGCCCCGGAAGGTGTCGGCGATCCTCGGGTACATCGTCGACCTGCTCGCGGCAGTTCCGAGTGTGGTGTTCGGTCTCTGGGGCATCGGAGTGCTGGCCCCGGCCACTCAGCCGGTGTACGTGTGGTTGAACGAGTACCTCGGCTGGATCCCGTTCTTCGGCGGGGTCGTGTCCGGCACTGGTCGAACGATCCTCACTGCCGCACTGGTACTCGGCGTCATGGTGCTTCCGATCATGACCGCTATCTGCCGCGAGATCTTCCTCCAGGCTCCGGTGCTGCACGAGGAGGCCGCGCTGGCCCTGGGTGCCACTCGGTGGGAGATGATCCGTATGGCGGTGCTCCCCTTCGGGCGTCCCGGCATCGTGTCGGCGGCGATGCTCGGCCTCGGTCGAGCCCTCGGCGAAACGATGGCGGTGGCTATGGTGCTCTCGGCGACCGGACTGGTCACCTTCAAACTGCTGACGAGCGAGAACCCCTCCACGATCGCCGCGAACATCGCGCTCTCCTTCCCGGAGGCTTACGGCACGAACGTCAACGTGCTGATCGCGACCGGCCTGATCCTCTTCATCGTCACCTTCCTCGTCAACGCGCTCGCACGCTGGATCGTGAGCCGTCGCGCTGAATTCTCAGGAGCGAACTAACCCATGGCAATCTCCGTTCGCCCAGTCACCGCCGGCTCGACGCTCGCCGGAAACCGCCTGCCCCGCAATGCGCCCTGGTTGATCCTCGCCGCCTGCCTCGCCGTCTCGCTCGCTCTTTTCGGGTTGCTCGCAGCGGCGAACCGGAGCGAGTTCAGCCTGACTGGGGCCGTGCTCGTCGGTCTCATCCTGCACATGGTCGTCACCACCGCGCTCTCGGCCGCGATCGAGGGGCGTCGCCGGGCGGTGGACCGCTTCGTGACGAACCTTGTCACCGGCGCGTTCCTGCTCGCGATGGTGCCGCTCGTCTCGGTTGCGATCACTGTGGTCTCGAACGGGCTTGCGCGCTTCGACACCGAGTTCTTCTCCTCTTCGATGCGCAACGTCACAGGTGAGGGGGGCGGTGCTCTCCATGCGATGGTCGGCACGCTCCTGATCACGCTCGCGGCGACCGTCATCTCGGTGCCGCTCGGGCTTCTGACCTCCATCTATTTGGTCGAGTACGGGCGAGGGAAGCTCGCCAAGATCATCACCTTCCTCGTCGACGTCATGACCGGCATCCCCTCGATCGTCGCCGGCCTGTTCGCATACGCGGCGTTCGCACTCGTGCTCGGGCCCGGTGTGCGGATGGGTATCATCGGTGCGGTGTCGCTCTCGGTGCTCATGATTCCCGTGGTCGTGCGATCCAGCGAGGAGATGCTGCGGCTCGTGCCGAACGAGTTGCGTGAGGCGTCCTACGCGCTGGGCGTCGCCAAGTGGCTCACGATCATGAAGGTGGTGCTGCCGACCTCGATCGCCGGCATCACGACCGGCATCATGCTCGCGGTCTCGCGTGTCATCGGCGAGACCGCGCCGCTGCTCATCACTGCGGGATTCACTGCCTCGATGAACTACAACCTGTTCAACGACCGGATGCAGTCCCTGCCGGTGTATGTGTACACGCAGTTCGCGAACCAGGGCAACCCGGCGTTCGCATTCCTCGAACGGGCATGGGCCGCGGCGCTCGTGCTGATCCTCATCGTCATGGCCATGAACCTCGTCGCGCGCTTTGTCGCCTACAAGTTCTCGCCGAAGACCGGCCGATAGCGCGCAGCGCGATCCTCCGACCCTCACAGACCTCTACTGGCACCCGAACGAAAGCATCACATTGTCGAAGCGCATCGAAGTGAACGACCTCAACGTCTACTACGGCAACTTCCTCGCCGTCGAAGGCGTCAGCATCAACATCGAGCCGCGAAGCGTCACGGCGTTCATCGGACCCTCGGGCTGCGGCAAGTCGACCTTCCTGCGCACGCTCAATCGGATGCACGAGGTGATTCCCGGTGCCAGGGTCGAGGGTGAGGTGCTGCTCGACGGCGACGACTTGTACGGTCCCGGCGTCGATCCGGTGCTGGTGCGCCGCCAGGTGGGAATGGTGTTCCAGCGACCCAATCCGTTCCCGACGATGTCGATTCGCGAGAATGTCCTGGCAGGGGTCAAGCTCAACAACCGGAAGATCTCGAAGACCGATGCCGATGATCTGGTCGAGAAGTCGTTGCAGGGTGCGAATCTCTGGAACGAGGTGAAAGATCGCCTTGACAAGCCGGGCTCCGGGTTGTCGGGCGGTCAGCAGCAGCGCCTCTGCATCGCTCGAGCTATCGCGGTCTCCCCGGAGGTGCTCCTGATGGACGAGCCCTGCTCGGCGCTCGATCCCATCTCGACCCTCGCGATCGAGGACTTGATCGACCAGCTCAAGCAGGAGTACACGATCGTCATCGTGACGCACAATATGCAGCAGGCATCGCGCGTCTCGGATCGCACCGCGTTCTTCAACATTGCGGGTACCGGCAAGCCCGGCAAGCTCATCGAGTACGACGATACGAAGACCATCTTCTCGACGCCCTCGGTGAAGGCGACCGAGGACTACGTCTCGGGACGATTCGGGTAGCCCCGGCTGCCGCCGGTGCCGGCACCGCGGCGGCAGCCGGCACCGCGGACGCCGCCGCGTGAGCTTTCCGTTCCGAGAACCTGTCACGAATGTGCTGCTCGGACCACCCAGGCGCACTTCCGCGCCACTTTCTCTCGCGAAGCAAGGAGAAACGCGCCGTTCCTCCCCACTCAGTGCTTGAGCGGATACGTCTCCACGGAAAGAATGCCGGCCCCGGGACGCTTGCGCGAGAGGTGAAACACCGAGAACCCGCCGGGCGGCAGCTCGGCCGCCTCGCGAAGGTAGTCGCCGGGCAGGCTGCCGGTGGCAAGCGCGAGCTCTCGCGCCGCGTCGGGGAGCACCGGCCGATGCGTGCAGATCACGGCGTTCTTCCGCTTCCGCACAGCCTTTCCGATGACGCTGCGCAGTTCGACGGACTCACCCGCGTCCCACGCATCCTGGCTGAGACCCTCACGGGGACGGGCCTGCCTGTCGAGATGTTCGGCCAGCGGCAGGACCGTGCGCAGGCAGCGTTCGGCAGTCGAAGAGAGGATGCGCAGGGGGCCGAAGGCTTCGAGGATCGGGACCAGCGTTTCGGCCTGGTTCTCTCCGGCCTCGGTAAGCGGTCGCAGGTGGTCGACCGGGAAGTCGTCGCTTCGGGGCTCTGCCTTGGCGTGACGCAGCAGAATGATCGAGAAGGTGTCGACCGCGTCGCGGTCCGCGAGACGCGTGAACACCTTGAACAGCTGTCGGTCGGCCTTGTAGCTGAGCCGTTCGCGTACCTGTTCGAGCGGCACCCATTCGAGCGCGGAGATCTCGCCGTTCGGGCAGAACGTCGAGGCGTGCACCGCTGATTCGGTCACCTCGGCGGCCCAGTACTGCACCGTCTTCTCCCTGCCATCGGGCAGCGAGTAGTTGATCACGCCGAGGTTCGTGCCGAGCGTGACGGAGAGCCCGGTCTCTTCGAGGGTTTCGCGCACGGCGGCTCGGGGCATGCTCTCTCCCGGATCGAGCTTGCCCTTCGGGAACGAGACGTCGCGCTGCTTCGTGCGATGCACGAGCAGAATCATGATGCGCTCGCCCGAATCGTCCTGCACCCGGCGGTAGCAGACGGTCCCGGCTGCGAGCACGGGCTTCTTCACCGGGCTCCCCGGAAGCGTGCTTCGGTTCGATCGGCCATGACGAGATCCTGCAGATCGCGCAGCGGCTCTCCCTCCTCGGTGACCGTGCGCCGGTGCCAGCTGCCGTCGGGCAGCATGCGCCAGGAGCTCACGTCGTCGCTGAACCCGTAGGCGAAGAAGCGGTCGATCCTGGCCAGGTGCTCCCGGTCGACGATGCGCGCCAGCACCTCGATGCGCCGGTCGAGGTTCCGGTGCATGAGGTCTGCACTGCCGATGAATACCTCTCGCTCGCCCGCGTTCTCGAATGCATAGATGCGGGAATGCTCGAGGTACCGGCCGAGCACCGAGCGGACTCGGATGTTCTCGGAGAGGCCTGGCACCTCGGCTCTGATCGAGCAGATGCCGCGGATCCACACCTCGATGGGGACGCCCGCACGGCTGGCTCGGTAGAGCGCGTCGATGATCTCCTCGTCGACCATGCTGTTGGCTTTGAGCTTGATGCCGCTTGGCCGCCCGGCGAGCGCGTGCGCCGCCTCGCGTTCGATGCGCGACAGCAGGCCCAGACGCAAACCCTCTGGGGCGACGAGGAGACGGTCGTAGTTTGTCTCGATCGCGTAGCCCGAGAGGACGTTGAAGAGCTTGGTGACATCGCGTCCGACCTCGGGAGACGAGGTGAAGAGGCCGAAGTCTTCGTAGATGCGGCTCGTCTTCGGATTGTAGTTCCCCGTGCCGATATGGCAGTAGTGGGTGAGCTTGCCCTGCTCTTCGCGGATCACATGAACGAGCTTGCAATGGGTCTTCAGGCCGACGAGACCGTAGACGACGTGCACGCCGGCCTGTTCGAGCTTGCGCGCCCAGGTGATGTTCGCCTCTTCGTCGAAGCGAGCCTTGATCTCGACGAGCGCGAGCACCTGCTTGCCCGCCTCCGCCGCCTTGATCAGGGAGGCGACGATGGGGCTGTCGCCGGAGGTGCGGTACAGCGTCTGCTTGATGGCGAGCACGTCGGGGTCGACGGCCGCCTGCTCAACGAAGGCCTGGACGCTCGTCGCGAACGATTCATACGGATGGTGTACGAGCACCTCTCGCCGGCCGATCGCGCGGAACACATCGGGCCGGTCGCTCGGCGAGTGCGGGCGAAAGTCGGGGTGGGTCACCGGAATGTGCGGCGTGAACTTCAACTCGGGCCGTTCGAGTCGGGTGAGCGCGAACAGGCCCCCGAGGTCGAGCGGCGACGGCAGCGTATAGACCTGCTGCGGGTCGATATCGAATTCGCTGACGAGCAGATCGAGTGTGGCCCGGTCCATGTCGTCCGAGATCTCCAGACGGATCGGCGGGCCGAAACGGCGACGCAGGAGCTCTTTCTCGAGCGCCTGGATCAGGTTCTCCGTCTCATCTTCTTCGATCTCGACGTCCTCGTTCCGGGTGACGCGGAAGACATGGTGATCCACGACCTCCATCCCGGGGAAGAGCCCGTCGAGCTGGTTCGCGATGAGCTCCTCCAACGCGATGAAGCGGACGCTGTCGTCTGATTCGCGCTGGTCCACTCGCACGTAGCGCGGGATCATCTGCGGCACTTTGAGTCGCGCGAATTCGACCTTGTCGCTGCGCGGGTTCCGCACGCGGATCGAGATGTTGAGTGCGCGACCCGAGATGTAGGGGAAGGGGTGAGCCGGGTCGACCGCGAGCGGCATGAGCACGGGATAGATGTGCTGTTCGTAGTATTCGGTCAGCACCTCGTGGTCGGCGGTGTCGAGCGTGTCCCAGCGCACGATTCGCACACCGGCATCGGCGAGTTCCGGCTGGACCTGCTCGTTCCAGCAACGGGCATGGCGCAGCTGCAGCTCGTAGGCGGTGCGGTTGATGTCGGCCAGCACCTCGGTCGGAGCCCGGCCCACATTGGTGGGGACTGCGAGGCCGGTGACGATGCGACGCTTGAGGCCCGCGACGCGGACCATGAAGAACTCGTCGAGGTTGGAGGCGAAGATGGCGAGGAAGTTCGCGCGTTCGAGTACGGGAACCGCGGGATCTTCGGCGAGTTCGAGCACTCGCTGGTTGAAGGCCAGCCAGCTGAGCTCGCGGTCGATGTAGCGGTCGGCAGGCAGGTCATCGCCGGACGGCGCGGACAGTCGCTGCAACTCGCCCGTGTACTCGGTGGGGATCACCGAGGTGTCGTACACGGCGTCGTCGTGATCGGAGACCTGGTCGCGTTCGCTCATCTCTCTATTCTGTCAGCAGCCACTCGCAAATGAAGCCGAGATTTCGGGCTCGTTCACCGGCTGTTCAATCGCGCGACGCGGCCGCTCGTCTCCGATGCTGGACGCTGCGCTGCTCGACCTCGAACCCGGCGCGCAGATACAGTGCGACGGCGTTCGTGTTGTCGCCGTCGACGTAAAGCGTCACGCGGTCGGGCCGGTGCCGCTCCATGCGGCGCAGCGTTTCGCCGAGCAGTGCTGCACCGAGTCCGATCCCGGCGAACCCGGGGTCGACGCCGAGCACGTACAGCTCGCTCTCGGTCGTCTCGTCTTCCGTGACCGTCTTGATCCAGGTGAAGCCTGCGAGCCTGGGCTCGTCCCCGGTGTTCGCGGCGTACGCCAGGCGAAGATCCTCGGCGATGAACCAGTGCTCGCGCGTGAGCGCGTCGAAGTCATCGCGCGTGACCGCTCCCTGCTCCGGATGGGTGGCGAACGCAGCCGCGTTCACGCGCACCCAGTCGTCCCGTTGCGATCGATTCGAAGGATCGAATCCGAGGATCTCGAACCCGTCGGGCAGCGGCCGCGCCTGCTCGATTGCAGACGCGAGGCGAGCGGGGTCGAGTGAGAGGCGAAGCAGCTCCCGCACTGGTTCGAACCCGGCCGAGGCGAGCAATGCGGTTGCGGCGGGGTTGTCTCCGTGGGCCCAGGCTCGGAGCTCGCCGGACGGCTGCCGATCCCCGGTCGCCAGCAGCGCCTGCAGGGTGCGGCGGCCGATACCGCGGCCGCGCATGGTGGGCCGCACGACGAGATCGAGCTCGCCTTCGCCGATGATGCCCAGCGCGTCATCGAGTTCGATCAGCTCCCGTTTGCCCTGGGCGACGGCGAGCAGCGCCTGATCCGACACCGGCGGTGTGCCGTCGAACCGCGCCGACTCGGCGAGTATTCCTCGGGAGCGCGGCGAGAGAGGGTCCCTGCTCGAAGTGCCGGTCATCGATCCTCACCTTCTTCCTGTGCGCGCGCAAAGCCGTAGCCCACGCCGCGAACGGTGCTGATCAGGCCCTCCTGGTCGCCGAGCTTTGCGCGCAGACGTCGGATATGCACATCGACGGTGCGCGTGCCTCCGTAGTAGTCGGTGCCCCACACTTCGCTGAGCAGCTGCTCGCGGGTGAACACCCGGCCCGGATGACTGGTGAGAAAGTGGAGGAGTTCGAACTCTTTGTAGGTGAGATCGAGGATTCGGTCGTGCACTCGTGCGGTGAAACTGCCCTCGTCGATGACGACACCTGCAGCGCTGATCTCCGCGGGTGCTCCGCCGGTGCTCGCAGGACCCGCCGGGGTGCGTGCCGTCGACAGGCGGAGCCGCAGTTCGATCTCCGCGGGGCTCGCTTCGGGGAGCAGCACGTCGCTGAGGCCCCACTCGGCCGTCACGACGGCCAGCATGCTCTCGGTGCAGAGCAGCAGCCTGGGCACGGGGCAGTCCGGTGCCAGCTCGAGGCAGGCCGCTCGCGCGCCGCGAATGTCTCTCGTGCCGTCGACGAGCAGGAGGTCGAAGCGGGCGGCAGCGCTGGGGGAGAGCCGGACTCCGAGCGGGGAACTGTGCAGCTCGTGGGGCAGCAGATCGATCCCGGGCAGCGCCTTTGCGGGGTCCGCGTCCGTGAGGCAGAGTAAGTGCATCGCTTGCTCTCCCCTCTGCCGTAGTCAGACGTCGACTGCATTCCATCCTAGGGCGCGACGAACCGATGCGTCGCAGCGGGGGCGCCGATGCCGCCCCTCTCCGCCCTCGCTGCGCGCTCGGAGCGGCGATGTGCGAAGATGTGAGCGTGAGTGAACTTCCACTGCCCTCGAAGCATCCGTGGCACATCGGCCGGATGCTGACGGCGTGGGCTGTGGCGGTGGTGCTCGGTCTGCTCGTCACCCTGCTGGTGAGTGGCGAGGCGCGATTCCAGTGGCTCGTGCTCACCGTTGGGCTCAGCGCGCTGGTCACCTTCGCGCTGCAGCTCGGGACGGCTCAGCGTGAGGGCTTCATCACGCGCACTTCCTTCAGCGTTGCCGGAAGCGTGGTCATCATCGCGGTGATCGATGTGATCGGTGAACTTCTGGTGTGATTCGCTCGGCAAATTCACCTGCTGCCACCCGTCGCCGTTCGGCGCGGTAGACTAGCCGCATGCTTCTTGCTCTCGAACTCTTCTTCCTCGGCCTGCTCGGTCTCGCTGGAGTGGCCATCGCCTGGGTGTCGGGCACGGTCATCTACAAACTCTTCAAGGGTCAGCAGTAGGGACAGATCCGCGTGGGCGGTGATCCGTTTTTCGCTCTTTCCGGTGCTGTCAGTGCCGAAGGGGCCATTGCGCATTTCGGCGCGCCACTGGCAGAGCAGCGTGCGCTGGCGGAGGGCAATGCGATCGTCAGCCTTGCGCACCGTGGTGTGGTCACGGTTTCCGGTCCCGACCGTCTGCGCTGGTTGCATTCGATGACGAGCCAGCAGCTCGTCGGGTTGCGCCCGGGTGAGTCGGTCGAGACGCTGCTGCTCGATCAGCAGGGCCGTATCGAGCAGGCGATTCGTTTGGTCGACGACGGGGAACGCGCCTGGTTGCTCGTCGATGAGGGGCGGGCGGACGCCCTCGTCGAGTTCCTGAATCGCATGCGTTTCGCGCTGCGTGTCGAGGTCGCGAATGTGAGCGAAGAGTTTGCGGCGGTGGAGGCGTTCGACGGCGGGGAAGCGATCCCCGCGCTACGTCGCCTGGGTCTGGTGGTGGCCGAATGGGTCGACCCGTGGGCGGAGGTGCGACCCGGTGGCGTGCAGTATGCGCGCGGTGAGCATGCCGGTGCGGGCTGGGCCGCCATTCAGCTGGTGTTCGCGCGCGAGGATCTGCCCGCGGTTGCCGCGCTGGTCTCGAACGGCGAGGTTCGTGCCGCCGGCATGCTCGCCGTCGACGCGCTCGAGGTGCGGGCATGGCGGCCGAGCGTGCGGGGCGAGGTCGACGAGCGATCGATTCCGCACGAGCTCGATTGGCTGCGCACGTCGGTGCACCTGACGAAGGGCTGCTACCGCGGACAGGAGACGATCGCCAAGGTGCACAACCTCGGGCATCCGCCGAGGCGACTCGCACTGCTGCATCTAGAGGGATCCGGGGGGCAGCTTCCGGAATCGGGCGCGCTCGTGTACCTCGCGAGAAGCGATGCGGAGGCCCGGCCGGTCGGTCGCATCACGCGTTCGGCGCTGCACCACGAGTGGGGCGGTATCGCGTTCGCGCTGCTCAAGCGCTCGGTTCCTGAGGACGCGGAGCTCGAAGTCGTGCTCTCGGTGTCCGAGGACGGCGAAGACGCTGGTGAGAGGGTCACCGCTTCCCAGGAGGTCATCGTCCCGTCTGATGCGGGTCGTGCGCGGGAGATCCCGCGCCTGAAGCGCCTCTAGCCCGCGGATCCCGTCCCTCGGGTCCGCGCATCGACCGCGCAGCGTCACGACGGGAAGCGAAGAGGATCGCGGTTCCGGAGGAGAGTCGGGGGCCGGCTTCCCGTCGGTTAGCGCGTTCCCTGAGCAGCGACCGCGGCGGCCCCGGCCGCTGCAGCCTCGGGATCCAGGTAGCGCCCCGGACCGGCGGGCTTGCCGTTCTCGTCGATCTCGTAGACGAGGGGCATGCCGGTCGGAATGTTGAGCGAGGCGATGTCCTCATCGCTGATGCCGTCGAGGTGCTTCACCAGCGCGCGCAGCGAGTTGCCGTGCGCCGTGACCAGCACGGTTTTGCCGGAGTTGAGATCGGGCAGCACGGAGTCGTTCCAGTAGGGGAGGAGGCGTTCGATGACGTCTTTGAGGCACTCGGTGCGGGGCTGCGCGCCGTCGATGTCCGCGTAGCGAGGGTCGTTGGCCTGCGACCATTCGCTCGAGTCATCGAGTGCCGGGGGCGGGGTGTCGAATGAGCGACGCCACTCCATGAACTGCGCTTCACCGTACTGCTTCAGCGTCTCGTTCTTGTCGAGACCCTGCAGTGCGCCATAGTGGCGTTCGTTCAGGCGCCAGGACCGCTTCACTGGGATCCACAGGCGGTCGGCCGACTCGAGTGCGAGGTTCGCGGTTTGGATCGCTCGGCTCAGCAGCGAGGTGTGCAGCACCTCTGGCAACAGGCCTGCTTCGGCGAGCAGTTCGCCCGCGTTCGCGGCCTCGCCGCGACCTTGCTCGGTGAGTCGCACGTCGACCCATCCGGTGAACAGGTTCTTCTGGTTCCACTCGCTCTGCCCGTGGCGAAGCAGGATCAGGGTGTTCGTCATGCGTCAAGCCTACCCTGGACGCTCACCCGGTTCGAAGCTGGCGGGCTCGCCGGGCATCCCGGGAAACGAGCTGTGCGCCGCTCGCCGGAGGGCGAACGGCGCACAGGGACGAGGTGCCGGGCGGGCTCGCTCAGGAAGCGAGGACCTCGTCGAGGATCTCAGAAGCCTTCTCTTCGTTGGTCTTCTCAGCGAGAGCCAGTTCGGAGACGAGAATCTGTCGAGCCTTTGCGAGCATGCGCTTCTCGCCCGCCGAGAGCGACTTCACCTCTTGATCGCGGCGCCACAGGTCGCGTACGACCTCGCTCACCTTGATCACGTCGCCCGAGGCGAGTTTCTCGAGGTTCGCCTTGTAGCGCCGGGACCAGTTGGTCGGCTCTTCGGTGAACGGTGCACGCAGGACCTCGAAGACCTGCTCCAGGCCCTCCTGGTCGATCACGTCGCGCACGCCGACGAGGTCGCAGTTCTCTGCTGGCACCTCGATGGTCAGGTCGCCCTGGTTCACCTGGAGCTTGAGAAAGAGCTTCTCTTCCCCGCCGAGTTTGCGCTTTTTCACCTCGATGATTTTCGCTGCGCCGTGGTGGGGGTAAACGACGGTCTCTCCGACCTCAAACTGCATCGAGTGGCTCCTTTATCAGCTAAGTCTCTATAATACCACACGCCGCGCCGCTACTTAGGCTCCCCTAAGATGAAGTGCCCTTCGCTTGCCGGATAGTATGATTTCAACTGTCTGATGTAACCGCCAGGCCGATTTGTGCCGCCCATTGAATCAAAGGACACACCTTGAAGACTCGTCGGATCGCTTCGTCTCTCGCTCTTGCGGCGGCCCTCGCCTTCGGCGCAACGGGCTGCAGCCTGATCGCTCCGCAGGGAACGAGTGAGCCCTATGCTCCGAGCGACGGTATCGATGTGAACATCGAGAAGATCGCCGTGCGCAATCTGCTGCTCATCGCAGATGCGACTGGCGAGAACTTCAACGTGGTCTTCACCGGTGTGAACAACACGACCGACGACGCGATCGTCCGCATGACCTTCGTGAGCGACTCGACCGAGGCGAGCACGGACTTCGCTCTCGCCCCCGGCCTCACCGCGTTCGGAAACCCCGACGGCGACGTCCCTCCGCAGCTCGTGACGATTCCTGGTCTCAAGGTGGGCGCGACGGTTCAGGCCTACTTCGAGGTGGCAGGCGGCGGCGAGGCGAAGTATGACGTACCGGTGCTCGACGGCACGCTCAAGGAGTACGAGAACTACGTGATCTCGAAGTCGCAGCTGCGCGGGATCGAGGCGGAGAACGAGGATTCCGAGAAGGCCGACGACAAGGCCAAGACCGGCGAAACCACCACCGAGGACGCGGCAACGACCGACACCGCAGCCGAGTAGTCATCGACGAGCGGTCGCGTTGCGGCCGAATAAGCGGGGCGTCCCCGATCAATGATCGGGGACGCCCCGCTTATTCCTCGGACGATACGGGCCGCGGGGAAAGACTCTCAGTCGAGGCAGAACTCGTTCCCCTCGACGTCCTGCATCACGAGACAGGACTCGTTCACCCCGTCGGCCTCGAGCAGGTACAGGCGGGTCGCCCCGTGCTCTGAGAGCCGGGCGGCCTCGGCCTCGAGGGCGGCAAGCCGATCGGCACCTCGCAACCCCACGCCGACACGTACATCGAGATGCACACGGTTCTTCACCGATTTCCGTTCGGGAACACGCTGGAAGAACAACCGCGGACCGGCCCCGGAAGGGTCCTGGCAGGCCCACCTCGACCCACGTTCGTCATCGGGAAGCGACTCGTCGAGCGCATCCCACGACTCGAACCCCGGTGGCACGGGCGGGTCGACGTACCCGAGCGCCGTCTTCCAGAACTCGGCGACTCTTCGCGGATTCTCGCAATCAAAGGTGACCTGCACCTGTCGAATCGTGGTCATGCGACCAGGCTACGCCGATTCAGCGGACCGCGCTTCGAAATCGTGTGGACGACAGCGGCTCGTTTCGACGCAATGCGCGAGGCGCGCGGGATCACCCGAAACGATAGCCGACGCCGCGCACTGTCGTGACGATCTTCGGCTCCTTCGGGTCCTGTTCGATGCGGGACCGAATGCGTTTGATGTGCACATCGAGCGTTTTCGTGTCGCCGTAGTAGTCGCTGCCCCAGACGCGGTCGATCAGCTGGCCCCGGGTGAGCACGCGTCCGGAGTGGCGCATGAGGAGTTCGAGCAACTCGAACTCCCGGAGCGGCATCGCGACCTCTTCGCCCTGCACGGACACGGTGTGGCGCTCGATGTCGAGGCGGATTCCCAGTTCGTCGATCACCCCTTCTTCGTCGTGGAAATCCTCATCGGGGGCGGCGACCTCGGAGCGTCGCAGCGCCGCGCGCACGCGGGCGAGGAGTTCGCGCGTCGAGTACGGCTTCGTGATGTAGTCGTCTGCGCCGAGTTCGAGGCCGACGACGATATCGATCTCGCTGTCCTTCGCGGTCAGCATGATGATCGGAACCTGCGATTTGGCGCGAATGCTCCGGCAGACCTCCGTGCCTGGTAAACCGGGGAGCATGAGATCGAGCAGCACGAGATCGGCGTTCGACTCGGGGAACACCCTGGCGGCTTCGGCGCCATCGGCGACGATCTGCACGCGGTAGCCTTCGCGTTCCAGGAGAAAGGCGAGGGGTTCGGAGATCGAGGTCTCGTCTTCGACGAGCAGAATACGTGAGTTCACGATGCGCGGTCCTTCTTCTGACGCGGATCATCGCCGCGTTTCTTGGTGCCCGAACGCCCGAGGCGTTTCCGGTTCTTGGTGGGGAGTTCCTTCTCGACGAGCGGGAACGTGAGGGTGAAGCTCGACCCGACGCCCTGCTGCGACCAGACGGTGATGTCGCCGCCGTGCGCCCGCATCGTGTGTCTGGCGATCGACAGCCCGAGTCCGGTACCGCCGCCGTCGCGACTGCGCGCGGTGTCGACTCGATAGAAGCGTTCGAAGATGCGTGGCAGGTGCTCCGGGGCGATGCCCTCGCCCTGGTCGGTGACGGTGATGCGGCAGTCGCTGCCGTCGATGTCGATGCCGACGCCGACCGAGGATCCCTCGGGGGAGTGCCTGATCGCGTTGGTGAGCAGATTCGCGATGACGGTTCCGATGGAGGAGGGGCGCCCCAGGGTGATCAGTTCGGTCGGGAGCGCGGGATCCTCGGTCAGTACGACGCTGATTCCTTGCTGCGCCGCGAAATCTTGGTGCGCTTCGACTTCGGTGCGTACGACGGCGCGCAGCGCCACGGCTTCGCGTTCCTCGGGCTGCAAGGTGGTCTGCGCCTCGGAGAGCTGAATGATGTCGCGCGAGAGGTCTCCCAGCCGACGTGATTCTTTCCGCAGCTTCTTCGCAAAGCTGCGGACGATCTCCGGTTCGTCCGCGGCTTCGAGCACCGCCTCCGACAGCAGGCTGATCGCCGCGATGGGCGTCTTGAGCTCATGGCTGACATTTGCGATGAAGTCGCGGCGCATCGCGTTCACCCGCTGTTCTTCGCCGAGATCGTCGGCGAAGACGACCAGGAACCGGCGTTGCAGCCGAACGATCTGGAGGCGGATCGTGTCGCCTTCGCTCGGTTCGAGCACATCGGTGGCTCCGGTCGACATGACACGGCGCGACCGCCGCAGGAACTCCGGATCCCGCAGTTGCTCTCCGGTGATTCGAGGATCGTCGCGAGCCGCGGGGTTCGCATACACCGGTGAGAGCGACGCATCGAGGATCACCGCGAAGCGATCCAGGGCATGCAGCATCTCGATTGCGGCCGGGGGAAGCTCTGGCCGCATGGAGGCAGCGCGCTTGCGACCGAGTGAACGGGTACCGAACACCACCGCGGTTCCGAGCGAACCGGCGACGAGGCCTAGCCCGACTGCGGCCAGAACGAGTAGCGTCGGAGTCATACTGACCATCGTATGGGGCATCAGCGATCGGTTCGCGGAGTTCAACTCCTGTTCACCTCGAGTCGATGCAGTGTTCACGAGCACGGGTCAGAATTGGGCGAGGACGTGCCTCGACTCTGCGGTCTTGCCCGCCCGAACACGTACATCGAACGAACGAAAACGCCCAGAACAGGAACCCTTACATGCGTGAAGTCTTTCAGCAGGAACTGCGCGAGGTGCAGACCCGTCTCGTGCAGATCGCCGAGCTCGTCGAGACCGCGATCCAGCAGGCGACCACGGCGTTCGGTTCGAGCGACGTCGCGCTTGCCGAGCAGGTGCTCGACGGAGGCGAGCAGGTCGATCAGTTCGCGAGCGAGCTCGATGAGTTGACGATCGACATCCTCGCTCGCCAGCAGCCGGTCGCGAGCGACCTGCGCCTGATGGTCGGCGCGCTGCGCATGAGTGCATCGCTCGAACGCATGGCCGACCTCGCGCAGCACATTGCGCAGCTGGCACGATACCGCTACCCGGAGAGCGCCATCCCCGAGGGTCTGCGTAAGACCTTCAGCAAGATGGGAGCCGTCGACGTGAAGATGGCCGGGCTGCTGGTGGCGTTGCTCCGGGACCAGGATCCGAAGATCATCGGGAAGATCCGCGACCTCGACGACGATCTCGACGAGTTGCATGCCAAGGTGTTCGAGAAGGTGTTGAGCGAAAAGGTGCAGGTCGATGGACCGACCGGTGTCGTTGACGCGACGCTCGCGAGCCGCTATCACGAACGCTTCGGAGATCATGCGGTCGATATCACGAAGCAGATGAACTTCTTCCTGAGTGGGGAGCTCCAGTAGTTTCCGCATCCGGTGCGGGGCGAAGCCCGCGGGTCCGGCAGTCCGCCGAGCACCCGAGCCGTCGAACGGCTCAGGGAGATCCTTGGAGTCTCGGGGCCGTTCCTGGGTTCTGGCGCCATGGCGCGCGGAATCTCGTCGGCTTCCCTGATCGCGCGCTGCCCTGCGCGGAAACCGGTCACACGCTCGCAGCGCGAGGCGTCGACCTCTAGGCTTGAAGCGTGAAACAACGCATCTACGACTCTCGGCAGCAGGCCGTCGTCGACTTCGAACCGATCGTCGCCGGTGAGGTCGGAATGTACGTCTGCGGTCCGACCGTGCAGTCGGCTCCGCACATCGGCCATCTGCGGAGCGTGCTGGTGTACGACCAGATTCGGCGCTGGTTCGCGGCGACCGGTCACCGGGTGACACTGATCCGGAACGTCACCGATATCGACGACAAGATTCTGGACAATGCGGCAGCGCAGGAGCGGCAGCAGGAGCTGCCGGACCGGGCGGTTCCTGCGGGAGGCACTGCAGCGGGTCCTGAGCAGTGGTGGGCGCTCGCGTATCGAGTCGAGCGCGACTTCACCGCCTCCTATGACGCCCTCGGCGTGCTCGCCCCGGTCTATGAACCTCGTGCGACGGCGAACATCGCCCAGATGGTGGCGCTGATCGAGCTGCTCATCGAGCGCGGGCACGCCTATCAGGCGCAGGACGGCACCGCCAGTGTCTACTTCGATACCGCGAGCTGGCCCGAGTACGGCGCGCTCACCAGGCAGCGTCGGGAGCAGATGGAGGACGCGGCCGACAGTGAACCGCTCGGCAAACGCGATCCTCGTGATTTCGCACTGTGGAAGGCGCATCGCGAGCACGAACCGATCAGCGCTTCCTGGCCGTCGCCCTGGGGCCGCGGTCGTCCCGGCTGGCATATTGAATGCTCGGCGATGGCGACCCGTTACCTCGGCGAGTCCTTCGATATTCACGGTGGTGGCCTCGACCTGCGGTTTCCGCATCACGAGAACGAGCTCGCGCAATCGGCGGCGGCGGGCCAGGCCTTCGCGAAGTACTGGATGCACAACGGTCTCGTGAACACCGGCGGACAGAAGATGTCGAAGTCGCTCGGCAACTCCCTGTTCGCTCGCGACCTCCTCGAATCGGCTCGCCCGATCGTGCTGCGTTACTTCCTCGGATCTGCGCACTATCGCTCGGTGCTCGAGTTCAGCGACGACTCGCTGACCGAGGCGGCCGCGGCGTTCTCCCGCATCGAGGGTTTCCTGGATCGCGCGGGATCTTCGGCCGAGGATGCGCTGCCTGCCCCGATGCGCGGCACTGCCACGAGCGATGACGTTCCGCGAGAGTTCGCCGCGGCGATGCTCGACGACTTCGCCGTTCCGCAGGCGCTCGCCGTGCTCCACGGAGCGGTTCGCTCCGGGAACACGGCGATCGACGAGGGAGATGCTGCGGCGGCGAACGCCCGTGCGGCCGAAGTCGTCGCGATGCTCGATGTGCTGGGTCTCGACCCCAGGGATGAGGTGTGGCGCGAGGGCGCCTCGGGGAGTGGTTCAGCGCGCGAACAGCAAGCACTCGCTACTCTGGTGGGTAGCATGCTCGCCGAACGCCGCGCTGCACGAGAGGCGCGAGACTTCGCGACGAGCGATGCGATCCGAGACCGACTCACGGGGGCCGGCATCGCACTCGAAGATCGACAGAACGACACTCGCTGGAGCCTGACATGAGCAGCAAGAACACGCGCGGCGGAGCCGTACGGAAGAAGAGCCGCGGCAAAGCCGTCGGTTCGGGCGGACAAGGGCGCCAGGCGCTCGAGGGCCGTGGACCGACTCCGAAGGCCGAGGACCGGCCTTACCATCCCGCCGGGAAGGCGAAGGCGGCGCGGGATCGGCTGGACGCCGCCCGTAAGCGCCACGGCGGGGGGCAGAAGGATGCCGGCGCACAGCGCACTCCTCGGAAGAAGAGCGACGACACGGAGCTCGTGACCGGCCGCAACGCGGTGCTCGAGGCATTGCGCACGCGGATTCCTGCGACGACGCTCTATGTGGCTGCGAAGGTCGAGATGGACGACCGGATGCGCGAGATCCTCGGGCTCGCCGTGGGACGTAACGTGCCCGTGCTCGAGGTCATGCGTCCCGAGCTCGATCGCATGACGACACGGGACACCGTGCATCAGGGTGTCGTGCTGAAGGTGCCGGCATACGTGTACGCGCACCCGCTCGAACTGCTCGACGAGGTCGAGCGGAAGGGTCAGCTGCCGCTGCTCGTCGCACTCGATGGTGTGACGGATCCTCGGAACCTCGGTGCGATCATCCGTTCGGTTGGCGCTTTCGGCGGGCAGGGCGTGATCGTTCCTCAACGCCGCTCGGTCGGCGTGAACTCCGCGGCGTGGAAGACCTCTGCGGGTGCTGCGGCGCGCGTGCCCGTTGCGATGGCGACGAATCTTACGCAGACCATCAAGGCGCTCAAGGAGCGCGGGTTGTTTGTCGTGGGTCTCGACGGTGATGGCGAGGTGCAGTTGCCCGGTCTGGAGCTTGCCGATCGTCCGATCCTGCTGGTGGTGGGCAGCGAGGGCAAGGGCTTGTCGCGTCTCGTTACGGAGAACTGCGACGCGGTGGTGTCGATTCCGATTTCTGCGACTACCGAGTCGCTGAACGCGGGGATCGCCGCAAGCGTTTCGCTTTACGAGATCTCGAGACTGCGCACAGATCGCTTGGGCGAAAACGCGTAGCGTTTTTGCGCGATCTGTGGTGACGCTACTGCGTCAGGTTCGCTTGGGCGAAAACGCGTAG
>JBEBSS010000045.1:0-19313 GCA_040394175.1 Leucobacter soli | reverse complement strand
TCGCGGAGCGATTCGTGGGTGTGCCTCTGTGCTCGGCACCGTGCTGCGACTGTGAGACGATCCTGCTCCCAGCCTGCTCCCAATCCAAATGATTAATATTGGCGAATGCGTCACATAACGCAGCGTCGCGAGGTGCGAGCATGACCGGCGTAGCCCTCGACTCTCCGAGGAGGGGAATCCGTTCCGATATCCAGGCGCTGCGAGCGCTTGCCGTGCTGGCCGTGGTGTTCTGCCATTACTTTCCGGTTCGTGCGATCGGCGGGTTCATCGGAGTCGACGTCTTCTTCGTCGTCTCGGGCTTTCTCATCACCGCGCATCTGTTGCGAGAGATCGAGGCCAGCGGGAGGGTCAAGCTGTCGCGGTTCTACGCGCGGAGGGCCCGTCGTCTGCTTCCTGCCGCGTATCTCGTGCTCGTCTGTTCCTTGGTCGGGACGCTGCTGCTGCTTCCGGTGTCGAGATGGTGCGACACCGCGAAGGAAGTATTCGCTTCTGCCGCATACTTCCAGAACTGGCTTCTGGCATCCAAGGCTGCGGATCCACTCGGTTCGGGGGCATCGGCCACGGTGGTGCGCCACTACTGGTCGCTTTCCATCGAGGAGCAGTTCTATCTGGTCTGGCCGATCGTGCTGGTGGCGGGCTTTGCGCTCGCGGTGAAGCTCGCTCGTCGGCCCCGCAGAGTGCTCGGGGCGGTGCTTCTCGTGATCGGCGGGCTCTCGTTCTGGGCGGCGGTCGTCGCCACCGATGCCGACCTGACGGTCGCCTACTTCGTCACCTATGCACGGGTCTGGGAGTTCGTGGTCGGGGGCCTGGTTGCGATTGCGGCCCCGACACTGCTGCGTCTGCTCGGCCGTCGATGGGCGGTCCGGGTGCTGCTGCAGTTGCTCGGCCTCGGAATGATCTTCTGGGCGATCGCGACTTTCGATACTGAGACCGCCTTCCCTGGTCCGTGGGCGGCGCTCCCGGTACTGGGCACTGCGCTCGTGATCGCGGCGGGCCCAGAATCTCCGAGATTCTCCCCGATGTTCTTCGCGCGGGCGAAGCCGGTACAAGTGCTGGGCGATATCTCGTATTCAATCTATCTCTGGCATTTCCCGCTGTACGTCTTGGCTCCGTTTGCCATCGGACGCGAGCTGGGGACGGGGGAGCGGCTCGTCCTCATCGTGGTCTCGATCGGGCTTGCCTGGGTGACCGCGCGCTATGTCGAACAACCAGGACGCACGCGTCTGCTCACCGGGCTTTCCTCACCGCAGTTCTTCGGCGTCCTCGCCGCCACCGTCGCCATATTCGGTCTGATCACGCTGCCCGTGGCCCGGATCGGCGGGCTGCTCGCGGAGCAGGATCGTGCGTCGCTCACGGAGCGGTCTCAGACGTTCTGCTTCGGCGCGGGGGCACTCGATGCGGAGTGCGGGGATCCCTTCGCCGCGACGGAACTGCTCGTGGTGGGTCCGAGCGAGAGCCCGAGGTTTCGGACTCCCGGATGCGAGAAGCTCGAGGGCTCGCCGCGACTCATGAAATGCGATTTCTCGGAGGGCGATGCGGATGCCCGGAGCGTGTGGTTGCTCGGCGATGCCGGGGTGAAGAACTGGAAACCAGCGATGCTGTCGATCGCCCAGCAGGAGGGCTGGGTGCTCACGATGGGTACGAAGGGAGGCTGCTCGGTGATCGACATCGGCGAGATCCAGGCCAATGATCTGACGAGAGCGGTGCGCTGCCAGGACGAGGCGGCGAGGATGCAGGAAGCGATCGCGCAGGATCGACCGGATCTGGTGGTCGTCGCTCAAGACTCCGCGCATGCGCTTGCCGAGCTCGGCGACAGCGCTCGTCTGCTGCGGGAGTACGAAGAGACGGCGGCGAGGATTCTCGATCAGTGGGGTGAGGCCGGGGCGAGCGTCGCAGTACTCCGCGATGTCCCCGGGACGCTCAGCACGTCGACCCCGGAGTGCCTCGAGATCAACGAGTCGAGCCCTCTCACGTGTGCGGTGCCGCGCTCGGACGCATTGCCGGAGGATCCGTTTGCGACTGCGGTCGAAGCGGCGGATCGGCCCGGAGCGCGCGTCATCGACCTCTCAGATGCGTTCTGCGACCCCGGGCACTGCTATGCACTGATCGGGGGGCTTCCCGTGCACTTTGACTCGCAGCACCTGTCTCGAAGCTATTCTGAGTCGCTTGCGCCTCGGCTGCGCGAGCAGTTGCTCCCGCTGCTCGCCAGATAGTTCTCCCGCCTCGGTCCTGGAGAAGCCTGGCGGTAGGGGCAGGAGCGGAGCCCCGATCCGCTGCCCACCGCTCTCCAATCGAGCTCGGGCATAATGAACTCGTGCGCAATCGTCCCGATGATTCCTCTGCACTGCCGTCCGGCTCCGCCTCGGACACTCCGGTCCAGCGAGAGTTCACCCGCCTCGAGCGTTCGATCGACCGCGCCGCGCATCGGATCCTCGCAAGGAAGCCGAGCAGCGGTCCGAGGGCTGCGGCTATCGAGTTCGCGGTGTTTCTGCTCAAGCAAGCTTGGGCCTGCGTGTTCGGCGTGCTGCTGCTCGCCGCGATCGTGGCAGCACGGCTCTGGTATCCGGACGATGCAGTGCTCGCGCGCAATGATGCTCTCACGATTGCGGCGATCGTGATTCAGATCGCGATGCTGGCATTCCGGCTGGAAAGCGGTCGAGAGCTGTGGGTTATCGTGCTCTTCCACGTCACGGGTACCGCGATGGAGCTCTTCAAGACCGATGTCGGTTCGTGGAGCTACGAAGCCGAGGGGTTCTTGCGCATCGGCGCGGTGCCGCTCTTCAGCGGCTTCATGTATGCAGCGGTCGGCTCGTACATGGTGCGTGTCTACCGCCTGCATGATCTGCGCTTCGACCGCTATCCGAAGGTCTGGGTGACCACGCTCGTCGGAGCGGCCATCTATGCGAATTTCTTCTCGCATCACTTCATCTTGGACCTGCGATGGGTGCTGATCGCTCTTGTCGTTGCACTCTGGTGGCGCACCCGGATGTTCTTCAGGGTGTGGCGGGTCACCCTTCGAGCCCCGCAGTTGCTCGTCTTCGGCGGGGTCGCAGTGTTCATCTGGTTCGCCGAGAACATCGCCACATGGGCCGGTGCGTGGCTCTACCCGGAGCAGGAAGGCGGTTGGGTGCCGGTATCGCCCCAGAAGATCGTCGCCTGGTTCCTGCTCATGATCATCTCTGTGGTCATGGTGACGTGGGTCTATCCGCCCAGGTCGGCGGAGGTCGATGACGGGCGTTCGCTCGGAACGTGAGCCGAACTACTGATCGAGCACAGCGGTCATCTGCACCCGCCGCCCGTATCGATCAAGGCCCATCTCTCGCTCGACCTTGACGAGACCGAGCAGGAACTCGCCGCTCGGTGCGCTCTCGCTGAACCCCAGGCGCGCGTAGAACGGCCCGTTCCAATCGAGATCGGCATAGGTGCGGAGCGTGATCCGCGAGTAGCCGCGGGCGTGGGCCTCATCCATCGCCGCTTGCACGAGGGCGCGTCCGTGTCCTCGACGGGCGTGCTCCGGGAGGACCGAGACCTGTTCGAGGTGTGCGAGTCCCGAGATCTCGATGACGTGCGCGAATCCCAGAAGCGTCCCTTCCGGGCTCGTCCCGACCAGGATGAATCCACGCTGTTCGAGCCGTTCCGCGACACTCGTGGCTGCCGGCCAGGAGTCCGGCTCGAACGTGTCGATGAACCGCGCGTCTGCGGCCTCCTCGATTCGTTCGATCGTGGGATGATCGGCGGGGCGTGCCGCTCTGATCTCCATGGCTCTTCCTGCTTTCGTGCGTGCGATCCCGGTGGCGGATCTCCCGTCATCCACACATCCTATTCCGCTGCCTGCGACCCGCCGCCCGAGCCGTGATCGGCGGCGGGTTGGGCGGTTCAGTCGCCGAGCCGCCACCCCGCTGCGGCCTGCTGCTGCCCCCAGAACTCCGAGAATCGTCCCCCGGCTTCGAGCAGTTCATCGATCGTGCCCTCCTCGACTACTCGACCCTGATCGAGGAACACCACGCGGTCCGCCGCGCGAATGCTGCTGAGCCGGTGGGCGACGATGACGCGGGTGCGGGGGATCGGGTCGGCGCTGAGCGCCGCCGCGACCGCTGCCTCGTTCTCTGCGTCCAGCGCGCTCGTGGCCTCGTCCACGAGAAGTACCGGAGCCGAATGCAGAAGCGCCCTCGCGATCGATACGCGCTGACGTTCGCCTCCGGAGAGCGAGGATCCGCTCTCGCCGACCCGGCTCTCCCACCCCTCGGGGAGGGTGTTGACGAGTCGGTCTACCCGGGCGAGGGCCGCGACCCGGGTCAGCGCTTCCGCATTCGCTCCGGGAGCACCCACGAGCACGTTCTCGCGAACCGTGGTGTCGAAGAGGAACGGGTGCTGGAAGACGACGCTCGTCAGCCTGCGACGGGACTCCGCATCTAGCCGCATCAGGTCGACGCCGTCGACGGTGACCGATCCAGCGCTGGGGTGATGCAGTCCCGCGAGGAGCGAGAGGATCGTGCTCTTGCCCGAGCCTGAGGGTCCGACGATCGCGGTCGTGGTGCCGGGCTCGAACGCGAGATCGAGACCGTCGAGTACCGCGGGCGGTCCTCCTGCGGGAACGTCGTACTCGAATCGCACGCCGCTCAGCTCGAGCCGGGGCGGGCTCGTCTGCGCGAGGTGCTCTTCGCCGGTCGCGAGCTGCGGAGCTTCGAGTATCTGGCGGACTCTTCGCAGGGTGGTGAGCGTGCCCTCCATTCCTGCTGCGAGTCCCGCAAGTGCGGTGAACGGTTCGAGGTAGCGCGCGATCACGACGATCAGTGCAACGGCCTCGGGGGCGCTGAGCTCGCCCCGTACCGCGAGTGCGACCGCAGTTCCTGCGAGCAGTATCAGCGCGAGCTGGCTGGCAAGGCTGAACACGAGCTGACCTGGAACCTGCATCGCGAGGAGGCGCATCGTTGCACGATGCTGGCCATCGAGCGCGTCGCCGGCGTGGCTGCCTGCCGGTTCGACTCTGCGGGCCGCACGCAGCGCCTCCTGTGTGCGCGCGAACTCGACGATGCGCTCGGTCAGCGCAGTGTTGGCCTCACTGGCTGCCCGATCTGCGCTGCGGCTGAGCCGGGTTGAGAGCCAGTATGCTCCCAGGAGCAATGGCACACCCGCGAGCGCGGCCAGGCCAAGGGCCGGCGAGAGGGGAAGGAGGGCGATCCCGATCGCGATCGGCAGCAGCACTGCTCGCACGGCGGGGGTGGCCAGATAGACGAAGAGTCCGGCAAACTCTGGTCCGGTCGCGGCGACCGCCTGTCGCGCAACCGCGGTGCGATCGGAATCGAACCAGGTGAGTCGTACGCGTGTGAGTTGCTCTGCCACTTCGCGTTGCCCGCGATCGAGCATGCTGAAGCCGAGGTCGAAGGCCAGCCGGGCGACGAGCCAGTCGACGGCCCATCCAGCAGCGACCACGAGAGCGAGCAGCGCGACCCAGGGCCACGCCATCCGAGGCGCGCCGCCGAAGAGGGCGGCGACCAGAGGCACCAGCACCACTGCGCTCAGCGCCTGCAGCGCGACGCTCAAGGCCGTGAGCGTGAGGTGAGCGGCAAGCTTGCGGCGGCTTCCGCTCGGCAGCAACGCAAGAATGGTGCCGATCATCGGTCGCCCTCCGTTCGCTCGCTGGTCTGCACGGACGCAGTCCAGAGCTGTCGATATCGGCCGTTCGCCGCGAGAAGCTCTGCATGGCTTCCCGCCTCGGCAATGCGGCCTTGGTCTAGGACGACGATGCGATCCGCTCCGGTCACTGTGTGCAGTCGGTGCGCGATCACGAGCACGGTGCGGTCTTGGGTCAGCCGGCTGATCGCTTGCTGCACCAGGAACTCGGACTCGGGGTCGGCAAAGGCAGTCGCTTCGTCGAGCACCAGCACGGGGGAGTCGGCGAGTATCGCGCGCGCGATCGTGAGACGCTGGCGCTCGCCGCCCGAGAGGGCTGCGTCGGCCCCGATCTCGGTGTCGTATCCGCGCGGGAGACGGAGGATTCGCTCGTGAATGTTCGCTGCGCGTGCCGCTCGCTCGATCTGCTCGTCGTCGGCGTCGGGCACGGCGAGCGCGATGTTCTCGCGCACGCTTCCGCGTATCAGCTGGGTTTGCTGGAAGACGAAGCCGACACGGGTGTACAGCTCGTCCGCTGTGAGTGCACGAATGTCGGTGCCTCCCACTCGGATCGAGCCGGCCTCGACGTCATGGAATCGCGCGACGAGGGCGGCCAGCGTCGACTTCCCGGATCCGGAAGGACCGACGAGGGCGGTGACCGTCCCCGGCCGGAGTTCGAGAGAAACGTCTTGCAGCACTGGAGCGCCTGGCCGGTACGAGAATCCGACCCCGTCGAACTCGACGAGGCCGTCCGGGGTCGTCTCCCGTGATGCAGCGGGGATGGCTCCCGTTCCGGTGGTCGCCTCGCTTCGTACGAGTTCTGGCGATTCGAGCGCGATCTGCACGCGCCGGGCGGCGAGCAGGCCATCCCGAAGGCCGGAAAGCCCGTAGCCGATCCCGAGCAGCCGAGCGCCAAACGTGGTTCCGAGCAGCAGGAACGGCAGGAGCGACACGGGCTCCATCGAGCCATCGACGACGAAGAGCGTACCGAAGGCGCAGATCAGCAGCAGGAAGGTGGCGGGTCGTGTCGCAAGGTCCATGAATGTCTTGAGCCCGGTGAACGGGCGCTGCCAGGCGTCGAGGAACGCGAGGTAGTCGCCCAGCCTGGCACGGAACGTGGAGGAGGCGGCACCGCCGAACACCCTGATCACGGGCTGGCCCTCGAGATATGCCCCGGCTTCCGTGCCCATGCGTTCGGCCCATTTGAGCGCCTTTGGGGTGGTGTCGTAGGAACGCAGGATCATCAGGTACATGGCCACCGCGTACACCAGCACCGGCACGAAGAGCAGCAGTGCGAGGCGCCAGTCGACGAGGAGGAGCGAGGCGAGCACCGCCAGCGGGGCGACGGCTGCCGCCACTGCGTCGGGAACCGCGTGTGTCACCAGGTAGTGGAGGGCCAGCGTGTCATCCTGCACGAGCTGCGTGACCCTGGCAGATCCTCGAACGCTGAACCAGCCGAGCGGCAATCGACTCATCTTCTGGAGCAAGCGGCGGCGCAGGCTCCGTTCGAATCGCGCATCGACGGTGTGCAGCCAGAGCAGGAGTGCCGCGCTGAGCACGGCGGCGAGTCCGATGAGCGCTCCTGCCCACATGCCGACGGGCCAGAGCATCGAAGCGTCGGCGCCTGCGAGCAGCCTTCGCGAAAGCTCAACGAGCAGGAAGAACGGCGCCAACTCGATCAGCGTGATGAGCGCCTGGAAGGCCCCTGCGGCGATCAAGACGGGTCGTAGAGGGCGTAGGAGGCGGGAGCCCGCTGCGGCGCGCCACGATCCCTTGGCGCCCGATCGTGGATTCGGCGAGGTCCGAGAGGGGACCGGGTCCGTGTCGGGCGCATGCGACGCTGGGGAGCTTGCGTTGCCGATTCTGGCGGACACGAGGTCTTCGACGGCCATCGCCTCGGTGCCGTTGGCGTGCGGCTCGGGGGTCTTCGCGTGCTTCGGCTCATCGCCCTCGCGCAGCTTGCCCATCGCCCTGCCTTCGATCCAGTAGGCCTGCATGTGCATCTCGCTCTTCGGAAACCCGAACTCCTCCCGCAAGCGGCTGCGCAGGTGCTTGAGTGATGCGCTTTCGGGAGTGACCCAGGCATGCCAATCGGACCAGTCACGCGCCTCGATCGAGGCGGCAAGGGCATCCGGCCCGGTTCGCTGCACCCAGTGCGTTCGCAACCGAGGATGTCTCGGAACCGGGATCAGCCGGTCATTCGGGTGGTGCTCTTCCAGGTAGAGCTCGATCGGCACTTCGTCCGGGAGCGCCGAGATGATGCCCGAGAGTCCTGGGATCGCCGCCGCATCGCCGATCAGCAGGTAGCCGGCAGGGCGTTCCTCGGGTAACTCGAATCTGGAGGAGCCGAGCGTATTGACCCCGAGGGTGTCGCCAGGTTCGCATCTCTGGGCCCAAGCCGATGCGGGTCCCGCGGGCTCGTGCAAGACAAAATCGAGGGTGAATTCGCCCGTTGCTGCGTTTCCTGAACTCAGCGTGTAGCCCCGTTGATGCTCGACGTGCTTGCCGGTGTGATCGGGGAACCAGCCGCGGAGCCAGGCGGTCGGCGCGAGTTCGGCGTCTTCGAAGAAGCTCTCGGAGCGCAGATGGATTCGCACGAACTGAGGCGCGATCCATTCTTTCGCCGTGACGGTAGCGACGTGTTCGCGCACCTGCATGGTGCGCATCATCGCGCCCTGTATACCGCGCTTTGCCATCTGGCGTCCTTTCGGGGATCAGCGGGCGCGAGCCGATCGGGCGGTCGGCACCAAAGCCACCCTAACAATCATCAGATGAATAGGGCAAGCGTGTTGATGCGTCGTCCCAGCGGCTAGTGTTGGCGATATGAGCGAACCCATCAGCACGGCCGACCTCTACGATGAGCGCGGCGACAGCCTCCAATCCCTGAGCATTCAGCTGCAGAACCTCGGAGGACACCCGCAGTTCTCCGGCCCCGTGCGCACCGTGCGCTGCTCCCGAGACAACGCGCTGCTCAAGACGATCCTCGGCACCCCCGGTGAGGGGGCGGTGCTCGTCGTGGACGGGGGCGGAGCACTCGAGAGCGCCCTCGTCGGAGACATCATCGCTCAGCTCGGGGTCGACAACGGCTGGGCGGGCATCGTCGTGCACGGCGTGATCCGAGATCGTCTCGCGATCGGATCGCTGCCCATCGGCCTGAAAGCGCTCGGCTCGAACCCGCAGAAGTCCACCAAGACCGGCGCCGGCGAGGCCGACGTTCCTGTCAGTTTCGGCGGGGTGACCTTCCGGCCGGGAGCCATGCTCTTCAGCGACGAGGACGGCATTCTCGTCGAACGCTAGCTGTCGTTCACGACCTCGCCGGGAACTCCGGCTCGCCCGCTACTGGCCGAGGATCCAGCCCGGCCTCGATGAGCGTTTCTGCGCGTTCCGTGCTGCGAAACAGATCGAGTTCATCGCTGTGGAGACCGAGATCGCGATCCGCGTGGAGTGCCATGGCATGCGCGGCATCCCTGACGTTGCGCTCCTCGATCGCGCGCAGCAGGGCGCCATGGTCGAGAAGCACCGTCTCCTCCGTTGCGCCGACAAAGACCTTGCCCCTGCTCACCGCCTCGTTCAGCGTCGACATCACGCCGTTGTACAGATCGAGCAGCAGCTTGCTCCCGCTCGCTTCCACGATCAGCCGGTGCAGCGAATCCTCGTGAGAGATGTTGTTGCACGGGATGCCGTCGGTGTTCGCGGCGTGCGTCTCGACGCTGCGCCGATAGCTCTCCCGCAACGCCTCCAACTGCGCGTCGCTCCGTCGCACTGCTGCGGTCTGCGCGGCCTCGATCTCGAGGGATCGACGATAGACGAGCACTTCCTCGAGGTCCTGGTCGGCGAGGAACTGGGTGAGAATCGAGCTGACGGGAGTGCGAGCGCGAACGAAGGTCCCGACTCCTGGCACCGTTTGCAGCATGCCGAGGGTGGCGAGGGATCGCACCGCCTCCCGGACGGTCGACTTGCCGACGCCGATCAACTCCATCAGCTCGGGTTCCTTGGGAATGAGGTCTCCGACCGGCCATTCGCCGCTCGAAATCTTCGAGCGTAGGAACCCGAGCGTATCGTTCGCCTTCTGCGAGCCGCTGCGCGCGGGAGTGGACATCAGTACCTCCGCGTATCGTTGCCGAGAATACGACTATATCGCTCGGCGGCCGGGAGGTTCCGATTAGCGCAGCTCGGAGACCCATTCGGTGAGCGCGGCGAGTCCATCGACGGTCGAGGTGAGACCCATGGCCTGCACCTGCTTGCCCTCGAGGCGAAGGATCCGCTGCTGCTCCACCGCCGGCAGCGAAGCGACAGCCGGATTCGTGAGCAGCTCGGTATACATGCGGTCCCCGCTGCCGTTCATGTCGATGAGCAGAATGCCGTCCGGGTTCGCCTGCACGATCTGCTCGGCGGAGATGGGTCCGGTGTGCGGAAGCCCGAGTTCATCGCTGACGTTCTGCGCCCCAGCCAGATGCAGGAGCTCCAGCGGATATGCGCTCCCGGCGGTCGCGAATGGGCGACCCGCCTGGTTCGTCAGCACGAGCACGCGGGGGCCCTTTTCGGACGACTGTTTCGCTGCAGCGCCCGCCAATCCGCGCTCCAGACGCTCCACGAGATCCTCGGCGGCCGCTTCTGCACCGGTTGCCTCACCGATCAGCGCGATGCCCTGGGCGACGGACTTCGGATCCGTCCAGGAGGCCGGAAGCTGCAGCGAGGCGATTCCCGCTTGATCGAGCACGTTGCCGATGGAGGCTTCTGCGCCATGACGAGGGCTCATCACCACGAGGTCGGGCTGCATCGCGATCACGGTCTCGGCGTCGAGCTCCATCGCGACGGGAATGGTGTTGGGCACCTCCGCCAGCTCGTCCACATGACTGCCGAGGACCGGATTCAGCACCGCTTCGGGAACCAGCACGAGCCGATCGCCGAACCCGAGCTCCGCCAGCACCTCTGCGCTCTCGTAATCGAGCGCTGCGATCGTCTGCGGCTCTGCCTCGAGGGTGAGGCGGGTCGCCTCACCGCCGGCTCCTGCGGGCACCTCGATCGTTCGAGGCCAGGCGGCGGCGGTCTCGTCGGGTTTCGCAGCGGTGACCTCTGTATCTGCGACGCAGCCAGCGAGGGCGAGTGCGAGCGCCGCTGTCGCAGCGGTGAGGGCGGAAAGGCGGGCGGTACGTGTCATGGGAACTCCTCGGATGAAATTGGGGGATGGAAGGAACCTGCTGGAGCGCAGGAGTCTGATAGTCGAGCGATGCGCGACCGCTACTCGGTCGAAAGATATCGCCGGCCTCTCGGGGTCGTATGAATCGCGGTTCGGACGCCGTACGCCGCGTGGACGAGGTCGGGACGCAGCACATCGGTCGGGGGGCCCGCATGCGCATCGCCTTCGCGGTCGAGGAGCAGGATCTGCGTGCAGGCATTGAGTGCGAGGCTGAGGTCGTGCAGGGCCGCGATGACGATCTTGCCGTCGTTTCCGAGCCGGCGCATCGTCTGCTCGACCGCACGCTGATGGAAGAGATCGAGCGCCGAGGTGGGCTCATCGAAGATCACGACGGGTGTGTCCTGGGCGAGCACACGTGCGATCTGCACGAGCTGCTTCTGCCCTCCGGAGAGGGCGCCGAAGCGTCGGCCTGAGAGTTCGGAAACGCCCGCCGCCTCCAGCGCGCGCTCGGCGGTCGACTCGGGTGTTGCGCTTCCGGAGGCGTGGGCGCCGACAGCGACGAGCTCACGCACCCGCAACTCCTCGGGTGCGTGCAGATCCTGGGCCAGCATGGAGACCACCGAGGCTCGTGCGCGCGAGGTCATGCCGGCGAGGTCCTGTTCGCCGAATCTCACGCGACCGTAGCTCTGCACACCCGCCTGTGCGAGTGCGCTCAGCAGGGAGGACTTTCCGACGCCGTTCGGCCCCACCACTCCGAGCACGGTTCCGGGCATCAGTCGAAGGTCGAGCGGCGCCCCGAGCGCGCGACCCGACCGGAAGGCGCCGAATTCGTCGAGCGTCAGCGTGCTCGCGAGAAACGGGCAGGCGGCTTGCAACTGGATCATGAGGGCTGCCTCCGAAGCAAGAGGAAGAGGAAGATGGGCGCCCCGACCAGTGCCGACACCACGCCGGTCTGCACGATCACCGGTCCGAACGCGGTGCGAGCGACCGTGTCGGCGAGCACGAGGAAGAGCGCTCCTCCGAGCGCCGAGATCGGGAGCAGTCTGGCATGCGACGCTCCGACGACGAGGCGCACCGCATGCGGCACGACGAGGCCGACGAAGCTGATGACACCGCTCACCGCCACCGCTGCGCCCGTGACGAGCGAAGCGACGAGCAGGAGGAGGATCCGTTCGCGATTGACGCTGATGCCCGAGGTGGCGGCCACCTGCTCTCCGAGCGCGAGGGCATCGAGCGCTCGGACACGCGAGAGCAGGTAGGTGAGGCCGAGCAGGATCGGCCCCGCGGCGAGGAGCACATGCTCCCAGCTGCGCAACTCGAGGTCGCCGGCGAGCCAGAACAGGGCGCTGCGCACGAGGGCGTCGTCGTGCGCGTTGGCGACGAGGAGGTTGATGAGGGCTCCTGCGAGTGCGCTGATCGAGACGCCGACGAGGATGATGGTCGCGGAGCCGAGATCCCGTCTCGTTCTCAACACCGTCTGGAGGACCAGCGCCACGATCGCGGCACCCGCGAATGCCGCGAGGGGGATGCCCCACTGGTTGCTTCCGGCGAGGCCGAGCGTGATCCCGGCGACTGCACCGACCGCCGCGCCCGCGGACACCCCGGTGATGCCGGGTTCCGCGAGGGGATTGCGCAGGATCGCCTGCATGACGGCGCCCACGGTGGCGAGTGCCGAGCCGACGAGCATGGCGACGACGATGCGGGGGAGGCGGATGGACCAGACCACTGCCGAAGAGGTGATTCCGGCGTCCTCGGGGCGGAGGAGTGCCTGTATCGTCTGAGTCGGGGTGAGATGCACGACGCCGAGCGTCAGCGAGACGAAAGCCGCGAGGGCGAGGAGCAGCAGGCCAGAGAGCCCCGCCAGCCATGTTCGGCTCAGTTGCTTGTTCACACATCTGATGTTATACATCAGATGTACAGCCAAGCTGATGATATGGTGCAAAACATGGCTCAAGCGACCACACCATACGATGCCCTGTTGCTCTGCTCCTTCGGGGGCCCGAACACCTCTGACGATGTCGTTCCATTTCTCAGAAATGTCACTCGCGGCAAGCAGATTCCCGAAGAACGACTGAGAGAAGTCGGCGAACATTACTATGGGTTCGGGGGGAAGAGCCCAATCAACGAGCAGAATCTTGCGCTGCTCGAAGCGCTGCGCGCCGAATTGGACAGTCGCGGAATCGAGATGCCGGTGATCTGGGGCAACCGCAACTGGCATCCGTACACGGTCGATACGCTGCGAGATGCCTCCGCGTTCGGCACGAAGCGAGTGCTGGCGCTCGTGACGAGCGCCTATGCCTCCTACTCCGGCAGCAGGCAGTACCGTGAGCATCTTGCCGAAGCCAGGGACGTTCTCGGCGAGAACGCCCCCGAGATCGATATCCTGCGGCCCTTCTTCAATGACCCGGGATTCGTGGCGGCGAACGTCGCAGCCATCACCGACGCGGCGGCGACGCTCGACGGGGGCCTCGCCGGAGCGCACATCGTCTACGTCACGCACTCGATCCCCGACACGATGCAGGATGCCTCAGCGGCGACCGGACCCGGATATCGCGAGCAGCACGAAGACGTACGGGCGGTGATCGATTCGACGCTCTCGCTCGGTCTGGCACCCGTGTTCGAATCCTCGCTCGCCTACTGCTCGCGGTCCGGCGATCCTCGAGTTCCGTGGCTCGAACCCGATGTCAACGACCACATCGAAGAACTCGCCGGCCAGGGAGTGAAGAAGATCGTCATCGCTCCGATCGGATTCATCAGCGACCACATGGAGGTCGCGTTCGACCTCGACATCGAAGCGATGGAGACCGCTGCGGAACACGGCATCGCCGCGGCGCGCGCGGCAACGGTCGGCGTGCACCCCGAGTTCGTGCGTGGACTCGTCGATCTGGTGCTGGAACGCGCTGCGCGTGAGCGAGGGGAGAGCGTAGCCGCTCCCACCGCCGGCGCGCTCGAAGCGTTTCCCGATGTCGCGCCTCCGGGCAGCTGCCGGATGAGGCATGGAGAAGTCACCGGCATTCCCGTGCTGGCAGGCCATCAGGACTAAAGAGAGAGAGGGACCGATTCAGATGAGTGCACACCAGACCCCGCAAATCGACCACTCGGCGGTAGCCGAGGAGATCAATGCGTCGATCAACTACGCGATGTACGCAGTCTTCGCCGTCGACCGCCTCTCGGAGGCCCCCGGTGAACCAGCGGTGGAACGGATCCAATCCCGCCTCGCTCAGACTGAGGGCCTCGTCGTCCGCGGTTGGTACGAGCTCTCGGGTTTCCGTGCCGACGCGGATGTCCTGCTGTGGCTGCACGCCCCTACCACGGAAGCGTTGCAGGCCGGCTACCGTGCCGTACTGGAAGAGAGCGAGGGGCGACTCTCTCCGGTCTGGTCCAACATCGGAGTGCATCGCGCTGCGGAGTTCAACCGGGGTCACGTGCCCGCGTTCCTCGCCGGAGACGCGCCCAGAGCCTTCATCTGCGTCTACCCGTTCGTGCGCTCCTACGAGTGGTATCTGCTGCCCGAAGCGGAGCGCAGCCGTATGCTGCGCGAACACGGCATGGCCGCCCGCGACTACGCGGACGTGCTTGCGAACACGATCTCGTCGTTCGCGCTCGGCGACTTCGAGTGGCTGCTCTCCTTCGAGAGCGACGACCTGATTCGCATCGTCGACCTGATGCGCGAGCTGAGGGCGACCGAAGCCCGCAGGCACGTGCGAGAGGAGATCCCCTTCTTCACCGGACCCCGGAGAGACGCAGCCGTGCTGCTGCGCCGCGTCCTCGCATGAGCGAAGCGCGGGAAGCCGTGCCCCGGGCGCGGGGCCGAGGCCTCTCTCGGCGCGGCATGCTCGCGCTCGTCGGCGGCGGTGCAGCTGGGGCGGCGCTCGGCGCAGGAGGTGCGGCCGCGATCCTTGGGGCAGGGGGAGACGACGGAGCTCGCGATCCGAGCCTGAGCTATCCGTTCTACGGTGTCCATCAGGCGGGAATCGTGACCCCCGCCCAGGACCGCATGCATTTCGCGGCGTTCGATGTGGCGCAGGACGTGACCCGCGAGGAGCTCATCGACCTGCTGCAGGACTGGACCTATGCCGCGAGCCGCCTCACGCAAGGGCTCGAGATCAGCGTGAGCGGCGCCTTCGGCGGCGGGCCGTACATGCCGCCCGACGACACGGGCGAAGCGGTCGGCATCTCGCCAGCCGGCCTCACGATCACGTTCGGATTCGGCAGGAGCCTGTTCGAGACCGCGCTCGGCGAGGATCGCTTCGGGCTCGCCGGCCGCGTGCCCGATGAGTTCGACAGCCTGCCGAAGATGATGAACGACTTCATCGACCGGGATCGCTCAGACGGGGACCTCTGCGTCCAAGCCTGTTCGAACGATCCTCAGGTCGCAGTGCACGCCATTCGCAACCTCACCCGGCTCGCTTTCGGTCGGGCGCAGCTTCGCTGGTCGCAGCTCGGCTTCGGGCGGACCTCCTCGACTTCGACCGCCCAGGCCACCCCGCGCAACCTCTTCGGGCAGAAGGACGGGACGATGAACCTGAAGGCCGAGGAGCCCGAGATGCTCGACGAGCACGTCTGGATCGGGAAGCAACAGGGCCCTGGCTGGGCCGTTGGCGGCAGCTATCTCATCGCACGGCGGATCAACATGAGCATCGAGGTCTGGGACGGTGTGCAACTGGGGGAGCAGGAACGGGTCACCGGCCGCAGCAAGAAGGACGGGGCTCCACTCTCAGGAGGCTCGGAGTTCTCGCAACCGGATTTCTCCGCAACGGGGGAGGATGGTGCTCCGCTCGTCGACGAGCGCTCGCACGTCGCCAGAGTGCATCCCGAGAACAATCGGGGCATTCGCATGCTGCGGCGCGGCTACAACTTCGTCGACGGCAACGACGCGCAGGGGAGGCTGAATGCGGGGCTGTTCTTCATCGCGTTCGTGAACGACCCCGATCGCTTCTCGAGCGTGCACAAGAACATGGCTCGCGACGATCTCTTCGTCGAATATCTCAAGACCACGGCCTCGTCCGTGTTTCTCGTGCCTCCGGGCATCGCGGACGGGCAGTACCCAGGGCAGCAGCTGTTCGAAAGCTGAGGCAGTGGTGAAGCTCAGGGCTCCAGGGGGAATCCACCCCGGAGCCCTGAGCCGGTTCAGCTAGCCGTCGATGCCCAGTACCGTGCCGGTGAGCTTCGACAGCGGCTCGCGGGTCGCATCGATCTGTGCGACCAGCGCCTTCTGCTGCGTGCTGTCCACCTCGTTGTACAGGGTGTATCCGGTTTCGAGGCTGCCGTACTGGTCGAGCAGAGTCTGCAGCTTGTCGAACTCCTTGTTGATCTGCTGCACGAGATCTGCCCCTTCGGCGCCCTTGCGCTCTGCGATCGGAGCAACGAGATCGAATGCGATCCTCGCGCCCTGCAGATTCGCTTGGAAGTCCCAGAGATCGTAATGCGACCACCAGTTCTCCTCACCGGTGACCTTGCCGACCGCGATCTCCTCCAACAGCCCGGCGGCTCCGTTCGAGACCGTTGCAACGTTGATCTGCTGATCCTCGATGAAGGCGGGGTCGTGCACCTCGTCGTAGAGCGTATTCACGTCCGCGACCAGCGCGGCGGCGAGCACCTCGCGTTGCTCGGGGGTCGAGGGCTGCCAGCCCTCCCACGCACTCGTGCCGTCCGCGTTGATGGCGTCTGCGGCTGGCACCCAGAGGTCCTTCTCCATCCGGTGGAAGCCGAGCCATTCGGTGAAGGTCGGATCATCGGCCTCGAGCTGATCGGCCTCGGCGAGATAGTCGACCTCGCGGTAGTCGATGCGCGGATCGAGCACGCCGAGCGCTTCCGCCACGGGTTCGATGCGCTCGTAGTTGACGCGGATAGCTGCGTACAGACCGCGCGCCGCCTCGTCATCGCCGGCCGCATAGGCGTTCGAGAACTCCTCGACGTTCGGCACGAGTTCGGAGACCTCGTTCTTCACGAAGTTGATGTAGTCGACGACGACCTGATCGAACAACTCCTGATCCTCGCCGGCGAGTTCGACCGGCTCTCCGGTGACGCTGAACTTGGTCTTGCCGACGTTCGCACCGCGCATGCCCGGCTTGCACGCGGTGAAGTAGTCGCCCGGCTGAAGCGAGACGGTGAGTTCGGCCGAAGAACCCGGTGCGATGTTCTCCTTCTCCGCAGCGATACGGAGCCCGTCCGCTCCCAGCAAGTAGAACTCGGTGGTCTGCTGGCCATCGTTCGCAATGCTGAATGTCACGTTGCCGCTGGTCGCAGAGGCTGCCGACACCTCGCAGGCATCGGCCGTCGAGCTCACCGTCAGGCGATTCCCGGCCACGGTCTCGGCGGTGGTGTCCTGCTGCACGCAGCCGGCGAGCACGAGGACGCCCGAGAGCGCGAGACCCGCGGTGGCGATCAGTTTCTTCTTCATTTCACTCCTTGGTCGGTAGATGAAGTGGCGGCCCTCTCCGGAGCCGTCGTCTTGCGCAGAAGTGCGATCCTGCGCTGCTGCGTCACTTGCCGCAGGAACCGCGGCATGGTGATACCCAGATAGATCGTCCACGCCGTGATCTCCAGCCAGGACATCAGCGGCACGAAGCCGACGGTTCCCTTGAGGAATGCGGCGATTGCCCCGCTCGGCGCGATCGCGTCCTCGAGGTTGAACGCCCAGCCGAATGGGTAGGCAGCGGCCCAGAACGGGCCGTCGAATCCGGTCAGCACTTCGCCGGTTCGGAAGTCGGTCGGGGTGATCGGATGCCCGGAGAACGGACCGGGGAGCCATGCCGCCTCCTGCAGGTCATGGATGCCGTACGCGAGCACCCCCGCGGCGACCACGATGAGAAAGCCGCCTGTCCAGGCGAAGAACACGCGAAGATCGATGCGCAGCATGCCCCGGTTGAGGAGCACTCCGACGGCGGCGGCGAGGGCGATGCCGCTGAGCGCTCCGACGAGAGCGATCGGGTTGCCCGCCCAGCCCCAGAGCATGAGCGTCGTCTCGATGCCCTCTCGAGCGACCGTCACGAAGGCGAGCCAGAAGATCGCCCAACCGGTTCCGATGGCGAGCGCCTTGTCGACGCCCTCCCGGAGTTCATGCGCGAGGGATCCCGCCGTTCGCATCATCCAGAACACCATCCAGGTCACCATGCCGACGGCGACAAGAGACATGAGTCCGCCGATCGCCTCCTGGGCGACGAAGGTGAGTGCATACCGGCCGAAGGTGAAGAGTGCCCCCAGCGCCGCAGCCAGAGCGATCGCGATCCCCACGCCCCACCAGATCTTGCGCGTGACGTCTCCGCGGTCGAGCTTTACGACGTAGGCGAGCAGTATCCCGATGATGAGGGAGGCTTCGAGGCCTTCTCGCAGGCCGATGAGGAAGGAAGCGAGGAACAAGGGGGTGCTTTCGGCTCGATGCCGACGAGAGAAGCGTGCGGCGAACAGTTACATCAGATGAAGTATAGCGTCCCCTAAATATAGTCCGATGATCGGCGATCGGCGCAACAAAAGGAGCCGTAGACACGCGGTCTACGGCTCCGAATCGTTTCTCTCCCTGAGCGGATGGCCTACTCGATGAGCGTGATGCGCCCCTCGGCGAGCAGGCGCGTCCGCGCCGAGCGATCGGCACCGAGAAGCGGACGCAGGAGAGGCCAGCTCGCAGCGAATCCAGGGTGCAGATCAAAGCGCTCGACTCGGTCGATGGCGACCCACTCCAGCGCATGGCTCTCCGGGTCGGTGATCTCCGGCTCGAACGGCGTCGAGACCTCGGCGATGATCGTCGTGTAGGTCCACCCGCCACGGTCGATCACGTAGGCGTAGTGCGGCATCACCGAGCCGAACGGTACCCCGGCTTCTTCATGAGACTCGCGGATCGCGGCATCCACCGGACCCTCTCCCTCGTGACGCGCACCGCCCGGAATGCCCCAGGTGCCGCCGTGGTCGCTCCAGCTCACCCGGTGCTGCAGCAGGATCCCGCGCTCGGCATCGTGAGCGAGCAGCCCAGCCGCACCGAAGCGACCCCAGTACCGCTCGCCATCGTCGGCGACGACCCACGCATCGCCCGGGTTTCTGAGATCGCTCATGCCTCCAGGCTATTGCACCGCGCTGGGAGGGGAACCGAGGTTACCGTCGATGTCCCTGGACGCCTCGCATCTCCGTCCACGCGCGAAGAGCAGATCTGCTAATATGTGAAGGTTGCCGTAGAACGGCCGCGGAAAGAGAGAGCTGCAGCATCCTGCTGCGTGCGCCGCGCAACGAACAAAGGAGAGTCCATATGTCACTTGCACCCGAGGTGAAGAAGTCGATCATCGATGAGTACGCAACCAAGCCGGGCGACACCGGTTCTCCTGAAGTTCAGGTTGCAATTCTCACCCAGCGCATCAAGGACCTGACCGAGCACCTCAAGGAGCACAAGCACGACCACCACTCGCGTCGTGGCCTCCTCCTGCTCGTGGGTCAGCGTCGTCGTCTGCTCGGCTACCTGCAGAACGTCGACATCACCCGCTACCGCTCGCTCATCGAGCGACTGGGTCTGCGCCGCTAACACGCAGACCTTCGGGCAGCGCTGAGTCGAAAACGACTTCATCACGCTCTG
>JBEBSS010000044.1:0-19644 GCA_040394175.1 Leucobacter soli | reverse complement strand
GATGCGTGTCCTCTCCTGATCTGGCCTGCTTTCCGGCCCGTTCGCAGGCGATGCCCGAATCCGGCCGGCCGAGGCGCCCTCAGTTCAGGGCGGCGATCCGCTCGATCGGGATGTCGTGGCCGAGGACGCGTTCCGCGGCCCGATGGCCGGAGCACAGGGCGGCGGTTACCGTTGCAGGGTCATCGGTCCAGGTGCCTTCGCCTGCGAGATGCAGGACGCCGCCGACCGGGGTCGCGAGGAGATCGTGGTCCGAGGTCTGCGATCCGACCGCCATATACGCGTAGGAGCCGCGTGTGAACGGGTCGTCTTGCCATCGGGTCACCCGTACCCCGGTGGGGGTCGGGACTTCGTCACCGAAGATCTCCCGGAGCGATTCGAGCACCGAGCCTGCGATCGCCTCATCGCTCCATCGGCGAGTCTCTTGCGCGCACGGCCCGGCTGCGAAGGTGAGCAGTGTGGGCTCCCCGTGCAGTGCGGTGAGGTCGTACCAGCTGTGCCACCAGCGCGCTGCCTCGCCCTGGCGTCGCATCGCGTAGATGCCGTCCGGCCAGAAGCGATGGGGGAAGCGCAGAAACACCTTCTCGAAGGCGTTCATGCGGAGCCCGTCGAGCGCATCGGCGATCTGGGCCGGGAGCGCCGGTTCGATGGTGAATGCATCGGACTGCAGGACGCCGACCGGAACCGTCACCACGGCCTGGTCTGCAGTGAACACGCCCTTGCTCGTTTCCACTCGCACGCCGACTCCCGGCTCCCAGCGGACGCGATGCACCTCGTGCTCGAGTCGCACTTCCAGTCCTGTGGCGAGTCCCGAGGCCAATCGGTCGAAGCCGTCCGGGAATACCACTTCGTCGCCGTTCGTCGCATCGTCATCGAGTCCGTGCGCATCGAGATCGTCGATCCACGCACCGTATTGCTCTTCGCAGCGGTGCCGCATGAACTCGCGGACTCGCTGCGCGCGATCCTCGTCCCAGGCGGTCGAGGAGATCGTCTCCTCGACCGCCTGCCCGTACGATGTTCCGGGTGCGCTCGCCGCAATCGTCCGCGCGAGGGCGGCGTCGAATGCATGCACGTCGGCGGCGAATGCCGCACTCCCTTCGGCGTCGAGTGGCGTCCCGTCGGGGCTGAAGTAGGCGATCGGGCGTCCGTCGACCTGGAAGCTGCCCACCGTGAACTCGGTCATGGGCATGCCGAGGGCCTGGGTGACCGCGAGGGCAGGACCGTCGTCGATTCCGTGGATCCACGAGGCGCCCAGGTCGGTGACCCATTCGCCGGAGCGGTCGGTGTGGGTGCGCCCGCCGATGCGGTCGCGGGCCTCGAGCACCACCACCCGTTTGCCCGCGTCGGTGATCAGGCGGGCGGCGGTGAGGCCTGAGACTCCTGCACCGACGACGAGGACATCCGCGGGCGGGGCCGAGGCCCGGGGGACCGCGAAGTGCCGCTCATCGTTCATCCGCCAAATCTATCGGGGAGTGCGGGATTTCGCACCTGGTGCGGGGAGCCGGGGGAGACGCCCATTGACGAGGCAGTGCGGGGAGGAGAAGCTTGAAGCCACGGAGGAGGTGCGTTGATGCGAGAGTACACATTCGTCAGCATTGCCGTGAAACGCCGTCGCGAAGGAGCGACATTCGAGAAGGATTACCGCGAGGTCATCAGAGAGCGGGCGGCAGCCGGCTGGGAGTTCGTTCAGGCGATCCCGCTCGAAGCCCACGCCGATCCGCGTCTGGACCTCGTGTTCACACGAAAGGTGAAGAAATGAATCATCCCTTGCGCCTGCTCCAGGCCTTCACTCTATTCTCTGCCGGGCTCTATGGGCTCTTCGTATTCATGGGCAATCTCATGGACTACGACTCGAACTACCAGTTCGTGAAGCATGTGCTGTCGATGGACACCACCTTCGAGGGCAATGCGCTGATGTGGCGAGCGATCACCATCCCGTGGGTGTGGACGGTCGGCTATATCGGCATCATCGTCGCGGAGGCAGCGTTCGCGGCGCTCGGCCTCATCGGCGGGATCAAGTTGTTCCTCCGGCGCAGTGCCGACACGGCAACGTTCAATCGTGCCAAGAGCTGGGGGTACGGTGCGTACGGGGTGGGTTTCCTGATCTGGTTCATCGGCTTCATCGTGATCGGCTCCGAATGGTTCGCCATGTGGCAGTCGAGCACTTGGAACGGAAAAGACACCGCGATGCCGCTCGCGATTCTCTGGGCAGGGTTCGCCGTGCTGCTCGCACTGGGAGATACGGAGTCCGAGGCGAGGCGCGACTAGTCCGTTCGCGGGCTGCCTTCGCGTCTCGCGTCTCCTCCGTGTCATGACGGATGCCGCGGCCCTTCCCTCCGGGGTGGGGTCGCGGCTCAGTTTCCCGCGAGTAACGCGGGGAAGATGTGGGCGGTGTTGAGCGGCGCCATATCGTCGCGCGTCTCCGAGGGGTGCACCCATTCGATCTGCTCGATCTCGGCGAGCACTTGCACGCCCTCGACGTAGGGATGCTCGAAGACGCTCGCGATGACGTCGAAGCCTGCTTCGTTGGCCGCCGCGGCCCGGAACTCGCCGAGTTCGCGCAGCTGTGCCGGGTCGAGGGTGATGCCGAGCTCCTCCGCGATTTCGCGCGCTGCGGTCTGGGCGGTCGTCTCGCCGGGTTCCGGTTTACCGCCCGGCAGCATGAGCGTGTGCGTTCCGCGCTTGCGCACGTTCAGGACCCGACCCTTCGCGTCGCGCATGACGACGGCGCTGACGCGTATCTCTCCAGTCGTGTTCGCACTCACACGTCCAGCCTACGCCGGTTCCGTGTGGCGAACGAGGTGCGCAAGCCCCGACGCCCGTGTTCGTGGGTTCGCTACGCTGAGCCCATGAGTTTTCCGATCCTCGAACCCATCGTCGGCCCGCTGGTGACGCTGCGCGCCGCTGTCGCTGCCGATCTCGACCCGCTCGTCGCGATTCTGTCGGAGCCTGAGGTGGCCGAGTGGTGGGTCGGCTACTCCGCTGCACGAGTGCAGGAGGAGTTTCTCGACGATGTGTCTTCGAGGATCATCGAAGTCGAGGGGCGCTGCGTGGGTGCGATGTTCGTCCTGCGCGGGGACGATCCCGAGTATCCGACGACGGTGATGCATCTCTTCCTCGCGACCGGCTTCCGCGGGCGACGCATTGGGGAGGAGGCGCTCGCGCTCGCCATTCGCGAGGAGTTCGCGGCGGGGATCACTCGGGTGACGCTGGATCCGAACGTGCACAATGATGGCGCGATCAGAAGCTATGAGCGGTTGGGATTTCGGCGGATCGGCGTGCTGCGCGATTATCAGGTGCGGCCGGACGGGGTGCTCGAGGATGCGCTCTTCCTGGACCTCACTCGACGCGATTTCCCGCAGGGCCCGCCGCTTCCGGTTCGGTAGGGGGCCGCTGCCCGGGGGGCCGGTGCAGTCGTCGAGACGAGGGGCGGACGCGCAGGGGCCGCCTCGTTTGATGCGGGTGCGGCCCCTGCGCTTGTCTTATCCCTGCGTTGCTCGGATCTCGGCAGCTCCGCGATGCCAGACGCGTTCGGGCGTGTTCTGCCCAGGAGCTCGGCGGGTCGCAGACCCTACTCTGCGTGCGATCCCTTCGACGGTGGGGATCCTGCGCTGCCTTCGCGCGCAGCGAGCAGGTCGCGAATCTCGGCGAGCAGATCGGTCTCTGAGGCGGTCGCCTCTTCCTCGCCTGGCTTGTGGCCGTGCTTGCGCACGTACATCGCCTCGTTGAGCTTGTTCATCGGCAGCACGATGGCGAAGTAGACCACTGCGGCGATGAGGGCGAAGTTGATGATCGCGCCGAGGACTGCGCCGATGCCGAGCGAGACTGGGCCCACCTGCAGCACGGCCTTGTTGATCTCATCGGCGTTGAAGAGGGCAGCGATGATGGGGTTGAAGATTCCGTCGACCAGCGAGTTGACGATCGAGGTGAACGCTGCACCGATGATCACTGCGACGGCCAGTTCGACCACGTTGCCGCGCATGATGAATTCTCTGAATCCCTTCACGGGGTCTCCTTTCGTCTGGCGTTCGCGTGTCGCGAAGGCTCTTGAACAACTGTAGCCGCAGCGCGAGCCCTCACTGTCTGGAACCCCAGACATTGACTCCGTGATGTGCGTTGAACCGGCAGCGGGCAGGGGATGGAATGGGGGTATCGATCGCGCAAGGATCGCAGGATCGGATTGCGGACCAATGACGAAAGGCACCATCATGGCACTTCCCGGCGCACGCCCCGTACGCGCTCCGCGCGGCACCGAGATCAGCGCGAAGAGCTGGCAGACCGAGGCGCCCCTGCGCATGCTCATGAACAACCTCGATCCCGAGGTGGCGGAGCGTCCCGACGATCTCGTCGTCTACGGCGGCACCGGTCGCGCCGCGCGCAGCTGGGAGGCCTTCGACGCGATCGTCGACACCCTGCGCGATCTCGAAGAGGACGAGACGCTGCTCGTGCAGTCGGGCAAGCCCGTCGGCGTCTTCCGCACGAACAAGTGGGCTCCCCGCGTGCTGCTCGCGAACTCGAACCTCGTCGGCGACTGGGCAACCTGGCCCGAGTTCCGCAAGCTCGAGGCTGAGGGCCTCATGATGTACGGCCAGATGACCGCTGGCTCCTGGATCTACATCGGCACCCAGGGGATCCTGCAGGGCACCTATGAGACCTTCGCCGCGGCCGGCCGAAAGCTCATCGGGCAGAAGCGCATCGAAGCGGTGGAGGGCAAGGGGTCACTGGCCGGCACCATCACCCTGACCGGCGGTTGCGGCGGTATGGGCGGGGCGCAGCCCCTCGCGGTGACCCTGAACGACGGAGCCTGCCTCATCGTCGATGTCGACAAGACGCGCCTCGATCGACGCGTCGGCAAGCGCTATCTCGACGAGGTCGTGGAGGATCTCGACGAGGCGCTCGCCAAGGTGCAGCAGGCCAAGGACGAGCAGCGCGGCTGGTCGGTCGGACTCGTCGGGAACGCTGCCGAGGTGTTCCCGGAGATCCTGCGCAGGCATCGGGCTGGCGAAGTCACGATCGATCTCGTGACCGATCAGACCTCGGCGCACGATCCGCTGTCGTACCTGCCGATCGGCTATGCGGTCGAGGATCGCCTGGCGCGCGCCGAGGCAGACCCCGAGGGCTTCACTCGCGATGCACAGGCGGCCATGGCCCAGCATGTGCAGGCGATGGTCGAGTTCCAGGACGCGGGCGCCGAGGTGTTCGACTACGGAAACTCGATTCGCGACGAGGCCCGCAAGGGCGGCTACGACCGCGCATTCGAGTTCCCGGGATTCGTGCCGGCCTATATTCGTCCGCTCTTCTGCGAGGGCCTTGGGCCCTTCCGCTGGGCGGCGCTCTCGGGAGATCCCGAAGACATCCGAGTCACCGATCAGGCGCTCAAGGAGCTGTTCCCGGAGAACACGCATCTGCACCACTGGCTCGATGCCGCGGCGGAGCGGGTCGAGTTCGAGGGGCTTCCCGCGCGCATCTGCTGGCTCGGCTACGGTGAGCGCCACCAGGCTGGGCTGCTCTTCAACCGGCTCGTCGCCGAGGGGAAGGTCAGCGCGCCGATCGTGATCGGCCGCGACCACCTCGACTCCGGCTCCGTCGCCTCGCCCTACCGCGAGACCGAGTCGATGGCCGACGGCTCCGATGCGATCGCGGATTGGCCGCTGCTCAACGCCCTGACGGCGGCTTCGTCGGGCGCGACCTGGGTCTCGATCCACCATGGAGGCGGGGTCGGAATCGGCCGCTCCATCCACACCGGTCAGGTCTCGGTCGCCGATGGAACCGAGCTCGCCGCCGAAAAGCTCGAGCGTCTGCTCACCAATGATCCCGGGATGGGCGTGATCCGTCACGTCGATGCCGGCTACGAACGCGCGGACGAGGTGGCGAAGGAGCGCGGAGTGCGCGTGCCGCTCGAGCCGACCATTCGCAACACCGAGCGGGCCTGGTGAGCCGACAGCTCCCGAGGCCTGGAACAGGTGTCGCGCTTCCATCGCGACATTGCGAATTGGAGGTACGCAAGACCGCATGCCTCATCTTCGCGGAAGCGACAGAAACGCGAGACTCGTCCCAGGCTCCTCGCGTATTCCGCGCAATGCCGCAGACCTCATTCGCACCACGCTGAACGCCACTCGCGCGCGAACTCATGCAAAGGTAGAGACATGACCCGCACCCTGCTGATCGACAACATCGGTGAACTGACCACGAACGACGAGGCGCTCGGCGAGGGACTCGGCGGGCGCATGGCCGATGCCGCAGTGGTCATCGAGGGCGATCGCGTGGCCTGGGTTGGACACGCAGCAGACGCGCCCGCCGCCGACGAACGCTTCGACGCCGAGGGGCGCGCGGTGCTTCCCGGCTGGGTGGACTCCCACACCCACATGGTGTTCGCCGGGGACCGCACGGCGGAGTTCGAGGCGCGGATGGCAGGGGAGTCGTATGCCGCAGGCGGCATCAACGTGACCGTGAACGCCACCCGCGAAGCCAGCGATGCCCAGCTCTCGGCGAATCTTGAGCGACTCGTCACCGAGGGGCGACGCGGTGGCACTACGACGTTCGAGACCAAGACCGGCTACGGGCTGACCGTGGAAGACGAGCTGCGCAGCGCGCGCATCGCCGGCCGAAGCGCCGATGCGGTGACATTCCTCGGGGCGCATCTCGTGCCGGTCGGTGCTGACGCATCCGAGTATCTCGATCTGGTAGTCGGTCCCATGCTTGATGCGGTCTCGTCCCAGGTGAGCGCGGTCGATGTGTTCTGCGAGACGGGCGCGTTCGACGGCGAGGCCACGGAGCGGGTGCTCCGGGCGGCGAAGGCCAAGGGGCTCGCGACCCGCGTGCACGGCAATCAGCTCGGGCACGGCCCGGGAGCTCGGCTTGCGGTCGAGCACCGCTCGCTGAGCGTCGATCACCTGGCGTTCCTGACCGACGCGGACGTCGATGCGCTCGCCGGGTCGTGGGCGGATTGGAACGACGGGAGGGGAGACCGTGGGACCGTTGCGACGGTGCTGCCGGCGTGCGACCTCTCGACGCGCATGCCGTTGGCGCCTGCGAAGCGATTGGTCGAGGCCGGTGCGATGCTCGCGATCGCTTCGAACTGCAATCCGGGTACCTCGTACACGAACTCGATGAACTTCTGCGTAGCGACCGCCGTGCTGCAGATGGGGTTGACTGTGCAGCAGGCCGTGCGGGCGGCGACCCTGGGCGGGGCGGTCGCCCTCGCAATGCACGAGGACGGCTGGTCCGATCCGCGCGGTGTCGCCCAGCCGCGCATCGGCGTGCTGGCGCCCGGGGCGCGAGCGGATCTGCAGGTGCTCGACGCCCCTTCCGTCACCCACCTCGCCTATCGGCCCGGCATGCCGCTGACCGCGGCGGTCTGGCGTGCGGGTGAGCGAGTGCGCTGACTCCGTTCGGCTAACTGCCGCCCGGTCGCCGGCCCCGCCGTCTTCGTGTGTCGATCTCCGTTCGGCGCATCCGCTCGAGTCGGACGATCGACACGGAGAGGGCGAGAAGTGCGAGCCAGAGCAGCGGCAGGCTGGGTGTCAGCTGGTCCGGGCTGAAGCCGCGCGCGTCGGCGGTGCCGACCACGAGGCGATAGCCGAGGAGCAGGAGCACCACGATTCCGGTGATGTTGGCGAGCACTCCGGCTCCCTGCATGACGGCAGCGGTGGGCACGGGGAGGAGGGCAATCAGCACCAGTGCGGCCAAGGCGATGCTGGCGGCAGGCAGGGCAACCGCCTCGGCCAGACCGGGGTCGAGCACGCGATTCTTGCGCCCGAGCGGCGCGAACATGACCGCGCCGCTGAGCAACGCGAGCAGCGCGGCGCCTTCGAGCGTCCACCATCCGGCCAGATAGGCGGGATGCGACCGCAGGGGGCGCATCCGCTCACCCCCTCGCTCACGCATGTGCCAGCCGACCATGGATGCGGGAAGAAAGGGTGTCCGCCGCTTCCCGCACTTCCGCGGCGAGACCGGACAGGCGATCCTCGGATACCTCGTCGTCGCGAAAAGTGACCGCGATCGCCGCCACCGGCCAGCCGCGATGATCGAGCACCGGCACCGCCACGGACGAGAAGCCCGCGGTCACCGAGCCGTGCTCGACGGCGAAGCCGCGAGTGGTGGTCGCATCGAGCACTGTGCGCAGTCGCGAGTAGCGGTCGATGACCTCGCTCTCGGGCAGCCGGGTGACGGTGTCGGGTCGATGCACGAATGCACCGCGGTCCGGGAACAGCGCACGCAGCTGCGGCTTCGGCAGCGCCGAGAGAATCGCCCGTCCGCTCGCCGTGAGATAGGCCGGGAGACGGACGTTGACATCGGTGATGAGCGAGGGGGCGCCTTTCGCGCGCTCCTCGATGATGTAGAGCACATCGCGCCCGTGCTGGACCGCGAGGTGGCCGCTGAAGCCGAGTCGGTCGACGAGCGAGACGATGAGGGGGCGACCGATTCTGGCGAGCGGTTCTTGCCTCGTGTACGCCGAGCTCAGTTCGAACGCGGCGAGCCCGAGACCGTACCGGCGTTCCTCGGGCAAGTGCATCACGAAGCCGTGCGCTTGCATCGCGGTGAGCAGATGGTAGACGGTGGATCGCGGCAGCTCCAACTGTGCGGCGATCATGCTGGCCGGAAGCGGGCCTCGAGCACTCGCGAGCAGGCTCAGAATGCGCAGCGTCTGGTCCGCTGCGGGCACCTTCGGCTGGGTCATAGAGACGAGCCTACTCGCCGTCTCGTCCCGGTGCGCTCGGGGCGGAGTAGAGTCGATTCATGGCTGTACCTCGCATTGCGATCACCGGTGGCACGGGTTTTGTCGGACGCCATCTCGCTGAGCGCTTCGATGATCCGATTGTCGTCTCCCGCCGAACGGGGCTCTCGGTCGTCGACGCGGACGCGTTGGCCCGCGCCTTCGAAGGATGCGACGCAATCGCGCACTGCGCCGGTATCAATCGCGAGATCGGGGATCAAACCTACGAACGGGTGCACGTGCGAGGCACCGAAGCGGTCATCGAGGCGGCGCGGCGCGCTGGCGTGAAGAAGATCGTGATGCTCAGCTTCTTGCGGGCGCGGCCCGATTGCGGCTCTCCGTACCACGAGTCGAAGTGGGCCGCTGAAGAGGCCATCCGCGAGTCGGGACTCGACTATACGATCCTCAAGGCGGGCATGATCTACGGGCTCGGCGATCACTTGATCGACCACACGACCCGTACCGTGAAGACGCTGCCGCTGTTCGCGACGGTCGGACTGCGGGAGAAGACGGTCCGGCCCGTGCCGGTCGAAGAGCTCGTCGACGTGATGGAGGCGGCCCTCCTCGGCCGACTCGATCGGCAGACCGTGGAGGTCGTCGGTGCCGAGGAGTTGCAGCTGAGCAAGGTGGTGCGCAGAGTGGCCGACCTGCTCGGTCGACCCATCGGTATCGTTCCGGCCCCGGTCTGGGCGCTCACCGTACTCGGTCAGGTCACCGAGTGGACGATGAAGGTCCCGCTCGTCGCGAAGGCGCAGGTGCGGATGCTCGCCGAGGGCGTCTCGCATGCGGTGCCGGGTACCGAGCAGCTGCCCGATGATTTGCGCCCGAAGAAGTTGCTCACCAAGGCGCAGATCCGTGCGGCGATGCCGGACGAGGGGCCGTTCGGTCTGAGCGACCTCCGCTTCTGCAACTGAGTCGGATCCCGCGCCGGGAGTCACCGGACGTGCTCCTGTGCCCAGCCGGGCATCGTCCACGACGGTTTAGCTGAGCGTGGTGCCGAGACCTGCCTCCGCCGCGGCGACCACCTGCCCGGACGCGACGAATTCGTACGCGGCAGTGATATCCGGGGAGAGGAAGCCGTCGGTGTCGGGTGCCGAGATCCGCGTGCGGAAGAGTTCGTGCACCGCGGCGGTCGCGGGTGCGGGCGACCCGGCGGCTTCGGCGGCGCGGAAGTCGAGCGCCCGTGTCGAGGCCAGCAGCTCGATCGCGAGGACGCGGGTGAGACCGTCGATCGCGCGCCGGAGCTTGCGGCCGGCATGCCAGCCCATCGAGACATGGTCCTCCTGCATCGCCGATGACGGGATGGAGTCGACCGAGGCGGGTGCTGCCAGGCGCTTGAGCTCGGAGACGATTCCGGCAGCGGTGTACTGGGCGATCATGAGCCCCGAGTCCAGGCCGGCATCCGCCGCGAGGAACGGCGGCAGGCCGTGGTTCCGGGCCACGTCGAGGAAGCGATCGGTGCGGCGCTCGCTGATCGATGCGAGGTCCGCGACCGCGATCGCCAGGAAGTCGAGCACGTATGCGACGGGTGCGCCGTGGAAGTTGCCGTTCGACTCGACCCGACCGTCGGGGAGCACGACCGGGTTGTCGACCGATGAGCGCAATTCGACCGATGCGACGCGTGCGGCATGGTCGGCGGTGTCGCGAGCCGCTCCATGCACCTGCGGGGCGCAGCGCAGCGAGTAGGCGTCCTGCACTCGGGTGAATTCGCCCTCCTGCGGTCGCTGGACGAGTGTGGATTCCCTGAGCACGTTGGCCATATTGGCCGCGGCCGCAGCTTGACCCGGGTGCGGGCGCAGCTCCTGCAGGTCGGCCGCGAAGACGGCATCGGTGCCGGTGAGCGCTTCGACACTCGCCGCGGCCGCAAAGTCTGCGGTCTTGAAGAGCGAGGAGAGGTCGTGGAGGGCGAGGCAGAGCATCCCGAGCATGCCGTCGGTCCCGTTGATGAGCGCGAGCCCTTCTTTCTCGGCGAGCACGAGCGGCTCGATCCCGGCCTCGGTGAGCGCGCTCGCGGCCTCGATGGGAGCGGAATGCGGGTCCCCGTCGACGCGCACTTGCCCTTCGCCCATGAGCGTGAGCGCGCAGTGCGCGAGCGGGCTGAGGTCCCCGGAGCAGCCGAGCGATCCGTATTCGTGCACGACCGGGGTGATTCCCGCGTTGATGATGGCCGCGTAGGTCTCCGCGACGACCGGCCGAACACCGGTCCGTGCGCTCGCAAGGGTGTTGAGGCGAAGCAGCATCAGTGCGCGCACGACCTCGCGCTCGACCTCGGGGCCGGTCCCGGCGGCGTGCGAGCGGATCAGGCTGCGCTGCAACTGCTGGCGCTTCTCGGTCGGGATCTGCACCTTTGCGAGTGCGCCGAACCCGGTCGACACGCCATAGTGGGGTCGGGTGTCGTTCGCGAGTTCCTCGATCATGCGGCGGCTCTCGCCGATGCGGATGAGCGCATCCGCATCGATCTCGATGCGGGCGTCGAATCGGGCGACTGCGACGACGTCTGCGACGGTGAGAGGCGCTGCCCCGAGGACCACTGTATTGCTCATGAGACGATTCCAGCGGACTTGCGCGTGCGCAGGAAGACGGTGCGCGCCGGAACTGTCTGGAATCCCAGACCGAGAGCGGCGCGAGTGCTGTGCAAAGGCGCTGGCGGTGCATAGAGTCGAGACATGAGCAGCACGCAGCTATCGCACGATCCACTCTGGCCGAGAGCAGGAGGCTGGGAAGCGCCGGGAGAGGGCGGCATCGACCTGGCGATCGTCGGCGTACCGACGAGTCGTACCTCGCTCTCGCCCACCAACGCGCACGAGACACCTGCTGCGATTCGAGAGGCGCTCCGGCGCTATTCGACCCACATCGTCGCAGAGGGAGCCCCAGGACACCGGGGGGCCGAGACCGAGATCGTGCTGCACGAGGCATTGCGCATCGCTGATGCCGGCGACGTGGCGGATCCGGACACTGAGCAGGGCGAGCAGCATGCGGCCTCGAGGATCGCCGAACTCGCATCGCGCGCCGAGCTGGTGGTGGCGCTGGGAGGCGACAACGCCTGCACCGTACCGGCAGCACTCGGGGTGGCAGACGCCCACGGCGGCATCGAGTCCGCGGGGCTCATCACGCTCGACGCCCACCACGATCTGCGAGACGGGCGAAGCAACGGCTCTCCTGTGCGCCGCCTGGTGGAGATGGGCCTGAACCCCCGGCACGTCGTGCAGATCGGTATCGCAGATTTCGCGAACTCTCGCGCCTACCGGCAGCGGGCGAAGGACCTCGGCATCACGGTGATCCACCGCGATGAACTGCACGATCGTTCGCTCAGCGACGTGGTCGCCGAGGCGCTCTCGATCGCAGGAGCCGGAGGGGGAGCGATTCACGTCGACCTCGACGTCGACGTCTGCGACCGCAGCGTCGCGCCGGGTTGCCCGGCCTCGGTTCCGGGGGGTCTGCAGGCCCATGAGCTTCGCCGCATCGCCCGGCTGCTCGCCGCGGACGCGCGGGTCAAGGGGCTCGACATCGCCGAAGTGGACGCGACCGCCGATTCTGCCGATGCACGCACGGTGAGGCTCGCGGCACTGCTCGTGCTCGAGGCTGCTGCGGGTCTCTCCCTCCGAGTCTGACCTGCCCGAACGGGCTGGGCGCGCATCGCCCGACCGCGGTCGGAGCGCTCTTCCGCGTTCCACGCCCCCGAGCTGAGGGATTCGGGGCGTGGAACGCATTCGCCATGCTGCGGCCGCGGGGCGTGCGTCCGGTGTCGCAGTGTGGCTAGACGAGCACCTCGGTTTCGAGGCGGGTGAAGCTCGCCTCCATGCCGTCCGCCATTCCCGTGGCGAGCACCATTTCTCGCACCTCGGCGTCCGGGTAGGTGATGAGGTAGGAGGCGAGTGTGCCGCCCTCGACGGGGGTGAAGGTCAGCTCGTTCAGCGTTTCGGGGCTCGATGCGCCGTCCGGATCCGCGGGGGAGACCATGCGCTCGGTGGTCACGAGTCGCTGCATGGGCGCGGACTCGACGACCACGCCGGTGAACCCGAAGCTCTCGCCCGACTCGTCATGGCGCCATTCGGTCCGCATCGTTGCGCCAGGTGTGGCGCTGACCTCGCAGACCGTCATCGTCCACCCGTCGGGGCCGAGCTGCCATCGGCGCAGCAGCGCCTCGTCGGTGAACGCTTGCCAGAGCTGGGGCACCGATCCTCGGACGATGCGAGAGACTCGTGCCTGGGACTCCCCGATCAGCTGTGTCTCGGTGCCGCTGCCGGCCGCGAATGAGGTGAGATCTGCGAGCACATCGTCGATCTGGCCCATCGCCTCCCGCATCCCCTCGACTTGGCCCATTGCCACGAGCTGTTCCATTTCCTCGAGCGAGTTGAAGGAACTGATGACGCTCACGCGCGAACCGAGAGCCGTTTCGGTGAACTGGAGCACCATGCGGCCCTCGGGCATCTCGGTGTGGGGGGTTCCGTCCTCATTGGCGAAACCGTCGCGCACTTCGAACGAGCGGCCTTCGTCGATCTCGGTCCACTTCCAGTAGCCGTAGTGGCGGTCCCCCTCGGGGCCCGTCATGTAGTAGATGCTCAGGCCGCCGACGAACCCGTCGTGCCGGGTGAAGGTCGCCGGATAGCTCGGCGGCCCCCAGAATCGTTCGAGCTGGCGCGGATCGAGGTAGGCGTCCCAGAGGCGGCGCACCGGGGCGGGGAAGTCGGCGATCACGGTGAGGGTGAGCGACTGGGGGTCGGTGTCTACGGAGGTGATGGGCATGATGGTGGCCTTTCGTGTCAGTTGTCTTCTGCGAGGAGCGCATCGAGTCGGTCGATACGGCCGCGCCAGATTTCTTCGAAGCGACCCAGGAGCTGCTTGGCTCGGCGGATGGCTTCTGGATTCCCTTGGATGATGCGCTCCCTTCCTTTCGGGATGCGGGCGACGAGGTCTGCTGCTTCGAGCACGGCGACGTGCTTGCGCACGGCCGCGAACGACATGTCGTAGTCCTTCGCGAGTTCGGAGATCGATGCCTCGGCGATCAGCGTGCGGCGCACGATGTCGCGCCTCGTGCGATCCGCGAGGGCACGGAAGATGCGATCCACGTCGTCATCGGTGAGAGTATATGCAACCATTTGGTTTCATATTAGAACGAGGATCTCCGATCGTCAACCCCCGATCGTCGGCCGAGCGCTCACGCGGTGCGTGGAAGACGCCCGACGCGGGGCGGTGGGCGACGGAAACGGGAAGCAGCGGGAGGGGAGGAGGCGTCACTGAGGAAACTGGCCGGAAAACGTTCATTTTTGCGCATGTAGAATAGAACGTTGCAAATTTTCGTTCGTTAGGAACCCCCAATATGGCTCTCGCCACACGCGAAGACCTCCGTAATGTCGCCATCGTCGCTCACGTCGACCACGGCAAGACCACTCTCGTCGACGCCATGCTGCGTCAGACCAACAGCTTCGACGCGCACGCCGACGTCGACGACCGCGTGATGGACTCGAACGACCTCGAGCGCGAAAAGGGCATCACGATCCTCGCGAAGAACACCGCCATCACGTACGAAGGCGCGCACGCCAAGAACGGCCCGATCGTCATCAACGTGGTCGATACCCCGGGACACGCGGACTTCGGCGGCGAGGTCGAGCGCGCACTCTCGATGGTCGACGGCGTGGTACTGCTCGTCGATGCGAGCGAGGGTCCGCTGCCGCAGACCCGCTTCGTGCTGCGCAAGGCGCTCGAGGCGCACCTGCCGGTGATCCTCGCGGTGAACAAGACCGACCGCCCCGATGCCCGGATCGAAGAGGTCGAGGGCGAAGCCCAAGACCTCCTGCTCGGACTCGCCAGCGATTTGAGCGAGGATCACCCGGACATCGACGTCGACGCTGTGCTCGACGTCCCCACGGTGTACCTTTCGGGCCGTGCCGGCGCGGCGAGCCACAATCGCCCCGGCGACGGCGAGCTGCCGGACAACCCCGACCTCGAACCGCTGTTCGAGACCATTCTCGAGCGCGTCCCGGCTCCCAGCTTCGATGATGAGCACCCGCTGCAGGCGCACGTCACCAACCTCGACTCGTCGCCGTTCCTCGGCCGTATCGCACTGCTCCGGGTGCACAACGGTTGGATCAAGAAGGGGCAGACCGTCGCCTGGGTGAAGCACGACGAGTCGGTGCAGAACGTGCGTATCACCGAGCTGATGCTGACCAGGGCGCTCACGCGCTACCCGGCCGAGCAGGCTGGCCCCGGCGACATCGTCGCAATCGCGGGTATCGAGGACATCACCATCGGCGAGACGATCGCCGACGCCGACGATGTGCGCCCGCTGCCGACGATCACCGTCGACGAGCCTGCCATCTCGATGACCATCGGCGCGAACACCTCACCGCTCGTCGGCAAGGTGAAGGGCCACAAGCTCACCGCGCGCATGATCAAGGATCGCCTCGACCGCGAGCTCATCGGCAACGTGTCGCTGCGGGTGCTCGAGACCGACCGCCCCGACGCCTGGGAGGTGCAGGGCCGTGGTGAGCTGGCGCTGGCGATCCTCGTGGAGAACATGCGACGCGAAGGCTTCGAGCTGACCGTCGGCAAGCCCCAGGTGGTGACCAAGGAGGTCGACGGCAAGACGCAGGAGCCCTTCGAGCACCTCACCATCGATACTCCCGAGGAGCACCTCGGCGCGATCACCCAGTTGCTCGCCGCCCGCAAGGGACGCATGGAGAACATGGTGAACAACGGCACCGGTTGGGTGCGCATGGAATTCATCGTGCCATCGCGCGGACTGATCGGCTTCCGCAGCGAGTTCATGACCGAAACCCGCGGAACCGGCATCGCCAACGCGATCGCGCACGGGTACGCCGATTGGGCCGGACCCATCGTGACGCGCAACAACGGTTCGATCGTTGCCGACCGCTCCGGTGTGGTCACCCCGTTCTCGATCATCAACCTGCAGGAGCGCATGAGCTTCTTCGTGCAGCCCACCCAAGAGGTGTACGAGGGCATGGTCATCGGTGAGAACTCGCGCAGCGAGGACATGGATGTGAACATCACCAAGGAGAAGAAGCTCACGAACATGCGTTCGTCGACCGCTGACAGCTTCGAGTCGATGACTCCTCCCCGGCAGCTGACCCTCGAGGAATGCCTCGAATTCGCTCGTGAGGACGAGTGCGTCGAGGTCACTCCCGAGGTCGTGCGCATCCGCAAGGTGCACCTCGATGCGACGACCCGTGCGCGTGCGGCGAGCAAGCTGAAGCAGCAGCTCGCCAAGTAGTCGAGCCACTCGGCTCCGAGATCGGGGTGCGGCCGCTCGCGGTCGCACCCCGATCTCGTGTTGTCGAGGGCGTAGGATCGGGGGTATGGCACTCATGCACCAGACCACGATGTCCCCGTCCAAGCTCGAGCTGCTGGCCGCCTGGCTTCCCGCGCAGCCCTGGTTCTCGGGTGAGGTCTCCGCGCTTCGGAGTCTCGGTGGATTCCGTCTCGACGACCCGGCCGGCGAGGTCGGCTTCGAAGGTCTGCTGCTGACGGCCGGGGACGAGACCGTGTATTACGTGCCGCTGAGCTACCGGGGGTCACCGCTCGCGGGTGGCGAGGACTTCCTGGTGGGCACTTCCGAGCATGGGGTGCTCGGCACCCGCTGGATCAGCGATGCGTCGGGAGATCCCGCGTTTCGCTCGGTGATGGCCGGGACGATTGCGCATGGGGGACGCCAGGCCGATGAGTTCGTGCAGGACGCCGAAGGCAATCGCGTGCCGCGAGAACCTTTGGTGCGCGTGCAGGGTTCGGGCAGCCCCGAGGACGAGGCACCCGATCTGCGCGACGCGACCGTGGAGAACGTGGGAACGCTGACTCGAATCGAGGACGATCTCGCGGTGCTCGACATCGTGCGAGTGATCGATCCTTCGCTGCAGGCACGGGAGGACCAGTATGCCCTGCGCGGGACCTGGCGCGATCAGACCACCCCGGCGATCCTCGCCCTGCTGTACGCTGGCTAGCCGCTCCCGGCTCCTCGCTTCGGTCGGGGATCGAGCGACCCGTGCCGGACTCGGCTTGCGCGTGTCGCGGAAGTGTAGCTGCCGCATCGGGACTGCACATCCGTGACAGGTGAGCGGATCGGCTGCGGCAGAGCGATCCGACCCCGGTCAACGGATCCCGCGCGGCAGATCCCGCGCGCCCGGGCTCGACACCGAATCCCGTACTTCGGAACGGAGTCCGCTCAGGCGTTGACTAGGCTTGAGGGGTGACTAGGCATTTCCTTCGAGACGACGACCTTTCCCCCGCAGAGCAGTTGGAGGTACTCCAGCTCGCCGGAAGGCTGAAGGCTGACCCGTTCTCGGAGCGACCCCTGGAGGGTCCCCGAAGCGCTGCGGTGTTCTTCGACAAGACGAGCACGCGGACGCGGTTCAGTTTCGCCGCCGGTATCGCGGAGCTCGGCGGCAACGCGATCATCGTGAATGCGGGCGAGGCGCAGCTGGGGGCGAAAGAGTCGATCGCCGATACGTCCAAGGTGCTCTCGCGCATGGTCTCCCTGATCGTCTGGCGCACCTTCGCCCATTCCGGCCTCGAAGAAATGGCCGAGCATGCCACGGTGCCGGTCATCAACTCGCTGAGCGATGACTTCCACCCGTGTCAGATCCTTGCCGACCTGCAGACCATTCGCGAGCGCAAGGGCGAGCTTCCCGGCCTGACCGCCGCGTATCTCGGAGACGCAGCGAACAACATGGGCCACTCGTACCTGCTGGGCTTCGCAACCGCGGGCATGCACATTCGCGTCGCAGGCCCGGAGGGCTACCAGCCGCGCGCCGACATCGTCGAGGATGCGCGCAGGATCGCCGCGGAGACCGGCGGCAGCGTGACGGTCACCTCCGAGCCGGCTGCCGCGGTCGAGGGGGCCGACGCAGTCATCACGGACACCTGGGTCTCGATGGGCCAGGAGGCCGAAAAGGCGCAGCGCGTTGCCACGTTCGGCGCCTACCGGGTCACCCCCGAACTCATGGCGCACGCCGACGAGGACGCGATCTTCCTGCATTGCCTGCCGGCCTACCGGGAGTTCGAGGTGGCGCCCGAGGTGATCGACGGGCCTCAGAGCGCGGTGTGGGATGAGGCAGAGAATCGTGTCCACGCCCAGAAAGCGCTCATGGCCTGGCTGCTCGCGCAGGGCTGAGGGCCGCCGCCCATTCATCGAGCACTGCGTCCCAGGGCGTTGGCGCGAGTGCGAACTCCGTGCTGAGGCGTCCCGGCTGAAGCGTGCTCGGTGCGGTCCACAGATATCGCTGCCTCAGGAGCTCTCGCATGGCGGGCGCGAACGGCGCACAGATGGCGAACGCCGCTGCGGGAATCCGGCTGACCTTCGGAGGCGCTGCTCGCCCTGCAGCCGCTGCTGTATCCGAGGCGATCTGGCGGGGCGAGCGTGCGGACTCGGTGGGGGTGATCAGAATTGTGCCGCCGTGTTCTGCGAGGGGCGCGGCCGCGATCATCGCTCGAGTGAGATCGGGGAGGTAGGTCACGGCATGCGGTGCGTCGGGATCGCCGAGCGCCCAGCAGCGTCGACCTGCGGAGGCGGGCGTGGCGAGTGTTGCCAGTACGACCGATCCCTGCGGGGTCGCGGTGGGGCCGAAGAGGTCGGAGGCGACGACCGATGCGGTACGGGCGCGGTGGGCGGCGCGCGCGGCCAGTAGCTCGGCGCGCACGGCGCCGAGCGGCGACACGGGAGCGAAGGGGGCGGTCTCGGCGAGGTGCTGTGCGGCGCGGCCGTATGCGTATACCGATTCGGGAAAGACCACTGGGATGCCGAGTTCCTTCGCGACGTCCATGACCGCGGCCTCCCGGTGGGGGAGTTCGCGGCGCCACGCCCGTGCAGAATAGGGCGCGTGGATGCAGTGGAAGATCGCGTGCGCTCCTGAGGCGGCTCGACGTAGTGCATCGCGATCTGCCGCGTCGCCGACGATCGTTGTGGCGCCCGGAGTGGGGCTGTGGCGTCGTCTCAGCACGACGACCTCGTGTTCTTCCCGTACGAGGTCGCGCGCGAGCTGCGTGCCGATCTGTCCGGCTCCGGTGATGAGGTATCGCATGAGATCTCCTTTTGTGAGCACTGCTCTCTAATTGATGTGACCACAGTATCCCGACCCTGCCTGAATATCAAGATCAATGATCTCTAAATTGCACGAGTGCGGATTTCCTGCCAGACTGACCGCATGGATCGTCCGCGCCGCACCCATGCAGAGGCTCGCGCGCGCATGCGCGAGGGGATCCTGCGACTCGGCAATGCGCAGCTCGCCGAAGCCGGAGCGAGTGCGCTCTCGGTGCGTGAGATCGCGCGCGGGCTGGGCGTCGCATCCTCGGCCATCTACCGGCATGTCGCGAACAAGGAACAGCTCCTGACCCTGCTCATCGTCGACGCCTACAGCGATCTGGCCGCTGCGGCTCTCGCGCATCTCGACGCGGATGCCACGCAGGCGGAGCGGTTCGCCTCCATCGCGACGGGGATGCGCATCTGGGCGCTCGCGAATCCTTCTCGTTGGGCGCTCGCGTACGGCTCCCCAGTGCCCGGCTATTCGGCGCCGGCCGATCAGACGAATGAGCCGGGTACGCGTGTGATGCGCGCATTCCTCGTGCTGCTTGCAGCGGGAGAGACGCCGCAAGGCGCGGCGCGGCGCGGGGCCTCGGCCGGTCTGCAGGCCGAACTCGTGAGCGGGGCTGCAGAATTCGGGATCGATGCCGACCCGCTGCTCGGCATCGCCGCCGTCGGGGCCTGGACTGGTCTCATCGGGCTCATTAGCGCGGAGGTGTTTCAGCAGCTCGGTCCGGAATTCGCGGCGCACGGAGAAGAGCTTCTGGCGCGCTGGATCGACGAGACGGTCGAGCGTTTCGGCCTTGCGGGGGGCGATCCTCGTCCCTACTAACCCCCGCTGACCCCGCTGACCCTGCTGCCCCCGCTGACCCCGCCATCATCCGGCAGACAGCCAGTAGGT
>JBEBSS010000043.1:0-21809 GCA_040394175.1 Leucobacter soli | reverse complement strand
GTTCAAGTCCCCCCTCGCGCACGAACGGACAGCCTCGATGCTCGACCATGCGAGAGCGAGACGGCCCTCGCCAGATCGGTTTCTAGAACGCCGCGAAGGCGAGTACCACCAGAAGCACGATTCCTGCGCTCACCCAAGCCATCAGACCGATGTAGCCGATGATTGCGGCGGTGAGCGCGAGCCCCCAGCCTTTCTCGTTGCTTCGATTCACTTGCGACATCCCAGGTGTCCGAGCACCACACCAGCGGGTGAAACGAAGAATGAAGAGATCAGCGCCACAACGCAGACGGTATTCGTCGTGCCGGTCGGAGGGGCAGTGTCGTTCCTCCGCGCGCGTGCGTTTGCGCTGAGCAGCGTCAGGAGGAGCACTGCCGATGCGGTGAGGAACAGGTAGAGCAGAATTCCGAGGGTGACGGGGTCCATGGCGTGCCTTTGCATCGGGGTCGGGTGCTGCTTGTGAAGTCTAGTGACCGAGAAGGGTGAGCGTTCGCCGAACGATGGGGCACGATCGCTGAGGAGCCGCCTGCCGGTCACCAGTCATGCCGAAAGGCGAATCGACCGTCGACGAACACATCGATATATCTGGCGCCACCGTCGATGAGTTGCTGAGCGATCAGCCGGACTGAGACCATGTGCTTCTCGTGAACGCCGACTTCCAAGTCGAACACGTTCGGCATGACGATACCGAGATTTCCACCGCTGTCCATTGCAACCACGCCATTGACGCTGATCGTGACCCGATTGCGGAGTCCCGCGACGCTCACGGTGACGTCGTGGCGTTCGTGAACGCCCACGCTGAAGGTGAATTTCGCGGCCATGGTTCTACTCAATCACACACCTGATCAAAGCGAGGATGCACGATGGATCGCCATTCACCTCGCCGGGCGAGGAGAAGCGGATCGCCACCGCGCCGCACCACCGCCCGGGAGAGGCCGTTCATCCCCGAGGACCTACGGTGGAGGGCGTCGAGGCGTGCCGCCGATCCGCGGGGCGACCCCCTTCGCGGAAGCAGCGACAGCCTGCAGCGCGCGATCATCTCTCCTCCCATGGATGCGGAAGGCCCCGGCACTTCGCCGGTACTGCGGGCTCATCCGCGGGCCGTGCATGCGAGTGCCCCTTCCTTGCTCGAGGAATTGAGGAAGGAAGGGGCGCCCTGGTCCAAGAGGCAGGGAGTAAGCATTGGGGCGCCCCGGGGACCTCCACCCAGCGTAACCTCGTACGAGCGGTCGCCAGGACTACCATTCGGGGGAAGAATGCCGAGCAGACGAACCGCCGATTGCCCCGGCCCGATCTCGCACGAACACCAGCAGCAGCCTAGACGAGCGAGTCCTCCCAGGCCCGCTGCAGCGCGGCGAATCGGCCCTTCGCGGCGACGAGCGCCTCGGGTGAACCATCCTCGACCACTCGTCCGTGCTCCATGACCAGAACGCGATCCGCGATCGCAATCGTCGACAGGCGGTGCGCGATGATGATCGCCGTTCGGTCGGCGAGCAGCGTCTGCAGCGCGTCCTGGACGAGGCGTTCGCTCGGCAGGTCGAGCGATGCGGTGGCCTCGTCGAGGATCAGCACTGCGGGGTCGGCCAGGAAGGCGCGGGCAAACGAGATCAGCTGACGCTGGCCCGCCGACACACGCCCACCGCGCTTGTTGACATCCGTGTCGTAGCCGTCGGGCAGCTTCGAGATGAACTCGTGCGCGCCCACCGCGATCGCGGCGGCCTGGATCTCCTCGGTGGTCGCATCGGGTTTCCCGAGTGCAATGTTCTCTGCGACGGTTCCGCTGAAGAGATACGCCTCCTGCGTCACCATGACGATCGCGCGGCGCAGATCGGACGGATCGAGCTCGCGCAGGTCGATGCCGTCGAGCGTGAGGCATCCCTCCGTCGGATCGTAGAAGCGCGCCACGAGCTTGGCGAGCGTCGACTTTCCCGCACCTGTGGTGCCGACGAGAGCGATCGTCTGTCCTGCCGGGATCGTCAGATCGCATTCCGCGAGTACCGTGCGCCCGCCTCCGGCGCCACCGTATCCAAAGCTCACGCCGTCGAAGCGCAGTTCCCCTCGCGCGTGCGCGAGCGGAACCGGGTTCTGGGGATCCTCGACAGTCGGTTCCTCTTCGAGCACACCGGAGACCTTCTCCAGCGCCGCGACGGCGGATTGGTACGAGTTCAGGAACATCGCGACATCCTCCAGCGGTCCGAAGAAGTTTCGCACGTACAGCACGGCGGCCAGCAGGACACCGATCGCGAGTCCGCCATCGACCACACGGAGCGCGCCCCAGAGCAGTACGACGGCGACGGTGATGTTTCCGAGCATCACGAGCCCGGGATCGAGGGTGCCGAAGAGGTTGATCACTCGCAGGTTGGCGCGCCGGTAGTCGTCCGATACCCGGGCGAACTCCCGGTCGTTCCGCTTCTCGCGCCGGAAGGCCTGGACCGCGCGGATCCCCGTCATCGTCTCCACGAACTGTACGATCAGCCGCGCACTCACCACGCGCGTCGCTCGGAAGCCCCTCTGGGACTGCACGACGAACCACCACATCAGCAGGCCGAGCGGTACCCCCATCCCGACGAGGATCAGGCCGCTGCGCCAATCGATCAGGAAGAGCGCGATGAGCGTGAAGGCGCCGAGCAGTACCGCGTCGATGAGTTCGCTCAGGCTGCCGTCGAGCAGCTCTTGGATCGATTCCAGATCGCTCGTCTGACGTGAGATGATTCGGCCCGACGTGTATCCCTCGTGGAACTCGAGGCTGAGCCGTTGCGTGTGGCGGAAGATTCTCGTGCGGAGCTCGATCATCACGGCCTGCGTGAGGCGGGCGATCAGCACGACGTACCAGCCGACGAGCCCGGCGCCGATCCCGCCGACGGCGAGATACGCCGCGGTGATGCCGATGGCCGGCCACCAGTCGCCCGCTGAGATCGCCCTGGGGAGCGCGTCGTCGATTCCGTATGCGACGAGGCTCGGCCCGATCGCACGCAGTACGGCGGAGATCACGACGACCGTGACCGTGAGCGCGATGAGTTTGCGGAACGGGCGCAGGATCGAGGCGAGCAACCGGAGCGATCGTCGCCGGATGGCGCGACTCTCCTCGCGTGTATAGGTCTCGCGATCCTCGCCGCGCGTCCCCTGGACGCTTTCGGGGCTCATCGTGACACCTCCTGTCCTGACTGTGTCGAATCTCCCGATTCGAGCGTCGAAATAAGGAATCGATAGTGTTCGCTCGTCCGCAGCAGCTCGCTGTGCGTACCGATCTCAGTGACCCGGCCGTCCTGTATCACGGCGACCCGGTCGGCCATCGACACGGTCGACGGTCGGTGGGCGACGATGAGCGCGGTGGTGTTCGCGAGCACACGACGCAGCGCGGCCTCGACCAGCGCTTCGGTATCGACATCGAGGGCGGAGAGCGGATCGTCGAGCACGAGCACGTCTGGGGCGGCGGCAACCACTCTGGCAAGGGCGAGTCGCTGGCGTTGACCGCCAGAGAGGCTCAGTCCTTCTTCTCCTACCTCGGTGTCGAGACCGTTCGGCAGTTCGTAGGCGAATCCGGCCTGCGCGACCTCGAGAGCTTCCTGGAGCACCGCTTCTGCCTCGTCGCTCCCGATCTCGAGGTCGTCACGTCCGAGCAGCACGTTCTCGCGCACGCTCGCGGAGAAGAGGATCGGCTCTTCGAATGCGACGCCGATGCGTCGGCGGAGTTCTTCCAGACGCAGGTCTCGCACGTCGACTCCGTCGAGTTCGACGGCTCCTTCGGTGACGTCGTACAACCGGGTCGGCAGCGTCGTGAGCGTGGTCTTGCCGCTCCCGGTCGCGCCCACGAGGGCGAGCGTCTCACCGGGTCGGAGTGCGAGGTCGAGTCCGTCGAGCAGATCGATCTCGCGTTCGCGGGCATCGGCGAAACGGAAGTGGACGTTGCGGAAGACGAGCGCGCCTCTCGGATCCACGATCGTCTTCGGGTCGGAAGGATCGGTGATGGTGATCTCTGCATCGAACACCTCGAACACGCGATCGGTCGCGGTTCTCGCGTCGATCATGAACGAGAACAGGAAACCGAGCGAGTTCATCGGCCAGCGGAGGGCTGCTGCCAGCGCGAAGAACGCGAAGAGTTCGCCGACGCTCAGCTGATGGAGCCCCACGAGGACGACACCGGTCATCAGACATAGCCCGATCGCCAGTACCGGGACCATGTCATACCAGAACCAGATGAGCCCGACTTCTCGCGCCTTCCGCAGTTCAGTCGAGCGCAGCGACTCGGCCTGCCTGCGGAACTGACCGAGCGCGTGACCCCCTCGGCCGAACGCTTTGAGCACGCGAATGCCGTGCACGCTTTCCTCGACAGCCGTCGCCAGGTCGCCGGACTGGTCCTGGCTCTTGCGCGAGAGCGCGCCGTAGGCCTGTTCGAAACGGTATCCCACGATCCAGATGGGCAGCGAGCAGACGAAGAAGACGGTGCCGAGTGCCCAGTGCCACCGGAACAGCAGTCCGATTCCGATCAGCATGGTCAGCACGTTGACGAGGAGCATGATCGATCCGAAGGTGAGCCATCTGCGGATGAGGCCGATGTCCTGCATCATGCGGCTCAGCAGCTGTCCCGATTGCCACCGATCGTGAAACGACACCTGCAGTCGCTGTAGTCGTTCGTAGAAGGTCTGGCGAATCGAGAACTCGACCTCGGTCATGGGGCGCAGCACGAAGGCTCGCCGCAGGAAGATGAAGAGTGCCTCGGCGACGCCCAAGGCCAGCACGGCCATGACCGACCAGACGATGAGCCTGCGGTCGCCGGTGAGCAGGGGGCCGTCGACGACCCACTGCAGCACGATCGGGATGGCCAGGCTGGCCAGGGAGGCGAGAAGCGCGGCTGCGATGCCGCCGATGACGCGGGGCATTGCGGGCTTGGCGAACGGATACAGCCGCGCCAGCGAGCGGGGGAGCGAAAGCGAAGACGAAGAAGACATGATCCCTAGAGAAGAAGAGGTGCGCGCGTTGCGCAGAAGCTGAGAACGAAAGAGGTGGGCGGCGAGTGCCGCGCGATCTAGTGTCCGGCCAGCGGAGTGCCCGGACGAGCAGGGGCCGAGTGCACGATGGTGACTGTCATGGCCTGCTCCTTTCCGGGTCGTAGGGATTCCAATGAAACACACTATCTGTGATCTCGCGCCTCGCGCAAGACCGGCTTCGCGTCGCGGCACGTGCATCCCGCGGCGATCGGATGCTTTACGCAAGGTTTCCGCGACTCCGGTGAGGCTGCCTGGGGTGGCAGGCGAACACCGGCACCGTGCAAGAACTCGCTGATCCGCGAGTAAGCTAGAAATCGCATCCCAAAGACGTAGAAGGAGCATCCGTGCCACGTATCATCAAGCTCGCAGTCATTCCAGGCGACGGGATCGGGCCAGAGGTGATTCACGAGGCGAACCGCGTGCTCGACGCGGTGCTCGACGGCGGCGACGTCGAGCTGGAGCGGACGGAGTTCCGTCTGGGAGCGGACCGCTTCCTCGAGACGGGGGAGACGCTGCCTCCGGCGGAGCAGGCATCGCTCGCCGCTCACGACGCGATTCTCTTCGGAGCTGTCGGAGGAGTGCCCGGAGATCCTCGGCTCGCACATGCCAACATCGAGCGCGGATTGCTGTTGAAGCTGCGCTTCGACTTCGAACACTATGCGAACGTCCGCCCGTGCCGGCTGTACCCGGGTGTGGCGAGCACGCTCGCGGATCCGGGGGAGGTCGATTTCGTGGTCGTGCGCGAGGGCACCGAGGGTCCCTATGCGGGCAACGGCGGACGGCTACGGGCAGGCACGCCCGGTGAGGTCGCAACCGAGGTCTCGGTGAACACCGCGTTCGGCGTCGAGCGGGTTGTCCGCTACGCGTTCGAAATGGCAGAGAAGCGGCCTCGCAAGAAGCTCACCTGGGTGCACAAGACCAACGTGCTCGTACACGCGGGGGCGATCTGGCAGCGCGTGGTCGAGGCCGTCGCCGCCGAGCATCCGGACATCGCGGTCGACTACATGCACGTCGATGCCGCGACCATCTTCATGGTGCAGGATCCTGCGCGCTTCGACGTGATCGTGACCGACAATCTGTTCGGCGACATCCTCACTGACCTGGCAGGCGCGATCGGTGGCGGCATCGGGCTCGCGGCAAGCGGCAACATCAACCCAGGCGGTGGGTTCCCGAGCATGTTCGAGCCGGTGCACGGCTCGGCGCCGGACATCGCAGGCAAGCAGCTCGCCGACCCGACGGCAGCGGTGCTTTCGGCCGCGATCATGCTCGACCATCTCGGGCTCGTCTCCGAGGGTGACCGAGTGCGAGCCGCTGTGCAGGCGGATCTCGCTACTCGTGAGCGCGCTGGACGCTCCACCGCGCATATCGGCGACGCGATCATCGCGCAACTGCCCGAGAGATCCTAGACTTCAAATACCCATCGCCGCATACGTCCGCGGCAGAAAGCGAAAGACCATGATCGAGTTCAGCTACCAGCCCGCAGAGCGAGTCTCCGATGCCGAGCGAGAGGCGATCCTCGTCGATCCCGGTTTCGGCAAGGCCTTTACCGATCACATGGTCTCGATTGCGTGGACTCGGGACGAGGGGTGGCACGATGCGAAGGTCATGCCCTACGGCCCCATTGCTATGGATCCGGCAGCCTCAGTGCTGCACTACGGCCAGGAGATCTTCGAAGGAATCAAGGCGTACCGTCATCCGAGCGGAGACATCGTCACGTTTCGGCCCGAGGCGAATGCGCAGCGTCTGAATGAGAGCGCGCGACGCCTCGCGTTGCCTGAGCTGCCGGAGGAACTCTTCGTGCGCGGCATCGAAGAACTGGTCCGGGTCGACGCTGCCTGGGTCCCGAAGAACGAGGATCAGAGCCTCTACCTTCGCCCGTTCATGATCTCGGACGAGAGCTTCCTCGGCGTACGGGCGGCGGAGAAGGCCCGCTTCCTCATCATCGCAAGCCCGGCGGGACCGTACTTCACGGGCGGCGTGAAGCCTGTGTCGATCTGGCTTTCCGAGGATCTCGCCCGTGCGGGCCGCGGCGGGACCGGTGCTGCGAAGTGCGGTGGAAACTACGCCGCGTCGCTGCTGCCGACCCGCATCGCGCAGCAGAACGGCTGTGCGCAGGTGCTGTTCACGGATGCGGCAACCGAGGATCAGATCGACGAGCTCGGTGGCATGAACCTCTTCCTGGTGCGCGCTGATGGCACACTGGTCACTCCCGCGCTCAACGGAAACATCCTCGATGGAATCACCCGTCGAAGCTTGATCCAGCTCGCGAAGGATCGCGGCCTGACCGTCGACGAGCGCGAGGTGACGGTCAGCGAGTGGCGCGAAGGCGCAGCGGATGGCTCGATCGTCGAAGCGTTCGCCTGCGGCACCGCAGCGGTCATCACGCCGATCGGCGCGCTGAAGTCGGCGAGCGGCACGGTAGTGGATTTCGGCGACCGGGCCCCTGGCGCCCTGACGATCTCGCTCCGTGAGGAACTCACCGGTATCCAGTTCGGGACCGTTGCGGATCCGCACGGGTGGGTGCATCAGATCGTTGCGGCGAGCGCCAGCGCGTCCGCCGCGTAACGAGGGTCGGCCATGAAGGTTGCACGATTCAGCCATCAGGGGGAGATCGGCTTCGGTATCCTCGACCGAGCTGCGCAGGGTGATGCCGTCGAGATCGTCGAGCTCTCGGGAGACCCGATTGCCGGCGGTTTCGAGACCACCGGGAGGCGATTCGCGTTTGCTGACGTCCGCCTGCTCGCACCGGTGATCCCGCGCTCGAAGATCGTGTGCGTGGGCAAGAACTATCTCGACCACGTGGAGGAGATGAAGGACGTGACGGGGATCGGCAGTGCGGAGCCGCCTGCTGAACCGCTGCTCTTCTTGAAGCCGAACACTTCGGTGATCGGTCCTGGCGAGACGATCGTCCGTCCAGCGATCTCCGACCGTGTCGAGCATGAGGGCGAGCTTGCCGTGGTGATCGGAGCGGTGGCCAAGGAGGTGCCGGTCGAACGCGCCATGGAAGTGGTCTTCGGCTTCACCTGCGCCAACGATGTCAGCGCTCGCGATCTGCAGATCAAGGACGGGCAGTGGACGCGCGGGAAGGGATTCGACACGTTCTGTCCGCTGGGCCCGGTCATCGAGACCGATCTCGATCTTGCGGACACACAGATCGAGACTCGAGTGAACGGAGAGGTGAGGCAGCGCAGCTCCACCGCGCATCTGATCCACTCGGTCTCCCGAATCGTCTCGTACGCGTCCGAGGCGTTCACGCTGCTGCCGGGCGACGTCATCCTCACTGGAACACCCGCCGGTGTCGGCCTGCTGCGGGCCGGTGACAGGGTGGAGGTCGAGATCTCGGGCATCGGCATTCTGCGCAATCCGGTCGCATGACCGAGCCGCGGCCGAGCCGGCGTGGCCTGCTCAAGGGCGGTGGAGTGCTCGCGGTCGGACTTGCGGGCGGCGTCGGCGCCGGGCTCGGGATCTCAGAGCTGGCCAGGCGTGGGCAGGAAGGACAGGCCTACATTCCAGAGGAGTTCAGCGCCCCGAAACCTCGCAAGACGGCCGGCTTCGATCACCTCGTCGTGCTGATGGGTGAGAACCGGTCGTTCGACAATCTGCTGGGCAATTTGTACACGCCTGAGACGGTTGCTCCTGGCGGTGCATTCGAAGGTCTGGCGTTCGGCAGCTATTCGAACCGGGCGGAAGACGGGAGCGAGGTGGCGGCGCACGTCTACTCGGGGCCCACCGACCGCATCATGCGGCAGCCCGATCCTGATCCGGGCGAGGAGTATCCGCATGTGAACACGCAGCTGTTCGGAACCCTCGACCCGCATAACCGTGGGAGGGAGGTCGACCAGATGCGGGCTCCATTCAACGCACCTCGACCCGGAAGCCCCCCGAACATGTCCGGGTTCGTGCTCGATTACGAGACCGACTTCGAGGGTCGAGTCGGACGCAAGCCATCGGAGCGCGAACGCGATCAGATCATGGGCTCGTTCGCGCCGGAGATGCTGCCGGTGGTCTCCACCCTCGCCCGCGAGTTCGGCGTCTTCGATCACTGGTTCTGCGCGGTGCCGAGCCAGACGTTCTGCAATCGGAGCTTTTTCCACGCCTCCACCTCGCACGGCTACGTCACCAATCAAGGTGGAGAGGGCTACGAGAAGTGGTTGCGCGCGGCACCGGCCGCGACCGTCTTCAATCGGCTGGAAGCCGCCGGGCTCAGCTGGCGCATCTACTTCGATGAGTTGCAGCTGGTTTCATTCACGGGGGTGATCCACGCGCCCGTGCTCGAGGAGTTCTGGAAGACCGATCGTTTCGCGACGATGGAGCAGTTCGAAGCGGATGCAAAGCACGGCGATCTGCCGGACTACGCATTCATCGAGCCGAGAATGGTCTTCAACCACAACGACTTCCACCCTCCGGTCGGGGTGCTGCGCGAGGGCCAGGTCGATGGTGAGGAGGTCTACGATGGAGCGCTCTCGGATGTCCGAGCCGGTGATGCCCTCGTGCACCGGGTCTACTCTGCGGTGCGCACCGGTATGTCCGAGCACGGCTCGAACTACCTGAATACGGCGCTGCTGATCACTTTCGACGAGCACGGCGGCACCTACGATCATGTTCCGCCTCCCGCCGCGGTGCCGCCCCAGCAGGGAGCTGGCGAGATGGGCTTCGAGTTCGACCGCCTCGGCTGCCGCGTGCCGACCGTTCTGGTATCGGCCCATGTCGAACGCGGGAGCGTGTTCTCCCAGACGATGCACCACGGATCCCTCGCCGCGACGCTCAGCGATCGCTTCGGTCTGGAACCGTTGACAGCTCGAGACGCGAAAGCGACTTCGATCGCCGCCTCGTTCAACCGGAACGTGCCGCGCCATGTCTCCGACTGGCCCCAGCCGTCCCCGGCGTTCGTACCCCCGAACCCCGAAGGGGTGCATCCTGCAGACGCCGACCCGGACCGCCCGCTGAGTCCACCGGCGAAGGGACTCCTCGGTCTGCTGCTCGCGAAATACGGTACGCCGCAAGAGCGCGCAGATCCTCCGAAGACATTCGCGAGCGCCTATCGGACACTGCAGAAGTACGGCTCGGGGCTCTTCGGAACGCAGTGACCTGCTGCGGGCTCGGCATGCCGGTAGACGCGGTCGCTGCAGCGATCTAGACTCAGCAGCATCTGGCCCGTGGAGGGGAGCCGACGTTGTCCCGAGAATGGCGAGCGCTGCGCTACGGCGAGTCTGCGCGCACGCGTCGTAGGGAGATCGAGCGAGCCTATGAGCGGTTCCTGGACCGGGATTCCTCCGGGACTGGAGGCGGCGTCGGCGCCGTGCGTGAGATCGTGCTCGACTCCTGGCGACGCTCCGTCGACCGTGCCATCGATCCCGACGCGGAACCGGGCGCGGCGTCCCTCAGCGCAGACGAGCTGCGCGAGCTTCGCCGCATCCACCCGCTCGCCTCGGCGCTGCCGGTGCTCGAACGGCTGCTGATCGATGAAGCGTCGGATTCGGGTTTCATCGTGGCCGTCGGAGACGCACAGGGACGACTGCTCTGGGTCGACGGCGACCGAGGACTCCGCGGCAAGGCGGAGGACATCGGTTTCGTCGCGGGTACTGACTGGTCCGAGCGGTCGGTGGGAACCAGCGCGCCGGGGAGCGCACTCGCGCTGGGGCATCCCATCCAGGTGTTCGGCGCCGAACACTTTCATCGGGCCGTGCACCAGTGGAGCTGCGCGGCGACGCCGGTTCACGACCCGGAGACGGGGGTGATACTCGGCGTCATCGACATCACCGGGGGCGAGACGATCGCTGAACCCCACGTACTCCCGCTGGTCGAGGCGACGAGGCTCGCGGTCGAGGCCGAACTCAAACTCGAGGCGATGCGAATGCAAGTAGAGCAGGCGCGGCGGCGGTCGACGGGCCCCAACCGGGCCTCCTCGGGATCGAGCGGTCCGAGGAGCGGTGCAACCCGCCCTCCGAAGCTCGTCGTGCTTGGCAGGGAGCAGGCGATGCTCAACACCCAGCACGGTGTGCTCGAACTCGGTCGCAGACATGCCGAGATCCTGCTTGCCCTTGCCGCCTCGCCCAAGGGCCTCAGTGCCGCCGCGCTCGCGGGTCAGGTCTATGGGGAGCGGGAGAGCCAGGAGACCCTGCGGGCTGAACTCGTTCGGTTGCGAAGGTTCTTCGCGACGCACGACATATGCTTGACGATCGAATCGAGACCCTATCGACTCAGCGAGGTGGTTCAAGTCGATGCGAGTGATGCGCTTGCGGCGATCGCCCGCGGTGCCCACCGGCTCGCACTCGCCAGCTATGGGGGACCGGTGCTTCCCGGCTCAGACGCCCCCGCAGTCGTCGAATTGCGCGACGAATTGGAAGCCACGCTCCGAGAATCGATGCTGCAGTCCGCGGCGCCTGACCTGCTGTTCGAATACGCCCAGCAATGGGCAGAGAACGACGTCTCCGTGTGGGAGACGCTTCTGCAGGTGCTGCCGCAGCTGTCGCCTAAGCGAGCCCGCGCGGTCGCGCGTCTGGAGCAGCTGCGGCGCTGAGGCGGCACGAAGGCGACGGACATGCAACGCTGATGCAACCTTTGCCGGAGTAGCCTCGGGCCACCGAGACGCGCACCGCGTCGCGGTTCCGACAACGACGTCAGAGGAGCCCATCATGGCCGTATACGCATCACCGGGTCAGCCCGATTCACTGGTCACATTCAAGAGTCGCTACGAGCACTTCATCGGTGGGCAGTGGGTTCCACCGGTGAGGGGCCAGTACTTCGAGAACGTGACTCCTGTCACCGGCAAGGTATTCTGCGAGATCGCCCGCGGCACGGCAGAGGACATCGACGCGGCGCTCGACGCCGCGCACGCCGCAGCACCCTCATGGGCGAAATCCAGTCCGGCGGAACGAGCCGTGATCCTGAACAAGATCGCGGATCGCATCGAGCAGAACCTCGAACTGCTGGCTGTAGCGGAGACCTGGGACAACGGGAAGGCCGTGCGCGAGACGCTGAACGCCGACCTCCCGCTCGCGATCGATCACTTCCGGTACTTCGCGGGTGCGATCCGAGCCCAGGAAGGCGGCATCTCGCAGGTGAACGAGGATCTCGTCGCCTATCACTTCCATGAGCCGCTGGGTGTGGTCGGACAGATCATTCCCTGGAACTTCCCGATCCTCATGGCGACCTGGAAGCTCGCTCCAGCGCTCGCCGCAGGAAACTGCGTGGTCATCAAGCCGGCGGAGCAGACGCCGGCTTCGATCCTCGTGCTCTTCGAACTGATCGGGGATCTGCTGCCGCCCGGTGTCGTGAACGTGGTGAACGGGTTCGGTGCCGAGGCGGGCAAACCGCTTGCAACGAGCCCGCGCATTCGAAAGATCGCGTTCACGGGTGAGACCACGACCGGACGTCTCATCATGCAGTACGCAACCGAGAACATCATTCCCGTGACCCTGGAACTCGGTGGCAAGAGTCCGAATCTCTTCTTCGAGGACGTGATGTCGAAGGATGACGCGTACTGGGAGAAGGCGAAGGAGGGCTTCACGATGTTCGCGCTGAATCAGGGCGAAGTGTGCACCTGCCCCTCGCGCGCCCTCATCCAGGAGTCGATTGCGGGGGACTTCCTGGATGCGGTCGTCGAGCGCACCGAGCGCATCACGCGGGGCAACCCGCTCGACACGGACACCATGGTGGGCGCCCAGGCATCCAACGACCAGTTCGAGAAGATCAAGTCGTACCTCGAGATCGGGCGGCAGGAGGGCGCGCAACTGCTGACCGGCGGAGGCGTCGAGGATCTCGGGGGCGAGTTCGCCGATGGCTTCTACATCCAGCCGACGATCTTCCGCGGTGACAACTCGATGCGCATCTTTCAGGAGGAGATCTTCGGGCCCGTGGTCTCTGCCACGACCTTCACCGATTTCGATGATGCGATTCGCATCGCCAACGACACGTTGTATGGTCTCGGCGCGGGCGTCTGGAGCCGCAACGGCAACACGGCGTATCGGGCGGGCCGGGCGATCGAGGCCGGACGCGTCTGGGTCAACAACTACCACGCATACCCCGCCCATGCGGCGTTCGGCGGGTACAAGTCGAGCGGCATCGGTCGCGAGAATCACCTCATGATGCTCGACCACTACCAGCAGACGAAGAACCTGCTGGTCAGCTACAAGGAGACTGCGGACGGGTTCTTCTAAACCTGCACGGTCGTCGACCGCGTGCTATGACGAGCAGTGCCCCGGGCACCGGCGCTTGCGGTGCCCGGGGCGCTGCCTATTCTGGAAGTGCAGCGGCAGCACCATTGCCGCGAATGGAGGCCATCATGTCCGACGCAAGGCTCGACCAGGGCGTCACCGCCGATACCTGCGAAGTCGCCGCGAGTTCGCTCGCGCATCCCGTCGCAGGCACGATCGATGCGCGGCCCGAGGTCGCTGGCGAAACCGGGAGCCGCCTCGCCTTCACGCCCGCGGCAATCGAACTCGTCGAGGACCTGTGGGCGATGCACGGACCGCTCATGTTCCATCAGTCCGGCGGCTGCTGCGACGGCAGTGCGCCCATGTGCTACCAGGCGGGCGAGTTCAAGACCGGTGGGCAGGACGTGCTTCTCGGCACGCTCGAACTGCCGCCGCTTCACTCGGGTGAGGCGGGGAGCGGCGGCAGGGAGATCGGGTTCTGGATGTCTCGTGAGCAGTTCGGAGTGTGGGCGCACACCCACCTGACGGTGGACGTGGTCCCCGGTCGGGGGAGCGGGTTCTCCTTGGAAGCGCCGGAGGGTAAGCGGTTTCTGATCCGCTCCCGACTGCTGTAGCCCGGTGGTGCGGCGGGTCGGCTGGTGCGGTGCGGATTCTCCGAGTGAAGCTGTCGCCAAAGTGCAGCCGCATCGATCCACTGACACATCCGTGACAGTTTGTTCGTTCATGGGAGAGAAGGCGTGAACGAGGATCGCTAGGCCCGACTCGCAGAAGGCGTCGAGCGAAAGCTGCGACAATGGTTCGGTGGATCCCAATAAGCTCAATCACGCGAACCAGCCCGAACAGGGAAAACTGATTCGCACTCGCCCGCGAAGCGCGGACTCTGTGCGCCCCAAGGCCGCCGTCGCCGCGGGTCAATCGCCCCAGCAGACTGCGGGAACCGGCGCTGCTCCGAGCGGCAGAGCGCAGACTCGTCCCAGGACCGAGGGTTGGACTCAGCTGACCGGCCCCGACGGTCGGCCGACCCTGCAATTCGCGTCGCCGCGTGTGAAGCAGCCGCCGCAGCACCTCGCCGACATGAAGGTCGAGGAGCGCGAGGCGAAGGTCGTGGAGATGGGGATGCCCGGCTTCCGCGCGAAACAGCTCTCGAAGCACTACTTCGAGCACCACACCAGCGACTCGGCGAAGATGACGGACCTGCCCAAGGACCGCCGCGACGAACTGGTCGAGGCGTTCTTCCCTCCGCTGCTCACCGAGGTCAAGCGGCTCGTGACCGATGATGGTGCGACGATCAAGTTCCTCTGGCGCCTCTTCGACGGCGCCCTGGTCGAGTCCGTGCTCATGCGCTACCCGGGACGCATTACGCTGTGCGTGTCCAGCCAGTGCGGCTGCGGTATGAACTGCCCGTTCTGCGCGACGGGGCAGGCGGGTCTGACCCGCAACATGTCGACCGCGGAGATCCTGGATCAGGTGGTACAGGCGAACCGCGTGATCGCAGAGGGCGGTCTCGGTCGTGCACGCGAGGAGGGCAACGGCGCCGAACCGGAGCGCGTGAACAACATCGTGTTTATGGGCATGGGGGAGCCGCTCGCCAACTACAAGCGCGTGATGAACGCGGTGCATCGAATGGTGGCACCCGCGCCCGAGGGCCTCGGAATGAGCGCCCGTGGAATCACGGTATCGACGGTCGGCCTCGCCCCCGCGATCCGCAAGCTCGCCGACGAGGAGATTCCCGTCACGTTCGCGCTTTCGCTGCACGCACCGGACGATCAGCTTCGTGACGAACTGATCCCCGTGAACAGCCGGTGGAAGGTCGATGAGGTGCTCGACGCGGCTCGCGCGTACTTCGACCGCACCGGGCGCCGGGTATCGATCGAGTATGCGCTCATCAAGGACATGAACGATCACGGCTGGCGCGCCGAACTGCTCGCGGAGAAGCTGAATGCGCGTGGGCGAGGCTGGGTGCACGTGAACCCGATTCCCTTGAACCCGACTCCGGGTTCGGTCTGGACGCGCAGCGAGCCCGGAGTGACACGAGAGTTCGTCGATCGCCTGAACGCTGCGGGCATTCCGACCACGCTTCGGGACACCCGCGGCAAGGAGATCGATGGAGCGTGCGGGCAGCTCGTCGCGTCCGAGCAGGACAAGGCCGACGCTGCGATGTGGGTCGCTGAAGCGGCTGAGGCAGCTGCTCGCTGAACCACGAATAACCCCCCACAATAGATGCTGCGTTTTCCATTCCGCTGACTTATAGTGGGGGCATGAGCACTACTCGTAACGCAGATCCGCTCGGTGCGATCGATTCGACCGAGATGCGAATCCTTCACGCCCTCGCGACGACGGGTTCACTGACTTCGGCCGCGGCGAGCCTCGGGCTGAGCCAGCCAGCCGTCAGCCAGCGCATCAAACGCGTCGAGACTCGGCTCGCGGTGCCGCTGATCGAGCGCCAGGGGCGGGGCATTCGGCTCACCACCGCAGGCAATATCCTCGCCGATCATGCGCGCACCGTCGTCGCCGAAATCGATGCGGCCCTCGCCGCGATCGACGACCTTCGCGGCGAACGCGGCGGTACGCTCCGACTGGTGGGCTTTCCCAGTGCGAGCGCCACGATCGTGCCCGCCATCATGCGCCAGCTCGGCACAGAGGCACCGAACGTCTCGCTGCAGTACCGCGAGGCGGAACCGCCGGCGGCCGTCGCAATGCTCCGCGACGGCGAGGTCGACTGTGCGCTCATCTTCGACTACGAGGGCGTTGCGGAGCTGCCCGCCGGTAGCGTGTTCACGCCGTTCTGGCGGGAAACCATGAGTTTGGTCGTGAACGAGGATCGCGCAGCCGGAGTGGAGGTTGCCGAGCTCGGCGACTACGCGGGCGAGCACTGGATCGCGGGCTGTACGAAGTGTCGTGGCCATTTGCTTGCCGCGGCGGCGGAGTGCGGCTTCGAACCGGAGATCATCCAGGAGACCGACAACGTGCCGGCGATGCTCGCGATGGCAGCTGCGGGCGGCGCAGTGGCGATGGTGCCTGGTCTCGCTCTCGCAGCGGCTCGTACCCTCCCGGACGATGCGGTGGCGCTCGCGCTCAATCCGCCCAGGTACCGTTCGATCGGTCTCATCTCCATGAGTACTGCGAACGAGAGCCCGCAGGTGCGACTCTGCAAGCGCTTGCTCTCGAACGTCGACGGCAGCTGTTGGGGGCTGGAGGTCGCTGCGTGACCGTACCGGTCGGTACCGCGGGACCTCACGAGACTCGCTCGCTGCACTCGCCCGAGCTGAGGAGCCTTCAGCGACGCACGCTGTGGACGCTTGCAATCTCCACGATCCTAGGCGGCCTGGGAGTCGGAGCCGCTCTGTCGGTGGGCGCGCTGCTGCTCGCCGAAGTGAGCGGGAACGATGCCATCTCCGGCCTCGGGTCAGCGATGTTCAACGCGGGAGCCGCGATTGCCGGAATTCCGCTTGCGCGCCTCGCCGCGAAGCACGGGCGCCGTCTCGCGCTCGTCAGCGGCAGTCTCGTCGCGATGTTCGGCGCGTTCGTCGCGATCCTCGGCAGCGTCATCGATCAGTGGTGGGTGCTCGCGGTGGGCATTGCGCTGCTCGGTGTCGCGAGCGCCGTGCAGCTTCTCTCGAGATTCACGGCCACCGACCTGGCGCTGCCGAAGAACCGAGCACGCGACCTGTCGCTCGTCGTGTGGGCGATCACGGTGGGCGCAGTGATCGGCCCGAACCTGCTTGCACCGGGTGCAGCGATCGGAGCCCTCTTGGGCCTCACGCCGCTCGCCGGGGTGTTCGTGTTTCCGATCATCGCTCAGGGGCTTGCGGCCCTCGTCAACTGGGTCGTGCTGCGCCCAGATCCGCTGTTGCTGTCGCGAACGCTGCAACCGCCGACCGAGGATCTCCCCGTGCATGCGCCGTCAGCCGAGGCGCACGAGCCCGCTTCCGAGTCCGGGTTCGACGCCACTACGGCTGCCGCCGCTGGCATAGCGGCTGGCACCAGGCGAGCGCAGATCCTCACCATTTTCGCCATCGCCATGGCGCAGGCGATCATGGTCGCGCTGATGGCGATGACACCGCTCCACTTGATGCACCACGAGGGCACGCCCGAGATCGTCGGCTTCACGCTGTCCCTGCACATTGCGGGGATGTACGCGCTCTCGCCGCTCTTCGGGTTCCTCGCGGGACGCATCGGCAGTCTCCCCACCATCACCATCGGCTGGGTCGTGCTGCTCGTTTCCGTGGGGGTCGCGATCATCGCTGGCCCGTCTCACCTGCTCGTGCAGCTCGCCCTGACGCTGCTGGGCGTCGGATGGGGGCTGGTCACGGTAGCCGGCGCGACCCTGCTCACGGAGATTACCCCGAGTGCGGAGCGTCCGATCTGGCAGGGGCGGGCGGATACGTTCATGAGCGCTGCCGGTGCGATTGCCGGCGTGCTTTCGGGAGTGGTGTTCGCCATCGGTGACTTCTCCTTCCTCGCGATCGTCTCCGGAGGCCTGCTGGCGCTCGGAGCGGTGGCCTCGATGCAGATCGCGGCACACCGTCGCCGCGCGACCAGGAACGAAACAGTCACCCGCACGGTCTAAACTGGTGGGCGATGTCTACAGTCACCGATCCTCAGTTCTCCACAGCTACCGGCAGCGATGTGCGCGTGCGCTTCTGCCCGTCGCCGACCGGCACCCCTCACGTGGGCATGGTGCGCACCGCCCTCTTCAACTGGGCCTATGCGCGACATACCGGCGGCACCTTCGTGTTCCGCATCGAGGACACCGACGCTGCTCGCGACAGTGAGGAGAGCTACGGGCAGATCCTCGACTCCCTGCGCTGGCTTGGCCTCGATTGGGACGAGGGCATCGACGTCGGCGGACCTCATGAGCCTTATCGTCAGTCGCAGCGAGGTGAGATCTACCGCGAGATCGCGGATCGCCTGCTCGATGCCGGCTATCTGTATGAGAGCTTCTCGACGGCTGAGGAGATCGACGCCCGCAACGAAGCAGCAGGACGTCCGAAGCAGCTGGGCTACGACAACTTCGATCGCACCCTGACCGACGAGCAGAAAGCGGCATTCCGCGCGGAGGGGCGCGAGCCCGCGCTCCGCTTCAGAGTTCCCGAGATCGACTTGGGCTTCGACGATCTGGTGCGCGGCGAGATCAACTTCCCAGCAGGAAGCACCATCGACTTCGTTGTCGTGCGACCCAACGGCGCTCCGCTGTATACACTCACGAACCCCGTTGACGACGCGCTCATGGGCGTGACCCACGTGCTCCGCGGCGAGGATCTGCTGTCGTCCACCCCGCGCCAGATCGCACTGCACCGGGCGCTCGTCGAGCTGGATATCGAGCAGGCCATCCCGCGCTTCGGGCATCTGCCGTACGTGATGGGCGAGGGCAACAAGAAGCTCTCCAAGCGCGACCCCGAATCGAACCTGCTGCACCACCGTGATCGGGGATTCATCCCCGAAGGGCTGTTGAACTATCTCTCGCTGCTCGGGTGGTCGATTGCCGCGGACCGCGACGTGTTCACCCGTGAGGAGATGGTCGCGGCGTTCGATGTCGTCGACGTGAACCCGAACCCGGCCCGCTTCGACCAGAAGAAGGCCGACTCGATCAACGCGGACCATATCCGTCTGCTGAGCGAAGAGGACTTCGGCCAGCGTATTCTGCCCTACCTGATCGCTGGGGGCGCCTTGCCTATCGAGCCGAGCGAGGCACAGCTCGCCACCGTTCAGGCAGCGGTTCCTCTGGTGCAGAGTCGCGTGACCGTGCTCAGCGAAGTCGTCAACATGATGGGCTTCCTCTTCACCACGGCCGAGATGCTCGAATACCAGCCGGATGCGCTGAAGTCGCTCGGCGCCGACGCGGGACAGGTGCTCGAAGCCGGTATCTCGGCGCTGGAGCCGCTCGAAGATGCGGGGTGGAGGACAGACTCGATTCAGTTCGCGCTGCAGGGTGCGCTTATCGACGACCTCGGCCTCAAGCCGCGGGTGGCCTTCGGTGCGCTTCGCGTCGCGGCCTCTGGCCGCAGAGTCTCGCCTCCGCTTTTCGAATCCTTCGAGCTGTTGGGTCGGAACGAGACGCTCGCTCGCCTGACCCGACTGCAGGCCTTCCTCGCCGAAGCCGGCGAATGAGTGAGACTCAGCGCGTGGAGCCGGAAGTGAGCGAGCAGACAGGGGCCGGCGAACGGTCCGAGAACCCGTCGAAATATGTGACCCCTGGCGCCCGCGCGGCTGCGACAGGGGCCAGGTATACGACTATCTCAGCGGTCTTCGTAGGGATCCTGCTCATCTCGAACGTGGTCGCGGTCAAGCCGATCGCTTTCGGTGCGCTCTCGTTCGGTGGTATCTCGCTGCCGCTCGTGTTCGATGGGGGAGTGTTCCTCTTCCCGCTGGCATACGTGCTCGGCGATGTGCTCGCCGAGGTGTATGGTCTGAGGGCTTCGAGGCGGGCGATCTTCACCGCGTTCGCGCTCGCGCTGCTCGCGTCTCTGACCATCTTTGTGGTCCAGGTATCGCCCCCGGCAGACGGGTGGGAGAACCAGGAGGCGTTTGCCGCGGTGCTCGGGTTCGTGCCGAGGATCGTTGCAGCGAGCCTGATCGCTTTCGTCGTCGGTCAACTGATGAACGCGTGGGTGCTCGATCGAATGCGTCGGCGCACGTCGGGTCGCTATTTGCGCACTCGATTGATCGGGTCGACGGTCGTGGGACAGCTCTTCGACACGCTCATCTTCTGCACGATTGCGTTTGCGGGTGTGCTCACCGGGGCAGACTTCGTCATGTACATCGTCCTCGGTTACGTCGTCAAGGTGCTCGCGGAAGTCGTGCTCTTGCCGATCACTACGCGAGTGATCAGGGCCGTACGCACTGCAGAGGCCGCCGGTTCCGATCAGCCTCGCTTTCCCTGACGGGAGAGCACCTCTTCGCGCAGCTCGACGAATGTGTCGTCGATGATGCTCTGGCGGATCTGATCCACGAGGCGCACGATGAAGCGCTCGTTGTGGATCGTCGCGAGCGTCGAACCGAGCATCTCGTTCGCTTTGAACAGGTGGTGCAGGTAGGCGGCCGTGTAGTGCTCGCAGGTGTAGCAGTCGCACTCTGGGTCGAGGGGCTCGAACTTGCGCCTCTGACCGGCAGATTTCGCGTTGATGCGGCCCGTCGAAGAGTACATCGTTCCACCTCTGGCCTGGCGTGAGGGGGCGACGCAGTCGAAGGTGTCTGCACCGGCGGCGATTGCAGCGAAGAGATCATCCGGCTCCGAGATGCCGAGCAGATGGCGAGGCTTGTGCTCGGGAAGCTCTTCGTTCACCCAGCCGACGATCGTTCCGAGCATGCTCTTCTCGAGCGCGCCGCCGATGCCGAAGCCGTCGAACATCTGATCCGTGGCCTCGTCGCCGGTGAGCCCAGCGAGTCCGCGAGCGGCTTTGCGTCGGAGATCCTCGTATTGCGCTCCCTGCACGACTCCGAAGAGCGCCTGGTATGGGCGATGCTGGCGCTCGGTCGTCTGCCGAGCGTGCTCATCGAGGCAGCGGATCGCCCAGCGCTCAGTGCGTTCGACAGAGTCTTCCTGGTATTCGCGCGTGTTGAGCAGGGTGGTGCATTCGTCGAAGGCGAAGATGATGTCTGCGCCGAGCTGATGCTGGATCCCCATCGACACCTCGGGGGTGAAGCGGTGCGTGTCGCCGTTGATGAACGATTTGAACGTGACGCCGTCTTCGTCGACGTGCGCGAGCCGCTCTTTGTTCTTCGCGATGACCTCGGCTTCGGCGTGGGCGGTCTCGGTCATCGAGATCACCTTCTTGAAGCCAACTCCGAGCGACATGACCTGGAATCCGCCGGAGTCGGTGAAGGTCGGACCGTGCCAGTTCATGAACTTCCCGAACCCGCCGGCTTCGTCGACGATGTCGCTGCCGGGCTGCAGGAAGAGGTGGTAGGCGTTCGCGAGGACCGCCTGGCCGCCGAGTTCGGAGACTGTCTCCGGCAGTGTCGCTTTGACGGTGGCCTTCGTTCCGACGGGTATGAACGCGGGGGTCTGGATGTCCCCGTGGGGCGTGCGGATCACTCCGGCGCGGCCGAGCGGACGACCGTCTGCGCTTGCCTCGCCACCCGCGCCGAGGCGATGGGTGAGATCAAAACCGAAGTCTGCGGGGGAAGGGGCTGCCTGCTGGGGCGCTGCGTGCGATGTCACCCGACCATTCAACCAGTAGTGACGCGCTCGGTCGGGCGTTTCGCCGATCGATACGATTTCGCGGCTGCTCGTATGGTCGGGAATGCCTCGGCCGACACTGCCATGAAGGGTGGGTGTCTCTGGACGGGCACTGGTGGCGCTCGGCACGCTCGCCTGACTTGGCCCGCGGGCGGGGAGCAGAGTGGCATATCGCGGCGCGCTGGGCCGGGAGAAGTGCGTGGTGATTCTGCGGGAGGAAGAAGCGACACGCCCGGGATGCGGCAATGTTTGCAGGGGGTGTCAGATCCGTCCTATAGTTAATCCTCGTTGGCCGGAACGCGGAAAGCGGGTCGGAAAGCAAAATTCCTCCAAAGGCGGCGGGTTGAATCAACTCGTCGCTTGCATTATGCTAGAGGGACCTCAAAGCTCTTGAGAAACATTATTCGGTAATGCGCTCGAGCCAGTGAGGGAGATCAGCTTCTCGGAGAGCCGTTTGTGGTTGTGTACGGGTGGTGTCTGGTCCTT
>JBEBSS010000042.1:0-24078 GCA_040394175.1 Leucobacter soli | reverse complement strand
GCGAGGGCACGAAGTAGGTCTTCTTCTGGATATTCGGATCGAACCGACGCTTGGTACGACGGTGCGAGTGCGAGATGTTGTGACCAAAGCCGGGAACGGCGCCGGTCACCTGGCACACTGCTGCCATGGTGTTTCCTCCAATACCGTGAGGCCGAGATGACCTCACCCAAGATCTCTTGTCTGCATCGGCCTCCGTCAGAGCGGGTGCTCTGGTTTCGCGCCGAAGCGGTCTGCGCAATGGGACTTCGCACAGCCAAAGATCAAGCTTAGGTGAATCAGACGCTGCGCGCAAGATGGAGGACGCTCGGGTCTCGCCCTGCCATCATCACCCGGCTGCAACCGCTCACCCCGGTTCCACACCATTTCCCCGTGCCAGCTTCCCGATGCAGCCACCCACTCCGGCTCCACACCTCTTTCCGCGCCCGCGTCCCTCCCCACACCATCACCACGAACCGCGCAAGACGCACGAAACTGCGGAGGCCACACGCTCATGGGTCCGCAGTTTCGTGCGTCTTCCGCAATTCTGCGCGTGCGCGAACTCGCGCGGTCCTCGGTGGAGCGGCAGCATTCCCGAATGCGTCACCGGTGACGTGCCGCGGGCATTTCGAGGTGAGGTTCCTCCGAGGAATGGAGAGCCGACGCCGTGCGTCGAAGGGTCCCCGCTGTTCCGAGTCGGCACGCTCGGCTAGGGTCGGAGTATCGATGTCCGGTCACCACGTGCGGAGCTATCTGTGTCGACCCCCCACTCTCCCGAACCAGCGGGCCAGCCCGACGGTGTGCACCCACCGCAGCCGGACGGCCTGGCGCTGAATCCTCCATCGGGCCCTCAGGGGCCGCCTCCCTGGGCCGCTCCGCTCCCGGACCCGGTGCAGGAGTCACCGCTCCCGCCGGCCGGAGACCCGGACGTGCAGGCATACCCTGCACCCGAGCCGCAGCAGTACGTGCACCCGCCGCAGTACTCGCAGTATTCGCAGTACCCGCAGCAGCCACCCTCCGAGCAATCGCAGCCCGCTCTCCCGTCGCAGGTCGCGGAGCAGCAGGTCGCGGAGCAGCAGTACGCGCAGCCGGCGCCGACGCACTACGGACAGGCTCACGCTCCGCTCCCGCAGCAGTACGCTCAGCCCGATGCCCAGCAGACGCAGACCTCCGCCGCTGGGCAGTACCAGACGCACCAATACCAGTACCAGTACCAGGATCCCGGCCAGTACCACTCCCCGTACCAGTACCAGCCTGGGTCGCCGACCCTTCCGCCCGGCTCGCAGGCCCCGCAGGCGGGCAAGCCCGGGCGTATGTGGATCCTCTGGGTGTCCATGGCCGCCGGACTGGTGGTGATCCTCGCCCTCATCGCAGCCGCGTATCAGTACAGCAGGTTCCTGACCTCGATCGGCTCGCTCTCGAGTCCGACCGTGACGCACGAGCCGATGGTGACCCAGGTGTCGGAGACACCGCTCTACCTGGAGACCGACGAATACCTCTCGGGCATGGTGGACGAGTACGGTGCCATGAGCATCGACGCACTTGCCGCACTGTTCCCCGGTGGAGCGGTCGGCTACGACTCGAGCTACGTGTTGGACTTCCAGCTCGCACTCGGGGGTCTGCAGGAGCAACTGGAGGAGGTCGGCGCACTCACGGCGTACGAGCCGACGGACTTCGATTACGAGCTCTACGACATCCAGGATGAGGCGGCAGAGACCGAACGGCGGTTCCTGGCCCAGGAGGACCTCGGACAGTACTTCACCCTGCAGCAGGAGGACGGCACGACCTACCAGTCCGACGGCCGCTACTTCCCGCAGGGCACTCCGGCGCTCAACGCCGAGCGCGAGGCGTTCGCGCAGAGCTTCGTGCCCTATCTCGACGGGAACGGGACCTACGCCGCCGCGGGGGAAGAGCTCGTCGCCGGTCTCAGCATGCGTCTCAGCTACGACTTCCCCGAGATGTTCGTCTACTGCCCGGCAGACGGCTTCACGATCCAGGACACGGGAAGCATCGGTGCCGCCTATTGCCCGTCGGTGCACGACACGATCTACGTCAACGCGCAGGGCAACAATTATCCCGCGCTCTTGGCCGATCCGTATTACATCGACCTGCTGAAGCACGAGTTCGCCCACGTGCGCACCACCGGGATCTGCGCGACGAGCCAGCCGGGCGTGACCCTCGGCGGGGCCCACTTCGAGGCGACCGCGAGCTCGTACGCCGCGATGTTTCTCGGTGCGGATCGGGATCGACTCGCGTGGGCAGCAGCCGACTTCCCCGCCTATACGATGACGCCGGAGACCGACCAGGCAGCGCAGCTCATTCACGACGGAACCTGCGGGTAGGAGAGGCGAAGGATGGATATCGACGCGCAGGATCCGGTGCTGTGCACGCCGGGCCTCGTGGACGCGCACATCCATCCGGACAAGACCACCTGGGGTGGGGCCTGGGCGTCCCGCCGGCCGGCCCGGACACTCAGGGACTTCATCCGCAACGACCTCTCGATGCAGCTCGCCCATACGGAGAGCGTCGAGGATCGTTCGTACCGGCTGCTCGATCAGGCAGTGCGAAATGGAACGCTCGCGATGCGGGCGCATGTCGACGTCTCGAGCGAGATCGGCATCGCGAACGTCGAGGGGGTGCGCGCCGCGGCCGAGCGGCTCGCACCGCATCTGACCGTGCAGATCGTGGCGTTTCCGCAGTTCGGCCTGCTGACGAATCCGGGCACGCTCGAACTGATGGAGTCCGCGCTCGGCGCGGGGGCCGATCTTGTCGGGGGGATCGATCCGGGCGGGCTGGAGGGCGACGTGTCCGGGCATCTCGATGCGGTCTTCGGCCTCGCCGATCGCGCGGGCCGGGATCTGGATATCCACCTGCACGATGGTGGCGAGGAGGGTCTGGCGCAGATTCGCGAGATCGCTTCGAGGGCGATCGCCGGCGGCAGGCAGGGGCGGGTGACGATCGGCCATGCGTTCGCGCTCTGCGATCCCGCGCTCCCCACGCTGGAGCATACGCTCGATCTGGTCGCCGAGGCGGGTATCTGGATCGTGACCTGCGCCTTGGGTTCGGCACCGGTCGCTGATCCTGCGCTCTTCGAGAAGCACGGGGTGAATCTCGCACTCGGGTCGGATGGCGTGCGTGATTCATGGAGTCCGTTCGGGACGGGCAGCATGGTGGATCGGGCGCATCTCCTCGGTTATCTGACCGGCGCCGGAACAGATGCGGAGCTCGAACGCGTCTTCAGGATCGCCTCGACGGCCGGAGGGCGGATGCTCGGTATCCCGGAGATCGAGGAGTGGGAGGGACCCCGGAGCGGGACCCGTCTCGAATTCGTGGCGGAGCACATCGCGCAGGTCGTCGTCGAGCGCCTGAAGCCACGCCTCGTCATGCGCCGCGGCGTGGTGGTAGCGGCCGACGCATAGGGTTGCGCTGGCTCGGCGGTCGAGCGCTGTCCGTCGCGGATCGGGGGCGTGCGTACGACCCCGCGGTCGGCCCCAGACGAGTGCGCGGAGCCGCCCAGCACCTCGGAGGCGCGTGAATTGGCGGTTTGCTCCTGTTTTTGTGCGCCGAGAGCTGAATTTCACCCCTCCAAGCCTCAAATTCTCATTCAAATCCGCTTGATTCCGCAGAATTCCGGTGATTGTGGGGTAGATTCGTACGCGATCAACCGATCTCCCCGTTTGTGGGGCAAAACCAAGCAGGGCACGACCGCATGGCGCGGGCCCGGGAGGAAGACGGAAACTATGTCGCTGAACAAGACTGAGCTCGTTGCCAAGATCGCCGCTGAGACTGGCCAGAGCCAGGCTGCTGTGTCGAACGTGCTCGATGGCCTCTTCGCTGCCATCTCCGAGACCGTTGCTGCGGGTGGCAAGGTCGCAATCCCCGGCTGGCTCTCGTTCGAGACCGCTACCACCTCGGCTCGCACCGGCCGCAACCCCCGCACCGGCGAGACCATCGAGATCCCCGCTGGCAAGCGCGTCAAGGTTTCGGTCGGCTCGAAGCTCAAGGCTGCTGTGAAGTAAGTTCTTCACCACAGAAGTACACGGGACCCCCGGCTCTTGCCGGGGGTCCCGTTCTGTACTCGGGTCCAGAGCCGGGCGGGCTCATGGTGGTGAGGGTGCGGTGTGCGCGCTCGGTCTTGCCGTGTGGGCGCTTCTTCGCGTCCCGTTGTTCGTCGCTGTGTGTCGTTTCTTGCGGACTGTGTGGTGGCGGGCGATCGGCACGTGCTCCTCGCGCACACGCATCTTTCGCCCTCCGCCGGCTATTCCGCTCTTCGGGGTGAGCGGAAGGCGGCCGGGTCACGTCGACGTCGACAATGATCCGGGACAGTATGCCTATGGAGCGAGTTGCACGCCGATGTGGTGCGCTTTCTCGCGTAGCGCGGGCAGCCAGCCCTGCAGCGTCTCGGGGTCGAGTCGGTACTTGGGGCCTGCAATGCAGAGTGCGGCCACCACGACACCCTCAGGGTTGCTCACTGGGACAGCGATCGCTCGGACGTCTCGGTCGTATTCTTCGTCGGTGAACGCCCAGCCCTGTTCGGCCACCTGCTCGATATAGGTGAGCAGTTTCGCCTTCGAAGTGATGGTGTGATCGGTGTAGGCCGTCAGCTTCAGCTGCTCGACGAGCTTCTGCCTGGCATCGCTGTCGAGCGACGCGAGGAGGACCTTTCCGGTCGAGGTGGCCCACAGCGGCTCGCGCTGCCCGACTGAGCCCCTGATCGTGATCGAGCGGTCGGCGCCGACCTTCTCGAGGAACATCGCGCTGTCGTCGGCGAGCACGGCGAGCTGCACGGTTTCTCCGGTGTGCTCTGCGAGCTCGCGCATGCGTGGACGGGCGACCTGCGAGATCGTCTGCACCGAACGCACCCGGTTCGCGAGTTCGAAGATGCGGACGCCGAGCGTGTATCTCTTGGTCGCGCTGTCGAATGCGGCGAAGCCGTTCGAGACCACGATGTGCAGGAGCCGGTGGGTGGTGCTGACGGGGAGGCCGGTCGCCTTCACTATCTCGGTGAGGGCCATTCCCTCGGGGCGCTCACCGAGCGCCCCGAGGATGTCGAGCCCACGTTCGAGCATTCCCCGGGAATCCTCGCGTGTCATGTGCCTCCTACGGATGCGGTGTTCGTGAGTGCTAGTTCTCGAAGATTACCCTGTTCACGGCGCGATCGCTCATTTGAAGGCGTGCAGTCCGTCGAATTCCGGTGCCCTGCGCTCGAGGAATGCCGCCGCGCCTTCTGCGGCTTCCTCCGTACCGTAGTACAGCTGGCAGCTGTCGTCGGCCAGTTGCGCGATTCCCGCGAGCCCGTCCTCTTCGGCGTTGACGCTCGACTTGAGCAGGCGCAGCGCTGCGGGAGACATCTGGATCAGCTCTCGCGCCCAGGAGATGCCGGCATCGAGCAGCCCTTCTCCTGGCACGACTGCGTTGACGAGGCCCCAGTTCAACGCCTCCTCCGCGCTGTACTGGCGGCAGAGGAACCAGATCTCCTTGGCTCGCTTGTGTCCGATCTGCTTGGCGAGGAGGTTGATGCCGTAGCCTCCGTCGAAGCTGCCGACACGGGGTCCGACCTGACCGAAGCGCGAGTGCTCGGCGGCAATCGAGAGGTCGCAGACCTGGTGCAGGACCTGACCGCCTCCGATGGCGAACCCGCTGACGAGGGCGATCACCGGCTTCTCGATGCGTCGGATCGCGAGTTGCACATCTGAGACGCTTGCGGGCGCGAGAGCCGCGGGCCACCCCGGATCTGAGAACCCGTCGCCTCGGGCGGAAAGGTCTGCGCCGGCGCAGAACGCCTTGTCACCGCTGCCCGTGAGGAGGACGACGCGGACGGCGCGATCATTGCGTGCCCGCGCGAATGCGTGGGCGAGTTCCGCGCTCGTCAGCGGGCGGAATGCGTTTCGCTTCTCGGGTCGTTCGATGGTGATGAGCGCGATGCCCTCGGGGCTGACACGGTAGCTGATGTCGCGGTATTCGCCCTGATCGTTCCAGGTGGTCTCTGCCTGCGGGTTCATGCTTCTCCTCGGTGAGTGCGGTGGATGGTAGAGATTGTCCCATTTGATGAAAGCAATTGCTGTTGAGTAAAAAAACTGCTTGCCATTCGCCGGGTTCTTGGCAATACTAATTCCAGGTTCCGCAAAATAGGAAGTGTTTTCACTCAGTGGAAACAAAGTAGTAGCTTGCACATCAACCGGGAGAGAACGAATGAAGCGAATCGGTGTAGACGCCGGAGGCACCTTTACTGACGCGGTGCTCTGGGACGAGGAGACCGGCCTCATCAGCAGCGCCAAAGTCTCGTCGCGAAAGCACGACCCGGCAGCAGCCGTGGTGGCGGCGGCGTCGCGCGTGGTGCACAACGCAGGGGCCGTCGAGCTCGACGACCTGCGCGATCTGGTGCACGGCACCACGATCGGGACCAACGTCTCGCTCGAGCGAAACGGTCCCCGGACCGCCATTCTGACCACGCAGGGCTTTCGGGACACGCTCGAGATCGCACGCCTCACGCGGGCTCCCGAGGCGCTCTACGACCTGATGTCACCGGGCCCCGAGCCACTCGTCGCACGCAAGGATCGCTACGAAGTAGGCGAGCGAATCGGCCGTGACGGCGAAGTCGTGACCGAGCTCGACGAGGCGGGCGTGCGGACCGCGGCGCAGTCGATGGCCGAGCGGGGCATCAAGAGCGTCGCGATCACCTTCCTCTACTCCTACCTCAATGCCGAACACGAGCGACGCGCAGCAGAGGTGATCCGAGAGGTGGCGCCCGACATCCACGTGTCGCTGTCGAGCGAGATCCTGCCGCAGGTCCGCGAATACGAGCGCACGTCGACCACGGCGCTCAACGCCTACCTTGCACCGGTCTGCGCCCCGTACCTGGAAGAGCTCACCCAGAAGGTGCAGCAGTGGCGGCACGGGCTGCAGACCTGGATCATGCAGTCGAACGGCGGCGTGACTTCGCCCCGCCGCGCTGCAGAGCATCCGGTCAACCTCCTGCTCTCCGGCCCCAGCGGGGGCGTCGTTGCTGGCAGATGGATCTCGCAGCAGACGGGAATCGCCAACACCATCACGGTCGACATGGGCGGCACGAGCTTCGACGTCGCGCTGCTCGCCGACACCCGGATCCCGCTCACGACCGCGCGCGAGGTGATGGAGATGCCGGTCCGTGTTCCCACGGTCGATATCGAGACCATCGGGACAGGCGGTGGCAGCATCGCTCACGTCGACTCCGGTGGGCAGTTCCTCGTCGGCCCTCTCAGCGCCGGCGCCTCGCCCGGCCCGGTGTGCTACGGACGCGGGGGCACGGAACCGACCGTGACCGACGCCAACGCCGTGCTCGGGATCCTCGCAGACGGTGCAGCGCTCGGCGATGATGTGATCGTCGATCGCGCCCTCGCGCTCGAAGCCTGCGGTCGGCTCGGTGCACAGCTCGGACTGGACGCGATCGAGACGGCGCTCGGCATTCGCAAGATCAGCAATGCGGCGATGGCCGGTGCAGTGCGCGCGATCTCGGTCGGGCGGGGCTACGACCCGCGCGACTTCGCATTGAACGCCTTTGGCGGCGCCGGACCGATGCATGCCGCAGACATCGCACTCGAGATGTCGATCCCCACCGTCATCGTGCCACCGGTCGCCGGCTGCCTCTCAGCGGTCGGCCTGGTGGTCTCCGACGTCCTGCACAACCACGCCGCGAGCTTCCAGGCGCGGCTCGAGGACTCGGTCGTCGGCGGACTCATCGCGGTGCTGACCGAACTGAGCGAACTCGCATCGCGCGAGCTCGAAGAGGACGGGGTGCCCGTTTCTCGGCAAACGGTGATGATGTCGCTCGACTTGAACTACGTCGGACAGAACACGCCCATCACCGTTGAGGTGGACAGCAGGTTCGACCAGGGATGGGTGGAGCGCGTCATCGAAAAGTTCCACACCGTGCACGAGCGCGCCAACGGATTCCGAGTCGACGGAGAGCCCATCGACATCGCCACCGCGCGAGTGAGCGGCACCGGCTCGATCACCCGCACCGACCTCAAGCCCGCGACGCTCTCGACCGGAAGCCCGCTCTCGCACGGAACCCGACCCCTCGTCGTCTCTGCAACGGAGACCGCGCAAGTGCCGTTGTTCCGCCGCGAGAACTTGAGGCCAGGGCACCTGATCGAGGGGGCTGCGGTCATCGAATCGAACGACACCACCTTCGTGGTGCCCGCGCGCTCGCTGACGCGCGTTGACGGATACGGCAATCTTCTGCTCACCCTGGGAGGAAACTGATGTTGGACACTGTGGAAGCGACCACCCGGACCGCGCTCGACCCGATCACGCTCTCGGTGATGGACGCCGGCCTCCGCACCGCGGTCGCCGAGATGAAGTCCGTGGTGCTCCGCACCGCCTACTCGAACCTCTGGCGGGAGGCCGGTGACCTCTCCTGCGGCCTGCTCGATGCGAACGGCGACATCGTGGCGCAGGGCATCGGCGACATTCCGATCCACCTCGCCAGCATGCCGACATCGATGCGGGGCATCCTCGCGAAGATCCCTGCGGACACGCTGGAGCCCGGCGACGTGCTGCTGCAGAACGACCCCTACCAGGGCAACAATCACATGCCCGACTTCATCATGGCCAAGCCGATCTTCTCGGACGGCCGACTGATCGCCTTCGCCGCGGTGCGCGGCCACTACGTCGATATCGGCGGCCCCACCCCCGGTAGCTACAACCTCCGGGCCACCGATCTCTACGGCGAGGGACTGCGAATGCCCCCGGTCAAGATCTATCGCCGCGGAGTGATCAACGAAGAACTCATCTCGATCATTTCGGCCAACGTGCGCAACTCTGCCGAGCGACTGGGCGACATGAGGTCGCAGTACGCCGGCTGTCTCGCCGCCGAGCGGCGCCTGCTCGACTACTGCGAGCGCTACGGCACCGACGTGGTCGAGCAGAGCATGCGTGAGGTGCTCGATGTGAGCGAGCGACGTGCACGGGCCGCGTTCCGGGAGATGCCCGATGGGCGGTACGAGTTCTCCGACGTCATCGACGGGGACGGGTTCAGCCGCGACCCGCTCGAGATCCGAGTCTCCGTCACGATCGAGGATGATGAGGTCGAGATCGACTTCTCCGGCACGTCACCCCAGGCACGAGGCGGCGTCAACAGTCCGCTCGCGGTGACCCTCTCGGCGACCTACTTCGCGCTCAAAGCCGTGGCCGAGCCGCATACGGCATCGAACTCGGGCTCCTATCGGCCCGTGCGCATCATCACTCCCATCGGCACGACGGTGAACCCCCACGCACCTGCACCCGTCGTCGCGGGAAACCACGAGACCGCGGCACGCATCGCGGACGTCGTCCTCGGCGCACTCTCCCAGGCGGTGCCCGATCGCGTCTGCGCGGCCGGCACCGGCAGCTCCACCGTGCTCATCGTGGGTCGGGAAGGAGTCGTGGACGACAGCATCATGTATGAGGTGCACGGGGCGGCCCAGGGCGCCAACACCGGTTTCGACGGTTCGCACGCGCGACGCACCAGCATCGGCAATACCGGTAACACCCCGGTGGAGGTGCTGGAAGGCAACCATCCCATCCGCGTCCTCGCGTATGAGATCCGCGAGGACGGCGGCGGCGCCGGACGGCATCGCGGCGGCGGCGGCATCACCCGCGTGGTCGAGTTCACCGAGGAGGCCACGCTCACGATGGTCGCGGACCGCGATGGGAGTCAGCCCTACGGGCTGCAGGGCGGACGCCCCGGAGAACGCGCGTCCTTCGTGCTGACACTGCCCGACGGAACCGAGGAGCGTCTCCCGGGCAAGACCGTGCGCAGCGGAGTCCCGGCCGGATCGATCCTGCGCCTCACCTGCGCCGGAGCCGGCGGGTACGGCAACCCCTCCGAACGCCCCCTCTCGGCGATCCAGTCCGATCTCGACAACGGATACATCTCCCCCGAACGCGCGGCGAGCGACTACGGCCTCACCGTCGAGGTCGCCCCCGGCCGCGCCGAGGGGCATCATCTCATCACGAACGGAGCGGCATCATGACGCATCAGGCACGCACGCTGATCGAACGAGCTGATCGGGTGATCCCCGGCGCCTGTTTCGGATACACCCGGATTCCCGATGCCGACGCATTCGTCGCGAGCCACGGGCGGGGTTCACGCCTCTTCTCGACCGACGGGGCAGAACTGGTCGACTACACACTGGGCTCAGGCCCTCTGCTGATCGGCCACGCGCATCCCCGCGTCACCGAGGCGCTCGCCGCACAGGCTGCGAAGGGAACCCACTTCTACGCGATGAACGAGCCGGCCATCGAGCTCGCCGAACTCATCGTCTCGTCGGTGCCGAACGTGGAAGCGGTGAAGTTCTGCGCAGACGGCTCGCAGGCCACCTTCTTCGCGATGCGGCTCGCGCGGGCGGCGACGGGTCGTGAGACGGTGATGAAGTTCGCCGGGGCGTATCACGGACATCACGACTACGCGCTTCCCAGCTTCCCAGGGACACCGGGCGACCGCGGCGCGGTGGGCGCGGACTACGAGGGAATCCCCTCGGGTGCCACCGAGAAGATCGTGGTCGCCGGGTTCAACGACCTCGACAGCGCGCGGGAGGTCGCCCGAGCGCATCGCGAGGATCTCGCTGCGATCATCGTCGAGCCCGTGCAGCGCTCCCTCCCCCCGGCCCCCGGATTCTTGCAGGGGTTGCGCGAACTCGCCGACGAGACGGGTGCGCTTTTGATCTTCGACGAGGTCGTCACCGGCTTCCGGCTGAGTCGCGGAGGTGCGCAGGAACTCTATGGGGTGCGCGCCGATCTGGTCGCCCTCGGAAAGGCCGTCGGCGGCGGTACGGCGGTCGGTGCCGTCGCGGCGAGCAGGGACCTGCTCGACTATCTGGTGCCCGAGACCCCCGGCGCGCAGCAACGCGCGTTCATGAGCGGAACGCTCAACGGCAACCCGTTGGGTGCGGCGGCCGGATTGGCGCTGCTGCGCGAACTCGACGAGTCGCAGGGCCGAGAGGCCATCGCCTCGCATGTGAGCGAGCTGACCTCCGGTCTGCGCCGGCTCGCTTCGGAGAAGGGCATTTCGATCGAGCTGGTCGGCCCTGACGTCTTCTTCGACGTCGTATTCCGTCCGAGCGAGCCCATCGTCGACCTGCGGAGCTACCTGGCGAGCGACCGGGCGGCCTCTGTCACCTTCGGTGCGGAGATGCTGCGCCGAGGCATCTACGTCGTGCCGGGCGCCAAGTTCTACGTCTCGTCGGTGCACACCTCTGCCGACGCCCAGCGGTTCCTCGAAGCCGCGGACGGCGCGCTCGACGTGGTCGCCTCCACTCATTCAGTCAATCTCGAGAGAAGCAAGGTGTCATCATGACCAGGGGAAAATACGATTCAATTGCTATCACCGCGGCGGTGACCGGTGGCGACGTGCTGCCGAGCCAGAGCCCCGCGTTGCCGTGTCGTGTCGAGGACGTGATCGCCCAGTCGGTCGCTGCCGTCGAGGCCGGCGCGGCGGTGATTCACCTGCACGCTCGCGACGATGACGGTCGACCGAGCGCCGACAAGGCGCGTTTCGTCGACATGGTGCAGGGGATCCGCGATCAGGTCGATGCGGTCATCAGCATCTCCACCGGCGGCTCGCCCCATATGACCGCCGAGGAGCGGCTCGCGGGGGCGCTGGTGACCAGCCCGGAACTCGCGACCTTCAATCTCGGCACGATGAACTACGAGGGCTATCCGGATCCGGCCAGGTGGCCCGCCGTGAATCACGCGTGGGAGCGCGAGATACTCGAGCAGAGCGGCACCGTGGTGTTCAAGAACACGCTCGCCATGCTCCGAGACTTCGCGGGCCAATTCCGCGAGCAGGGCATCACCCCTGAACTCGAGATCTACGACATGAGCCATCTCGGAATGGCACGGTACCTCATCGACTCGGGAGTGCTCGAGGCGCCGGTCCGCGTGCAGTTCGTGCTCGGGGTGCTCGGAGGTGCCGGGAACGACCTCGAGGATCTGTTCCACCTCAATGCGACGGCCCGGCGCGTGCTCGGTGACGACCTCGGAGTGGTGGGCGTCGCGGCGACCGGATACCCGATGCAGTTCCGTCATGCGGCGCTCGCTGCAGGGATGGGGCTCGATGTGCGGGTCGGGTTGGAGGACAGTCTTCGTGTGACCCGTGCCGAGAAAGCCGGCTCCAATGCGGAGCTGGTGGAAGTGGCGGCGCAGCTGATCACCCTGCAGGGTCGTGCGTTGCAGACGCCCGACGAAGTGCGCGCCGATCTCGGTCCGTGGTGGTCGGACGCACGATGAGCGGCTCCCGGTTCGAGCAGCGAGTGGCCGCGGTCTCCGGAGGAGCAGGCGGCATCGGATTCGCCACCGCCCAGCGACTCGCGGCCGAGGGGGCGCGAGTCGCGATCCTCGATATCGATCAGCAGCGTGCCGAGGACGCCGCTCGCCGCATCGACGGTGCGATCGCGGTCGCGGTGGATGTCACGGACTCGAGTGCGGTCGACGCGTGCGTTGCGCAGATCGTGGATCGTGCCGGATCTCTCGACGTGCTCGTGAACAACGCGGGCATCACGCGCGACAACCTGCTGTTTCGCATGACCGATCAGGATTGGGATGCGGTCATGTCGGTGCATCTGCGCGGCGCGTTCGCCCTCAGCCGCGCCGCCCAGCGGCAGATGGTCGAGCGGGGATACGGGAGGATCGTGAACCTTTCGAGCATCGCTGCGGGAGGAAATCGGGGACAGGCGAACTACTCGGCCGCGAAGGCGGGACTGGAGGGGCTCACGCGTACCCTCGCGATCGAGCTCGGTCCTTTCGGCATCACGGTCAACGCGGTCGGCCCCGGATACATCCATACCGAGATGACCGATGCCACCGCCAGACGGGTGGGGATCGAGCCCGAGGAGTATCGGGCGCAGACCGCGGCCGTGACACCGGTGCGTCGGGTGGGCCAACCGGAGGACGTCGCGACGGCGATCGCATTCCTCGCGAGCGAGGAGGCAGGGTTCGTGACCGGTCAGGTGCTCTTGGTCGACGGAGGTCTGTCGCTGTGATGCGGCTCACGATCGGCGAGATGCCTTCGCTCGCGGGAGCGGAGCTGGCGAGCGAGGTGCCGGTGACGGTGACGCAGGCCGACATCGACGCATTCGCCGCAGCCAGCGGTGACGGCCAGTGGATTCATGTGGATCCCGACCGCGCGGCGGAGGGCCCCTTCGGCGGCACGATCGTGCATGGATATCTGATGCTCTCGCTGCTCGGTGGTTTCTGGACTCGAATGCTCGAGGTCACCGATGCGACCGAGGGACTGAACTACGGGCTTGATCGCGTCCGGTTTCTCCGTCCGGTTCCGGTGGACTCCGAGGTGAGCATGCACGCGAGGATCCGAGAGGTCCGATCGCTGGGCGAGCCGAGAGTCGGCGCACGAGTGTACGCCGACGTCGAGCTGCGACTGCGCGGTGAGGAACGCCCGGCGGTCGTCGCCGCAACGATACTGCAGTACTCGCGCTGATCCCGCGCACCGATCCGACAAAGGAGCATGGACATGACCCTCTACCCGCACTGCGATGTGTACCGCTACGCGTCAGCGCTTTCCGCGCCGGAGCAGGCGGCGATCCTCCGTCTGCGCGGCTTCCTGGAGGCCGAGGTGGCGCCCGTGGTCGACGATTACTGGGAGCGCGGCGAGTTTCCGTCCGATCTGGCGGAGGGGCTCATGGCTCTCAGGCTGCTCGATCCTGTGGAACTGCGGGACTCCGGACAGCGACCGCGACCGCTGTTCGAGGGGTTTCGGCTCTTCGAGATCGCCCGCGTCGATGCGTCGATGGCGACCTACTTCAGCGGTCAGGCGACCATGATCATGAGCGCGGTACTGGATGGCGCTTCTCCCGATCAGCGGGACGAATTGGTGCGTCAGATCGTCGAGTACGAACTCCGTGGAGTGTTCGCAATCACGGAGCCCGACCACGGCAGCGACGTGGCTCGCGGGATGGAGACGACCGCGCGTCGGGACGGGGATGCGTGGGTGCTGAACGGCGCGAAGCGCTGGATCGGCAGCGCCGCCTACGCCACCCACGTGTGCGTGATCGCTCGCGAAACGGACTCCGATGCGGTCAGGGCGTTCCTGGTGCCCCGGGAGACTCCCGGGTTCGAGGTGACCAAGATCGAGCACAAGGCGTCGCTGCGGATCGTGAACAACGCGGATATCGCGATGCGCGATGTGCGCGTTCCGGAGTCGCTGCGACTGCAGGGCGTCGACTCCTTTGCCGACGTCGGGCGCATGCTTCGGCGCATGCGGGCCAGCGTGGTGTGGCTGGCTGCCGGGTTGCAGGCGGGCGCGTACGAGGCGGCGCTGAGGTACATCACGACGAGGGAGCAGTTCGGCAGGCCGCTGGCAAAGTTCCAGCTGGTGCAGGGCAAGGTGGCGCGCATGCTGGACAACGTCACCGCGGGCCTCGCCTATGCGGTCAGGGTGGCTGAGATGCACGAGGCGGGACGCTACGAGGACGAGCACTCCGCGCTCGCCAAGTATGCCGTCTCGCGGATGATGCGAGAGACGGTTGCGATTGCCCGCGAGCTGTGCGGTGGCAACGGGATCGTGCTCGAGACGGGAGTGATGCGCTTCTTCTGCGATGCAGAGGCGGTGTACACCTACGAAGGAACTGATGAGATATCCGGTCTCGTGGCGACACGAGCCGCAACAGGAATGGGAGCATTCGTATGAACGACCAGATGACGACGTATTCGGGGGTTGCGCATCCGTGGCTGTGCGACGCCAACGATCACTTGAACACGAGGCATTACGTGGGTGCCTTCGACGACGCGGCTCAGCACTTCTTCGCCGCGCTCGGGTATCGCCCGGTCGAAGGGCTCGGCTGGGCCGATGTCTCGCAGCAGATTTCGTATCAACAGGAAGTGCCGAGGGGCGCGCTCTTCACGATCGATTGCGATGTCGTGAAGATCGGGCGCAGCTCGATCACCTATCGACAGACTCTGCGTCTGATCGAGGGGGAGGCTGCGGCGGTGCTCGATGCAGTGACCGTCCATTTCGATCAGGTGCAGCGCACCTCGGCCCCGCTCCCGGATGCCGTTGCCGCGAACGCGACCCGGATCCTTGCCGAGCGCGCGGGTGGGGGCGGCGGTGCGGCGGACGCCTGATTGGCGGGTGGAGTCGACGTTGCCTGAGAAATCTTCCGAATTCGAGAGATTCAGCCTTGATTTCGGCCCCACCTTGTAGCTAGTTTTTCTTTAGAGCAAAGATGCTTTTCATAGAATGGAAAAAACGCAATGGTTGACACAGTTGCCGAAATCCTCGAGCAGAGCGTGCAGCGAAGCTTGTCGGCACCCGCCCAGCGTTTCCTCAGTGCGGGCGAATGGCGCACCCGCGACTATGCCGAGCTGCTCGAACTCGCCCACTCCGCCGCACAGGTGCTCAGGGATCGCGGAGTCGAGCCGAGGGATCGGCTGGCGCTCGTGCTGCGCACTCGAGCTGACTGGACCGTGATCGAACTCGCCTCCCTCATGCTCGGCACCACGCTCGTGCCGCTGTACCCGACGGCCACCGAATCGCAGATCGCCGAAGCGCTCGAGACCGCACGGCCCAGCGCGCTGATCGTGGAGGCGGGAACCGAGCTCCCGCGCGAGGCCGCGACGCTCCCGCTCGGTGTGCTCCAGGTCGGAGAGGCCGACGGCGATCTCGGCGACCTCGCCGATCGGGCCGAGGGAGGCGCGGTCTGGGCGCGCACCCGTCCCGAAGACCACTTCACGATCTCGTTCTCCTCGGGATCCACCGGGCGTCCCAAGGGATGCGTGATCCTGCACCGCAACTATGCGGCCGTGCTCGGGATGGTGCTGCAGGCGGAGCGGCATCCCGAGTCCGGCTACGCGCATCGTGAGTCCGCCTTCATCTACTTGCCGCTCGCGCACGCCTCGGCGCGGCTGCAGCAGCTGACCAGCCTGTGCGTCGGCGGAGAGATCGTGTACGGCTCCGGAAGCACCTCCGAGATCCTTGCCCAGATCACCCAGACCGCACCGACGTACGTCGCAGGAGTGCCACGACTGTTCGAGCATGCGGTCTCCGTCACCGCCGAGACGGGTGATGGATCGAACCGCGAAGACCGGTTGAGCGAGCTGTTCGGACCGAAGCTGCGGTACGCCCTCAGCGGCGGGGCGCCGCTTCCCGAGGAATACCTCGCTGCCTACGCCAGAGCCGGCGTGCAGATCGTCGACGGGTACGGACTCACCGAATCCTCGACGGCCGTCGCGATCGGCACGCCGCACTGCAGGCGAGCCGGGAGCGTCGGCAGACCCCTCCCCGGCCTGTCCGTCAGAATCGCCGAGGACGGCGAAGTGCTCGTCCGCGGAGACAACGTGTTCGCGGGCTACCTCGACGACCCCGATTCGACCGCGGAGGTGCTGCACGACGGCTGGCTGCACACCGGCGATCTCGGCCATATCGACGGAGACGGCTTCCTCTTCATCACGGGTCGAAAGAAGAACCTGATCGTGACCTCGACAGGCAAGAACATCTCTCCGGAGGGCTACGAGAACCGATTCCGCGCGGCAACCGGGGTGAGCGACTTCGTGCTGGTCGGCGACCGCTGGCCCTACCTCGTCGCGATTGCCGCACCGAACGAGCAGGATCCACTCGACCCCCAACAGCTCGGCTCTGCCGCGGCACAGCTCAACGCCGACCTCGCGCCGCAGGAGCGGGTGCGCAAGATCGTCCTGCTCGACCGGCAGTTCAGTCAGGAACTCGGCGAGTTGACGGCGAGCGGCAAAGTGATGCGCGTGGGCGTGGAGCGCAATCAGCGCGATCTCATCGCCCGCGTCTACGCGGACCAGCCGAATGTGCCCGTCCTGCACGTCGATCCCCCTCGCCCCGTGCGACCGCAGCTCCCATCCTCTTCCGAATAACCAGCAACCCAAGGAGTACAGACATGAAGAAACTACGGAGATGGCTTCCCTTGGCGGCCGCCACCGCCCTCCTCCTGACCGCATGCGCGCCGCAGGCGGCCCCGGAGGCACCGGTGGCTCCCGGCGGCATGGCAGAGCCAGGCGACACGATTCCGGAGGTCAGCGTCGAAGCCGGATTCTCGCCCTACGCCGATGAACTGCTCGCCGTCGCGGGCATCGCCAACGGCTATTTCGACGAGGTCGGAATCACCATCAGCCCCGAGCCCAACGGCGCACAGGTCGATCTGATCGCGGCGCTCACTCCGCTGCTGAACAAGCAGATCGAGGTGGGCTCCGGCTATCCGCCGGCCATCGTCTCGCAGCTCGACAGCGTCGACAACGTCGTGACCTTCGCGATCAGCGACGTGTTCTACGGCTACCGGATCCTCGCGCCGAAGGGCAAGTACACCACTCTCGAACAGGCGATGAGCAAGGGCAAGAGCTACGAGGACGCAGTGAAGACCGTCGTCGAGCAACTGCGCGGCGAGCCCGTCATCCTGCGAGAGGGCGTGGTGCCGACGTTTTACGAGCTGATCCTCGAGAAGGCAGGGATGACGCTCGGAGATCTCGACGTCACCTACCTCGCGAACCCGGACATCGTCCGCGCCAGCTTCATCGGCCAGGCCGACTTCGCCTCGCCGACCGGTGCGGCGCAGATCACGACGATGCAGCTCAACGGCTGGGAGCCGCTGATCGAGCTGCGCGACGTGATCGAGAACGAGCCGGCGGCATCGACCGTGAGCCTGCGTTCCACCTTCTCGGGCTACCTCACCACCACCGAATACGCCTCGCAGAACTATGAGACGCTGCTCCGGTTCACCTCGGTGATCTATCGCCTGATCGATGACCTCGAGGCCGACCCCGAGGGCACCGTCGAGCGCTTCCGCGGATACCTGAACAGCTACACCGGGTCGGAGATCACGACAGAAGAGCTCGCCGGAATGTTCGACGGACTGTACTCGATGCGCAACTTCGAGGACGCGGCCGAGTTCTACCTCAACGAGGGCGACCCGTTCTTCTTCGATGAGGTCATGGGCGCGCAGATCGACAGTCTCGCCGAGAGCGGGGTGATCGGGGCGGGCCACACTCCCGATTCGCTGAGCATCGCGGGGAACATCTACAAGGATCTCGTCAAGTACCGCGAAGCAGCGGACAAGGCCATCGAGGCCGCACCTGATGGAGACCTGAAGACGCAAGCGCAACAGCAGTACGAGCATCGCAACTACCTGGACGCCTACCGTTTGGCGGCTGCGGCAGCATCATGACCTCCGCAGTCACTCGCAGCATTCGCCTGGCGTCTGCCAATGGGCTTCCCGCCCAGCGGCAGCGCCGGGCGGTGCGCCGCGCCGCGCTCTCAGGGATGGCGTGGCAGATCGCCGGTGTGGCGATCTTCCTGCTCGTCTGGGAGCTCATCGCCCGGCAGATCAACTATGTGGCGATCCTGCCCTCGCCCAGTGCGGTCGTGCAGAACTTCCAGGCCAGCATGTTCGACGATGCCGGGCTTCGTTACCTGGGGGTCAAGAACCCGGGGTACCTGATCAATATCGGGTACACCGTCGGCATCTCGATCGCCGGGTGGATGCTCGGGAGCGCGCTCGGTGTGCTCGTCGGCCTGTCGAGCGCCCGCCTGCAATTCGTGCGCAACCTGTCGGAGCCGGTGCTCTTCGTGTTCGGTGCGGTCCCCGTGCTCGTGCTCGCCCCGTTCTTCCTGGTGTGGTTCGGCAACGGAGCGGAGAACAAGTTCGTGCTCGTCACGTTCTACGCCTTCATCACCGTCGCGATGGTCGCCCAGTCGGCGGCGCTGTCGCTTCCCAAAGTCACGGAGGAGTACGCGGCGGGGTTGGGGATCGGGAGGACCGGGCGCTTCTGGTCCGTCGTGCTACCCGGCACGCTGCCGGCGATCCTGTCGGGGTTGCGACTCGCTCTCTCGACCGCGATCGCCGTGACCGCGAGCGTCGAGCTGCTCGGGTCGGAGAGCGGGGCGGGACGCCTGATCGCACTTCGCGCCACTCAGGCGAACGTCGCCGCAGTGTTGGCGATCGCGATCGCCGTCGGCCTGGTCGCGATCCTGCTCGATCTGGTGTTCCGGGCGGTCATCCGCGGCCTGCTCAGGTGGCAGTAGCCACCGTTTTGGATTGGTAAGGAAAAGAATGATGAATGACATCGCAACAACCGATGCGTCCGTGGGCACCGAACTGGCCTTCCGGATCCAGGATCTCGAGGTCTCCTTCGGCACCGGAGATGGAGTCGTCACCCCATTGCGCGGCCTCGACCTCGACGTTCCCCGTGGCCAGTTCCTCTGCATCCTCGGACCCTCGGGCCAGGGCAAGAGCACGTTGCTGCGCTGCATGACCGGGCTCCAGGAACCGACCTCGGGCGTCGTCGAGGCGCTCGGCACCCGAGTCGAGGGGCCCAGTGCGAATCTCGGGATGGTGTTCCAGCAGGATGCGATTCCCATGTGGCTGCGAGTCAAGGACAACGTATCGTTCGGACCTCGGATGCGCGGCGTGCCGAAGCGGGAGTGGGAGCCGAGGGTTCGACACTTCATCGAGGCAGTCGGCCTGACCGGTCGGGAGCGCGCGTGGCCGCGTCAGCTCTCGGGCGGCATGCGCAAGCGCGCCGCCATCGCGGCGGTGTTCGCGAACAACCCCGACATCCTCCTGATGGACGAGCCATTCGGCTCGCTCGACTATTTCACCAGGGCGACGCTGCACAACACGCTTCTCGCGCTGTGGGAGGAGACGAAGAAAACCATCGTCTTCGTCACTCACGATGTCGACGAGGCGTTGAAGCTCGCCGATCGGATCGTGGTCGTGAGCAATGGCGTGATCGGCGCCGATCTGATGGTGGACTTCGACCGCCCGCGCACCGACGCGTTGCGCACCAACCAGGAAGCCGACGACATGCGACGATTCCTGCTCGAGGAGCTCCAGTCCAAGGCGAGCCAGTCATGAGCACCGTGATCGAGCCGATCGAGTCGACGCAGACCCGGGGAGCGCACCCCTCCGGCGAGGGCCGTGCGCCGTCCCGTAAGTCCCCGGCTCGCCGCGGGGGAGCGCGGAGGTCGTTCGACGCGAAGCTCCGCACGCGTCCGAAGTCATGGACGCTCCTGGCCGGAGCCGCCATCGGGCTGATCGCCTGGGAGATCGCGGCGCAGATCATCGGTCGCTCCGGCCCCCAGGCCGCGCAGGTGATGCCGTCGATTTCGACGATCGTCACCGACGGATTTCTGGGGCTGAGCAACTTCTTCAAGGGAGGGTTCGGCATCTCGGCCACGGCGAACGGCGGAGAGGCTTCGGTGCAGGCCGCACTGCTGGCGCTGGTCACGAACGGCGGGGTGACGCTGTGGCGGGTGCTCGTCGGTCTGGTCGTCGGAACCGCGCTGGGCGCGCTGCTGGGATTCCTCGTCTCGGGGTTGCGCCCGCTGCGGTACGGGGTGACGGGTGTCGCCGAGCTCATGCGCATGCTGCCGACGCTCGCGATGGCTCCGCTCTTCACCCTGTGGTTCGGTGCGACGACCCTGGCGAGTGCGGTCTTCATCATCTTCGGTGTCACCTTCATCATCTTCGTGGCCGTGACCAACGCGGTGCGCAACATTCCGCCCGAGGTGATCGAGTACCCGCGCACGCTCGGGGTTCGCGGCGTCAAGATGTATCTGATGGTGATCTTCCCGGCGGTGCTGCCAGAGGTTCGCGGACCCTTGATCTTCGCGGGTCTGGTCGCGTGGACGAGTGCGCTCGCCTCGGAGCTCTACGGTATTCAGTCCGGTCTGGGCTGGATGCTCGGGGAGACCCTGAAGTTCTCGCTCGTGGATCAGATGGTGGTGATCGCGGTGGCGTTCTCGGCGCTCGCGCTCGCCACGATGCGCGCGCTCGGCTGGGTGGTCGGCAGGGTGACTGTGTGGAACGGCTGAACGGGCCGTCCCGGCCGCATCGGGACGGCTGCGGAATCGCACCCAGACTCGCACTCCGCCGCAGGGCGTAGGCTTGACGGGTGCCTCGTTCCCTCCGCATTCTCGCGCCCGCGGTACTGCTGGCGGCCACGCTCGTCATCCTGTTCATCGGTCTCTCGATCGGCGGGGCGGCTGACGAGCGCAGCCTGCTCGACCCGGGTGACGTCGTGCGGTACGGAATTCCGATCTCGCGGTCGCTGATGAACATCGGCATGGCGGGCATGATCGGCGCGCTGGTGATGGTGGTCTGGGCGCTCTCGAACGAGCGGCCGGAGTCGAGGATCGCGATGGATCTCGCCTCGGGGAGCGCCGCGGTGGTCACCGTCTCCGCCACCGCCGCGCTGATCTTCACCTACGCAGATGTGCTGGGCAAGCCGCTCTCGGGCGACGAGATGTTCGGCGCGGGTCTTGCCCAGTTCGTCACCTCGATCGAGCTCGGCAGATACTGGCTCGTGCTCATCCTGTTGGCGGCGAGCACGACGGTGCTCTGCTTCGCCGTGCGGGATCGTCGACTCGTGCTGATCGCTCTGGTGGCCGCGCTGAGCACGACGTTCCCGATCGCCTCGCAGGGTCATGCGGCGGGTGCAGCGAACCACTCGCAGGCGGTGAACTCGCTGCTCGTCCACCTCATCGGAGCCGCGGTCTGGCTCGGCGGTCTCATCACGCTGGTGTTCATAGCGAAGGCGGTGGACCGCGCCCGGCTTGCGACGCTCGTCTCCCGCTACAGCTCCCTGGCGTTCTTCGCGTTCATCGGCGTCTCCGCTTCTGGAGCGGTGAGCGCATGGATGCGCGTCGGCAACTGGGATCAGTTGTTCAGCACCGGGTATGGGCAGATCGTCCTGCTGAAAGTTGCCGCGCTGGTCGGCCTCGGCATCTTCGGGGTGGTGTGGCGGCAGCGGGCGATCAGGGCGATTCCTGGACCGCGCGGCGGTCGGGTCTTCGCGTGGCTCATCGTTGCCGAGCTTGCTGTCATGGGCGCGGCAAGCGGCCTCGCCGCAGCGCTCGGTCGCACGGCGACCCCGGTGGCGCTCGAATCCGCGAGAGAGACGGGCAGCCCCTCGGTGACACCAGCCGAATGGCTGACCGGCGATCCTCTGCCGGCGGAACTCACGCCGATGAGCTACTTGACGGAGTGGAAGTTCGATCTTGCCTGGGTGCTGGTGTGCCTCTTCGGTGCGCTCATGTACCTTGGCGCCGTCTGGCGTCTGCATCGTCGGGGGGACGCCTGGCCGATCGGTCGGACGATCGCGTGGCTCACGGGTCTCGTGCTGCTCTTCTATACGACGAACGGGGCCCTCAACGCGTACGAACAGTACCTGTTCAGTGTGCACATGCTCGGGCACATGATGCTGACGATGCTGATCCCGCTTGTGCTGGTGCTCGGTGCGCCGATCACGCTTGCGCTCCGCGCGGTGCCGAAACGCAACGACGGGTCGTGGGGCGGTCGCGAATGGATCCTGTGGATGGTGCAGACGCCGTATTCGAAGGTCATCACGCATCCTGCCGTCGCTGCGGTGATCTTCGCGGGATCGCTGTGGGTGTTCTACTTCACCCCGATCGCCCGTTGGGCGGCGGAGGAGCATGTGGGGCACCAGTGGATGATCATCCACTTCCTGATCTCGGGCTATCTTTTCAATCTCTCGATGATCGGCATCGATCCCGTGCCCTACCGCTTCCCGTATCCGCTGCGCATCGTGACGCTCTTTGCGACGATGGCATCGCATGCGTTCTTCGGCGTCACCATCATGACCGGGAACGGTCTGCTGCTTGCCGACTGGTACGGCGCGATGGGCCGGACCTGGGGGGCCACGCCGCTCGAGGATCAGAACACGGGAGGCGGCATCGCGTGGGGAATCGGTGAGCTGCCGACGCTCTCGCTCGCGCTGATCGTGGCGATCCAGTGGTCGAGAAGCGATGAGAAGGAGCAGAAGCGCAAGGATCGCGCGGCCGACCGTTCGGGCGAGGCCGAACTGCATGCGTACAACGAGATGCTGCAGAAGCAGGCGCGGATCGATCAGCGGCAGTCGAATCGCCGGTGAGCCAGGTCTGCGGAGGCGCCCGGCCAGGGGCGCAACGGATGCGGCCGCGGCTCGCAGGTCTGAGAGGAACCCACTGATGGATACCCAGCCGCTGAGCGGCACCGATGCGATTCTTCGCTGGCTCGCTGCGGGGCTCGACGAGCACAGTCCCGTCTATGCCGAACTGATCGACGAACTGCAGGGGTTTCTGCACGCGTTCGCGGCGGCGGATCTGTCCGCGGGCGACATGCGCGAGATGCGTGATCGCTTGGCGGTGATGCGAGCTGAGGCCGAGCAGCGTGCGGTTCCCGAGGTGGAGCGCAGGTTCGGGCGCGGAAGGCGCCGCCATACGGGAGTGCACGCCATGATGCCCGAGGTCGAGACGCTCCGGCTCGACGACGAGCAGTTTCTGGGCAGGACGAGGATCGGCGACTTCTTCCTCGGAGTCAACAGCGCGGCGCACGGAGGTGTGGTCGCATTGATCTTCGACGAGATCCTCGGGCGGCTCTCGGCTGGGCTGCATCGTCCGCCGTCGCGCACGGCCTATCTGCACACGGATTTTCGGGCGATCACTCCGACGAATGAGCTGCTGACCGTGAAGGCCCGCGTCGAGCGGATCGACGGACGCAAGCGCTTTCTGCTGGGCGAGATCTGGCACGGCGAGGTGCTGTGCGCCGAGGCGCAGGCGCTCTTCGTCGAGCTGCGTCCCGGCCAGCCCTGAGGTGCGCGCTAGCTTCCGAGCGCACCCTCATCGGTCACTGTGACGTCGGTGCGATGGAAGTTCTGGAACGACCGAGATGCGGTCGGCCCGCGCTGGCCGAGATAGCGGGAGAAGGTGGCGCCGGCGCCGTAGGGGCGTTCGGCGGCGGAAGAGAGTCGGAAGAAGCACAGCTGGCCGATCTTCATGCCGGGCCACAGCCGAATCGGAAGGGTGGCGACGTTCGAGAGTTCGAGGGTCACGTGCCCCTCGAATCCGGGGTCGATGAAGCCCGCGGTGGAGTGAGTGAGGAGGCCGAGACGTCCGAGCGAGCTCTTGCCCTCGAGACGCGCCGCGATGTCGTCCGGGAGCGAGACTTTCTCGTAGGTCGAGCCGAGCACGAACTCGCCCGGATGCAGGATGAATCCCTCGGCGGGGTCCACCTCGATGAGCCGGGTCAGTTCGGGTTGGTCCTGGGAGGGGTCGATCACCGCGTACTTGTGATTGTCGAAGAGCCGGAAGTAGCGGTCGAGGCGCAC